>JAAELO010000230.1 GCA_024226555.1 Desulfobacterales bacterium | reverse complement strand
GAAGACCCAACAGGCCCCGAGCCGGGGCAGCAACGGGCGAGGACGGGCGGGAGACGATAAGGCCCGCAGGAAGGGGCTGGAAGGCCGACCAGACGGCGTCAGCCCGGGAGGCCCGGGGGTGAGCAGGGAGGGAGAAGCAGGACGAATGGTAGTGGGCAACATCCTCCGCCGGAGGCGGGAGGGCGGGAGGGGAGTCGAGGCCGGGGCAAAGACCGAGGGCGCAGTGAGAGAAACCCCCACTGCCACCACCATCGTTGTACCGACTGAGAGGGTCGTTAGACCAGGGGCTGTGACCCAGCCCCCACTCGGAGCCCTCACGAGGAGAGGTGGATCTGGGGCAGCCCCGAGTCGGGCCAGAGGCCCCGACAGGGCGCCCAGTGGGGGTGTATTGGCGGCCACCGGTTCCACGCGGGCCCACTGGGCTAAAAACGGGCGGACGCCACTGGGAGGGGGAATCCGCCCGGCGGAATGGCGACACAGGGCGAAATGGCGACACGGCGGCGGCCTCTTGGCCGCGTGAGGCAGGTGGCTCAACTTGGGCAAGCGAGGCAGGGGCGTGATCCCCAACGGGAAGCCTGTTGGCAACGCGGACTTCAGGGAGCCGGCACGCCTCCGGGGGAGGAGACCCGCCGAAAGCGTGAGGGATGGGGGCGTCCAGAGGGCCCGAGGAAGAGCCAGAGGACGGAGCCAAGGCCAGCCGGTTGGTAGGCGAGGAGAGCGAGGCAGGCCAGGAAAGGCCAAAGGCAGCGCTGTGTCCCGCTTGCAGGGCGGAGCCAGTGACAGCGGGAGAAGAAGGCCGGGGGGGGCAGTAGCCGGCCCCGGGGAGGGGACCCACGAGGGGGCCAGGAGGTGTCGGGTCCCGCTGCTGCTGCTGATGTTGTTGTTGTTGCTGCTGCGGTTGCTGCAGCTGCCGCTGCTGTTGTTGTTGCTGCTGCTGAGGAGGCCGAG
>JAAELO010000229.1 GCA_024226555.1 Desulfobacterales bacterium | reverse complement strand
CAGGGATCGAAGTACACACTTCACAGATTAAAAAAAGACCGACAAAATCTGTCGAATATCATATCCAAGTTTCGATACGATCCCTACCAATTATACTTACTTTGCAGGGAGAGATATGAAACTAATACGCTTCGATCCCGAGTATATCGAAGGACATTACTCACATCTCCAAAACCATAGGTAATTTACACATCTCTACGGCTGATGCGTGCATATGACAGTATATACGCACGGCAGATTAATTAAGTCATTTGAGATTGTGTGTAGAGAGATGGAAAGGATTTATCGAGTTCCGAAGGAATTATCGGCATAAAGTTTTGAATAGGTCATCCAATATGGTTAGGGATTGGAAGGATCAAGCGATTAGATTAATGTAAAAAAATATTGAGGAATGAAAAGATACGTCAAAAGATAAAGTGAGGTGCGCTGTTTGTATTTTTGTTTTTTGAAATTGAACTCTTTTTTGGAACATAAACACAAATCCACATGTAGCGTTCCTTTAGTACGCTTCAAGATACAACAACTCCCTCAAAAAACAAACAGATTATAACATAATATTTATCCTCCTTTTTATAGAGAAAAGGTCATATTCCCATAGAAATTTAATTTAACAGTAAAGATCGAGGTCTGAGATTTCCGATTTTTCATAGAAGTCCGGAAGATTGAAGGAAATATGTGATAACATAAATATTGTATCCTTCCTTTATTCACAATCAAATGGGAAAGAGATATGAATTT
>JAAELO010000228.1 GCA_024226555.1 Desulfobacterales bacterium | reverse complement strand
GCCAAATGCACTATATTTTTGGTTGGCAAACGTTATTCTTCAATTACTTTATAAATTTTTTTATTCACATCATTGCTTTCAATACATTTCTCAAAAACTGATGCTATTTTCTTAAATTCATGTGATTTCGGATGTAATTCATTATACCAACCATTTCTTTCATTCACGTAGCCCCTACTGTCAATGTGATAAACATTTTCATATTCATTACCTACTTCAATAATCATATTATTAAATAATTCAATCATACCGTGTACAATAGCAATTCTTTCTTTTCTATTATTATATCCTCTAAGTAATAAGGGTGTGTTTAACCATTTACCATTACCTATAAAATAATTTGTAATTGGTCTTGCTATCCTAAATATGTTAAAGCCAAACCCGTTTTTTGAACTTGGAATAGCATAATCGTAACCTTGGGTTATTATTTTTAAGTCTTGAAATTTTTTAGTTTCTAGTTTTATACTTTTAAAAAGTAATTTGTATTGGAGTCTAAATAGTCTGAGTAGTGTATAAAATTCATTATTAAAGCACTCTCCAGAGAATTCAAATTTTCCTTCATGACTATTTAAATCAATATCAACAGGCAATTCAATTTCTTTCCTTTTTTTAACTAATTGGGCAAGGCGTTTGCCTCCTACAATATCATTACCACCGCCACTAATTAAAAAAACGTCTGGTTTGATTAATGATAGTTTCTCAATATATTGTTGTTCAAAAAGTATATTCGATATCCAATCACCACCATATGCCAAACTGTTTATGGCATAATCTTTCCGTTTATTCAGATGGTCAATTATTTCTGTTATAAATTTCGGGTACTCAAACCAAGAGTCTCCTTCTGCCAGTATTAGTTTTGATACTTTTCCATGATTTATTCTTTTCCAGAATAGTTTTTCCCGTTTCCTGAAACTTTTTCTGTTCCATTTTCCCATTATTCCTTTATCTGCTCCTGAATCATTCTTTATGGTGTCTTCATTTTTATCAAATAATTTAAGTAATATTGGACGTAAGTCTTTCGCTGAAAATGATTCATCATTTAGTAATTCGTTTAATTCAATATCAGTAAACTCCCTTGGTTGTTTCAAAAGTTTCTTGATCAGTTTCTCTTTTGGTGTCATGGGTCTGTTTTTTTTAATGTTTGCCAACGGTCCCGCGGTATGGCCTGTGCCGCAACTCACCGCTGCCGTTACGAAATTGTTTCTCTGCCAAAGATAATCATTTTACCTTTAGATCAAAACCCTGCAGTGCGGCATTGGCTGGTGTAGTGTGTTACATTTTCGTGGTTTAATCACTCCGCCTCGCTTCGGAGAAGGTTTTGCTATTTGTTGGGTGTGCGGAGGGCTTGGGCCTTTTGCCGTGCGTCAGCTATTGCAGGGGGCCGTGCATCGGTCGCGACAAGAGGCCGTGTTGAGCCTTGTGCGCCGGCCGTGTTTCGGTCGGGCTGGCCGTACTTCGGCAGGGTTGGCCGTGCTTCGGTTTGGCCCTGGCCTCAGCGTGTTGGCGCAAAACCTTGTGCGTTGGCGCAAGAGCACCCTTCCGCCCGGAAACCACTCACTCATTCAAAGAACTTTTGCTAAAGACTTTTCGACCATGAACTG
>JAAELO010000227.1 GCA_024226555.1 Desulfobacterales bacterium | reverse complement strand
TCGGTGATCGAAACCAATACTCAGTGCGACACCGGTACCCGTGTAGGGTATAGATTTGCACCGAGAGATATCCTGTGCACCAGAATTACCTGGGGCTTGGGAAACATTTGGTTTCTTTCCTTTCTTACTTTTCTTTTTCGCTTTCGATGCTTTCTTTTCGTTTGCCGATTTCTTTACTTTCGCAGACGATGTCCCTTTAGGGGCTTCCGGTGCCTTTTTCTTTTTATTTTTATTTGATGTTAACGTACGCGGTGGCGGTGGAGGCGGTTTCGGTGGTACATTTTCTTTGACTTTTTTGGAAGGAGGAGCTGAGATGACGACTTGTTCTTGCGAACCAGTCGTTGATTGCGAGCTGACAACCTGCGGGTTCCCTTTAGAGCCCGTTGTATCACTCGCGGCACTTTCCGCCATGGATCTTTTACGGTTCACCAGTTCCATGTTTTCTGTGTTTGCTTGGTTGTTTTCCATCGCCACGTCGCCGTCCCCATCGGGAATAACTGCGGTGGGTTTCGTTTCC
>JAAELO010000226.1 GCA_024226555.1 Desulfobacterales bacterium | reverse complement strand
TGCGCGGCATGACTCTTCAAATGCGTGCCACCAAAAAATTGAAAAAAGTCGCAAGAGAATACGCACGTATTTTGAGGAACAAATGTTTCCATCCAATAAAAATTCTTTTTGCGAAATTTGATGCACGTATTCCAAAATATCATCACTTCATGTCAATCTAAATACGATAAAATTTCGATATGATTTGGTTGCATCGCCATTGGATTTGCCTGGTGTTAAAAAAAAGTGGGAAATACTGAAACCAAAAAAGGGGAAACGCCGGCGCAGGGGAAACTCTGTCAACTTTTTTTGAATTTTACTTCTCTCTTCACACCTGTTTGGAGAGGCCGTTGCATTTCAGTTGAACCATTGTGTTGGCGTCTGAAATGCACTAATTTCGAAAAGTCACAGTTGTCGCATTGGCAACCCCGTTTTTTTACTTTCCCTTTTTGGAGTTTGCCAATGCGTGAAAATGACACGCATTTCGCCTTCATTTTATCCAATATTATTCAAATCGAGTGGTCAAATTCGAGAACGATTTTCAATTTCAAATTCTTCCGATCCCAAATTGTATATATAAATCAAAAGGATTCCAAATCGAAGACAAAGCATTGATTACTTTAACCATGTCCGATTTGAGACGATACGAGATCCGTTGACGTTAAAATGGTAGCAATTTTTTTGACACTTCATTTTCTTTTTAGTTTTTCCCGAGTCGCGAAGGGTTTTTTTACTACTCGAATTTCGATGTGAATTTACGAAATAAGCCCCAAATGCATGGAAATAATACTTAGGAATTATCCAATAAATTACATATATTAAAATAAATCTTCGAAGCATTTGGGATTTATTTCATAAATTCGTGCCGAAATTCGAGTAGTAAAAAAAACCTTCGCGACTCTAGAAAAACTAGAAAAAAATGAAGTGTCAAAAAAAATTCTACCATTTTATGACGACTGACCTCGTATCGTTTCAAATCGAACCTCATCAAAGTAATAAATTCTTTTTCTTTAATTTGGACTCCTTTTGGAAAATTAAATTGAATTTTGAGTTGAATTGCCATGGCGCTCAAAATGCATGATAAATCTTAAACATATGTTTTCGATTTGGAAAAAAAGAGGAAATGATTAGTCGAAATCGATTTTGAAAATCACACATTTTGGACGGATCAAAAGAGTTTTTAATTGGATCGGACTCCATCGAATTAACCGCCGGCACTCCAATTAAAAGGAGTCCAAATTAAAGAAAAAGAATTTATTACTTTGATGAGGTTCGATTTGAAACGATACGAGGTCAGTCGTCATAAAATGGTAGAATTTTTTTTGACACTTCATTTTTTTCTA
>JAAELO010000225.1 GCA_024226555.1 Desulfobacterales bacterium | reverse complement strand
CGGTACCGTGTGCTAAGATTCAAATAGTGTAACGCTTTTTGCCATTTCCAGAAGCGAAATAGTGTAACGCTCGATTTCCCCGCCGCAGTATCCCGCCCAAAAAGTAATAAACATACCCTGCATACCCCGCCCCAAAAAAAAGGCTTTTGCAATTTTATACATCCATCAGCTGATGCTTGACTCAGTGCTATTTTTATTTTAAAAGAGTGCCAAAATTGATTTAGTGAAAAATGTCCCCAATTGGGGACAAATCATTATAACCTTCCGATATTTTTACCATTACCTGTAAACTACCGATATTATTTTTAATGCCTTTAAGCATTTGTTATTATTAACAATATGCCTTTGGGTTTTCCAGAATATTTTTTCCCCTTGTACCAAATTAGAAATTTTCTATAAGCGTTACACTATTTTGTAACAGTGATACGACATTGCAAGCAATATAATATACTGTATTTATTAGGAATTCTGCAATTTCAAGTTCTTTTACTAAAAGAAGAAAAGCGTTACACTATTTGAATCTTAACAACCGTTTCGAAGCCTAGTTCCTGGATGAGCTCAGGGATGCAATAAACATTGATTATCATTTGCCGGTAGT
>JAAELO010000224.1 GCA_024226555.1 Desulfobacterales bacterium | reverse complement strand
TGAGATCTGCAGATCTCCTGAGTCTCCTCGAATCGAACACCAATAACACTGTCAACACACTCATCTTGCTCGTTGCGCTTCTGTTTTCGCTTTATGAACCTCCTGAAACAAGTCAAGACACTCGAGTAGTCAAGCTTTTCAGTCATTTTTGAGGTTCCAAACAATTCAAATGGATTCAATTGGAAATGAATATATTGGAATTTTATTAATTTCCCGCAACTTCGAACCATCATGGCCAAATCTTTACCTCGTGGCTATTCGTTGTTATCTCCTTCATGTTTAAAGTTTCCACACGTACTCATTTTCATCTCTTGCTCACTTTTTATTGTCTTTTTTTCTCAACAAAACCGGGAAAAAACAAAAAAAAAAAAAAAAAACGGAAAAAATGTGAAAAAATGAAAATAAAATGGATTCCCATTTTGGACAATTTGAATTGTACGATGCGCAAGCTATTTATACGACGTATAGCATGGGGGTGTAAAAACTCCAAAAATTTACAATTATAAAATGGCCGGAGGGTATGAAAACTGAGAGTTGAAAAAATTACTCCAAAAAACCAAAAATGACAAAAAACACATTTGCAACCCAACCCACTCCAATAAACTCACCGACGCTCTGAATATATTGATTTGATGGAAACAAAACCATTCATTTGTTCGACAAAAAAACGTTGACAACTGCCAACATCTAGCGAAACTTCGTCACCTTTTTTTTTGTTTGACATCTGCGCTTTTGCGAACACATTTTCGGGACTGACGAACTTTATTCAAATTAAATATGGGACTAAGCCCTAGCTCGCATCTCGCGAACTCGTTACAATCC
>JAAELO010000223.1 GCA_024226555.1 Desulfobacterales bacterium | reverse complement strand
TTGAATTTCGAAAATTGAATCCAATCCTGCTTTCATGATTCTGATCTTTACGACAAATTGGTTTTCAGACGAAATGCTGAAATTAATATTCTATACATCTTCTATATTTTGCTGAGATAGGGCGGAGAGGAGAGTGCACGAGGGGGGGGTTCTTGGCTCAATTTTGAGTAGGGGTCTGCCGCCGGCATATTCAAAATGGTACCGTTGGCTAGACTAATTTTTAAAAGAAAATGGTACCCTTGGCTAGACCAATTTCTGCCAAAATTATACCCTTGGCTAGGCAAATACGCACGGAATTGTTGGTCTTAAGGCGATAATTTCAAAGGTTGACTTTTTTCTTTTGTCAGTTTCTATAAAAATGGGTAGGACGAAATTTCTCCTTTCCAAGGCTGCTTAAGCTGAAAGCATGACCGCTCCATTGTCAAATATGGTACCCTTGGCTAGACCAAAATTGCAAAAAAGTATACCCTTGGCTAGACTAGAAGTCCGAAAAAGTATACCCTCCAGCGCGGCACATCCCCAGGTACCT
>JAAELO010000222.1 GCA_024226555.1 Desulfobacterales bacterium | reverse complement strand
TTGATGTAATGGACTTTTCACCTTGCAAGATAATTGTTGTGTCGTCAGCATACTGGGTAATTTTAAACTCAACATTTTTGATGGTGATACCAGTAATATTTTTGTTTTTCCTAACAGATATGGCAAAAATTTCTGAAACTATAATATACAAGAGAGGGGATAGGGGACATCCCTGTCTCACTCCCCTTTCAAGGGTGAATGGGGCAGAGATGAACCCATTTACTTTAACACAACTACCAATATGATTATACAAAGTTTTGATATAAGAAATGAATTGTGGCCCAAAACCAAATGATTCTAAAGTTTTAAAAAGAAAATTCCAATTTACTCGATCAAATGCTTTCATTTGATCGAGAGATAAAAGAGCTGCGGGGAGATTTTCATTTTCAGCATAGTAAATGAGATCTCTTAATATATGGCCATTTGACAAAATAGATCTCTTTGGCACACTACATGTTTGGTCTTCAGAAACTATGCTTGATAAAACATTTCGTAAACGATTAGCAAGGGTTTTGGAAATAATCTTGTAATCGACATTGAGCAGGCTTATTGGTCTCCAATTACCAAGATCACATTTGTCCCCTTTTTTATAAAGGGTTGAAATTAGGCTGACACGCTGAGAATGGGAAAGTTGTTTTAGCTCGAAGCAGGTATTAGCAACTCTTGTAAAATGTTCCCCGATGATATTCCAGAAAGTTTTATAAAACTCAACTGGAATACCATCCAGGCCTGGTGTTTTGTTATTTTTCATCTTTGAAAGTGCTGTGAATAATTCATTTTTTGTTAGTTGTCCTTCACAACCTTCTCTTTCGGAATCAGAGAGTTTGCTATCTACTTTAGAAAGCAGTTCGTCTTGCCTTGCAGTGTCTGTAGGTTCATTTTTGAACAAATCAGTATAAAAAGTTTAACTGTTTCAAGCATATCTTTTGGGTTGTTTACTATGGTTCCTGTTTTTGTTTTTACTGATTTCATTACTTGTGCTGCTTGACGTTTCTTTTCCAAATTACAAAAATATTTGGTGACCCTTTCACCCTCTTCAGTCCAACGGGCTTTTGCTTTTACTTGTAAG
>JAAELO010000221.1 GCA_024226555.1 Desulfobacterales bacterium | reverse complement strand
TTTATTTATGGTGAAATAGGGGTCCGATTAACCCCCCGATTGGATCAAAAGGCTTCTTATAGCTTTGTCTTACTATTTCAGGAGGTTTTGGAAATTTTTCAAAACCACCGATTTTGGCCGATTTTTGGCAATTTTCCCTTAGTATACACTTAACTTTTTGGCAAAAATCGGTCGATCGCTGTGTTTTTATCGTATTGTAACACACATAAAACAGAGGCAATGTATATTCGTTATGCACTTAGTAATAAACATAAACCATAATAAAAGAGTTTAAGTACAAATCTAACGTGAAGAAGCAACTATGAAAATAAGATTCTAACAGAATCTATATAAAATCAAGCGAGAATTTATTTGGGAAGGAAAAAGTGAGTTTCGAAAACTTCTGAATTTGTCTGATTTGGCAGTTTTACGAGAGTAATTTTCCCTCCAATAGCACTTTTTCTATTGTAAAAACTCATCATCATAACAAATTTACTCATACCCCCAGCTGGGGTATGACCAAGATTAAAAAATTTAAAAGATTCAATTACTTAAACTCTGCATCGCATAAGTGACAAATAAGAGTTTAAAGATATACATCTAATTAACAAAACAACTAAGTAAGAACAGTATGAGTTAAAATCTTCCAAAAATAATTTAACACAACAGCAATAGCAACAGAAACTGCAACAATAAAATCCATTAATTTTGTTTTTGTTTTACAGAAGGTAACAAGTCTTTTTTCAATAGTTACAAATTTCTCTTATATAATCAAAACTGAACCTTTTGTGAATG
>JAAELO010000220.1 GCA_024226555.1 Desulfobacterales bacterium | reverse complement strand
TGTTGCAACAAAAGAGTTTAAACCTTTTGTAATGAAAGAAGGTAGTTCTTATAAAGGATTCAGCATTGATCTATGGAAAAAAATAAATTCAATTACAGGTTATGATTATAAATTTGTCGAAACAACCTCCACACCTGAGCTTCTTAAAACTATTAAAGCCGGAAAAGCAGATTTTGGTGTTGCAGGTATCAGTCTCACATCAGAAAGGGAGAAAATCCTGGATTTTTCCCATGTTTTTTTTGATTCAGGTCTTCAGATTCTTATTCAGGAGAAAGAACAATCAACTATACTTGATATTTTATCAAACATTTTCTCGCCATCTTTTCTCAAAGGTATTGGTTTTTTCATAATTCTGATTTTGATTTCAGCCCATATCATATGGTTCGTTGAAAAGAAAAATAATAGTGAGGATTTTCCTGAGTCTTACTTTAAAGGAGTATGGGAAGGAATCTGGTGGTCCACTGTAACATGCACAACTGTGGGCTATGGCGACAGGACACCCAAAGGAAAACTTGGCAGGATATTTGGATTGCTGTGGATTATTATAGGCCTTTTCATATTTGCAAGTTTTACAGCAACAATTACTTCATCTTTAACAATCAATCATATTGAAGGAACCATCAACGGACCTGAAGATCTTCCTGGTAAGAAAACAGGAACTTTGGCTGGTACAACAGCTTCTCAGTTTTTAAAAAATCAGGGTGTAAAACTCTATGAATATAAGAAAATTGAAGAAGCTTATAAAGCTCTGGAATCTGGTAAACTAGATGCTGTTGTCTACGACTCTCCGGCTCTTTTATATTATGCCAATACAAAAGGTTCAGGAGTAGTAAAAGTTGTGGGACCGATTTTTAAAAAAGAGGGATACAGTATCGCTTTCCCACCGGGAAGTTTGCATAGAGAAAATGTCAATGAAGCCTTACTTACATTAAAAGAGAATGGTGAATATGACAAAATATACAGAAAGTGGTTTGGAGAAGTAAGGTAGCAATTGGTAACTTATAATTAGAATAAACCTCCGGCTATACAGCCGGAGGCTATCCGTTTTTTTCTATCAGGAAACTTTTCATTTTGACATAAAACCAGACCAGTAAATTTAAAGGACTCTTCTAAGGGAATCTCTAATAACTGATCTTTTTGCGAAACACATCGTTATCAAAAATAAAACTGTAAACTTTATAAAATAAAACCTTTTTGATAATCGAATCAACCCGTTGTTTTTGTTATGCCTTCTTTTTCATCAAAAATTCTAATTATTAGAGGTTCCCCTAAGTAACTTAAAAACATTTAGGCAGAATAAAAGCCAATAAAAATAATTTTGCGACTTGTATCAGGCCTCTGGCAGCAAACTGTTTGATCAAAATACATCATTTTTGTGGACAAAAAAAGCAGCTATGCAGGATTGTTGTTGATTTGAAATGCCGGTGAAAGTGACTTTGGTCAAAAAAACCTTACTTCAGGGCAACTCCTGACAGTTTGAAATCTTGTTGTAAAAGTTTTTTGGCAAGTTCTATTCTGCAATTTTCTCAAACTTGTAATTCAACCAAAGTTCTAATTATTCCCATAATAGAAAACCTATTTAATCCAACAATGTTATCCTTATAAAAAAAGTGAAGTAACTTCAATTTGGATGACTCCGTTTACATTATTATTGCATACAGTGAATCACCTCTATTATTTTGATGCGAATATATAGAAACAATGTCCATATGTGTTATATACAGAATACTCAGCCTTGATATGAAATCAGATTTTTATACTATAACACTGACACTGAGTTAGTATTCACAAGTGAGAACATCTTACCAAATAAATTTAACCAACTATATTAGTGATTATAACAAAATCGTTTTAATATTTGATGCAATTATCAAATTAAGACGACTCCGTTTATTTATTTATATAATTTAATGAATCACATCTTAATTAGTTTGCATTTATATAATATAATCGTCAATAACAATGATTAGCGGTGTATCAGGTGTTTATTTTAAATACTCAAATCCGGTAAAAATAATCATGTTCATATATAAAAAAATAATTACATTTTAGAAACTCAAATCCTTGCAACCGATTATCAAAAATCACGCATTTTAAACTTCGAAACAGTGTTTACTTTTCTACCAGTTTGTGCAAGTTGACCTGTCAACTCAGCAGTGGATTTCGAATATATTAAAAATTGTTTAACAAAATGAAATAAATTTGTATATCTGTACTAATCAACCCTTTAGGAATATTTTAGTTCTTTGTACATTCAAATTATGAAGCTAACTTGAAAATATAAAATAAATTATGTTTAGAAAACAATCTTTAGAATATAAATTTTGTTTTGAGTCATGAATGACGTAGCAATCCTGAATTTTGTCCCATATTCTGATACCAAAAATATCCTATTGACAGGACCTTTAATCTGAACTTAATGTTTGCGCTTTAATCAGTGTAAAATAAAATTAATTTCTTGAGTGTCTCCACATCGATGCGTTTTGTGAAGACTCGTTAAAGAAAATAATTTTACTATTGTTCGGTTTATTAGAAGTAATGTTTTAATTTTCTTTAGTAGGAGTAGTAAAATGTTTAAAAAGGTTTTATTGAGTATCACGGTTTTGTTCCTGACAACTACATACAGTTATGCAGGAAATGTTCAAACATTCGGAATTGGTTCAAATGCTATGTCGCAATCTGAAGCGGTTGCAGCATATTCAAACGATCCGTTTGCAGTGTATTACAATCCAGCAGGTCTTGTACTAAATGACAAGGTTATGTTTACAATTGGAGGAATGGGTTATCATCCAAAAATTGAAGTTGAAAATTTTAGCGATACCTCCCAATCAGGTGCGGTAGATAATTTTAGAACAGAAGACAGTGATACCATTATTCCCCATGCAGGTTTTTCCATGCCTTTAAGTGATAATACTTTTTTAGGTATTGCCATGTATTCTCCATATGGTTTCCATGTTAAATGGAATGAAGATCTTACTTTAAATCCCGGGGCAAGATATGCAACGGAATCATATTATGGAAGAATGGTTGTTAACCCAACTCTTGGTTTTAAAATAAATGATAAACTTTCATTTGGTTTTGGAGTAAGTCTGGGACAATCAGTATCAGAAGCCAAGAAAACATTACCTGATGGCTCTACTCTGAAATTAGAAGCAAAGGATGATTTTAACTATTCTTTTAATGCCGGGGTTATGTATCGTCCTGTTAACTCTCTTTCACTTGGGCTAACATACAGAGGCAGAACAGATACTGATTTTACTGGAGAAGCGTTTTTTACTAGTAACACAGGAACTGTATACGAGGGTACAGTATCTATGGAGTACGATCATCCTGAATCTGCTCAGGCTGGAGTAAGATACTTTGCCTCTGAAAATTTTTCAGTTGAATTTGATGCAACATGGACACGCTGGAGTATATTGGAAAGACAGGTGATTGATATTAATATTTCCCCGGTTATTGATCAGACAAAAAATCATGCTCGTAATTGGGAAGATACCATACAGTATAAAATTGGTGCAGAGTGGAAGCTCTTAAGTAATTTTGCTTTAAGAGCTGGTTACACATATGACCCAACTCCTGTACCTAATGAAACCTTCGATTTTGGATGGCCGGATACAGATCGAAATGTTTTCAATCTTGGATTTGGATGGAATATTTCAAAAAACTGGACTCTTGACTCTGTTTTTCAGCATGTTGTAAGTACTTCCAAAAGAGAAGTAAGCAACACTGTTGAAATGGATGATGTTTCACTATCTAGCAAGGGTACCCTTTGGGGACTAGGTTTTACTCTAAGCTACTCATTGTAGAGAAATTAACTAATAAGATTACAGATATTTAGTTGGTTTAACATTGATAGGTGGGTGCGTTTTCTAACGTACCCACTTAAATTTATTCTATAAAAAAGAAACCTCAAATACCCTATAACTTAAGAAATCTACGTTCCATTTCTTTAAATCATTTCTGTAAGAAATAACAAAAAAAATGTTTGCACTGTTTGGTTCTAATTCCCTAAAGGGAACCTCTAAAAATAGAAATTTGATTGAAATACAAGGATGAGAAATAAATAACGAGCCGATTTTATAACAGTTTTTTATTTCGAATAACAAAGTAGTTCAGTCAAAGAGCAGTTTTTAGAGATTCCCTAAAGTTAATTTATAACTTGAAAATAAATTAAATTTTATTGAGTCAATGGTAAGACCAGACGTGTAGTACCGTCTGGTTGTAGTTATCGTAATGGACTATGTATAGAGAACATAAAATCAAAGCCAAATAATTCATCTTTACAATATTTAACTGTTAGTATTTGGTTTATTTTGTTAAAAGATATTGTTTAATTACTCAAGGGCCTGTATTTCGTTCAAAAGGCAGTTATTAGGCTCAAAATGGGAATGAGTAAAAATAGTTATTATTAATAATAAGGAGAAAAAAATGAGAAAAAAATTTTGGTTGGATCTGATTATTCTGTCTTTGGTTTTATGTTTTTCTTCAGTGGCTTTCGCAAAATCGCTACCTACAAAAAAGCAAACGGTATTAGGGTTATATGTTACAGCTCAGCAAGCTTTTGCTAAATGGCATACAAATTCTGATAAAATAAAAATACTGGATGTTAGAACCTCTGGAGAGTATATTTTTGTTGGACATGCTCCCATGGCAGCCAATGTTCCGTTTAAATTCCTGACTGGAGTTAATAAGTCAAAAAAAAAATTAGCAATGACTAAGAACAAAGACTTTGTTAAAGAGGTTAAAAAAAGATTTAAAAAAACTGATACGATTTTTTTAATGTGCAGGTCAGGTGGTAGAAGTGCAGCTGCTGTAAACATGCTTGCAAAATCAGGATTTAAAAATTTATATAGTGTAACAGATGGTTTTGAAGGTAATGCTTTAAAAGTTAAGACAAGTTATAATTTGGGTAAGCGTGTTTTAGACGGTTGGAAAAACTCAGGGGCTCCATGGACTTATAAACTGGACCCAAATCTTGTTTATGCTCCCTAATCAATTTAAAATGCACTAATGCAAAGAGCTTTGGTGCATATTTACATCCTTTTACATATGGGAACCTCTAATAACTGATCTTTTTGCGAAACACATCGTTATCAAAAATAAAACTGTAAACTTATAAAATTAAAGCTTTTTATAAACGAATCAACCCGTTATTTTTTGTTATGCCTTGTTTTTCATCAGAAACTCTAATTATTAGAGGTTCCCATATGTAACTCTGATTTGTACCCAGTAAATATTTTTTATTTTATCATTACATCAATTAATCGAAGAATAAGATAACAAGATTAAAAACAAACAGTTGTGAAATATATCATTTCACTTTAATCTTTATCCCATATAATATCGAAAAAAAAATTCATTGGAGATATCAAAAAAATGGGACTATCAGTAGAGATTGGAATGTTAGCCGATTTAGTAATTAATGATTCTGAAGGCGCTGGGTGGTTATTAGATTCATTTAAAGGTGTGAATGAGGTTCTTGCTGAAAATGCCCTGCCTGAGCATAAAGAACCAAAGGTACTTCCTGAGTTCTGTAGAAGAAGTGAACTTAATAGCTTTCCTTACTCATTCATTCACCATCTAAGAAGAGTTTATGCAAGAGTTGTTAATGATCCTGATTGGATTCCGGTTGAAGTTTCAGATGGTGAAGACCCTGCACGGGACCCATTTGTTGAAGAGGAATCAATGATGTTTTCAAGTCATCTCTTATGTCATTCAGATGCAGAAGGATTTTATCTTCCAATTGATTTTGATGAAGTATTAATAGATGAAACTGATCAGGAAAGAATTCCAGGTGGATTAGTTGGTTCGAGTTACAGGTTACTTGATGAGTTAAAAGAGATTGCACCAAAACTTGATATAAAGCTTGATGGAAATCAACTTTCTGACGATGAAGCAAAAAAACTGAATGAATTGATTGGTTCTGAAGAGAATTTGCATATTGAAAAATTAGTATGGTTTACGCTTTTTGAAGTAACAAGATTAAGTATCGAATTTAAAACTGCCATATGTTTTTCATAGAGATTATCTTTATAAAAAAATAAGAGCTTAAAAAAATGAGCAGATATTCAATAGAATCTCACATTTGGGCAGATAAAAAGGATGTGGTTGATGCACTTGTCTCCTACCTTTATAATGAGTTCTATATTGTTGATCTCTTTAAAGGAGCAAAAAAACTTGAAGAGTTACAAAAAGCATCCTATGAAGAAGAATTGGAACTATACACAGTTTCCAATTTAAAAGATGGATTAGTCATGTTATGCTGTGATTATGATGGTTTTCATGATGAGAAAATCCTGTCCATCTCAGAAAAACTTTCGTGTGATGCTATCTATGGACATAATAACGATGGAGTTGATAACTGGCGCTGGATTACTTTTACAAAAGGAATAACGCTTGATGGGTATTGGTATTTAGGTTTGGAAGGTCAGGAGTGGGTTTGCTTTCCTGAAAAATACAGACCACTATCCCTTCATCTCTATGAAGCTTTCGATAAATACAGTGTTGGATACAATCATGCTTCACTTTCAGATACTATTAGAATTGATTCAGAAACCTTTATCATTTGCGCAAAGGAAATTTAATGGATCGGACTTTCATTTTACCAGGCATGGGTGCAGATTCTTCAATGTACCAGAGTAAGGAATATGACAATATCAAAGGGGTTATTTTTACTGACTGGCCTTCCTACAATGGTGAAAAAACAATTGAAGACGTCGCTGAAAGAATAATCCATCAACACAAAATTACAAACCATGATATTGTTGGGGGGTCATCTTTAGGCGGAATTATAGCCATTGAAATTGCAAGGAAATTAGAGATAAAAAAAATTTTACTGATTGGAAGTGCAACCACACCTGATAAAATTAACTCCATACTTAAAAATTTAAGTATTTTTGTTAATATTACCCCACTTGACCTTTTTAAAGAATTATCACTCAAATTCAACAATGATAACAGAATTCTTGAAATGTTTGGTAATGCAGACAGCGATTTTGTAAGAGAGATGTGTAATGCCGTTTTTCTCTGGAAAGGCCTGGAAGGTTATAAGGGCGAAGTCTGTAAAATTCATGGTGAAACGGACAGAGTTATTTACCCTGATAGCGATGCTCACATAATAAGTAATGGCGGACACCTGATAGCGATGACGCATAGTAAATTAGTTGCTGATTTTATTAAAAAAAGCAGAAATGGCAGTTAAATGAACAATAAGTATTTTTTACAAACAGATCGTCTTTTTTTTCGTAGATGGAGTGAGGATGATTATCCCTTGGCTAAAGAGCTTTGGGGAGATTTGAAAGTTACTAAACTCTTTGACAGAAAAGGTATTCTTTCTGAAAGAGATGTAAAAGAAAAATTATTGAATGAGATCAAAAAAGATATCAAGTTTGGTGTTCAATACTGGCCGGTTTTTAATCTGGAAAGTGGTAAATTTATAGGTGCCTGTGGTTTAAGGACTTATAACATAAGAGAGGGGATTTATGAGATTGGATTTCACATATGTTCAAAAAACTGGGGGGAAGGTTATGCAACTGAAGCTGTAAAAGGCATTGTAAAATATGCTTTTGATCATCTTAAAGTAAAAGGTCTTTTTGCAGGGCATAATCCAAAGAATATTGCATCAAAAAAACTTCTGATTAAACTTGGCTTTGAATATACCCATGATGAGTTTTATGAGCCAACCAAACTAATGCACCCTTCATATTTACTAACAAATGAAAGACGTTAATCTTCATAACATAAGGTCCTGGCGACCCATGGTAAAGAACTACATCATGGGAACCAAGAATAAAGATATCAAATGTGTGGAGTATAGAACCAGATCTGAAGGCTATTGTACTTTATATTTTTATATAATCCCAAAAATAGAAGTAAAAACTGCATTGGAAGCATTGATAAGCTTAGCCAACTATGCACTACATTTCTTTGAAGAGTGGGATTTAGAGGAAACAACAGAAGATTATCTTGAAAACATTATCAACAGATGGATTTTACCTGAGTATAGTAGATATATTTATACTGAGATAGACTCCGAAAGGGTTTTAAATGAGATTAACGGGATATATAAAGGTGCCAAGGAGTATATAATAAAAGAGAAGGATTCTGAAAAGAACAAGAAGGACTCTTATCCAATGGGAGTATTTGTAAATTCCAAATCTGTGGAAGCTAATTATAAAGCACCAATATCGAACATTATTTCCGGATTAGGTTTGGAGTTAGAATGGAATTCCATTGAAATTTTCTACGAAACAGAAAAAGAGTATGTTCTTTTCTCCTGGGGTACCGGAGCTTAACCTTAGATTTTTGATCTCCAGTTTTTAAATTCCGAACACCCTTTATTAGTAAGATCGTATATGCCTTTCCCCTTTTTTTCGAACCAGCCATGAACATTATTATATAGAATATCCCAGGCTTTAGGTTCATTGAGTTTCTCTTTGACAACACTTGCTTTTTGAGGGCCATTAACTGAGAGATATTCGGCCACATCAACCTCTTTTTGTCTGTATGCTGTTATAATACCAGACCCTGATCTGCTTCCTCCTCTATTTGGATCACCCCTTAGATCATTAAACTCCTTCATCAAAGCAGCTTTTTTTTTCTTGTTTTGTTTGGGCTTATAAGGCCCCGGGTCTGCCAGAGGTAAAGCTGTCCCTTTTGAAAGATTCACAACTATTAATCCAATTGAGAGTTGCTTTAAAAGTTTTATAAACTCCCTTCTTTTTGTTCTTCCTTTTAAAACAGCCGCATCTTCAGGAATACCGATATAAACATTATCAGTCATGGCTTTACGGGTGTTTGCCTGAAGGATAAGTTTGAGGTTTACAGAAATTTTGAGTTCTACTATAATAATAACACCAAGTTTATTAACAGCAACTATATCGCAATCTTTAACTTCAGATTTGACTTTATATCCAATTCGTTTAAGATAGTTCTTAACAGGGTCATACAAATCAGTTTCTTTAATTTTATTTTTCATTTTTATATACTCTTAAATGTTAACATAAATCAGATTTTTTCTAATAAAACAAAAAAGAAAGAAGCTAAAAAAATATGTCAACTTTAAAACGAACCATAATTTTCCTGTCACTTATTCTGCTTTTGCCATGTATCTCTATAGCATCTAATGGTTCTTTTGAAAACTCAGGCGAACCAGCACCCAGATACTCACCTAAAAGACTTGATCAGGAGAGTCTTGACGGGTTAGTTGTTCAAATTGTCTATGTTCAAAGACGTTATGATGATGCAATGAGGATCGCGAATATATTAAGGGATCAGGGAATAACAGTTAGCTTTAACAAAATCGGCGATTCCATGTTAAGCTATTCTGGAATGATTTTATATAAAAGTGGTTACCAGGGCGCTGCAAATAAAATTATCAGCCTTATAGAACCATTTGAGAAAGTTACACCCAAACTTGGAAATCCGAAATATTATAAAGAGAAACACTTCAACCTTTGGGTTACAGAAAAAAAGATATCCCGCTTAAGCCAGGCAAATCTAAACAAGCTTATTGTGCAGATTGTATATATTCAAAAACGCTATGAAGATGCTATGAGCATAGCAAACATCCTGAGGAATAACGGAGCAAAAGTAAAGTTTAATAAAACAAGTGACACTGGTAATAGTGCATATTCAGGAAAAATTTTATACAAAAGCGGTTATCTTGATTCTGCAAACCAGATAGCTGGCTTGATTAATGATTTTGAAATAGTTAAACCCCAGAAGGGTACTCCAAGATTTTATAAGGATAAACACTTCAATCTATGGGTTGCATCAAAAAGCAGACCATCAAGAAATTCCATCGCTGATATGAGGGGGCTTACTGTTCAGATAGTTTATACTGACAAGCGTTATGATGATGCAATGAGCATTGCCAACATTTTAAGAGACCAGGGTGTAAAGGTTATTTTTAATAAAACAAGAGTTGGATATGCATTTGCAGGAAAAATCCTCTATAAAGATGGTTATCTAAGAGTTGCGAGGAAGATTGCAGGTCTGGTTAAGGGATATGAAAAGTTGACCCCACAACGAGGAAAAACCAAATTTTACAAGAATAAACAGTTCAACCTATGGGTAACTAAGTAGCTATAAACCATCTCAAAAAATACTTAAACAAAGCTTTTTGTAAAAAGCTTAACCAAAAACTTTATATTGGCACTTAGTGCAAAAAAATAATTCAAGGGAATCTCTAATAACCTCTCTTTTGGCGAAATACATTGTTATTCCAAAAAAAACTGTAATAAAACCGGCTCGTTATTTTTTGAAATGCCTTGTATTTCATCCAAAATTTTAATTATTATAGGTTCCCTCAAAATAAGAAATTAGATC
>JAAELO010000219.1 GCA_024226555.1 Desulfobacterales bacterium | reverse complement strand
GTTGAATTCACGTACATTTTTACTTTGCTGCGAATAAACATGAATTCAAGCGACGAAAAGTTTGAAAATTTATAAAGGATATGACCGTGAAAAATCGCTCGGGGTGAAATTTTACACCCTCAGTCACTTTTTCACGGTCAAATCCCTTATAAATTTTCAAACTTCTAATCGCTATAAAATCAACATCGTAAGGACTAGAATCGTAAAAATATGCCTCAACACTAAAATAAAGGTGCTGAATTCGAATCTGAAGTCAAAATGATTCAGTGACGCAATTTTCTATTTTTTGAAAACGAAGTTTTAAGCATTTTGTCTCCATACAAACCTCCATAACCTCTATTCTGTCCTAAGCCATTTCCTTTAAAAACATAGGCCTCTAACTCTTGAACCTGATCCACCATAGGATCTCTGGCACCTCTAAAAAACATTGATCTATTATGAGAAGTATCCCTAGAACTATAGGCAGCCTGCCTGCCATGATACCGTATTGGAATCAAATAAAGTCGCTTTTGGGAGAATGAAATCCTATGCTCTTTAAAGTAGACCAATATTTGCGTCTTATCTCCCTCAATCAACTCACTAAACGGGATAACTAGTTTCTCAGCTATTGCTCCTTGCAATACTTTTCTATCG
>JAAELO010000218.1 GCA_024226555.1 Desulfobacterales bacterium | reverse complement strand
GAAGGAACATTTTGACAGTTATGTTTATAGGTTTTTATATCATGTTGCACCTTCCTTAACGGTGATGCGCCTGGTCGAGTTGCTTCTATAAACACCATTAAAGTCAGGGATTTCTGCAATGACTACCATTTTGCCTTTTTTGCATTTGGGGCATTGGGTTCTAACCAATAACCAAGGTCGGATTATGCTAATAGCTTGGATATTAGTAACCATCTCTCCAAATAAGGGTGTTTTTGGGGTCAATATCGCTCTTTTCACTATCAAAAAGTGCATTATGGCATTATTGCCTGTTATATATACAAAAGGGTTATATTTCCCATTACATTACAGACATATCGAAGCTAACAAAACATACTATAGGAACGTCGTGAAACTATCCCTATCGGTTATACGCTAGTGAAAAGTGTAACGGACAGTTTCATGAAATAGAGTATCAAGCATAACAAGCTTATACCCCGCCTGAATTAGTAGATCTAATCCGTGTATGCTATTTTTTGAAAAATAAAACAGGTTTCAAGCAGTATCCCGAAAAATATCCCGCCTAAAAAGAAATGGAATTTCTCATCTACCCCGCCCTTGATTGAAAAAGTATCCCTCCTGTATTAAATGTTTTTACTTGGAATAGAAACAAATAATAACAGGAGGGATACAGGTATGCCGCTGACAGCGACAATAGAAGATATTAAAGCATATCAGGAGAAAGTAGAAAAGGATAAAATTACCTCGAAAGATTTACCCCCGTGCCCGCGCTGTAATCTTGATTCATTACTTTTCAAGATCCATGCATACAGAGAGCGTCGATTTCTCGTTATAGTCGAAATGCTCATTACATCTGTCTACTGTACATTGGTTCGTTTCAGGTGTACCGGTTGCAACAAGACTTTTACCAATTTTCCGGATTTTGCAATTCCTCACAAGCATTACACTCGTCAGACAATTTTGAATTTCGGTAACTCGTATGTCGAAGATGACCAAAAGACATACGAAACCGCTGTTATGACCGATGATGGCGTACCGGAAAATTCGGATAGTGGACGGGCCTTGGCCCCTTCAACCATACATCGCTGGGTTTCCGTTTTAGCCTGCCTTAACATAGCATACCAAGCGATCTTGGCGATATCCCTTCAGAATAACCCCTCTTCGAACTTTCTTAAAAATCTTGCCCATTTAGCGGTCCCAGAAAAAAAGTACAAAACACACAAAAGAAAGCGGTGCCTGTTGAGGTGTCGCTGGTTTTTTCAGGTTGAGTCGTTTTTGGAAAGTCAATTTTCACCGAATTTGCAATAAAACCCGGTTTAGCTTGATGTATGATGCCTTCCAACATGTGATCGAATAAAAAGTGATAGATTAACTGCTAATTTAAAGCGTGAGGAGGTAACATTATGGGTTTGTACACGGATGATTTTCTAAGAATGCTCCGGAATGAAATCAGGATTGATCAGGTTATTAATATTTTAGGACTTGAGACGCGATACATTAAAAATTTTTT
This sequence comes from Desulfobacterales bacterium, assembly GCA_024226555.1. Taxonomy (GTDB): domain Bacteria; phylum Desulfobacterota; class Desulfobacteria; order Desulfobacterales; family JAAELO01; genus JAAELO01. Next base: position 3,487 of record JAAELO010000218.1, on the reverse strand, counting down.
CAGGTTTCGCTGCCCATTATGCTATGGGTTTCATACTGCGACAAACCCGAAAACCAATCTGGGAAGATGTTTCGAATGTGAAAAAAATTTTAATCCTATCGATTTAGTCATGGTTGTAACCGGTAGCGACTTTGTTGATACTGCCGAGTTTTTGAAAAACCATATCGGTAACACAAAGAAAATCTGAGAGGCAGTCAAAACATGGCAAAGAAATTTGATCTGTCCGAAAAGCGCCTCGTTCATCTGGAATCTGTGATTAAAAAATATCGGCAAGACTTTTATTCTGTGGGGAAAGCATTGAAGGAGATCCGGGATGGCCGTCATTATCAAAAGCTCTCTTTCAAAAGCTTTGAGAGCTACGTCAGGGTAAGGTGGGATATGGGAAGATCTCATGCTTACCGGCTGATTGATGCATTTCTGGTCATTGATAATCTTTCCCCAATTGGGGAAGTGTTACCCAAAAATGAAGCCCAGGCCCGACCGTTGACAAAACTGGATCTGTTCAGCCAGAGAAGGGTTTGGGGCGATTTTTTAAAAACAGGGAAATCGCTCTCAGCTTTGAACATTAAAAAATTTGTATCTCATCATCTGGGTGAGCAAAAATCAGGAGCGCCCTTTTCCGAAATAATCAGTGAAGATTACAAGAAAGCCGTTAACGTCATGCTTTTTCAAATCAGTATCTCCCAGAGTGATGAGTGGAAATCGACGACACAAAAAACCGCTTTGTACTGGAATAAAGTGATGAAAGAAAAAATATTGTGGGGTAATTCAAATGGATGAACAGGATATGTCGACTCTCCCATTGGATGATCAATTTATGTTTCTGCTTCATAAAAAGATCATGAATAAGAAAGGATCTGCTAAACGTCGAGCGAAAAAATATTATAAGGATCAATATAAAAAAACAGGCATCATTCCAAAACCACTGCTGCTTGCAGGTCAAGGCATCATGGAGGGACGTAAGTGCAGCGGAAGACCACGCGTTATCACTTGTGACGAAAAAAAACGATTTGTCGATATGGTAAAGGCATCGTGCGATGCAAATGACCCAGGCTTTATTTATATCACCCAAAAGGCCCGTGTGATCACAAATTATCATAAATTTTTGGAAGAAGAATTTCAAAAAAAGATTTCCATACATGCCCTGCGCCGTCTGGTTCGGGAGGAAAATCTGGATCTCTATTTGAAACAACCTGATTTTGATAAAACTCAGATGAATAGAGGCTATTTCAATCCTGAGAAGATTTTTGATCTGATACAGGTAGACGGTTGCAAGTTTCAATACATCAAAATCAAAGATGAAAACGGAAAATGGTGTAAACCCCAGGTGATTGAATTCTATGACACGGGATCAAGGTATATGTTTGTTCTGGAGTTCTATTTTTCAGAAACCAGTCAAAACGCAGTAGATCTGTTTACCCGGTTTTTACTGGATGGACCGTTGCCCAAAAAAAGAATCAGACTTCGTCCGGATCGTGCCAAAGGTTTTTTAAATCTGAAAAGGCCGATCCACGAATTAAACATTAAATATTCCATGCCGGATGGGTTCTATATGGACCCTGACTTTTCCGGCGCACGATCGCCGAAGCACAAAGTTCACCTGGAATCAAGCCACCGCAGTCTTCATAATTTTGAGATTAGAATCATCAAAAAATTTGAAAACAGAATCGCCAAAATCGAGCCTGGTTTTACCTTTAAAGGCAATAAGAAGGAGCAAATCACAGTTACCTGCCTGAACATTACCATCCGGGAGTTAAGAGAAAGCCGTATGATTGAGCTGTATCGAAGGGAACACAATGACGCCCCCCATCGATTTTCTGAGAGAGGCAAAACTCAAACATGGGTTCCCAGCCAAAAACTGCAGAAATATTTGTCTGAACAGGAGACCTTGGAATTTGATCCGACGGATATGGATGCATTTATGAGATATGGTTTTGATAAAAAGAAAGCGACGGTTTCCAGGGACAAAACTATCATCAGCAATAAGCAGAAATATACTGTGGTTGTGGGTACCGAAAAATTCAGTGCATACAAAAGTACAACGGTTAAGGTGTCCCACTACAATAACAAGCTTTATATTTTTGATTATAAAGATGATGGAATCTGCCTGGGTGAAGCGCTATGTCAGGGACCTTCTGATAAACCTGAAGCTGTTACGAAAAAAGCAGACAAAAGGCTGAAACAGAATGAAGTTGAACAGATTGCCGGATATCTTGAGAATAAAGAGATGAGCGTTGATATGAATTCACTTATTTCCTGTTACCATAACGGACTTACGTTCAATATAGCAAAAGCTGTTTTTGAAAAAAACATCGCAAGATATGATCAACTTGGTTCTAAACTACTAGACCCTAAAAAAGTCGGTTTTGTAAGGTTCAATGCATTTCTAATAGATTACAGACGGTATCATCAAAAGGAATTTGCACTGCCCGGTGCTAAGGGGGGGGAGCATGGATAATAACCGGAAAGAAACTTTTATCAATGACAAGCGCCGAATATCCTACCTTCGTTCTGTTTATACCCGAATGTATCGTGGGCAAAGTGTTCTGATCGAAGGTGCCTATGGTGTTGGCAAAACCCGATTTTTAGAATTGATCAAACCCAAAAAGTTAACTACGGTCTGGCTGGAATCCTTGGATAACAAGCACGAAATCCTGGCATCAATTCTCCAGGAGTTGAATTATGAGGCGGTAGCATCCCATTTTCGCACGTCAACACATTTGAAAAAGATTTGCAGTCTATCCGGTTTCTTTATCGTTATTGACGAAACCAATGATCTCGACCGCCGGGTTTGGCCATATTTTAAACGTATCATTGATGCAGGTATCCCTATGGTCTTTGCAGGATTGCCCAGTGTAAGAACGTATCTGACCAGTGAGCATCCGGATATTCTGAGTCGTCTAAAAGTATTACCGCTTTATCCCATAGTAGTTGAGGACTTCATTCAGAAATATAAAGATTTTGTGCCGGAAGCGATTGAACAGATATATGCTGCTACCAATGGTGATATGCGTAAGTTTGAAGAAATTTGTAGTGATTGCATTGATAAAGCAAAAGAGTTGAAATACAGCCTCGTGGATATTAATCTAGCCCTTACGTTCCTCACGGATCTTCCGCCCAATCATTGATCTGATTTTTTCTCCAGACCAATTTGTTTTCTACCACCTTACCGTTGAAAATTTATAGGCGGATTTATGACAAATCCCATATATTTAAATCGTTTATCCGCCATTTAACCTTTGATCCAAGTACGTCATAATTCGTAATGTGACCAAAAACCGTGATATTGTTTCGCGTTTTGAATAGAAAGCTATGATTGGCTAATCTATTAATATTTCTATGTTTAAAAAAATTAATGAAATTTATTTGCACAAAATAGCGTTACACTTTTCACTAGCGTATAGGCTGGTCCAAAGGATGGAAATTGGGTACAATATTATTATTAATGGCGGTTGTTATTCTTTTGGTTTTACCGAAAAATTATTTC
>JAAELO010000217.1 GCA_024226555.1 Desulfobacterales bacterium | reverse complement strand
GCTTAGCATGCGAGAGGTACCGGGATCGATGCCCAGGTCCTCCAGTTCTTTTAATCTAGCTCTAGGCTTTTGTTTAAAGACTGTGGAGGGACAAAGTTTTCGCTCAGAAAGAAATCTTTGATCTTGCTTACTTTCATCAAACGTCTTAACAAATCATAAAGTCTCTTTAAATCATTAATGTTTTACTTGCTGAATAGCAGCCCAACCAAGAAAGGGAATTATCTTTACTTTAAACCTGCTTAATTCGGATGATAGATATATTGACATGGATTGCTGAGTTTGCAAATCTATATTTAGCTTGGTGCTTTAACATAAATCTAATAATCACCAAGATTTCCCCAACAAAATGAAAGTTTTTCTTCCAGTCGAGAAGATACTGTGCAAAATTCAAAACTCTTATTTTTATAGTTTAATTCGAATTGAAGATATCTTACTAAAGAGATAGCTCAATTAGATATCAGGGGGACTAGCTCACATGGTAGAGCGCTCGCTTTGCATGCGAGAGGTACTGGGATCGATGCCCGGGTCCTCCAATTCATTTGAACTTGATGGTAATATTTTCAACAAATCTCAATATTGACTATAGTTTTTGTTGAAGAGAAGTATATCACTACTTCAGTTGGATCAGATTTTAAGAAATATTCAAAACACTGATTCAATTTCTGATTTTCTAATGCACTAACTAATCATTCTCTCAGCTCTGGAAGTCTGAACCCAAGAATAAACTAATTATTTTCTCAAAAGTAAACCTATGAGCCTGCTCTACTCGAGGAAAAGCTTGGAACTTGATGTCTTTTATTTAGATTATGACATTTTGATATAGAGTTAGTATCACAGCATATAAGGGGGACTATCTTACACGGTAGAGTGTTCACTTTGCATGGATAACGTACCAGAACCGATGTTCTTTTCCTTCAAATCCTCTGATCCCGAATTCAAGGGTCTCCATCATGTTTGACAACCGACCATAACTCTCCCTCAAAAAAGATATCGATGACGCCCTTTTAATAACCAATAGCTAAGATAACTTAAGACTTTCTACTGAATTTTTTGTTATTCTACGATATATATCACTAGAATGATCAGCAGGAGTTTCATTTCACATTGTACTTTACCAACTTTAGATGCAAAGGGAAAGAGATCATTGCCCTGGTACTCAAATTCTTTATATCTTTTCAACGGCTTTCATATGATTTCTGAAGATTGCCGAAACTTTTTTCAAAGATGAATCGTTGTTTTCTTTCTACTTAATAAAGCGCCTTGAAAAAAACAACTCTTTTATTAAAATCTTTATAGAAAATTAAACAAATAAAGCATAAAGACATAAGGGGACT
>JAAELO010000216.1 GCA_024226555.1 Desulfobacterales bacterium | reverse complement strand
TTTGTTAACTTTTGAAAAAAAGTTTGACGGGTTTGCAGATCATTCACCTCTTGGCGCGGATCATTTGTTTCTTTCCTCCTCGAATCATTTGGTCAACAAATGGCCTCTTTATCAACAGAACACCCCGAACCAAATGTATTTCCATTCGACAGTTGTCCATTGTCTGATATACCCATCGGACTCACCAGACTCTTCAAAGACGACAAGGACTTCCATATTATTTCCGCAAACTCCACGGTGCACTATAAAGGTCATAGCGCCATGATAAGGTCCTACGACACTTATGCGGGAGGTGTGAAGGAGGGTCACAACGGAAGAATGGTCTACGAGGTGTCAATTGTGCGATATAGGATGTGTAGGGGTTAGAGGTGAGTGTCTTCTCCATGATATCTTGGTCCCCTAGTCGATGGGCACGATTCGTCATACCTTCGAAGTCGTAGTCCTCCCAACCGATATCGGCTTGTGAATTGTCCATTTCCGAACTGAATGAAGGAACTGAGTTGTTTGCGGGGCTAAATGAGGGGCTAAGAAGCAAAGAACGAAGGTTGCACAAATGAATGAATGGTGGTCGCAGAAAAGTGATATTGTTGAAAAAGTTTTTTTGAGTTTCGTTTTTTTATATAAATGTTAAGATTTTGCCTCTTTTCAAATGTTGACACAAAAAAGTTGACAGACAAAATGTTAACATTTCAATGAATCTTAACATTTTTGCAGTGTGTTAACATTTCAAAAGTTAACATTAGTTAAGAAACAAACAGCAATAAAAGTTAACAAATGTTAACTTTTGAGAGTTTGTTAACATTTGCAAAAATCGAGTGGCTGAAAATCTGTTAAGAAAAACGAAAAAAACTTAACATTTGTTAACTTTTTGGCTTTTTGTTTCTTAACAAAAGTTAACTTTTGAATAGTGTTAAGATAGTAAATATCAAATTCATTTGTTAACATTTATGAACAAAGAT
>JAAELO010000215.1 GCA_024226555.1 Desulfobacterales bacterium | reverse complement strand
TGTAACAAACTTACTTCCTTCTAACAACCTTACCAGGCATGCTTACTATCTAACTAACTAGCCTACTAACATGCTAACTAAATAACAAACTAACATGCTTACAAAAAATCTAGTTAACTAACTAGTTAGGTTACTAACTAACTTACTTACTAACAACGATACAAGCCATGCTAACTAATTAATTAAATAGCTTACTAACAGGCTAACTAACTACCTAACTACCTAACTAAAATGCTTACAAATCATCTAGTTAACTAACTAGTTAGGTAACTAACTAAGTGACTTATAAACAACCTTACGAGCCATGCTAACTAACTAACTAACATGCTTACTAACAGGCTAACTAACATGCATAAAAATCATTAACTAGTTAGGTACTAAATAACGTACTTACTAACAACGTTACAAGCCATGCTAACTAATGAACTAACAAGCTAACTAACAGGCGAACTAAATAACTAACTACCTAACTAACATGCTTGCAAACCATCTAGTTAACTAAGTAGCTTAACAAC
>JAAELO010000214.1 GCA_024226555.1 Desulfobacterales bacterium | reverse complement strand
GGTTCGTTTATAAAAAAGGTTTTATTTTATAAAGTTTACAGTTTTATTTTTGTTATAACGCTGTGTTTCGCAAAAAGATCAGTTATTAGAGATTCCCTTTAGTTATTTTTATCATACCTGATTTAATTCTTAAAATCACTTTTTTGATAGTCAAAAGCTAATTTTAAGAGCAAAAAGGGTCCTTTTTAGAGGTGATAAAGAATTTTTAGAGATAGTTGCCTTGGTCCAACCCTCGCTATAAAGGTTGATTGTACGTATAGAAGATGGAGTTAGCTCCTTTAAAGCTTATTTTTTGGTATTTTTGATATGCTTTGGCAGCTCTTAAACGTATTTCTTCATTTTTTTCGTTAAGTGCCCAACCATCAATGGCTGCTTTTAAAGTATATGCTTCTGGTGCCATAAAGCCCTTAGTTAACAATAAAGGATTTGCTCCGGTTTTTTGAATAATAGGCTCAAAATAAGATCTACTTTTGCAGGCTAATACAATAATGTCTTTGCTTGTACCAGATTTCTGCAGTTTAAGGGATGGGAGTTTGAAATCCATGAGACCATTGTGACCGATATATGCAAGCAGGTTTGAATTACCGTATATTCCTATTTTGTGGTTGTTTATATTTATTGTCGCTCCTAATGAGCCGTTACTTGATTTTATTAAATCAGTTATTGTATTTACTATTCTGGCTCCATCGTAAGCATCAGCAACAAGAAAGATATTGCTTCCAGTTTTTTTAAAAATACAACGCTCTAAAATGTGTTGATTTGGGTTTTTGATAGTTTTGATTAATTTCCATTCCGATGCCTTTTTGAAGTATGTTTTTACTCCATAAAGTGCTCCCCAATACAGATTTTGACGAGGGTTTTGACCATTACCTAATGAGGCAGGAACCGGGACTATGCCTTGGTTGATATTGTCACATAAGGCAACTAAAACATGAATAGAACGGGGTAAATCCTGGGCAGAAATAGAAAAAGGATAAACAATGAATAATTGTAACAATATGATGAAGGGTATGATTTTTTTCATTATTACATAATATTGAAATTTTAATTTATATTGTATTTTTCGGTTTTCGCTTCGCTCTACCCGACCTGCGGCACTAAAGATGCTTAATGTCCTGAGTTGTATGTCTTTCATAAAAAAACTCCCCAGTTTTTCTTTTATAATTAGGAACCTCTAATAACTCCTCTTTTGCAAAATACTAATTATTAGAGATTCCCTTATTCAAGTAATCCCCTTTTTGGAACTTTTCAAAATACCGGTTAAACTTTCCACTTTTTCTTAATTCCTTCAAGCCTTGGTTGAATAGATGTAGTAATTTTTTATTTTTTTTGATCTTTTTAGATAAAACAAGATGATATTTCGAAGCCTTAAGAGCTTTTGGATGATGTGTGATTAACTGAACCTGCTTCAGTTTAAATTTTTTTCGGAGCTGATTATAGCCATGGTCCCGGTTAACGAGAAAAAGTTTGATTCGTCCTTTTAGCAATTTTCTATAATTAATAGTTTCATACGGCACACGCTCAAAAACTAATTTTCCTGCTTTAACAGCATTATTGAATTCCTTTCCATAGGAATTTCCATGAACGATTCCTATACTAATGTTTTTTAAGTCATCTATCACATTCCAATCAAACGAATAACTTTTCAGATGAAAAAAAACCAATACTCCTTCCGCCAATTTTTCACTATAGTAAAACACCTTCTCACGTTCTGTTGACTGAACCCATAGAATAGAACCATCCCAATCACAATGTTTAGCAAGGTCAATAGCCCGTGCCGGAGGGAAAAATCCATATTTAACTTTGATTCCCTTCAGCCTGAAAGCTTCTGATACAATATGAGCTACAAAGCCATAGTGATTAGACTTTTCTGACACATAAGGAGGAGCTTCAAAAGTTGAAATCCGAATGATTTCTTTCGCAGAACTCATGGTAGAGAGACTGCAGATTGCGAATATTACTAATATCTGCTTTATCAGTATTGTCTTTGCTTCTATTTTAATCATTAGGGTGCCCTAACGTCTAAAGACAACCAGGGAGGTGCTTGCTCAAAATATCTCTCATAAATTGCTTTGATAGTACCATTTTTCTTCATTCTGCGAATTATTCGATCAAAATTCCGGATTACCCGACCTTTATCCTTTTGAGTAGAAGAACGTGAGAATGCATTATAATAGCGTTTTGAAATAAGAGGCTTGGGTAATACATATACTTTATCTAGTATGCCTCTTTGCTGAAGTTGGTACAAAGTGCGCGTTGTTTTAAGAATAACAACATCTATACGATTATTTAATAGTTTTTCTATTTGTAGTTTGTTAACAGAGCTTATCTCCAGGTCCAGGCCTGCACCCCAGAATTCTTTAGTATACGTATAACTTCTTGTAGCTCCGATAATCCATCCTTTTAAATCTTCCAGAGCTTCATATTTGATTTTCTCCTTGTACTCAGCTCTAATGAAGAAATTCCAGGTTTGTATCACATATGATTCTTCAGGAAATATGTATTTTTCAAGCCTTTCCGGTCTTTTAGATAAGTTAAAGTGCAACTCTGCCCTTCCCTCCTCTATTTCGTGCTTAACTCGCTTGCTGCCCATATGACCAATATCAAAATCATATTCTATGTTCAGTTCTTTAAAGATCTTTTTCCAGATATCAATATGAATTCCTGAGGGTTGCCCATTCTTATCTAAATATTTAAAGGGGGGAGATATCGTCGACAAAATAGTAAAGGGGCGTGCATTGATTTCAACGACCAGTATAAAAAGAACAAAAATTAATCTCGACAACTTCATAGAACCTCCTTAATAGATTCTTATGTTGTATAATTTTTGAGATGAAATTTAAAAATAGCAGGTTGAAGATTACACTCATCATTTATCGGTTATGTTTTTTTATTACCAATTAGGAATTGGAATTTCAATAACCCACATTATTATCATTGCTACTATTCCTCCGAAAAGCATTAATGGAAAATATATTTTTATCTCTTTAGCTGTCATATTTTTGTTTCCACTAAAGCTTGATTTTGTTAAAAATCCTGGATGTTTTTCTATAAATTCAGCACCATTTTTAAAATAAATCCATCTGAAACTTAAAATCCATATAAAAATAATTGAAGCGTGAAAAGTCAAAACCATTGGGTTCATAGTTCCTGGATTGAAGTATTCAAAAGTATATTTTGTTATTCCACTTATATTTCCAATTGTCATAATTACCCATGGAATATTTCCGTATAATACCATCCCATTAAAATATTTTCTATAACCTTCTTTCAATTCTGGCCTTTCAGCTATATACTTTTTTGAACGAAATTTAAGAATAAATCCATTTGCAAAAGTAACTAAAATACCCATTATCCCAAAATATTTTTCAAAATATTCCATTTTTTTTCCTTAATAAATAAAATTTGTAAGATGTGGAATGTTTTCCATAATACACCCATTAAACCATAGATATATTCTGTCTCAAGGCCTTTTGCACTTCTTGGGACCATAAATGCAGTTAGGCGCTCATGATCCTTAGCAGAGGGATTTGTTACTGCATAAACCAAAAACCAGTCGGCCCCTTCAGCGCCAACTATAAATCTTTTCTGACCATCTATAACCCACTGGTCACCATCTTTTACTGCTTTCGTAGTTGCTCCAAAAAAATCGGAACCACCTCTTGGCTCTGTTAAGCCCTCAGCCGCGTATAATTCCCCTTTTAGCAAAGGAACTACAATTTCCTGTTTGAGTTCTTCTGATCCAAAATTAACAATTGCATCACATACAAGATCAGCACCAACTCCCCATAGGCAAGCAAGAGAATAACTTGCAACACCAATCTCTTCCGCTGCAATCCCATTATCAACCCATCCTAACTCACGGCCACCGTATTTCTTAGGTAATCTTAAACCCAGTAGATTTCTTTTTCCCGCTTCTTTGAGATACTCATGGGGAAATTGAATTTTTTCAGCATCCATATCCATAATCATCTCTTTAGGTACCCACTTTGTAAATTCCCTTGCTTCATCTCTTAGTTTTTTCTGTTCTTCTGTCATAATAAAATCAAACATGGAACTCTCCTTTCAGCAGTTTCTGTTCTACAAACCGGTTTTATATTCTCTTAAAAATGGATAGCACATTTTCATTAGAGATGTAAATAAAGTTCAAGTTAAGATTAACTACGACATATTGCTGTTTGACATATTTAGTCAAACTACTTTAAATATGTATAAAGAACCTCAAATTAGGAAAAAAAATTGAACAAATTTAAAACAATTATAATTCTTTCTTTCATACTACTCATGGCCAGCTGTTTTTGTGGTGATCAGGAACAGGATATCTCAATTTTGTTTTCAAGCAAAAAAGCACCTAAAGGTGTTTCTTTTAAAGCTAAAACATTCAATTATTGTTTTAGCACACGTTATATTGAATCAAGAGAAAGAGGATATGAAATCTATGTCATTCTTGATGGACGTCCTGCTTTTAAAGTTGAAAGAGTAAATCTTGATATGAGAAGACTTCCTACAGAAAATGAACTCAGAAGAATGGCAGTAGAAAAGAATATTGATGTGGTAATATCTAAGGATAGAAAACATCTCACTTACAGCTCTTCACAGTTAAAACCTAAACTGTATCATTTTTTACCAAAAGGCCCGGGATTTCCAGCAACTCCAGGGGAGCAGAAAGTATTAATCAAAAACAAAAGAGTTGACTGGTCAAAGGTAAAATCTCCTGAATCGTCTATAATAAAGGCATTATTCAAAGAGAAAATAGATTGTGATGAAGAATATCTCTGGAATACTGTTTCGGCAAATCCTGAAAAAGATGAGTTGCTTATAGTTTACTTTGATTACTGGGAAGATGTTGATGAATGTGGGGATATTTACTGGAAGACCCTCAAAAAACTTGCCAGGAAAAACTCCGGGGTTTCAAAATACTTTAGAGCCAGACTAATGGAGCTAATTCTGAACACAATCCGTAACTCCAATTTTATAAGTCAAAATCAGCCCTTTACTCATTTTGATTCAGATGTCATTCAGACTTGCCTTATTAATCCGGATGCTACATGTAGAGAGGCTGCAATTGATCTGATAATGAGTCATTATGAGAAGAATACAGATCGTAATCGTCATCCAATATGGATTATGGAAAACTATGGTACAAAAAAAGAGATGAAAAAGCTTGCTGAGAAGTATCCTGATGATGAAGCATTCAAACTCTACAGACCAAAACCTAAAAACCTTTGGGAAAGAATAAAGAGGTTTTTCTCTTTTTAGTACGCTTGAAGACGTTCCTTTAAGATTTTTTCATTAATTTTTAGGGAATATCTAATAACTGCCTTTTGACTGAACTACTTTATTTAACCTTAACAGGAATGCAGATATCAACTTTAAAATAACGAATGTCCTCGATATTTTCTTCACCAATTGATCTCTCAAATGATTCACGGTTATCCCATTCATACCCACTGTTAATTAGCCACACATTTGACATCCAGTTCCAGGCTTCTTTAAACTCATCCTCTTTAAGTAAAAATCTGCAAACGCCATATCTGCCGCCATTTATTTTAGTTATACCAATTTGACCTTCTGGTTTGACATCATTTCCAACCGGGATTGCCACCATAACTCTTAAATTTTGATTATCTGTTATTTCCGGGTTATCGTGGTATATGTTCAGTGTGAAAGTTTTTTCATTTACATATCCACGGGGCGTAGCCCAGCTAAAGAGCTTTGAATACAATTTAGAAAAAAAAGATTCATCTCCCTGATATGGACCAATATTACGAACATATGCAATTTTGAGGGGTTCAAAATCTTCTATAAAAACCTGTCTGATTGAACTTTCTTTATCAAATGTCCACACAGGGGAACCCTTTAAGAATGAGATTTTACCTCTATCAATCTGTAACGGTGTGGAATTTCTATCGAAAAAGCTATTTGACTTACCCCTCCACTTTGAAGCATTCATTTTGAAATGATTTTTAAAGCTTTTTGCAAATGAGGATGAGTTTCCAAAACCACACATCAAGGCGATTTCAGTTACAGATTTGTCAGGGTTTGTTAAAAGCAGACCGGCTGATCTTTCAAGCCTGATTCTCCTGATAAACTGATAAACAGACTCTCCTATGATATTTTTAAAAATACGATTGAAATGGAACTCTGAAAAACAGGCAACTCCTGATATTTCTTTTACAGAAAGCTCTTTATCAAGATTTGCCTGAATATAGTCAACAACTCTGTTTATCCTATCTTTATTTGATTCATCCATCAGATTCAAAGCATTAATGGCGTATTAACCATCTCCATTTTAAAAATATTTCTCATTGTATCATAAATACGATCGGCTCCAGCCAAAGGCTCCAAGTGTGTGCCAGCTTTTTTACCGGATAGCTCTGCTTTTGCCACCATAAGCTCCTTATGGAAGTGTTTAATATAATAGTTATCAATTTATTTTAATGATCTTTTTAAAAACAGTAGTGTATTAAACTGTGAATTGTCAATTCTTAAAGCTATGAGATTCAATCCTTTATTGATTTAATTGGTCAATTCCTTTAAATAATTAGAGGGTGTCCTTAATAATAAATCAATTAAAGGTTTTTCCATGAAAATAGGATCATTTAAATTTGACAGATTAGAATTTGCAGGATCTTTGGGGGATCTTGGAACACTTATACCTCTTTCTATTGGAATGTTAATCTTCAATGGATTAAGTGTTACAACTGTATTTCTGATGGTTGGTATATTCTATATTTATGGAGGGCTTTATTTTAAACTACCGATTCCGGTCCAGCCTTTAAAAGTTGTTGCAGCACTTGCAATAGCTTCTCCTAAAATAATCACAGTGGAAGTGATCGCTGCCGGAGGAATTATTTTCGGAGTCATTTTATTATTAATAGCTTTTACCGGTATTATCGATAAAATTGCAAAATTTTTCACAAAACCTGTTATCCGTGGAATTCAGTTGGGGTTAGGGCTTATCCTTGCTGGTAAAGGTATTGACCTTATTCTTCAAAACAGTATGTTCATCAATGATATTACTTCTGTTTATACTCTCTCAGGTTTTAATGCCAATACTATGACAGGAGTTGTTTTCTTTATAATTACTCTGCTTCTATTAACAAATAAAAAGTTTCCCGCTGCTATTGTTGCAGTGTCTTCAGGGTTTATAATTGGTATTTTTTATGGGAACCATGATTTTAGCGGATTTACTCCAGGCCCGTCTGATATGAATCTTTATATTCCAACACTGAATAATTTTAAAGATGCTTTATTTTATCTTGTTCTGCCACAGATTCCATTAACAATAGGTAATGCTATTATTGGTACTAATGATGCCTGTTGTACTCTTTTTGGTAATAACCTTAAAAACGTTTCAAACAGATGTTTTTCATTCTCCATGGGGATAGTAAATATTTTCACAGGGTTTTTTGGTGGCATGCCAATGTGTCATGGAGCAGGTGGACTTGCTGCACACCACAGATTTGGAGCAAGAACAGGAGGCTCAAACCTTATGATAGGTGCTGTATTTATTTGTATAGCTCTCATTTTCGGAGCTTGGGGAATTAAGTTTCTTTCACTCATCCCCAATGCCATTTTAGGGATACTTCTTGTTTTTGCTGGAATTGAGTTAACTCTTTTAATTCGGGATGTAAATGATAAAAATGATCTTTTTGCAGCAGTTCTTGTTGCTTTGATAGGCTTTACTACCAAAAATATGGGAGTAGCATTTGTTGCAGGTTTTATTGCAGTATTTCTAATTAACAAATTCAGGATTAAATTATAAATGAAGTATGCAGATCTTAGTATTAACGATAAACATATTATATCTGAGCATTATGATGATGTTTATTTTGATATGGACAATGGCCTGGATGAAACGAAACATGTTTTTTTAGACAGGAATGGAATCCCTTCAATTCTAAAAGAGAAAAATGAATTCACAATTGTGGAAACAGGTTTTGGGACCGGACTTAATTTTCTTGCACTTCTTAACGAGTATGAAATAGAAAAACTAAATACTACTATAAATTACTACTCTGTTGAGAAGTACCCCATAGAAAAGGGTGAACTTAAAAAGGTGTTAAAGGTATGGGAAGATCTTAAGTTTAAAGATGAACTTGCTTCCATATACCCTTCCAAAAATGGGATGCATAAGATTAAGATGCATAAAAATATAACTTTACATCTTTACATTGGAGAGTTGAACGATTTTCTTCCTTTGCTTGAATCAGGAGTTGATTGCTGGTTTTTAGATGGCTTTGCCCCGGACAAAAACCCTGATATGTGGAGTGATACTCTTTTCAAAAAAATGTCTGAAATTACACATCCAAAAGGAACCTTTTCCTCGTTTACAGCAGCAGGAGTTGTAAAACAAGGACTAAGAAAGCATGGTTTCTTTGTAAAAAGATATCCGGGCTTTGGTAATAAAAGGCATATGATTGGAGGTTTTTTAGATGATAAATTGTAGTATTTATCAAGACATTTGATATGCTAAGGAATGTATAAAATATTCAAAAACTGCAAATAACGGATACACAATGTGGAATATATTCAAAAGAAGAAAATTAATTTCTGATAAGGATTTTACCTTTCAAATAGAATCTTACAGATGGTTGCTTAGAAATCTGGGAGTGGAATCCTTCTATAAGGATACAGAATTAGTACTACCAACAAAAGACTTCTTTCCTGAATTATTTAGTGCCTCTGAAGATGCTGTAGAATTAACCTTCAAATATGTTAAAAAATATGCCGGTATGGAGGGTTGGCCTTGTGAATTGAAAGCCCAGGAACCGGACCCGGATCGTAAAGTGGCACCAACTGTTTTAATTCAAGGGGGAGACGAAAACCCTCTTGGAACATTTTCTGCAGAACGACCGGATAAGGTTTTAATTACTTACAACCCTGCTATTGCATCAGATCCAATTCAACTAATTTCAACTTTCGCACATGAATTTGCGCACTACCTTACAGGATCTTTTAAAGAAGCCCCTCCAGGTGGTTGGGAAAACTGGGAGTTTGCAACTGATGTTGCAGCTGTTTTTATGGGGTTTGGGATTTTTATGGCAAATTCAGCATTTATATTCAAACAGTTCTCAGATGTAGATTCTCATGGATGGAGTGCATCACAAAGTGGTTATTTATCAGAAGCTGAGTTTTCAGTGTCACTTGCTATATTTATAAAATTAAAAGAAATTAATCCCAAAGAAATTTATTCCTATTTGGATACTAATATAAAATCATATGTCAAAAAAAGTTTGAAAGAGTTAAAAGATTCGCATAAATATCTGGAATTAAGAAAGTTTGAGTAAAGGGAATCTCTAATAACTCCTCTTTTGCAAAACACTGTGTTATTTCTAAAATAAACTCTATCATCAAATTTGCAAAATGCCTGCAGGATTCTCTTCCGATTATTAGATGTATTTTATCACTAAAACCTTTTTCTAACATGATACCATTTGCTTTTGATAAAACAGGTAGTGAAAGAGGATAGCCTGGTGTTGTATGCCTGTGCCATTTACCTTTTGCTTCTGTAATAACAAGAGTTTTACTGTCTATTTCAAGATCCAGTTCTATGCTGTAAATATCATCATCAAGAATACCATGAACCATAAAGATGTCTTCTGAAAGTACAACATTTTCTATTTTATTTCTCATGCACTTGCCTCCTCAACTCCTTTGGTTATTGAGGTTCCAGGAGCAAAAGCTGCACATCTGTTTAACAACCTTGGATTGTCTTTAACCATATTCCAGTAGAATTCTCTGTTTTTCTCAGGAGCTTTTGGGGCTTTTAGAAGACTTTTTTATTAAATGAAAGAATAACACCATGGCAACACTCTTCAATCATAAATATAAGTTCCTTAAAATTCTCTCCATTTCCTACAAGGATAATTTTGAGCATACCCTGAACCTATCCGGACTCCTTTAACTTTAGGGAACCTCTAATAATTAGAATTTTGGATAAAATACAAGGCATTTCAAAAAATAACGAGCCGATTTTATTACAGTTTTTTTGGAAATAACAAAGTATTTTGCCAAAAGAACAGTTATTAGAGATTCCCTTTATTCAATTCCTCTTTAAAATCAGTTTGGTACTCTTTCTTTAGGGATCTCTTAAATGAAGCTTTTACTTCTTTAATTTCAAGGCCTGGAGTTTTAACAGATATTTCAACAGAGGCTTCTGTTAAGCTATCATTTAAAAAGTATGAGGAGACAATTGCACAATTGCATTTTTATTTATTCTAATAATATTGATCGTTCTTGATTGTGAGAAGTTAATTATCATTGTCATTTTACGTTTCTCTTATTCTATGTAAAACCTCCATGCACAAAACCAATTTTCAGGGTGATCATCTGGAGGACATCCTATGCATTCTGTCTTAATTCTAGCATCAATTGCTTTGGCAAAATATGGATACTCTACCATCCCACCGGATTTACAGGGATAATCTTCAAGACCTTTCCTGTTTCTTGCAAACTGAACCCTGCACTCATTCATTTCGAATACAAAACTGTTTTCAGTCTCATTTGTAAAAGATTGCTTATTGATTCTTCCATAAAGTCTATAATCCAATGCCTTTTTAAGACCTTCAAGACCAGGGTTTTTACCAATTTCTAAAAATTTTTTGATAGATTTTGCCTCAAATGGTGAAAACTGTCCCCAGCAGGAATCGTTACACCTTTTTGCATCTATCATTCCAGATGTGTTTTCTATCTCCTGAAACCACACACCATCGTTTGCAAGCCAGTTTACAGCAACACTATTCATAAGATCTGTTAACTGATCATTTTTCATCTCAAAAAGCACTTTTGGATATCCGTTTTCAAGTTCAAATCCAAGTGTTTTGGACATTCTTTTCATCTGTATACCGAAACTTCTTTTAAATACATTCTGCACTGAATCAAGGGCTTTTTCCATACCCATCTGATGTTTTACCTCTGTGAACCAGAGTGCATAATGGGCTATTATTCTGTGAAACATATCAAAAATAAGTTCAACTTTTTTATCATTTGGAAGATCTTCAGGAGTGGGGATGTTATCCATTTTGTAGTCCTCTTATCCAATCAATAGTTTTTGGAGAGAAAAATCAGAACAATCAGCCCACACAAAACAGACGAGAGATCTATTTTTTAAGAGGTTTCCTATAGCTGATTGTTCTGAATATACTAACGTCCTATCACATAACCATAGGGGTCAACTTCCTCTCTTAATATTCTTAATTCTTCTTCTGTGGGTGCTTGTGTTTCGACTATTTTATCTGCTTTTAAAAGCTCAAAACCACAATTGTCCTGAATATCCTGTAAACTGTAACCAGGATTAACAGAAATTATTCTCATTCTTTTAGAAACAGGTTCAAAATCCATAACAGCCATATTGGTTATTATTTTATATGGTCCCGCATCAAGTGGAAGACCTGATTCTGCTCTTGAATCTCCACCCTCAAGCCAACCGGGTGTTGTCATGAAATCAACTTTTTCAACGAATCTTCTTGCATCCTGAGGTGTCATAACCATCATTCTCCAGCAAAAAGAAGCAAAATCATTTGCTCCACCACTTCCTGGAAGCCTTACTTTAGGGTTTGCATGATCACCAATAACTGTGGAGTTAAGGTTTCCATACATATCAATCTGAGCTCCACCAAGAAATGTGTAATCAACAAATCCACGGGAGCAACTCTCCATTATGTCGCCCATACTTCCAGCCATTAAGGCCTTGTGGAAAGTTCTTGAATCGCCAACAGAAATTGGCATCTCTGGAAGTTCAGGACTGATACCTCCTGCTTCAAACATTATAATTAGTTCAGGGGAGGCCATTTTCTGGGCAAGCATAGCTGCTGCACAGGGGGCTCCTGTTCCAACCCCAACAGTGGCTCCATTTTCAAGTTCCCTTGAAGCAACTGATATCATCATCTCCATCATGTTATAATCAGCCACTAGTCTTCCTCCTTAAATAAAAACTCTTTACGTCTTAACTTCTGCATCTTTTTTAGACCACCATTTTCCATGATGTACCCATCATTATCTTTAACATTATATATGTTTCTATCAAGAAACTCTTTAAAAGCATCGGGGTCTTTTTCTGTACTCATCCACTCCTTAATATGTTCCTCATCGGAGAAATATTCGTATGGCATTGTTCCAGGGTATGCACCATATGGTACTTCACAAACTGCATCAACCAAAAAATATGGGATTTTAGTTGATGATGGGTCACGCCTGATCTCATCGTTTGAGATAAGTCTTTCACATGTTATGATTAATCTTTTTGACGCTTTTGCAAGATCAATATCAGATGTGGCTATACCCTTAAACCTTGCATTACCATACATATCTGCTTCATGTACATGTATAAAAGAGACATCAGGTGAAAGGGCTGGTAGAAGAGCAAGTTTTTTACCTGTGAAAGGGCATTCCGCCATTTTTGCAGCGCTGTAATTAAAAGTATCTGTTCCCATAATATTTCTTGCTGGAAGATATGGAACCCCCATGGCTGCGGCTTGTAACCTTACAGTAAGAGAGTAATTTGTCCATTCAGTGATTTTAACTTTACCACTTTCAAGATATTTTCTGGAACATGAAGAGAGCCCCCTTGCTTCAAGACCAACAACATAAGCCACATCTATTCTGTCATATGCCTCTCCGGCACTTAGAATTTGCATGTCGTGGGTTGCTGTGTGGCCTGCAAAACCGAGATTTTTCTTACCTTGTCTTAATATCTCATGACAAGCTGCAATTGGTGTTCTGTTTGCTCCAAATCCACCAATACCGAGATAATCTCCATTATTAACAAATTTATCCACGGCATCTTTCAGGGTCATGCATTTGTCAATAAGCTTTCTGTTCTTTCCCCTGAAAAAACCTCTTAATTTATCCGGGTCAGGATCTACAAAAAGTTCACCTTTTCCCTGGTCTAATATTTCCAATTTTCAAAACTCCTTTTTCAATACTTCAAATTAACGATTTGAAAGGATGTCTTATAATTAGAATTTTGGAAGTAGTACAAGTGATTTGAAAATTATAATCGCAGGAATATGTTTTTAATATTTCGAGAATTATAATTTTTCAAAATCACGAAGTAATTCTTTCAAAAGGCGATTATAAGTTTACCCTTTTGCTCGCTCTGGTAAAACCGCTGCATTACTCCACTCTGAAGGAAGCAATTGGCCTTTATTTTCTCCAAGAGATTCTTTCCTCTTGGCAAGACCTGGTCTTGCATATCCGGGATGTCCCTCTTTCAGAGTTCTTCCGTTATAAATAGCTTCTGAACGAAGTCTTTTGCCCATTGTTTTTTCAAGCTGCTTACCTAACTTAAGTATTTTATCAATATCGTATCCTGTTTCTATACCCATCTCATCAAACTGAACAAGTGTATCCTCAAGGCAAACAAGCCCGACAAATCTTGGATCATCGTAGTAATATTCTCCAGTTCCGGGAACAGGGCAATCATCTAAAAAGTTTGCAGGTTGCCCACCTAACCCACCCAATGTGCACTCGAAATTCTGAATTCCAGCCTGAAGAGCCGCAAGCATTGATGCTGATGCCATTCTCTTTGTTTCATGGAAGTGTGCAAGATGAAGATCAGGATTTGGTATTGCATCCAGAACCATTGAAAAATATCTGTATACGTCATGTGCAGAAGCACTTCCATCATGATCAGCATGCTCTATATCGTGAGCCCCGATTTCAAGCCATCTCTTGGAAAACTCAACAGCATCTTTCATATCTGTAGCACCACCAATAGGACTTCCCCAGATAGTACTTACTGTACCGCACATTTTAATTCCGGCATCATTACATTTTTGTATACATCTTTCTGCTTCTTTCCAGTAGTCAGGAAGAGTTGTTCCTGAATTAGCAAAGTGATGTTCTTCCTCTGTTGAAACCATCATTAATACTCTATCTGGCCCAATCCCCTCATCTTTAAGTCTTATTGCTCTATCAACAGAAGCTTCCCGTATCGTAATAGTAGTCAAAGTGATGTCGTCATAATTGATTCCCCTTTTATCACATCTTTTTCTAAACCTGTCACTTCTAAGGTGTCTAAGAAGATCTTCTGCATCTCTGAATTGTGGCATCAAATACGGGTTACCTAAGTTTGTAACCTCAATATCACGGCATCCTGCAAAGATAAGCTGCTCAAGGTAATATATCTTAGCCTGTGTTGATACAAATTTCTCTTCATGCTGGAATCCATCTCTAACTGTTATATCACCTATCATTACTTTTTTAGGCATTCTTGGGAAAATTTTCCAGTAATCATATTCAGTCATATTTACACCTCTATGCTTTAATAAATTTATAATCTAGAATCTAAAATTACCAAAAGACGGCTCACCAATATTTTTGAGCATGCTAACCTCAATACCCATGGCCAACCAGTCTCTAATTTCCTTAAACTTTAAAACCCTGTCTGTTAATAGTCTTGAACCACAATAAAATGGATGTGCTTCTCCATCATACTTTTCCATCATCTTTTGACGGAAATCAGAAATCTCTTCTTCTGTCATTGGGTTGCCTTTTGCTTTTCTCTTTGCTTCCTCAATGGAAAGAAGTACACCAGCAGCACTTGCACCACTCATAACTCCTGTTCTTGCCCTCATTGTTGAGAAAATAAAATTTGGTTTGTACGCCCTTCCACACATGCCATAGTTTGCGGCACCATTATCAGGACCTATAACAAGCTGAAGTTTTGGAACCTGGGCGCAGGATACAGCACGCACTAAGTCCGATCCATATTTACCAATACCGGCATGCTCTGAATCAGAACCAACCATAAATCCAGGAGCATTTTGAATAAAGAGAAGTGGGATTTTCTCCTGAGAACATCTCACAATCCACTCTGTAGCCTTTCTTGCAGCTTCGTAAAAGATAATTCCCACAGCATTTGATGAGATAATTCCAACGGGAAGTCCTTTAATCCTAATTTTTCCAGTGATAATATTATCACCCCTTCCAGGAGCATAATGCTGTTTAAACTCAGAAAAAGAGCTGTCATCAGATATCGCCTGCAGAAAGAGTCTACCATCTATTCCCTGATTTATTGCAGCAGGAAGATTTTCATAGATAGAATCAACAGGTATTTTTGGTTCAACACTTTCATACCTGTGAAGTTTAAGTTCCTGAGGTTTCTCAAGACTTAAAATATCCCTGACTCTTGCAATCGCATCATCCTGATCTCCGCAGAAATGATCAGCACCACCTGAAACGTGAGTATGGGTTCTTGCTCCGCCAAGGTCTTCAGCAGAGATAACTTCACCAGTTGCCATTTTTACAAGAGGAGGTCCTCCTAAAAAGGAATATGACATATTGTCGATCATAACTGACTGGCATGCCATAAACACTATATATGCGCCACCTGCAGTATTTCCTCCTGTACTTAATGTGATCTGCTTTAATCCCATTGCTGACATTTGGGCCATATTATAAAACATGGATCCAAAATGCTGGTCGTCAGGAAAGACGTCTGCCTGCATTGGTAGAAATGCGCCACCGGAATCTGCTATGTAAACACAGTTCAAACCATTTTGCCTTGCTATGGCCTGTGCTCTCATATGTTTTTTAAGTGTGATTGGAAAATAAGTTCCCGCTTTAACACGACTGTCATTCCCAAAAATCATGGTCCAGTTACCACTAATTTTTCCTATTCCGGTAACAACACCGCCGCAGGGAACATCTTTAACTCCTGGATAATCCACACCAAAACCAGCTATTCTGCTAAGTTCAAAAAACTCAGTTCCTGGATCAATAAGGTTTTGAACAAGATCACGAACAGGTTTTTTCCCTTTAGCTGCCAGTCTGTCCACAGCACCTTGCCCACCAGGCCAGGTTGCCTCATAGACAAGCTCATCAAGCTTGAACTCTTCACTTTCCCAAAATGCTTTGTTCTCTGACATATTAATTATCTCCTAAAAAATATATATTCATCCATCTCTCCTCTTTGAAGAGAAAATATGAAAGGATTTACTAATTTACTTTCCTTTATAAACCGGTTTTCTTTTCTCTCTAAAAGATGCAAGACCTTCCAATCTATCTTCAGTTGGAATTGTAACCCAGTACGCATTACTTTCTATTGCAAGACCTGTGTTTATATCTGTTTCAAACCCATTATTAATTGCATATTTAGCCTGTTCAATTGCAATCGGACCTGTTTCGCAAATCATTTTTGCCATCTCAAGGCATTCATCAAGAAGTCTTTCAGGTGGACAAACCTTATTAACAAGTGAAATATCAAGTGCTTCATCTGCATTAACTCTTCTTCCTGTGAAGATTAGTTCTTTTGCTTTTCCTTTTCCAACAAGCCTTGGCATTCTTTGTGTACCGCCCGCCCCTGGAATTATTGCAAGTCTTGTTTCTGTTAGTCCCATGCTTGCATTTTCAGCTGCAATGCGAATATCACAGGCAAGGGCAAGTTCGGTACCACCACCTAAAGCTACGCCATTAACAGCTGCTATTACAGGTTTGTTGAGGTTTTCTATTGATGAGAAAAGGTTACGGATTGTAAATATGAATTTTTTTACTTCATCTTCAGAAAGGGTAATTCTTTCTTTAAGATCTGCTCCTGCACAAAAAGCCCTGTCTCCGGCCCCTTTTATTATTACAACACGTATATTTCCATTGAAGCGAATATTATCTATCTCATCCTTTAAGGCATTGAGCATTTCAAAATTAAATGAATTCATCATCTTTGGACGATTAAGAGTAATGATTGACACATTGTCTTTCTCTTCAACGAGGAGTACTTTTTCACCCATCTTCTTTCACCTTTCAATAATCCTAAATTTTATTAACCTGTATGTATAAAAACTAACGCTCAATAGATTTATAGTTTCAACAATATGAACACATTTTATATCTTTATAGAGAGCGGCAACCTTTTCAGGTTGTCGCCCTATTAAATTATGCCGTTTCTATGTTTGCTGCGTCTTTTCTTCCGAGAGCTTTTGTAGCATCATCACGCAATTTGTATTTTTGAATTTTACCACTTGCTGTTACCGGATATTCATCTATAAACATAAAAAAAGCTGGTATCTTATGGAAAGCGATTTTATCTTTGCAGAACTCCCGCATCTCATCTTCCGATGCTGAATCTCCAGGCTTAACCTGAATATAAGCAACAACCTCTTCTCCATATTTTTCACTTGGTACTCCTACTACCTGAACATCTTTTACTTTTTCATTAGTGTAGAGAAACTCTTCTATTTCTCTTGGATAGATATTTTCTCCACCCCTTATAATCATATCTTTTAAACGACCAGTAATTTTGCAGTATCCTGACTCATCCATTATCGCAAGGTCGCCGGTATGGAGCCACTCATCAATAATTGCACCTTCAGTAGCTTCAGGGTTATTATAATAGCCCTTCATCACATTATATCCTTTGCAACAAAGTTCACCCTGAACGCCGGATGGAAGTTCTTCACCAGATTCAGGAGCTACTATTTTAACTTCAACATTTGGTAGAGCCATACCAACAGTTGAAACTCTTCTTTCAAGTGAATCAGATGTTCTGGTCATTGTGATACCAGGAGAAGCCTCAGTTTGTCCGTATGTGATGCACATTTCGCTCGCACCCATATCATCAACAACTTTTTTCATAACTTCTATAGGGCACGGCGATCCTGCCATTATACCTGTTCTAAGATGCGATGTATCGTAAGCTTTGTTCTCCATCTCTTCAAGTTCAGCAATAAACATGGTTGGAACACCATGAAGAGCTGTACATTTAGATTCCTGAACTGTTTCTAAAACATCTACAGGAGTAAATTTGACCACAGGAGCCATAGTAGCTGCTGTAGCAAGACAAGTAAGAGTTCCTAAGACACAACCAAAGCAGTGGAAAAAAGGAACCGGTATGCACATGACATCTTTTTCAGAAAGCTCCATGCACTCTCCAAGGCTAACAGCATTTCCAATAAGGTTTGTGTGTGTAAGCATTACACCTTTTGGAAAACCTGTTGTTCCAGATGTATATTGCATATTAATAACATCATCAGGGTCAAGAGAGTTTTGTCTTTCCATTAGCTGTTCATCTGTAATATTTTTACCCATTTCAATAACTTCATTCCAGTTGTACATACCTGGAAGGTTCTCATCACCAATATATACTACTCTTTTAAATTTTGGGAGTTTTTCGCTTTCAAGATTCCCGGGCTTGCAATCTTTTAGTTCAGGACAAACTTCATTTACCACTTTAATATACTCATCATCAGAAATAACTCCACCAATCATAACAAGCGTTGTAGCTTCAGATTGTTTCATGAGATATTCCAGCTCAAAGTTTCGGTAGTTTGTGTTTACAGTAACAAGAACTGCCCCCATCTTACCGGTTCCAAATTGTGCATAAAGCCATTCCGGAACGTTGTTACCCCATATGGCGACATGCTCTCCTTTTTCTATACCAAGAGCCATAAATCCTTTAGCCACATCATTACAAACATTCTTAAACTCAGCGTAACTGTAATCAATACCCATGGTATGATACTTTACTGCAGCACTTTCACCAAACTGATCTGCCACGGTATCAACCAGTTGCCCCACTGTTACTTTACCGACTTCAAACTTTGGTAAATTCACTGAAAACCCCCCTTTGTTTTTTTGGGAATTTCTAATAACTGCCTTTTGACCGAACTACATAAGTTGTTTTAAAAAAATAAAACCAAAACAACCGAGTATAATTCGAAAAAAAACTGTTGTAATGTTTATAAATTAAAGCTTTTATAAACGCTGTATTTCATGTCATAATTCTAATTATTAGAAGTTCCCCTTAGCAATTTCCTAACAACCAATATATCTGGAAATCACCATACGTTGAATTTCTGATGTTCCCTCGCCTATATCTAAAAGTTTTTGATCTCTGTAAAATCGTTCAACATTATATTCTTTCATTAGACCGTTACCACCGTGGATCTGAACAGCATGATTTGCGACTCTGCCCATGAGCTCTGAACAGTAGAGTTTTCCCATCGCAGCTTCTTTTTCAAAAGGTTTGTTATTGGATCTTAGCCAGCAGGCTTTATATAATAGATTTCTACCACACTCTATCTCCATTGCGCAATCTGCAAGTTTAAAAGCTATGGCCTGAAACTTTGAAATAGGTTTACCAAACTGCTCTCTTTTCTGAGCATATTTTAAAGCAAGATCATAAGCTCCTTGTGCTCCACCAAGCCCCATTGCTCCAATTGAAAGTCTTCCACCATCAAGAGTTTTTAGCATTTGATGAAACCCATCTCCCTGATTTCCTAAAATATTCTCTTTTGGAACCCTTAAGTCATCAAAAAACAGTTCGGCAGTATTTGATGCTCTCCACATCATTTTCCTGTGCATTGAAACTGCTTTAAGTCCTTTTGTTCCGGATTCAACAAGGAAACATGAGTATTCAGGTTTACCATTTTCACGAACACCTGTTTTAGCCTGAACTGTCACACCCATTGAAAGATCACAGGAAGCATTTGTTATAAAAACTTTTGAACCGTTAATTACCCATTCATTTCCGTCTAAAACAGCGGTTGTTTTACTTCCACCAGCATCGGAACCAGCATCAGGTTCTGTCAGACCAAAACCCCAGAGTCCTTCACCGGTACAAAGCTTTGGAAGATATTTTTTCTTTTGTTCTTCTGTTCCAAAGTAATTGATCGGTCCTATTCCAAGGGAATTTCCAGCAGCAACCGTCGCAGCCTGGGAACCATCTATACGAGCAATCTCTTCAACTGCTATAATATATGATAGGTAGTCCATACCCTGACCGCCATACTCTTCAGAAACAAAGCATCCAAACAGGCCAATTTCGCCCATTTTTACAGTAAGATCGTTGGAAAAATCCTCATTTTCATCCAGTTCCTGAGCAACAGGCTCAATCTCTTTTACAGCAAATTTTCTTACTTCTTTTCTTATCATTTTCTGTTCTTTTGTTAATTCAAAATCCAAAATAGCCTCCTCCAAATATTCCAAAAAAACGAATATTATTATAATTTTATGAAATCAAGCTAATAACAAGTTAGTCTTAAAAATCTGTTATAAATGAACTGATATTTACGAGCAGCAAATGCATGACTGAGCGCTCGTTCGGACTCATTTCCAAAATATAGCACTTTGAATTTTCAAAGTGCTTAATAAACTTTTGAAACATTTTAACCATTTAAGGTTCCATTATTAGTTAATCATTAAAACTAAATTTTTACAAGCTCAAATTAATTTTATTTATATTAAACTAAAGATGTGACCCTGAATTAGTATCAGGGTCACAAAAACATTTATCGTTCTGGTCTTAGATCTATAACATACTTTTGTATTACTTCTTCTTTACAAGGCTTTGTAACCAAACTTAAAATGATAAAGAAAGCAAGGCCTATAAATACCCAGTAGAACTGGTGAGGTGTAGAAATCTTATTAGCTTTATCAGATAGGAAAAACCAGTGTGCGCTGCCCAATGTAAATTTAGCATATAACCAGGCACCGGCTGAGCAGAATGTCATAATCGTGATAGTAAGTCCTGCTGCCATTGTTGTTGCTTTTTCCCACCATAGACCGAAAATAAGAGGTGGTCCAACAGAGCAAAGAATAATAATAAATGCTGCACCTGAAAGATCAAGAACAAGTCCTGGAGGTTCGAAAGAGAACAACATGCATACACCAATGATAATAACTGTCATAACTCTTGTACACTGAACAGGTTTCTCTTCAGGCCATGCCATTCCAAAAACCTTACCTAAAAGGTCACGACCAAGAATTACATTGAGAACCATTGTCCAACCAGCAGCAGTAGCCATAGCAATAGCAAGACCACCAGCTACGATTATTGATAGAAGCCACGGATTATTTAAACTGTCCATTGCAGCGATCATGGAGTAATCTGTAAGTGATGCACCACCAACAGCCATTTGAGCTTTAAGATGTTTAAGTAATGCAACAGCACTACCAATATTCGGATCAGCCATTAGTGGGTGCAGATTTTCTATAAGAACCCTTGTTCCGGTACCTATAACAATAAGTCCCATGTACATTAAGCCGCCAATTAAAACTGCCCAGAAAACACTTCTTCTTGCTGCTTTAATATCCTGAGTGGTGAAAAAACGTACAACTGTGTAAGGCATCGCTGAAAAACCAAAGTGCCAAACAAAGAAAAACCCTATAACTCCCGTCCACATATTCATTAGTGGGTGAGAAGCTTTGGCAACATATGGAAGGTTAAAAAAATTTGCATTATTTGCAATAACAGCATCTGTTAATCCATTTAATCCACCGAAGTGATGGATAACAACGATTGCAGCAGTAACTGATGCAACTGTCATAGCAATTCCCTGGAAAGCTGTAGACATAGTAGTTGCAACCATTCCTCCAAAGAAAATGTACACAAAAACAACAGCTGATGCGATTATAACAGAATAAGTAAAGGGTACACCAAGTATGCAAAGCATAAAAAGTGCAGTTCCTATGATAGATAAAATCACATATGTAAATCCACAAATAACAGTTGGAAAAGCACAAATGAGTCTCATCCATTTAGTGTCATATCTGTCTGCATAGTAATCTGTAAAAGATGTTGGAGCATATTTACGAAGAGGGGCTGCCGTAAGAAGTGTAGCTATAGGCATTCCACCAATAATACCAACTAATGCCCACCAGAAGGGATAGCCAAGAAGAAAAATAAAAGCTGGCAGTCCTAAGAAACTTGCAGGGCTGAAGTAAGTTGCAGCGAGTGCAGAACCATTTACAAAAGGACCAACTTTTCTGCCAGCTACGTAAAATTCATTAGCATCAGTTGATGCTTTTCTTGTATACCAACCAATTCCAAAAATAACTGCAAAATAGGCTAATGCACCAAACAATACTATTGGATTCGTTTCCATACTAATTTCCTCCTTTTTCTAAAAGAGCTTCTCTGTTTTCTTCACTCTTAAAAAAGATATAAGAAATAATAGTTGGAACAATCCATAAAGCAAAAATCATATTGTAGATGTAACAAGCAGGGACACCCAGAAACTTTTTAAGTGGGAAACCTGGAATTGTCATTTCCAGACCCATAAATAGAAAACACCATCCATACATAATCGCCATACCAATCCAAAAAATCTTTGGCATACCTTTAAACATACTTTTACCCTCCCGCATTAACTGTTTATTTATCATTTTATAAAACATTAAAGTCATGTTTTTTTTGAACAAATACTTGTGCCAGTTAACCTAAAGAACCATTAACCTCCTTTCTTAAGTAAAACTAAAATCTATGCTAATACAAAAAATGTTCTTTAAAAATTCAGGTAAAAATATATAGCTTAAAAACTTCTTGAAAATTGCGCTCTTTTAACAAGTTCAATTTCAAAAACTAAAAAAAAAAACATTTTTTATTATGAGCGAGCGCTCAGTCTGTGGTAATGTTAAACCATATATATTTAAAAACTATATTGTCAACATAAATTATAGTTTCGTTCATTTATAGAATGGATTCATCGGCGTGGTAAATGTAGTGTATATAGGTATATAGATCTTTATAAAAAAAATATGTCTTTACCAAAATATGGTTTTTAATTTTGATAAATTACTCATTTTAATTTTTTTTGATTTTGAAAGTAACTCTGAAAAAAGCTTGACAAGGATACGAAATGCAAGCTAACCAGACAGTTATAATCTTTTTAATCGGAAAGAGATTTTTATTATTTTGCTTAAATTTTTAATTCATCCTTTTTTAATGGATAAAGAAGATCTTAAAGAAAGTATCCATCCATATATACGAAGTTTTAAATCGCAAAGGTACATCTTTAAAATAGATATTTAAATAAACAAACAGCTAAAAAGAAAGAATAATATAAGAGTAAGTTATGAAAAAAAACAGTACAAAAGATATTGTTACACAAATTAAAAACCCGGATCTTGTGGAACAGAGGAGAAATCAAATTGTTGATGCTTCACTAAAACTATTTTTCAAAAATGGATTTCATAAAACAACAACTCGTCAAATTGCCAAGGAATCAGGGTTTTCAATAGGTTCTCTCTACGAATATATCTCATCAAAGGAGGACATTCTTTTTTTGGTATGCGATTCAATTCATGGGGAGGTAGAGCAAAGTGTTAATGAGATATTTGCTGTTAAAGGAGGAACGCGGGAATCTCTTGCAGAGATGATAAGTGAATACATTATGATCTGTGATAAAATGAATACCCATGTTCTTCTGATGTACCAGGAATCTAAATCTTTGCCAGCAAAATTCAGATCAAAGATAATTGATACTGAAACCAGAATAAAAGATGTTTTTGTTAAAGCTTTGACACAAACAGTAAAAAAAAAGAGGCTTTCAAAAGGTGATAAAAAAAGAATAGAGGTCATTGGTCACAATATTGCAGTATTTGGACATATGTGGTGTTTTAGAAGATGGTCTCTTTATAAAAACTATACACTAAAAGAGTATATTAAAATACAAACTGGCCTGCTTTTAGGAGAGACGGATCTTTTATTTTGTTAATGAATCTTTAAGTTGATATTCTAAATATAACGATCTATTGTATATTAAATATCAAAATCAATAAGAAGAGGGAACCTCTAATAATTAGAATTTTGGTTGAATTACAAGGCTTGAGAAAAATGTAACGAGATGATTTTACAACAGTTATATTTTTCTTGTAACGCAGTAATTCCGACAAAAGGCAGTTTTTAGAGATTCCCAAGATACTATGGAGCTAATATGCCAGACGATAAAATTATTAGTATTTGTAAGTTTTTAATTGAAAAAAATTCAGGTAGCATCTCAGGCTTAAAGCATGAGTTAAAAAATACTGTTGTGAACGTTTATTATAAAGAGATTGAGAATTTCATCCTGCAAAATGAACTTGATGCAAGTGAAATTTCAGAAACAGAAATAATGGATAAACTTTCAAGTGATAAAATTTCTGTTCTGACAAGAATGATAAACTCTTTAAAAGAGATAATTAAAAAAGAGGGAAAAAAAGAGATTGGGTTTATAACACAGCTTGTTTTAGATGAAATGAAATTTGGAATTAATGATGCCCATAAACTTTCTGAAGTAAGTAGATTTATAAAAAGGTTTTTCAGAAAGAAGAGTGTAGATGAGATTGAAAATTTAGTAGCTGTTTTTGGTGTTTAGGCAACCTCTTATTATTGGAGGTCCTGTAGTAAATATTTTTACAAACTGATTTAAAGGTTTTGGAGGAGAGGTATTTATGAAAAAACAAGACGTTGATAAAAAATTAGCTAACTTTGAACAAAAAAAGAGATTTTGGTACAATTTCTACCTGTTTGTAGGTGTCGGTATCTGTTTTATTATACATTTTACCAAACCATTTGGAATTGACCCTGGTCAAAGCATTCCTGTTGGAGCTACTGTTGGCCTTCTGATTCCTCTTGCAACTATGTTTATAGGATCTTACCTTCATCAGAAGGTGCTTACTATATGAAGTTTAATTTGAAGTATTGTGTTTTGTTTGTTTTTATATTTTTTTCATCAACTGTTGCAAATAGTGACGTGCTTTACTTTTTTGATTATGACAAGTTTGAGTATATAGTTGGTGAAAAAAAAGCGAAACTTCTGGTCGGTTATACTAAAAACAGAAAATATAGTGATAAAAGATCAAGACTAACAAGTAGTTTTATGAAGAAATGGTTTGGAAAAGAACAGGAACTCAGATACACAACTGTTTACCTGTTGGATAAAGATCTGATTCGTCAGGTCGACTATGGAAAAGAAAAAATTCTCGAAACCACATTTTCTAAATTAACAGATCCTGATCTTGACTCCAAAATTAAAAAAAGTAGAATTCCTGAAGCTGTAGAAATTATTAATGAAAGATATGTAGTAAAAAAACCAGTTATGTCAGTCAAAGAAATTTCAACTTCAGGAACTGTTGGAAATTATCCTGTTAATCATGTGCAGATCACCCTTGGGATGGAGACTTTTGATAAGAAGAAAAACGCAATAAGCAGGACAGAAGTTGTTATGAATCTATATCTTACTTCTAAAATTGAAGGATATGATGAATATAATAATTTCATTAGACACTTTGGTAAAAGGCTTGGTGTTGATTCATACAAGTTTGGTAATTTAGAAAGATTATCACAGTTCTTAGAAAGACCTCTAAAAGCTGCTGAAGCCAAAAAAACTGAGGGATTTCCTGTAAAAACAACTCTTGTAGTAAAAGGGATGTACATAACAAAACCAAATACATCTTCAGAGAAAAGAGTTGAAAGAATTCTTCAAAAATTAACAATAGATCTTAAAAAAGTAACTAAAGGCCCTTTTGATCTGAAATTGTTTGAACCTCCTGAAAAATGGGTTGTAAAAAGCAATTAATATGCAAGAAGTTAAAGACATTCTGAATCTGAAAAAGCCCTTTGTGTTTGGACACAGGGGTTATAAGGCAAAATTTCCTGAAAACACTTTAATCTCTTTTGATGAAGCTGTTAAAGCTGGCTGTCCTGCAATTGAACTGGATGTCATGCTCTCTACAGACAGGTATATGGTAGTATTTCATGATGAAACTCTTGAAAGAACAACCAATGGTAAAGGACTTGTTTCAGAAGCTACATTATCACAGTTAAAAAATCTTGATGCCGGATCGTGGTTTGATAGCTCTTTTAAAAATATAAGAATTCCTGAACTTTCTGAAGTGTTCGGTTTATTAGGCAGTAAAACGCTAATAAATGTTGAGATAAAAAAAGAGTGTTTCGAAAAAAACTTTCCAAAAGATTCTATTGAACATCAGGTCCTTGAACTTATCAATTCCTTTAATCTAAAAAACAGAGTAATTATCTCAAGTTTTAGTGGGGAAATTATAAAACGTATTAAAGCAATTGATCCAAATATAGAAACAGCCTATATCTTTGATAAAGTACCGGATGATCTTGATGAACTTATTACAACAGGAATATTTTCAGTACATATAAGTAAAAAAATCGCTAAGACTAACTTCGTAAAACTGATGCATAAAAAAAAGATTAAAGTCTTTGTTTGGACTGTAAATGAAGTAGAAGATTTTAATATGCTGATAAAAAATGGTGTTGATGGGATATTTACAGACAATCCAGGACTTTTCATTGAATAAGAGCAAAATCAGATTATGGAAATTGAGCTAAATCTAAGACACAGATGTATAGAATCTGCTATAAAAAAAGAATATAATCAGGCTATGTCTGACTACTTTAAAAGATCTGGCCACTCAATTCTTGAAGAAAAAATAGACCTTTGTAAAAGAGCTCTTGAAACACTTGATTTTAAGAATCTAAGAGTTACTTATTCTGAACTCTGTTCGGGAGCGGATGCGGAGGTAATTCTTTTTACAGACAGCTTGCAAAATATAAACATCTCTATTAATCAGCTAAAAATAATGATTTAAGGGAATTTGAATTATCCGTTTTTAGAATTTATCTATTATTCAGAATTTATATTCACAAGTTTGATAAATATATTAAAAAATATGATTAGTCTTTTCAAACCAAGTTTGAGTTGGGAATCCATGCTATTTAAAGGCTGAAATTTAATTTTATGCAATTTTTCCTACTATGGTTAAAAGACCAAAAAAACTACAAAAGTAGGTATTTGCCGCAAATATTAAAACATATGTAAATTTATTTTTGTAGTGACGATTTAAGTCGCTCATTAATTCAATATTTTAGGATAGGAGATTTCATGGAATTTTCAGACTTGCTAATAAACAGAAGATCGATAAGAAGATATACAGATAAAAAAGTTCCTCTAAATATAATAGAAGAGATCATTAATGATTCCATACTTGCTCCTAATGCAAGTAATGAGCAACCATGGAAATTTATAATTGTAAATGACATGGATATGATCAAAAGTATTTCCGATGAGAGTAAAAAGAATATATTAAAGCGTATCTCTGATAATCCAGACGATTATGCAAAAAAATATGAGGGTGTATTAAAAAAGGAAAGTTATAATGTTTTTTATAATGCCCCATCTCTTGTCTTAATATTGGGTGACAGTAGTAAAAAGAATCTTATGGTGGATTGTGCTCTTGCAGCATCATATTTTATGATGTCTGCAACCTCAAAAGGTCTTGGAACATGCTGGGTAAATTTTGGGTTATATATTGAGTCTCCTGAAATGATGACAACATTAGGTATACCTGAAGATAATACAATTGTGGCGCCACTTATTTTAGGTTATCCTGATCAGAAACCTTCTATACCAAAGAGAAAACAAGTGGAAATTCTCAAGGTAATCGAATCATAATTATTTTATTTGATCAAATATTGCATTAAAAATGTTCGAGTGGTTTATTTTAAGGAGACCTAATATGATTCATTAATTTATATCACACAAGTAGTAAAATTGACTATTCATAAATAAATAGAAGGTTCCCTATAATTATTAATCTTAACTTAATTCAAAATTTTGTGCATTAGTAGGAGCTGTTCTTCTACAAAAGGGGTTTTATGAAAAAGATTATACTGTTTAATATGAGAC
Organism: Desulfobacterales bacterium; assembly: GCA_024226555.1. Classification (GTDB taxonomy): domain Bacteria; phylum Desulfobacterota; class Desulfobacteria; order Desulfobacterales; family JAAELO01; genus JAAELO01. The sequence continues at coordinate 99,184 of JAAELO010000214.1, read as the reverse complement.
TTTTTGTGATTGCCTTTTTTTTGGTTCAAATGTTTTCTAAGATATCTTTTGCTGCTCCTGAAGTTCCATCAATTATTCAGAAATATATTAATTCGAACCTATCTCATTATAATTTAGTAAACTACGAACTTGACCCTGAGCTTAAAAGCTACTTTAAGAGTAAGGGTATGTCTGCAAACCCCTTTTTTGTTTTCGATGATTTTAATGGTGATGGACAAGATGATTGGATTGGGCTTCTTGAGAACCGGGATATGACATTGGATATTGTAGCAATTTATTCAGATTTAAATCAATATAAACACAAAGTTCTGATAAAAAATAATATGAAAACCAAAAAATATTTGCCAATAGGAATCTTTAAAGAGAAACCTGGAATTGTTCATGGTTTTCCATTTGACAATGTTCCAGAGGAAGAATTAACAGCAAATCTATCTTATCCTGGTGCTCATGTGCATTTCTTTGAAATATCGAGCGTTGTGATTTATTGGAAAAAAGGAAAATTTCAAAAGATATGGACATCGGACTAGTTCATTCAACCAGAGTTGTTTTTTTTTCCTAAAGGAATGTAAGGTCTATTGGAGAAATAAAAATATAAAATGGTGTCAAACGGTTTCCTTAAAAATGAATTTTAAGGTAAAATCAACCCGTTGTTTTTTGTTATGCCTTGTTTTTCATCAAAAATTCTAATTATTAGAGGTTCCCTATAATTATTTTTTCCCGATTTATTAAAATATTCAATACTATACAAACTTCTATAGGTATTAATACCTATAAAATATTAGCGAGGACAGGATAATCTATTATTGACAACCCACCAATTCTTTATAATAACTCCTATACAAAAAAATAAAAAAATCATTTAAGTTAAATTCGCTATCAGGCAAATTTAGCTTAATTGTTGGCTCTTTTAAAGAACAATAACCTGTTTGTATTTGTTAAATACATATGGGAACCCCTTATAATTTATTATTAGAAGTTCCCATATCTTATTTAGAAAGTAGTAACATTAAGAATCTTGAAAAGATATCCTTATTGAAAGTACTCCTAATTATTTCCTTTGGTTGAATCAATTTAATAGAAATTATCCAAATTCAAATTATTAAAAGTATAGCTGTGGTTATTTGAGTTATTGATGGTGAACTTCTATAGGCTATAAAGTTCAAAATATGGAGAATATTGTGACATTAGTTCGTTCGATCAAAAAATTAGTAATCTTTGTTTTTATTCTATTTATACTATCAGCCTGTGGTGCAGAAGATATCGAAGATAATCCCGGCAATGGAAATTCTGGAAATAACAACATAGTAACAATAACATAAAAACAATTTCAGGAGTTGTTCAGAAAGGGCCATATGTTAGAGGGACAACTGTCCAGATTCATGAATTTGGTTTTGAATTAAACAAAGTTTATTATCCAACTCATTATACTAAAGCAACAGATGATGCTGGATCATTTAAAATTTCTGAGAAAATTAATTCCAAATACATAGAAACTGCCTCTAATAACTAATTTTTTTGCGAAACACAGATATAACAAAAATAAAACTGTAGTAAAATCATCCCGTTGTTTTTGTTATGCCTTGTTTTTCATCAAAAATTCTAATTATTAGAGATTCCCTGAAGTTACTTATGGTAAATATTTTAATGAAATATCAGGAGAATTTGATAGTTATTTAGGGTTGATTGTTTAGGGATTTAAATTAAAAAGTAACCATCAAATTCGATAGGACGAATTTGCTAATAATTATATTTAATAAAGGTAAACTCTAAAAAGGAGATGTTAAGTGAAAAAGTTGTTGATATTTGGATTGTTTATTGCGTTATCAGGTTGTTCTTCGGTTATGAAAAATTCTGTTATTAACCGTGCTGCTTTTGATTTTAATTGTTCAAAACGATCTTTAAAAGTACAGGAAATTGGTATTAGAACTTATGGTGTAACAGGATGCGGGAAAAGGGCCACTTATATTGTACGAAAAGGTTGTATTTCAACTGGAAACTGCCAGGCTATTATGAATAGTATGGGTAGAAATTAAAAAACCTTTGAACGAGGCTGTTTGACAAATGATTATTATGTTTGTCTGAAACAGAAAATGAACAAAAAAGCATTTGTGAAACAACCTCGAACACAGTATCTAAAGACTTAAAACTCAAAACCTTCTATAGAGATTGCCTATAATCAAATTCAGGTTACCTGTAGGGCTTCCTGCAAAAAATATGTAAATAATCATGTGAGATTTTCATCTGCATTGTTGTACTCTTTTGGAATTCATTCAAGAACCCCACTTCCATATACTTTAGGTAATCTCTAATAACTCCTCTTTTGCAAAATACTGTGTTATTTCTAAAAAAAACTGTAATAAAAATCGGCTCGTTATTTTCAGAAACGCCTTGTATTTCATCAAAATATTAATTATTAGATGTTCTTTATTCAATTCCAAATGTTCAAGGTAGACTATATGGCAAGTCTGGCTTGAACATACCCTGATCTAATATGTGAGGAGATATTTCCAAGGATCTCTTCAGAAAAATGACAACGCTATTTCCTTCAATAGCAAAAACATCATATCCTGTTTTGTAGGATTTGCCAAAGCTATCATAATATTTGAGGTTCCTAAAAGAGGTTAATTGAAACAATCTCTTCAAATGAGTAGTAATCATTATTTTACCAATAAAATATAATTAACAAGTGTGTGTAGAACCCCTGAAATGCTAATAATCATTTAGTTTAAAAACTTCATATTTTTAAAATGAGAGGGGGCTTGGCATGGGGTCAAGTCCCTTTTTCTATCTTTAATTTTCCAAAAAAAAATTAAAATTATAAATCTTAAGGGAGGAAAACATGAAAAAAATTCTTTTACTATTTATTGCAACATTACTTTTGACATCAGGGATATTATATGGTGCAGACGAAACCTTTAATGCGACAATAACAATCAGACAAGCTATTGTTATTACAGAAACAAAAGCACTGGAATTTGGTGATGTAATATCATCAAACGTAGATCAATCTATAGTAGTATCTGTAGATAGTCCTGGGGCAGCACGATTTGATATTGTTGGTGAAGCAATAACTGTCACATGGGATGTTGTGGAAGCTAATATCCAAATGATAGATACAGGCGGAAATTCCATTGTTGTAGATACATTTACTGTTACTGGAGGAGGAACAGGGATTTTACCTCAAACAAACGTTGGGGTTGGCGGAGTTGCGCATGTGAATGCTAACCAGCCAAGTGGTGATTATGTGGGTACTGCTACATTTAGTGTTTTATATAATTAAACAATAGAGATCAACAGTTGGGAGTAATTCATACTCCCACTAAATATCATTTATTCCCAAACATAACTTCCGCATTTAAGATAATTCATATACCAACGACTTGAAATAACTTTTACAGCCATGTAGGTGCGTTCTGATTTTTAAATACATAAATTAATCGGAAGTGTTGGATTTCGCCTTTGGCTCTATTCAACCTACGAACTATAAACTGGTAAAACTTATCTTGCTTATTAAATCAGGATAAGAAAGCTATACAACTTATGGGAACCTCTAATAACTGATCTTTTTGCGAAATACTGCTTTTTCAAAAAAAACAACTGTAGTAAAATCAACTCATTGTTTTTTTCTCAGCCTTGTATTTCATCAAAAAATCTAATTATTAGAGATTCCCTTATATTATTTTACACTTTTAAGAACAACAACCTCTACAGATTTTCCATCACCAAAAACAAGTTCTTCAGTACCTGTAAATTCAAAAAATCGATCATATAAAACACTTTTAGGTTTGTAAATACGTGATTCTTGTGCTTCCAAAGCAAATATTTTATGTTCACCAGTGTATTTGTATACTACATAATATTCATCAATACCTGTACAAATCCACTCATAAATATCATCATCTGAATTCCATATTAAATATTTTTCTGCATTTTTTATATTCATTCTACTATCAATAAAATTAGCTATTCCTTCAATATAGCCTTCGTATCCTTCTTGACGTACTTTTTCTGTAAGTTCTTTTTCAAATTTGGCTTTTACTGCCGCAATTTTTTTCTCATGAATTGATGCGTATTCTTCACGCATCTCGATCTCCTTATTTAAAGAATAATCATTAAATAGTTTTCTTGAAACAACCAATACTAACAATACAAGAATAAAGATTAAGATGATTTTTTTCATAATTTGTCCTTTTCAAAGTCATGAGCATCTTTAATTTTGAGTTTATCTTTAATAACCTCTTTATTTGCCCTTTGCAAAACTATTTTTTCTTCAGCTTTGGGGATTCTCTCAAGAATCCCATTCCCATAAACTTTATTCAATTCCAAATGTTCAAGATAGACATAACCAATATGACAGTGGCATGTCTGGGTTGTACAAGGCCTTTTCTTTGATGTCTGATCGAGAGTATGTGAGGAGATATTGCCAAGGAGCTCTTCAGAGAAATGACAACGTTTGATATCTCCGTTTCCTTCAACAGCAAAAACATCATATCCAGTTTTGCAGGACTTTCCAAAACTATCATAATATTCAAGGTTGTGCCTGAAAAGTGGGTCAATTGAAACAAGAAATTCAATCTCTTTTCCGTTGTAGTAATCATCTGACCTTTTGAATGCATTGATCCACAGGTATGTATCATCTGGCAGGAGAACTCTCATTTTTCTGATTGAATCGAAATGCTCTTTTATACCCACAACTCCCACGCTATACTTAATACCAACCCTGTTTAATTTAATGCATTTGTTTGCAAAAGATTCAGCTTTTACTTCCTCCGGGTGATAGGTTAACCAGAAAGCTGTTTTATTAACATTACAGCTTTCAATCCATTTTGTATCACAGGAAAAATTGGTCTGTATTACTACCTTATCAATGTTATTTTTCCATGAAAGTTCTGAAATGACTTTTCTGTAATATGGATACATCAGAGCTTCTCCTCTTGGAGTGAAGAATATTTCAAATTGATTGTTCTGGGAATCCAGCCATTTAGTAAATCTTTCCAGTGCAGCTTTGTCTTCCTGCATAGCTTTTTCAGATGCTTTTGTTTGTGCAAACGGGCAATATTCACAGGAGTAATTGCAGCTTGAAAGAGTGCCTCTGTATAAGACTTTGTATCTCATATATTTTCATACTCTTTCATTTTAGCACGAACACTACCTGAAATAAGAGCAGGGCCTATTGCATCTGAATATGCAATTCCGGTTTGTGTGAGCTTCAATGTACCATTTGAAATTTCTGCAAATCCTTTTTCAGTAAGATTTGAAAGTTCGGGAAAATCATCCATAAAATCAGAATTGAAAAAACTCTTATATTGTAATTTATTAAGACCACTTGTCTGGAGAATTGACTTTATTAAATATCTTCTTTTCTGTTCTGCTTCATCAAGCTTAAAGCCAAATTCGGTATTTGAATGATCACTTGATGATCTGTTTATAAAACTTTCAATAATATCAAGGGATGCTTTTTTACCTATTGCATATGGTGTGGAGTAGTGCATGTTCATTGTGTAGGAACGAGCTCCTGTTCCAAGGCCAATCATGCCATCCTCCTGGCAGCAGTAGTTTGGGCTTGTCTCGTTTTTGGAATCGTTTTTTACAAACATCCGCATGGAATTTTGATTGTAACCATTTTCAAAAAGAAAATCTCTTCCAGATTCATATATAAGAAGGGCTTCATCGGATCTTTTCTTTCCTTCTATTTTAGTTAAAGCTCTAATATATAGCGGATACAGATAGAGTTCTTCCGGTTGATATTTAAGTGCTGTTTTTATTGAGTCACAAAAAGACTCTGATGTTTGACCGGAAATTCCATATATCAGGTCAATATTGAGTGTTTTAAAATTAAAGTTTGAAATTGCTTCAAGTGATGCATGTACTGTTTCAATATTTTGTGAGCGTGAAATTGATGAAGACTCAGACTTATTAAAACTCTGAACACCGATGCTTATTCTTTGAACTCCTCGCTCTTTTAGAAGCTTAAGTTTCTCCTTTGTAAGAGTTCCAGGTGATGTTTCGAATGATCCTGGAATTTGAGAGTTAAAGCCAGTGAGGTCTCCAAACATATCGAGAGTTTTTTCAAGCTGCTTTTCATTAAGATAGCTTGGCGTTCCACCTCCGATCGCATAGCGCGCACATCTGAATTCACCAAGGTACTCTTTGACAGCTTCTATCTGCTTTTCAACGGCCCCAAGATATCTATCCACAATATCCTGATCCGGTCTGCAAACAGAGAAAAGATTGCAGAAACCACATTTACTTTCACAAAAAGGTATGTGGAGGTAGAAAAAAAGAGCAGATCTGTTTTCATCACCCCATGCTTTTTTAAGAGATATAGGGGTTTCAAACTCTCTGTATGCCGTTTTATGGGGGTAGGAATATAAGTAACCCTGATAAGGAGTCTTTTCTTCAAAGTTAATCATGGCTATTTCCTTTGTGAAGGAACGATGCAAATGGAACATCCCAGACATTTTCATGGCTTAACCTGTGTCCTGTATAACCATCTTCTCCATATGTGGTTCCATGATCAGAACTTAAAATCATGAAAGTATCACCTCGATTTTCAAATGCGCTTACCAGTTCCGGAAGTTTACTGTCCACATATCCAAGAGCTGCACCGTGACTTTCGAGAGTATCTTTTTTTGCATTATCCAGATAAAAGCAGTTGGGTTGGTGAAGTGCAGATATGTTTATAAAGAGAAATAACTTCTGTTCGGGATTGCTATGGTTCCGTTTTTCAATTATATCAAGCGCACATTTTACCTGATTTTCTGTTGAATCGGGATCGGTTACACCATATGATCTGTGCCAGTGACTTTCATGGAACATATCTGGAAACACAGATCCCAAAGGACTCATTTTGTTAAAAAAGCCAACACCACCAACACAGGCTGTGTGATAGCCCTCGCCTGCAAGACCTGAAACAATAGAGGAAGTTTTAAAAACACAGGTATTCGGGCTTATTGATTCACTTCCAGGAAATGAAACAGCAAACAGACGGTCATGAATTCCCGGATTTACAGGAGTTGGAAGAAAACCTGCAAAGAATGCATGATGGGAAGCATATGTGAAATTACCCGGTGAATGCCTCTTTTCCCAGGAATCAGGAAGTAGTTTCTTAAGGTTTGGAGTTCTGCCTGATTCCATCTCATTAATTGCCACATCATATCTCAGGGTATCGAATGTGATAAACAGAATATCGTTTTTTCCCACAATCTCATTCATATTAAACATGGTAATACCTTTTCCAGTTCGAGAATATTGTCTATCACTATATCTGCTATATTTTTATCTGCGTTTTTTCTTCTGTTTTCAGCACTTGAGATCATAATAGTTTTTATACCTGTCTTTTTTGCTCCAAGGATATCCCGATCCATGTCGTCACCAATCATCACTGCATCTTCAGGGAGACATTTTAAAGAGTCCAGTGCAATTGTAAATATTTTACTATCCGGTTTTTCGATGCCGATCTCCCCTGAAATGAAGTATTCTGTAAAAAGAGATTCAAGCCCGGCATATCTCATTTTCATTCTCTGCATATCTCCTGATCCGTTTGAAACAATGGCTAAATTGTAATCCTCTTTAAGCCGCTTTATCATCTCCTGGACCTCATATTCATTCCTTACAAAATCGGGAAGTGTTTTATGATCGGCCCAAAACTCCTCTTTGGACATATTTAAACCGGGGAACATACCAAGAATTTTCTCAATAAACAGTGACCTGTCAAATCTTCCACGATCGTCTATCTGAAGGATCTCTTCAATCACAGAGTCATAACATTTACTTCCGAAACTGTTTTGATTTCTTTTTACAAAGTCTTTAATATACATCGTAAAAGCGTAGTCACGATTAACTAAAGTATTATCTATATCAAAAAGAAGAGCTTTTATTTGATTAGCATGTTTCATAGGCAGGTATCACAATATTGTTTCTAAGTTTTAATATCTCGTCAGTCTGATACTGATGGGTTGATCTTTTTTTATACTCCACATTATTGAGCAGATCACCGAAAGCATTTATTTCAATTACTACAGGTTTTGTACTGTTTCTTGGTAATATGAGGTCAACACCAGAGTAAAAGGAGTCTGGAAAAAGGCTCGCAGCCTTTTCAGCAGTGTCTTCCATCTCATTTATAATAGATTGTGAAATCCATGATGAATCTACAACTTTACGCTGATTTCCAAGGTGAAGATTAGTTATGGGTCCGCTGCTGAATCGTGCAATTCTGTGACATGCTTTTTTATTGATCACAACAAATCTGGCGTCAAAGCAGTTATCACTTCCTCCACTTTTGGGAATCCACTTCTCAACATGGACATGCTCAATGCATAAACAGTTGATAATATCTTTAATATCCTGCTGTTTTGTATATTTTCTTATTTTGAGAGAGTTGTAGAGTTTGACTTCACCATTTTTACGGGTAAGTTCAACAGTTGTTGTGGCTGATTCAAGACTTCGCTCAGATGCCCATTGATAGGCAACAATGCCGGAAGCACCAGCGCAATACCTGAGTTTTATGAAAACTCTGAATATTTTCTTTTCAAGCATTTTACTCTGAAGCTCATCGTAACTGGCTACATTACCAAGTGATTGTGCCGTTCGGATGTTATTTTCCCTAAACATTTTATGACAAAGTGATTTATCGAACATTTTCAGAATCTCTTCCGGTGCATTCATAAAACTGACCTCTTCAGTTTTACAAACAGTAGAGTTAAAACTTTTAACACAGCTATAGATTCTCTGAAGATATTCGGAAAAACCTTTGTACCAAAGGCGTGGATGTAGGATCAGGCCCTTTTCATACTTTTCTGATGTAAGAGTTTCACAGAGTATATCATCTTCCGAACTTGCACCAAGACGAATCAGCTCCCGTTCAACTCTTTCATTTTCTCCCGATGTTTCGATCCGAATCATAACTCCGGGTTTCAGATATTTTGAAAGATTGGTTTTTCCCGAAAGCAGATCCATGTGGGGAACTATATCCACAGATTGAACACCCGATTTTCTGAGTGCTGATTCAAACAAAATACTACGTCTGCTTTCAGGATTACCAATTATTAGAAACTTCATTTAATTAAATCTACTCCGAGACATAGACATAACGCCAGTCATCTTCGTCTTCATTTTTATTGGTAATATCCACATCAATACTTAAACCGGTCAGCTTTTTCATCATTCCAGCAGACATAAAGTGATGGTGAAGGTCTAATTTTTTAAGTGAGTTTACTTTAGATCCAGAAAGAAGTGCTTCTCCACCAACATCTGTCATTGTTCCAAGTGATAGATCCAGAGTATCAATTTTCTCAAGAATTGCATGATTAGCAAGATAAGATGCAACATTATCCACTATTTCACTATTTTTGATTCCAAGATAGGTTATATTTGGGAACGGATTATCAAAAAGAGGCTTTAATGTTTTCAGATCTCCATTAAAACCATAGTCTTCAACTCCCAACCATAGCTCAAGGTGTTTAAGTGAAGGGAGGTTACTTTTTATGAGATCCATTATAACTTCGCTATCAAGACCACCGGATTCAATAATCAATGTTTTAAGGCTCCTGTGGTTAACAGATCCTAATTTAAGACCATTAGCCCCACGGACTCTCAGCACTTCAAGACCCTTAAAAGAGTTCAGAATTTCGGTGTAGTTTCCCTGATTTATCCATGACATTTCGCACTCTTCAAATGTCATTTCACCAATAAAAAGAGCTTTAAGATTTTGAAGTTTATCTGAATTTTCAATTATTGATGTAAATAGATCGTCCGGACTCATATCAAATGCTTCCTCCCATGAACCAATAACCAGAGCCTGCATATCTGAAATTTGGGGATCATTCATAAGATCTTTAAATTTACCAGCAATTGTGAGACCATTCTCTTCATCATCATAATCAACCATAATTTTATAAGCATACTTATCGCTGATCCCATCTATCTCAGAATAGATTTTTATTTCAAGTCCATTAAAGAATGATTCATTTTTGCCTATTGTCATAATATTCCTCCAGATTAAGAATAGTTTTTTTATTTTACTAATACACTTATAAATAGGTTGCTTAAAATTTTGTCAAGAAATAATGGGGTGGCCTATTTCACTATCATATGCACCTTTATTATTGTCAATAATTACTATGTGTTAAAACGATTTTATTTATTTTAAATTTAATAAAAAGCGATAAATTTGCTTTTGAGTATTAAATTTGGATTTTTAGAAAAAATTATTACGATTATGGGACTTGTCTGTCCTTTTTCAAAGTGGGATATGAACCTCCGACAGTAAAGACGGAGGTTTATTCTAATTATAGGTTACCAATTGCTACCTTACTTCTCCAAACCATTTTCTGTAAATTTTGTCATATTCACCATTCTCTTTTAATGTAAGTAAGGCTTCATTGACATTTTCTCTATGCAAACTTCCTTCATCAGTGCTGTGGCAGATGACAAACTTGTTGTTGCAACAAAAGAGTTTAAACCTTTTGTAATGAAAGAAGGTAGTTCCTATAAAGGATTCTGCATTGATCTATGGAAAAAATAAATTCAATTACAGGTTATGATTATAAATTTGTCGAAACATCCTCCACTCCTGAGCTTCTTAACACTATTAAGGCCGGAAAAACAGATTTTGGTGTTGCAGGTATCAGTCTCACATCAGAAAGGGAGAAAATTTTTTATTTTTCTCATGTATTTTTTAATTCAGGCCTTCAGATTCTTATTCAGGAAGATAATCAATCAACTATACTGGATATTTTATCAAACATTTTCTCGCCATCTTTTCTCAAAGGTATTGGCTTTTTTATAATTCTGATTTTAATTTCAGCCCATATCATATGGTAGTTGAAAAGAAAAATAATTGGACTATAAAAATCTTATGGCTTGATTGAAAGTTATAATAACTATTTTTGAGAAAATGTCTTTATTAATCCAAATATTATAAAGATACTACAGTTGACGTAATTTTATTTTAAGAATTTATATTTTACTTTAAAGAGATTCCCTACAATCTAACAATTGACTTTATATCCTAAAAAATGTAATAAAATAAGTTCTTAAGACCTTTTTTTGTTAGACTTATATTTTATCCAAAGGAACAATTCCATGCCTGAAAGTATTGAATATAAGTTTATAAGTAGTGCTTCAGACTCCTGATATGTTTTCAGACAATGATTTTAGTGGGGATGAAGGGCTTTCGCGAAATTACCAATATACAAGGGAATCTCTAATAACTGATCTTTTTGCGAAACACAGATATAACATAAATAAAACTGTAGTAAAATGTATTATTTTTGATTTTGAAGCACAGTCAAAACTTCATGAACACCTTCAAACCAAGAAGGCTTAGATTGGAGAGACAGATGGGAACCGTGAGCTGAAACTGATAGTGGGTTTTCTATGGTTCTTAAGAAATAATTTTGTCTAAACATTTTTAATATAGGAGGGTATTTTCAGATGATATATATTTTTAATTACATTGGTGTTGGATTTGTAGCAGGGGGTATTGCTATTTACGCAGCTCTGGTTTTTTTAACTTCAAAAATACCGATCTTACCTCCTAATAGTAGTGGCAGCATATTATTAATCCCAAGTGCTTTATTTTTAGTTTTAATTGACCTCTGGTATAGAAGGAGATCTGGAATAGCAAATAGTCTTGGTGGTATAAAGTATATTAAACCTTCAAGTGGTGGTCATATATTTTTTATACCGATATGGGTATTAGCTTTACCCATATTACTTCTTGGGATTGCGGCCCCAAAAAATGTCGACAGCCGTTATGCATATGTGAAAACTGATGTAAAAATACTCAAAAGTAAAGAATTCAGCGGTGATATTGAATTATCAAAGAAGATAAAACAAATGTTTGAAAGCAATCTGATAGAACAGGCTGATGCCAGCAAGTTTAAAGTTTTTAGCAAACATAAGAACAATAAATTAATAGTACTGGTTTATGTTCCTAATCTCAAAAAATTCCCAAAAGATTCTCAAATTGTTTTAGCCGATCTGTTAGATAGTTTTTTAAAAAAACAATTTCCTACGAAAGTACATTATTTTGGTTTTAGAGGTAAATATGTTTTCGGAGTTGGACAGGGGCCTGATGGGCGGACACATTCTGGTACTAAATCAGCGTTAGCTTCATATTATGGCGCTAAAAAATCAGAATAGTCACCGGAATATTTATTAACGTACTATAAAAAGAGTAATTGTATTATGCTTGTAAATTCTTAAAAAGCCTCTGGTCGGTAAATAATTTGCTATTTAGGGAATCTCTAGTAACTGCCTTTTGATCGAGCTACAGCATTGTTCGTAACAATATAACAGGTTTAAAACAGCTCGTTACATTTTTCTCACCTTGTATTTCAAAAAAAAAATTCTGGATATTAGAGGTTCCCCTAAATTAATAAATATACTCATCTTTATCATTCGACCACATAGAAGAGTTGTTGAAAGAGAGAAAATAAATTTACAGAATAATTAGCATCCATACCTGACTCAAACTGAGTCAAAATTTAACCTCAAACATTTTAAATATTATATTCATGGGGTATGGTGACTCAATTTGAATTCTTTTTTTCTATGGAAATCTATTGTACATTTTTTATTAAAGGGATCTAATAAATAGAATTTCTGATGGAATACAGATTATAAAAGCTTTTAGTTTTTATAAAATCCTTGCATGACAATAAATACTGAGCAGATTTTACAAAAGTTCTTTTTTGGATAGAATATAAAATTTAGCGAAAAGAGCTGTTATTAAGAAATCTGGATCTAACATTTGATGTAACTTAAACAGTTATTTTGATGATGTCGTTTTAGTTTTTACTCCTCAAGCTGATAACAGGCACAAACCGGAAGTTTTTTTTGGAGCACATCCGGTCCTTTAAAAACTTTAAGAAATAAATGGCTATTTATTTCTATTTTGAGAGGTTCCCTTAAAAAGGTCATCACCATTATAACTACATAGCAGGCTCTAAGGAATAATTTCTAATTATTTTAGAAATGACTCCTTTTTTGCACAATTTCAAATAAGTTCTATTAAATTTATCTATAAATTTTTTATCATTGTATTTTTTTGAGAAAACTATGTAGTACTTTAATTTTTTTTCTCGTCCAACATACTTAATATTCATCAACCCATTTTTTTTTGCTAATGCATACCCAACATCCCTGTTTGAAAAAACAGCATGAACCCTTCCAAGGGACAGTTTTTTAAAAGGTGCTTCATCATGAGGAGTCATATCTATCTTAACATTTTTGAATTTATCTGATATTTTTCTAAGTGATTTCGAAGTATTTGATGGACCATAAACACCAATTGTAAGGTTTTCAATCCATGAAGGGTTGTTGAATTTATATTTACTATCATCCTTAACAAAAAAACCATATTCAGTATTAAAAACAGGTGGGCTAAAATACAACCATTTTGTACGTTCTTCATTCCAACCCACAATAAACATCCCATGCATAGACCCTTCTTTCACATATTTTTGAGCCCGTGGCCACGGTAAAGAAGTTAGAGAATATTTAATTTTCATATCTTTACATATAACCCTTATAATATCAGCTACAGGCCCTGAGACAACCCCATTAATTTTATAGTGAAAGGGTGCAAATTCCTGGGTTGCAAATCTTACTTCAGACTTAATTAGTGTGGTTTTGAATAAAAAAACAATAGTTATAAAAAAATAAATCCATTTATTCATTTCTTCACCTTCAGGGGGATACTTAATTATTAGTTCTTCCTTTATGCAACCCCGCGTAATATCGGTAAATTACTTAAAATGTTTTCTGAGTATCTTTTGAATTACTCCTCGCTTTTGTAAATCAAGGAATGTTGAATTGAACCGATCAACAATTATCTTGTTATTAAATTGTTTAGAGAAACCAATGTAATACTTTAACTTCTTATGCGACCCTGCATACCGAATATTTTTTAGCCCAATTTTTTTTATAAGGGCGTAACCAACGTCTCTGTTGGAATAAACAGCATCTACTTTCTTTTTTGATGTTTTTCTAAAACCGGATTCATCATCGGGCCTTAAATCTATAGTTAAAATTTTAATTTTAGCTTTAATTTTTTTGAGAGATTTGGAAGTGTTTGAAGGCCCATAAACAGCAATTTTGAATCCTTTTATGTCTGATACTTGTTTGAATGATAATCGATTATCATCTTTGACAAAAAAGCCATATTCTGTATTCATGATGGCAGGGGTAAAATATAACCATTTAGCTCGTTCTTTATTCCAACCAATTACAAACATCCCGTTCGCTTTACCTTTTTTTACTTCGATCTGAGCTCGTGTCCAGGGTAATAATCTGAATGAACATTTTATTTTCATCTCTTTACAAATTTTTCTGATGATATCCGCAGCCGGACCCGAGACAACTCCTTTAGTTTTGTAACTAAAGGGTGAAAAATCCTGAGTAGTGAATTTCAATTCTGTTCCTGTTACCGAAGTGGCAAACAATAAAAATGCACATATTACTAATGCAGCCTTTCTTACCTGATCCATTCGGTGCCTCCTTATTTTATTAAAATAGACTTAACTTCAAAGCCAGAAAAACCAGGTGCAGGATATTTACTATTTAACTGTCAAAGTGAACGATCTTAATTTGGATATGTTTGATCTTTTTGTTATTTTTAATAATATCAAAAAAAACTCTTAAAATCACTATTTTGATGCTGAAAAAATCATATTTATTTTTAGGTTTCTATCTTTGTAGTGTTAATAACACTTATCATTCATTCCAGAACAAGAAACCTGTTTTTTTGGAGTCAGGGTTAATAAAACTCTGTTTGATAAAAAATAACGAGCCGATTTTACAACAGTTTTTTATTTACAAGGGCGCAGTAGTTCAGTCAAGGGGTAGTTATTAGAGATTCCCTTAAATAAAAAAAATATTTTAAATTCAAAAAATATTGAAAAGGAATTAGGTTTTTTAATAAATGAATTGGAATAATTGGAATAAAAAAACTTTAGGTGAAATTTATGATTTAGAAGGTGGAAAGGTTCAAACCGACCCTTTCGGCTTGCGACTTCGTGAATCAGATTACAAAGATTCTGGTATTCCTGTGTACCCTTATTTACAAAAGCCACTTAACAAGAGAATCATGAATATTTTTGTGACTAATTGGTTTTGACAAATAATCATCCATTCCGCACTGAAGACATCGCTCTTTATCACCTTCCATCGCATTAGCAGTCATTGCAATAATGGTGATGTGTGAATTTTCCTCCTGCTGTTCATCAATTCTGATTTTTCTGGTTGCATCAAAACCATCCATAACAGGCATTTGACAGTCCATAAAAATCAAGTCATATTTATTTTCTGCAACTGATTCAACAGCTTCCTGACCATTTGCAACAACATCAACAGTAAAACCCATCTTTTCCAGCATGATCTGGGCTATTTTTTGATTAGTAATATTATCTTCAACTATTAATATCTTAGTATTTTTCTGAAAACTGTTATCAAAACTCTTGGATTTATTACGTTCTAAAACTTCTGTATCAATATGAACTAAGTTATGTTTGGTTGGTTCTTCAAATCCTATTTCAAAACAGAATGTCGAACCAACTCCCTCTTTACTTATTACTCCAATATTACCACCCATCAATTCTGATAGTTTTTTAGATATTGAAAGACCTAAACCAGTCCCCCCATATTTTCTGGTTGTAGAAGCATCAGCCTGGGTGAAATTCTCAAACAAAATTTCCTGTTTATCTTTTGGTATACCAATCCCGGTATCCTTAATATCAAAGTGAAGCATCTTTTCATTATTATTTTCTTTTTTTAAAATAACATTTATTGAAACTTCACCCTTAGTAAATTTAAAAGCATTTGCAACAAGATTTGTTAATATTTGATTAAGTCTGGCAGGATCACTATTTAAAAATTCCGGAACATCAGGTTCAACCTGATAATTAAAATCCAATTCTTTTTCAACCGCCTTATATGTCATTGATGAGACAAAAGCATCCAGAAAGGTATGTATATTAAAATCAATATATTCTAATTCAAGTTTTCCAGCTTCAATCTTTGACAGATCCAGAACATCATTAATTAATATCAATAGTGCTTCACCACTTGTTTTGACCATCTCAGCATATTCACGCTGGACAGGATCAAGATCTGTATCAAGTAAAAGATTGTTCATACCTAAAACACCATTTATTGGAGTTCTGATTTCATGACTTATATTAGCTACAAATGAACTTTTTGCTTTACTTGCATCTTTTGCGATTTTTTCATTGATAATCAACTCAGTTTCCTTTTTATCCCTTATTTTTTTGTGAATAGTAACCAGAATTATACTGATAACCCCACCAAAAATAATAGTTGGCAGAGCTGTATATTTAGTTTCTATTTTAGGAAGTAATATATAAATATAATAACAATTAAGAATAATAGTGGTTAGACCAATAATCAAGGTTGTTATCAAGTCAACAATCAGGCCGCTATATATAATTAATGGAATTGTTAATGCTGGAAGCATTAATAAAAGGTGGAAAATATCATCCGGTTTATCGTTAAGAATCGAAGCAAGAGGTCGCACAATGGAAACCCCTATAAGAAATATAAATATTAGGCAATAGGATGCTGTTTTCGTATACCCTTTTTGTGATAAGAAAAATGAAATTAGTGAAAACCCTGAAGCAACAATGGCTGTAGTTCCTGCTATATAAAAGGCGTTATTGTATAAAGATAAAGAAAATATCGCAGATAGCAAAGAAGTGGCTAATGAACTATATGATATCAGATTTTTACTATTACGATCAGACATTTAATTTGCCATTTATACACATAAAAAGGAATAATATAAGAGACTTGGATTTAATGGAGCATTGTTTTAAATATTAACTTACCAGAAATTATATGTCAACCAAACCTGATTTATTTAGAAATAACATTTACAAAATTTTAACCATCAATCTATATATTACCAGATTCTTAAACATCTGTTTATTCCTGTGATTGATTTTGTAGATAGGTTATTGAAGTAATACAAATTATTAGTGAATAGTTCTTAATAACTTATGGGAATCTCTAATAATTAGAATTTTTGATGAAAAACAAGGCATAACAAAAAACAAAGGGTTGATTATACTACAGTTTTTATTTTTGTTATAATGCTGTGTTTCGCTAAAAGATCAGTTATTAGAGATTCCCTTGTTTATAGGTTTGTTGAATTATGGATATTATTGTGGAAATAATACATTCACCTGAAAGGAAAAGCAGATGTCAGATCTTTATTCAATTCAAATTATGTCCATCAATGACTATAGGGAATCTCTAATAATTAGAATTTTTGATAAAAAACAAGGCATATCAAAAAACAACGGGTTGATTTTACTACAGTTTTATTTTTGTTATAACGCTGTGTTTTGCAAAAAGATCAGTTATTAGAGATTCCTATAAAGTAAAATGTAACCTGGATGTGGATCGTCCTGATGAAAAGTTATATACAATGCTCCTTTTAGAATTATTCCTATTGTAATATTATTTACATCAAGATAAAATTTTACAATTTATATGAAAGAATACAGATATGGTTTCATCTTATTATAAATAGGACGTAAATGAGTAACGAAAAATTTTTTAAACATCCAAAACTACCTTTTGCAGAATGTCGCTATTCAAAAAACAGCGATCGGCACTTCAAGTCTCATATTCATAAAACATTCAGTGTCGGTGCTATAGATCAAGGTGAAGTAATCTATCAGGTTGAAGGGAAGGTTGCCAATCTACAACCAGGAAGCCTTGCACTAATAAATCCGGAAATACTTCATTCCTGCAATCCCACTGAATTTTGTAAGCGAAGCTATTACGTTCTCTATCTGGATGTTGAGTGGTGTTTGCAATTGCAGCAGTCCTTATGGAAACTCAAAGCATTTAGTCCAGTAAGCACCATTTTATTAGAAGATAATTCAATTTATCGACAATTCATCAACACTTTAGAATCTCTAATGGGTGAAGGTGATTTATTAGAAAAAGAACAAATACTGGTTGATCTTGTAGAAAATATATTCATACAAGCTTGTGAGCCAGCGGCTGTAAAAAATCAACTTTCTTTGCAAATAGAACAGCTAAAACTTCATTTAAGTGATAATTTAGATGAAGATACATCCATGAGGCAGATAGCATTAAAACTACAAGTAAATCCATACACACTACTAAGGCAATTTAAAGCAACAACGGGTATAACACCGCATGCATATAGATTAAATTGCAGAATAGAACTTGCCAAAAAACTTTTACGACAAGGTTTAAAATTATCACGAGTTGCTCTGGAATGCGGATTTTTTGACCAAAGTCACTTTCATCGTCATTTCAAATCAATAACAACTGTGACCCCCAAAGAGTATCAAGTCAATTTTATACAATAATTCAATTTTTAGAAATTCTATACTTTTATTCAAAAGGGAGAAGTTTGGAATTTTATTTTAGAATTTCAGATAACTGTCTATAAAACAAAAGGCTTTAGCCTTGTTCTGATCGATATATAACTTATCATAAGGAGCTATTCAATATGGAGTTACACGTATATCTTGCATTTATTATTGCAACTACAATTATGATTGCTTTACCTGGGCCGAGCGTGCTTTTGACAGTTGCTCATAGTATTTCATTTGGTTGGCGGCATGCTTTATCCACTGTTGCTGGAGCAACAACAGGAATTGCAATTCAGCTTCTAATAGCCACAATAGGCTTAACTTCATTGTTAAATGTCGTTGCAGATGCATTTGGATGGTTCCGCTGGGCTGGAGCTGCTTACCTTATTTATCTGGGAATTAAGCAGTGGCGAAGTGCAAATGAACCACTTACGTTTGACACTTCTATCTCCAAAACTAATCTATTTGTTCAAGGTCTAATTATCACAATACCTAATCCCAAGAGCTTAATCTTTATTGCAGCATTTTTGCCACAATTCATTGATGCAACGCAACCTCTTGGGTTACAGTTTGTTATCATTATTCCAACATTTTTGATGATAACATTTACTGTAACATCGGTTTGGGCAATAGTCGCAGGAAATGTAAGAGGGTTTCTTCGGAGTAAGCGAGTCTTTCAATCAATTTTTCGAACTGCAGGAGGGTTAATGATAGTTGCGGGGTTAGGTCTTGCAATGGCTCGGCGCTAATTGAATAATAGAGAAATGCAGATAAAAGCCAAGTCTACCACTTGTAGAATTAAAGGTCTGTCAATTAGCCTTTAAAAACAGGGTGAGATATTCCCACCCTGTTCTTTTTTAAATTATATTATGCTGTGTTCATTATTTTAATTAGAAATATTTACTGTATAGTCCTCAACTTCACCATAATTAAATTCTTCACAAGGGGTAGAATAACTTCCATATTTTAATGAAATTCTCATTCTTGTATTACCAGTTATTGCAGATGATGGAATAATTATGGAGCCCGAAATAGTCGAACTACCATATTCTTGAAAAACAGTTTCTCCTGTGTCAAGAAAATCACCGTCTTTATTCAAATCTATAAAAATACTAACACGTTCAGCATAACTCCATCCAGCAAAACCCGGAGTTATTGAAACAGAAGTTTCAGCACCCTTTGTAATATTTGCTACAATTGAAGTGAAATCACTATAGTTTGAAGCCTCCGATGCTTTTGTCATCGTACCAACCTGAACATTTTTGATCCATTCATAATTCTGATTAGTTCCTTTTGATTCACAATAATCAACTACTTGCGGGACTTCCACTGTTTTTGAAATAGAGTTTGATTGTCCAGCACTGTTTGTAACTGTCAAAGTTACATTATAAGTACCCTGAGTTGAAAATGTATGGACAGGATTTTGGATTGTGGAACTATTTGTGTCTCCAAAAGACCAATCCCAGCTTGTTATGGCACTTCCAGAGGAAACACTTAAATCTGTAAAAGTAGCTGTTAAATCTGAAGTTATAAAAGAGAAATCAGAACTTATTCCTTCAGTAACTGTTATGTTTATGTCAACTGCTGCGAATGCGTTTTTCACATCCGTCTGGGAATAGCCAAGATCACTTGCTGCATCGCGCACTCCCTCTGCTCCCTGTTGAAAATTTGTACTGGGTCCCCAGTAATCCTGATTGGCCTTAACAAAACAGTCAAATGCTTTTTTAACATTCCATCCAGAGGTTGTTGAAAGAAGATAAAATGCTTTATTAAAAACGCCTGAACTGTAATGAACATTCATGCCACTATAATAATCATCTGCACTTCCAATTGAGTTTCCATCTTTTGTAGGATCATCCATATATCTTAATGCGCCTGTTCCTTTAAAAATTTCTTCACCTACCATCCAGTCGTTTGCACCCCGTAAAAAAAATTCTGCAGATTCTCCTGCAATATCTGAGAATGCTTCGTTTATTCCGCCGGATTGACCTGAATAGGTAAGGTTTGAATTCTGTTCTGTAAATCCATGACTTACTTCGTGTGAGGTGACATCAAGGCACACAAGTGGATAAAATGTATCTTTACCATCTCCAAAAGTCATTGAGCTTCCGTTCCAGAATGCATTTTCATATTCATTGCTGTAATGTACGCGCATTACTAATTGGAAAGTCAATGGAGCAGTAGAATACCAATCTGAATACATATCAAATACAACTTGTCCAAAAAACTGAGCATCGTTTAATGGGCAATAAGCGCCGTTTATTTCCTTATGATTATTCTCATAACATGTATATGAATATGCGTTTGATCCTGATGTTCCGTGGTTTAAATCAACAGTTTTTACATTTGTGGATTCCATTATGCAAGAGGATCCAACAGAATTTACTATAAAAGGATCATAGTCGCTTCCATAGATATATTTACCCGTTTTAAGATTTCCTCCTGGTCCTGTTCCACTTGCGTGGGCTAAAGCATTAAATTTAAAAATAATTTCTTTTGTTAGTGCATCAACTATAAATGTCCATCTTGATGGATTGCCTCCCTCAACAGTATCAGCATAAAAAGAGACTGCAAAGCATACCTTTGCCTTTTCATCATTATCAAAATAGATAACTTTTTCACTTGTTTCATTTTCAAAAAACAGGTTTTTATTAAGATTCTGATTTGAATGATATTTTTTCATTGATGTTAGTGCGTCACTTTCATTAAAAGTTGCAATACTACTTACTACGTTATTCAGATCATCACCAATACCTGACCATTTCGTTCCATGGAGACTTTTAAACATGCCATTTTTAGTTTTAGCTATAATAATGTGATATCCCCAAACAGGAATACCTTTATATAGCTGGCGATAACGAAGATGTTCAATGCTATTTTTATCTTTTCGGGAGTTGAGTAATTTAAGGTTTTCATTTTGAGATAATCCGAGAATAGAATTTATGTTACTATCGGTTATTAGGGATTTAGCATCTGTCAAAAGTTTTGCTTTTGGCAAATATATCTTTGTTGCAGAAAAAACATTTGAAGTAAAAATAAAGCTCAATACAAAAATAAACACAATAAAAACAGATCTTCTCCAATAGTTCTTTTTCATTTTATTATCCTTTTTTGGTTGAGGTTATTACTCAAAATAAATGAGTAAGATAAAATAGTTAAAAAACAAAACTTACGGGATTTTTTATTTTCCAAGTATTTTCTATAAAGGCTATTCTAAATAGCTATCTTATAGGGTTGCCTGAAACTATAAAATATTTGAGCACAGAAATTACTTCTACTAATTTATGGGAATCTCTAATAATTAGAATTTTTGATGAAATACAAGGCTGAGAAAAAAACAATGGGTTGATTTTACTATAGTTGTTTTTTTGAAAAAGCAGTATTTCGCAAAAAGATCAGTTATTAGAGGTTCCCTTATAGTTATAATATTAATAGGGTCACCTATAGGTATTTCTAAAGAATATAAAATTAAAAGAAGTACTATGTGTAACGATTAACAAATTATGCAAATATAACCCACAGGAATATAAATACAATATGGGGCTGTTATTTGAAAGTTAAATAAAGACCGTTGATAATATTTACAACATAAAATCGATATTATGCAAGTAAAGAACCTTGTGTAAATATTCCAATTTAATCAAATATTTCATAAAGCTTTTAATAAAGGATGTTCAATGTGTTTCTAAAGTGTTTTATGGTTTAATAAACTTTGATTAAAAAGAATTATATATATAGGTTTTTAAAAATGCAAGAGTTATATTAATAGTATAAATAAACTACCTTGTATCAATGACTGCAGATGGTTGTAAAATAGTTATTAAGTTAACAATACAGTGTATAAAATCAGCCTTTTGGCTTGATTGTTTTGATTTTATGGTCCATAAAAAATGTAGAATCAAGTTATCAGTTATTATTTACTATTGCAATGTAGCATAGTAGTATACTTTTACAAAATTACAGCCTTGTATTTCAATCAAAAATCAAGCTATTAAAAGTTTCATTGAGTAGTTCGCCCAAAAGACAGAATGTCTTATGAAACTAAAAAATATTTTACATCTACTTTACAAATAATTTACCAATTTCTAACAACTTTTGCTGGTTTGTGGTCTAAATTATTGATGGTTTTGAGTAAATGAAATTTACATAAGGGAATCTCTAATAATTTGAATTTTTGATGAAATACAAGGCATAACAAAAAACAACGGGTTGATTTTACTACAGTTTTATTTTTGTTATAACGCTGTGTTTCGCAAAAAGATCAGTTATTAGAGATTCCCATAAAAAAATCTTTCAATTATCCAAATGAAAGGAAATTAATATGAAATATATTAAACTATTACTTATAATTTTTTTTATTTTATTATTTGCATGTAACAATTATGCCCAGGGAGATGCTATGAAAGATTTTGATAATTTTAGAAATAAATGGAACAATAAAGCAGGAAATCTTTTAGATGAAGCACTTCAGTATATTGCTAAATTAGAAAATCTCCCTACTTCAGATGGGAGCTTTAGTGACATTAGAAGAGCAATGGTCAATATGCCATTTAAAAAAAGTCAGGTTCCTCATATCATTAAAATAATAAACAAGGAAGACCCTCATTTGCAGGAAGCTGGGGTGTATTTTGCATCAGCATCAGTTGAAGGATTAAATAACCATGATGAATTTGAAGTTGCTCTGTGTAAACTGATGAAAAAAGATATTGATAGTTGGGTTATGGAAAGTATTAACTCATTTTTTAAGACAACTGGATTCATAAAGATGAAGCGAATAGATTACTTTTTTTATCGTTATGCCTCTATTGCTTATGATCTAAAAAAAGAGAAAAGATCAAAAGATTTTAAATCATGGGTAATAATGCGTAGTAGGCCGATTACTCCATATGAAGACGCAAGGAAACTAATTGAGAATATGGTTCAAAATTCGAGTGAGTATACCAATGAAATAAAGGCAGTTATGCCTATTTTAGAAAAAGTATATAAATTAGAAGGGTATAAAAAAATGAAAGATTTTTTAAAAGAAAAAAATAGTTTAAAAAAATGAAGTGGCAAACCCTTCTATTGACAGAGGAGCACTAATACTTGACCGGTAGGACCAATATTTCTCGCATAACTTTGTAGATTATAAACAACAACCGGTAATATTATTTTTAAATACTTCCATGGGTATACTAATTTACTTTTAGTGTGTTAAAGATCAGGACATTCTTCAATTTTGTCTAATATTTGTTGATAATTCAGTAGATCATTCGAGATATCTGATGCTTCATCGCTATTGGGATCAAGTACTTTAAGAATTTTGTTAAGATTTTTCATCGCTTCTTTTATAGAATGCTTTATAAGTCTTAATTCCATGGTATTAAACATATCATTTATCCTCTTAATTATTAATCAATACAAAGTGGTTTTGATATCATTTATATCTTTTTTAATATAACATATGAACGAAATTCCTACCATTTATTAAGTCATTCTTACTTTGATAGCATAAAAAAAATTATCTAATTTTAAATCAAACAATAGGCATTTCCCTGAATTTCTTAACAGCCATCTCAAGATGTTGTATAATATTTTATCTGATTTCTTCCATTATTTTTATCCTTCATAGAGAATCTATAAGTGCCTTATCTAAGGTGTCAGGAGTAAATACAGGGAACCTCTAATAATTAGAATTTTGGATAAAATACAAGGCATTTCAAAAAATAACGAGCCGATTTTATTACAGTTTTTTTGGAAATAACAAAGTATTTTGCCAAAAGAACAGTTATTAGAGATTCCCTACAATGTTTAAAACCTTAATACTGATTGTAAAACGAACGCTCTCCTCTGGAATATCAAATTTTAGGCCTTCCACATTTATTCTGATTTTTTTACATATAGAAACAGATTGATCGATATTAGTTCCTGGAAGGATAGCAGCAAATTCCTCCCCACCAAAACGTGCTACTGTATCTGTTATCTCTTTTGTTATTTTTGGCCAAGCATTTAGAAATTATTCGCTGGCTTTCGTCTGCATGAATCCTATTAGGTGAAAGAGTACCTTCTCCACTGGTAATTCAGGCAGTGGCTATTATTGTAACAGTTTTGACCGAATCGAAGTAACAATTCAGTTTAGGGTTCGATTTTTCCAGCCAAAAAAAATCACTGCATAAACCTTTGGTAGTCTTTTCCAATAAGAATATACTCTTGAACCTCTTTATTTCTTATTAAATCATTTTTTCCTAAATATTTATTTAGGCTGAAATTCAAAATTAAATTTATTGATGAATAGGTCGTTAGTGTTGTGGTAAAAAAAATAAGATCGCTACCATTGATGCGAAATTCATTAAACCATAAAAAGATGGAAAATATAAAAGCTGCGAAATTGATTACAATCAATAGAATGACTTTTAGTTTACCTTGTTTTTGATTCATAACAAATTCCCTCCTTGAGTATATACTAAGTAAACCTCTGATATTAAGTTTTTAAAACCATATGGTAATGATTTCTTAAAGAACCTGTTGTTCCAATACAACGTCAAAGAATATGATAAGTAATTTCAGCAATATAACCTTTAGGTATTATTGTAATATTCACAAAATATGGTTAGAAGATTTTTTATATGAAAATTACAATATCACAAATAAGTTGACAACACAATTAATATATATGAGGTCAGGCCTTTATAATATAAATATACATTAACTGACCTGTCACCAAACTTCCGATTTATTTTATAAAAAACCCAAGAGCTATGCTATAACGGGAAATGCGATTGGCGAAATATTACATTGAAAACAATCAATTTGCTAACCTACGAACTAAAAAATTAAATTGAATTAAGTGAACCGCCTCTATTTACCTTCCTAAGCCTATACTCAAAATAAGTTAGAGTTTTATTTAAGACTTTCACAACATTGTTAAAGAGTGATATAATAAAAGATCAGATACAGACAACGGGCTACATCTTTCGAACTCCAAATATAATGTAAGAACTTACTATACTTATCCTGAATTTAAAGCTTTGATCGCAATAATAAGTGATTTCACAACGTAATTAAGCCACTAAAAAAGGAGTGTTAATATGGAGAATATAAATGAAAAAATAATTGTTAAATTAGAATATTTCAGGCTTCAAATTATGAAGCACTACAAAACTCTGAATAGAGGCGCGATGCTACTTTTCATAGCGACATTAGCATGTTGGAGTGTAAATCATCCTATTATTAGATTGGTTGCAGCTTTTGTAGTACTCTTCATTTTTGCTTCAGTGGTTTTTGAGAGCAGAAAAGATGATCGAAACTTTGATAAGTTTGTAAAAGATATAGAAAAGGAAATTGAAAATTCAGATTTAGGTGTGGATATTAAAAAAGCACGTAGATATGACCTTTCAGATATAGAGGCTGAAAATAATTATAAAAGATTATTTATTGGACCTAGGTTTTTAGTTTGCTACATCTTTTGGTTTGTAACTTTATTCTTTTTTATTCAGAAATTTTAATAAACTGAGTCCGGTAATTTTTCAATCTTACTTGACATTAATATACCATATGGTATATTAATGTAGATATGAAAGATAAAGTCCAGAAAACTAAAGCTGAAAAAACCCGTAGTTTCATTATTGAGACCTCGGCACCACTGTTTAATAAGAATGGTTACAGAGGAACGAGTCTGTCTCAACTTACTGAGGCAACAGGCCTTACTAAGGGGGCTATTTATGGTAATTTCAAGAATAAGGATGAAATTGCTGTTGAAGCCTTGAAGTATAATCACTCTGTAATATCAGATGCCATCGCTAAAGTCGTAATCCCAATCGATAATATGTGCGATAAGTTAATTGCTTTCGCAAAGTTTTATGATGACCACTATTTCTTTATATCAGGAACAGGGGGTTGCCCCATATTAAATTCGGCCGTGGATTTTGATGATGGGGATAAAAAACTTAAGACTGTTGTAAAGGGATTGATTGATGAGTGGAGAGGGGCTGTTAAAGGTATTGTTAAGAAAGGAATCAGAAAGGGTGAGATTAAAAAAGATGTGGATTATGAATCTTTCGCTACAACTTTTGTAGCTTTGATAGAAGGTGGAATTATGATGTCAAAAATTACGGATGACAGTCTTAATTTGTCATACACAGTTGAGCAGATCATTGATATTGTGGAAAATAAACTTAGAGAAATAGATTAATTTTTTTAACTCTTAATATACCAAATGGTATAATAAAACTAATTTCTTTTATGCAGAGATGATGTTTTGAAGTTTTAAAACCGGAGGAATGAATGAATCAGGAACATTATACTAAATTAGAGAATATGATGCATGGAGCGCCTTTTATGAAACTAACAGGAGCTAAAGTTTCTATCAGTAAAGGGGAAGCTCAGATCACACTACCTGTAAGGGAAGATTTCTTCCATTCTGCAGGAGCAATGCACGGGGCTTTATATTTTCTGGCTTTGGATAATGCAGCTTTTTTTGCAGTAAATTCTCTGGTTGAAGATGTTTTTGTTCTAACCACAAGCTTTACTACTTACATTACAAAACCTGTTTCTGAGGGAATTGTAAAAGCAGTAGGTAAGGTTGTTAACCAGAATAAAACTCAATTTATTGCTGAATCTGTAGTTTATGATTCTAATGATAATGAGATTGCAAGAGCTAATGGGATATTTGTTAAAAGTAAGATGCAATTAAACGAAAAAATTGGTTATTTTTAATAATTGTAATTGTAAGAACGTTAAAATATTAACCTCCTGTTTGTTAAACTTTTCAAAAGTTTGTCTCCCGGGAGGGGACTTAAATTTGGGAGTAGAATGTATGTTAGAATTTCAGGAAGTAACTCCAAAGGTACATTTGGTTAAATCAGACATTGACACACCTTGGAAGTGTAATGGGTTAATAGTTAAGACTGAAAAGGGAAGATCTGTTTTAATTGATTGTAATTATGGTGATGCAGAACTTGATCAGATCATGGATTTTGTTGGTGAAAAACCGGTTCAGTATTTTATTACCCATGTTCATATTGACCATGTGACAAATGTTCACAGGATAGAATCCCGTGGGATACCTGTTTATTGTCCTGAGCCTGAAGATATGTATATTGTTAGTGGTGAACTTCTAATGGAACATAGTGGTGCTCCTCGTTATGGTCTACTTGAAGGGATGAAATCTTTCCTTTTCAATTTTGCAGGTTTTAAGAATATTCAAGAGATGACACCTTTCAAACCATCTGAAAAATTTATTTTTGATGAAGTTGAGATTGAGACGATACTTCTTCCCGGGCACTCTCCCGGACATACTGGTTTTATTGTTCGGGATCTGACTGGAACCGACAGACCTGTTCTTTTCTCTTCAGATATGGGTTTAGAGAAGATTGGTGCATGGTATGGTTTTAAGTATTGTGACCTGGAAGATGTTAAACGATCACTAATTAAGATTGAAGAGATATATGAAGACTCTGATTTTATTCTAACCGGAAGTCATTGTCCTGTTTATTTTGAAAAGCAGAATGGTATATTTAAAGATGTTGTTGGAAAGATTGAGGTTAGTAAGAAAAAACTACTTACCTTAATGGGTAAGGATCAGTTTTCACCGGATGATTTTGTTTTCAAGGGGGTTTATTACAGAACCTCATCAATAGATAAGATGGATGAGGTTTCAAAGAAACTTTACTTCTTTTGGGAAGGTTATACAATTCGTAATTTGTTTGGTGTCCTTGAAAAAGATGGTTTAATTATCAGAAGTGAAGATGAAGATATGTGGAGTACTAACATATCTTTTGAACAAACAGCATGATATACATATAGCAAAAAACATACTACTCTAGAATGTTGTAACCGGATTGTTTGAGGTTTCCATGAATAAAGTACTTATTCATATACTACTATTTATTTTCCCGGGGTTGCTTATATGAGACAGGTCCGCAATATGCCGGGACCATTTTATGAGCCGATAGAAACATTTATCGAAAACTCACGAATAACTGCCATAGATTCATTGTTAGTGGTCCTGTTAAAACAAAAGTATTTAATACAATAACTCTTCCTAAAAGATTCATTATGATAGAAGTAAGGAATATGTGGGTTTGACATACAGGCAAAGTAAAAAACCTGATATGCAAGGCAGTATTTTGACAGCGATAAATCGTATCTTTACTGCCTTGAAGATCTGAGGAGTGCTGTAACGCCGTATATCAAGGAATTTTACAAAGGCCCAATCTTTATTTCATTCTGAATGTGTAAGCAATCATCATCTGATTCCTGTCCTCAATTTGAAGCGCGGCTTCGAGCCCTCCGACATCAATGTTGGCATTTATTGCTTCTTTTGTCATTCGAATACCCATGGGGCTTTTACTTATCATTATTTGTGCTATCGTTTCAGCTTCTTTAAGTATATCTTCCTTCGGAACTCTTTTACTTCCAAAACCTAAATTCATAGCATCTTCAGAACTCATCCAATTTCCAGTCAGTAAATATTCATTTGCTCTTCCAGAACCTATTAATCTTGGTAGAAAATAGCTTGATGACATATCTGCACCACCTAAACCAATATTAATGTATGCTGCTGAAAATCTGGCATCTTCCGACATGATTCGTATATCTGAAGCCATTGCAAGAGAAAAACCTATGCCTGCTGCCGCACCATGAACGCAGGATATTATTGGTTGTGGAATTCTTCTCATTGCGAGAAACAAGCGGCTCATTCTTGCCTGTGCATCATATGCATCGACAGGCTGCATGGCAAAAATCTCATTGGCGTACGTTTCAGTATCAAGGCCGGCGCAAAAACCTTTGGATTCCCCACCATCGATCACTAAAACTCCAATACTGCTATCGTACATCCTATCTTTAAGAAATGATTCAAATTCCTTGACCATTTGCTTATCAAAGGCGTTATATTTGTCCCATCTGTTAAGTGTCAGGTATCCAACTCTGTCTTTGACTTTGTAAATAAAGTTTTCCATCACTACTCCTAATCAATAAAGTGTTTTGCGGTCATTTCAATTGTTAATGGGTCATTATCTGTAAGACGAACCAGTAATCCCTCAATTTTAGGCAGCTCATATGCAAAGAAGAATCTTGCTGCATAGATTTTCCCTTCATAGAATGAAATCTCAGACTTTGAAGGATCCTTTGCCAAAGCTTCTTTTGCAGTTACTCCCTGCTTCATCCATTGCCATGCTATGGTTACAATACTAAATAGTTCAAGATACAAAACTGAATCTGCAAGAAATACGTCTGGACCTTTGGTTTGAGCAAGAACCATCAGATGTGAAGTTACATGTTCAAGTTTTTTTAATGCTTCTTCCAGTTTTAAAGCTAACGGTTTTAGATCTGAATTGGATACGTTGTTGATCGTTTTTCTAACCACTTCAAGGTAAAGGAAAAATGCTTTCCCATTATGCATCACAAGCTTTCTTCCTAAAAGATCCATTCCCTGAATCCCTGTTGTTCCTTCATGAATCGGGTGGATACGCATATCTCTGAAATGCTGCTCAACGGGGAAATCTTCACAATATCCGTAACCACCAAAACATTGAATACTTTGACTTACAGATTCTATCCCCATCTCTGAGGGATACGATTTTGCAACAGGTGTTAGAAGATCAAGCAGAAGAAAATATTTATTCTTATCTTCTTCAGAGGCAGTCTGTTGCATATCTTCATACTTACAGCACTGCAAAATTAAAGAAAGAGATCCTTCAACAATAGATTTTTGAAAAAGAAGCATTCGTTTAACATCAGAATGTTCAATTATTGGAATCTGTTCAGAAAGTGGGTCTTTTCCACCAATTTTTCTACCCTGGACTCTGTTCTCTGTGTAATCAAGCGCAGCATAGTAGGCTGCAGATGCTATTGCTGTTGCTCCAAGACCAACTCCTAACCTTGCCTCATTCATCATCTGGAACATATAGGAGAGTCCTTTATGCTCTTCACCCACAAGGTATCCGTAACAATTGTCCTTTTCTCCAAAAGAAAGCTCTGTAATTGGCGCCCCTCTGTAGCCAAGTTTATGAAATACCTGGGTAACATTCACATCATTTGATGTAAGATTATCACCATTTATTCGCAATTTTGGTACTACAAACAGTGAAATCCCTTTAACTCCTGCAGGTGCTCCATCAATTTTTGCAAGTACAAGATGAATTACATTACTAACTCCATCATGATCTCCTGCTGATATAAATATTTTGTTACCCTTTATCTTAAATGCCCCATCTGAATCAGGAGTTGCTGATGTTGTTATATCTGAAAGAGAGCTTCCGGCTGATGGTTCGGTAAGAGCCATTGTTCCCTGCCATTTTCCTTCAATCATCTTTTGAGCATATTTTTCTTTTAATTCTTTATTCCCAAAGGATAATATGAGTTTAACGGCTCCAGCGCATAGTCCTGAGTAAACACTTGCAGAATAATTAGCAGCTGCAAAGACAAAATTACAACTGTTTGCAACTAATAATGGAAGTTGCTCACCACCATCATCATATGAAAAACTTGATGCTATCCAACCGTTTTTTCCAAACTCCCTTAATATTTTTTTTACATGGGGATGGACTTTCACCTTTCCTTCAACAAGTTCCGGTGGTTTCCTGTCCATCTCTTCGAATATTGGGTGTAGCATCTTTGATGCTATCTTAAGAGACTCATCCAATACCATTTTGAATGTTTTCTTATTATGTTCGTCAAAATATGTAGATTCAATGAGTTCCTCAACATTAAAAACTTCATCCAGCAGAAATCTTAAATTCCTCATACTGACAAATTTTTTAGCCATTTATATGCTCCTTTTTTTATTTCTAATATTTTGAAGTATATAATTCAATTAATATGCCAATATTCAAAAACCCTTATATTTAAGGTGTTCCATAATAGGATTGAAATCAACCATCATATATGACATCCTAAGCATCTCATATCGTTTATCCGTTACATTTGACATTATAAAAACTGGGAATTAAACAAATGAACATTGACGAAAATCAGTTTATACGTGAAGCGACCCAATGTCTATACAGTAGTTTACAAATAGAAAAAGCTTTGTTTGAAACATTTAAGTATCTGAAAAACTATTTTCCGCTGGATCTTGCCCATATGTTTATCTATGATGCTTCAAAGGGTAGCATGCGCTATCTCTCACTGGCAACTGATAAAGGAGGAGTTCTAATAGATGAACTTATGTTTCTTTCTGAAAAAGCTAATGATGAAATTAAAAAATATCCTCAGGATAGTGTAAAAATATTTGTAAAATCCAGAAGTTTACTTATCCAGGAGGTATTTTCACATTTTAAGTTACATACAAGTGATCCTTTGTTTAGTGAAGGAGATGATCTTTCTGTACTTGCAAACGTTTTTGATTTAGGGTTTCCGCTTGCCGGTGGTTTTGGCCTGGTCACCAGAGGGGCCGGGATTTACAATGAAAAAAACATTGAAACACTTAAGCTCATTCGCGGAGCTTTGACAGGATCCATACTGAATCTTTTGCACCACAGAGATGTTGTCTGCCTTAACGAAAGATTAGAGACAGAGAAGATTGAACTTCAGAAAAGACTTGGACACATTCAGGCAAGTCAGATTATCGGTGCGGAGTCAGGTCTGAGAAAAACAATGGATCTGATAAATGATGTGGCTCCTACTATGAGTCCTGTTCTTATTACAGGGGAAACAGGTGTTGGTAAAGAGGTTATCGCAAATGCAATCCATCAGGCATCGAACAGACCAGAAGGCCCTTTTATATGTATTAACTGTGGAACAATTCCTGAAAACCTTGCTGATAGTGAACTCTTTGGACATGAAAAAGGCTCTTTTACAGGAGCGACCGAAAGAAAGAGAGGTTTTTTTGAACAGGCAAATGGTGGGACAATTTTTTTAGATGAGATAGGAGAACTTCCTCTCAAAACCCAGGTAAAATTTTTAAGGGTGCTTCAGGTAAAGGAATTCCAGAGAATAGGCGGTTCAAGAAAAGTTTCTGTTGATATTAGAGTAATAGCTGCAACTAACCGAAATCTTCTTGATATGGTTCAAAAAAATATGTTCAGAGAGGATCTATGGTTCAGACTAAATGTTTTTCCTGTTCCAATTCCACCTCTAAGAGAAAGAAAAGAGGACATTCCAAAACTTACTGAATATTTTCTGATGAGAAAAGTAAAGGAGATGAATCTTAATAAAATACCTGAAATTCCAAAAGGTTCGATAGATCAATTACTTATGTATAACTGGCCTGGTAACATTCGTGAACTACAAAATGTTATTGAAAGAGCTCTAATAGTTTGTAAGGGAGAACCCCTTCAGTTTTCTGACCTTACAATATTGAAAGCCAGGGAAAAGAAAAAACCAGAAAAAGGTTCATTTGAGAGTATGGATGAGATGATAGTATCACATGTCAAGAAGGCCCTTTTACTTTCAGATGGTAAAATTGATGGCAAAAATGGTGCTGCTGAACTGCTAAAAATAAACCCTTCAACCCTTAGGGGTAAGATGAGGAAATTTGATATCAGAAAAAAGGTTATCTATTAGAGATTCCCGATTAATAGAAAATGGGTTTCAGAGGATTTATTTCTGAAACCCGTAAGTAATAATTTTAAAAACACATTTTTACTGCATATTTTGTAAATATTTGTTATTATTTGGTTAAATTCATGTAAATATTTATGCTTTTTCAATAACAATTTAATCTAATCCGTGGAAAGATATGAAAAAAATTATTGTAATTGCAATAATGTTAATGATTTTTCAACAATTTGTTATTTGTGAAACCCTAACTGTTTCTTACCTTGAGCGTCCTCCATACTACGAAACAATAAACGGCAAACCAGCAGGTTTTTTGATTGAATTAACAGATAATATTTTTAAAAATGCTAAAATTAGAGTTAATTTTAAAGATATGCCACCCAAACGAATAATGATGGAAATAAAAAGAGATAGAAGTCTACACTGTTCAGTGGGTTGGTTTAAAAACAAAGAGAGGGCTAAGTTTGCAAAATTTAGTCTACCTATATATCAAAATAAACGAATTGTTATTCTAACAACGATAAAAAAGAGCCACTCCTTTTCTGGTTTATATACTCTAAGGCAGGTTTTTCAGGATAAATCTCTGACAGTTGTTACTATGAGCGCATTTTCATATGGCAAATACATAGATCAACTTATAAAAGAAACTTCACCGAATTTATATAAGATTTCAAGTGAGCAAAATACCCTTCCAAAATTGATTATGAAAAACAGGGCATCCTATATGTTAATAGCACCAGAAGAGATAAACAGACTTATTGAATCAGCAGGCTTTAAAAGAGAATTGTTTACATCAAAAAATCTGACAGATATACCCGCTGGAAATAAAAGATATTTGATATTTAACAAATACGTCAGCGATAAGATGATTAAAAAAATAAACATATCGATAAAAAAACTGGTTCATATAAAATGATACTGATAATTTTTGAATTATAGGAAAATCAGTATCTTTATAAGGAATATAACTAATCATGAAAAAAAGACAGAAACTTCGAAGTGGTATTATTCTCTTCTCATTTTTTCTTTTCCCGGCTATCTTTTACTACCTCTCTCCGGTAGTAATTATTCGTGCAACTTTAAATGGAGTAGTAAATGGAAGTTTCATAGTATTTGTACTACTTTTTATAAGCTCACTTGTTTTAGGAAGAGCATATTGTGGTTGGGTTTGTCCGGCGGGTGGCTGTCAGGAAGCTATTTTTCTTGCAAGAGACAGCAAAATCAAAAGGGGTAAATTGCTTAAATGGGTTATATGGATTCCATGGATAGCTTCCATAATATATCTTGCAATAAATGCAGGTGGTTATAAGAAAATAGATTTTTTATATGAAACCACTTATGGATTTTCAATTTCAAACTTACAATCTTCAATTGTTTATTTCTTAGTTCTATTAGTGCTTATAGTTCTTCCATCTTTTATTTTTGGAAAAAGATCATTCTGTCATCATCTATGCTGGATGGCAGAGTTTATGATAATTGGAAGAAAAATCAGAAATTTATTCGGATGGTCCTCCTTGAAAATTATAGCTGATAAAGAAAAGTGTGACCACTGCCATACCTGTATAAATAACTGTCCAATGAGCCTTCCTGTTGAAGTTATGGTAAATGATAACAAAATGGAAAATTCTGATTGTATTTTGTGTGGAACCTGTGTAGATGGATGTGAATATGAAGCTATTAAATTTTCCATCTCATAAGAGTGATAAGGGAATAATTAATAACTGTCTTTTGATCGAACTACAGCTTTTTTGAAAAAAAGATCTGTAGTAAAATCATCTCGTTATTTTTTTCTTAGCCTTGTATTTCAATTAAAATCAAAGTTATTAGGTTCCCATAAATGAAGAAAGCAGTAATTAGTAAAATAAAAGATCTAAAAAAAACGAAAGGTATCTTAATACTAGGACATAGGGGCTGTCGCAAAACAGAAATTCAGGAAAATACTATTGAAGCATTTGAAAAAGCTTTTGATGTTGGTTCTGATGGTATTGAAATTGATGTTGATTCAACTTCTGATAATAAATTAGTTGTTGTCAATCGTTGGTTTTTGAACAAGAATTTTGGTTTTTTTCCATGGGAGAGAAAATTTGATTATATGAAATTTTAAAGAGGATGGACTACCTGAGTCACTCTCTGAAATCTCACAGTTAAAGTGCATTAAATGTGGAAAAGAGTACTGGATAGATCCATAATTGCTTGTGGTAAGGCTGAAAGACAGGCTATCATCCCAAAGCAACATCTAAAATCATCATTACAGAAAATCCAACCATTGTCGCCATAGTCACCATATCAATATTTTCGTGGTTCCTTTGGGATTCAGGAATTAATTCCTCTACAACTACAAAGATCATTGCTCCTGCCGCAAAACATAGTGCATAAGGGAGAACGCTTTGCATATGTATTACAAAAAATGCACCGGCAACCCCTGCTATTGGTTCAACAACACCTGATGCCTGTCCCATAAAAAAACTTTTCCATTTGCCCATACCTTCTCTTCTTAGAGGCATGGAAACAGCTGTACCCTCAGGAAAATTCTGTATCCCAATACCTATTGCAAGTGCTATTGCACCACCAATAGTTGCAGAAGGTAAATTTGCAGCGACTGCACCAAACGCCACACCCACAGCAAGACCTTCCGGGATGTTATGAAGTGTTATTGCTAAGACAAGCAAAGTACTTCTTTGCCAGGATGTCTTAATACCTTCACTTTTATCCATCTCAAGAGTAGGGTGAAGATGTGGAAGGAATTTATCTGTAAGCCTCATAACAATGCCCCCAGCCATAAAGCCTATAGCTGCAACAAGCCACGGGGTCATATGAAGCCCTTCAGCCATCTCGATTCCTGGTGCAAGAAGAGACCAGAAGCTTGCTGCTATCATCACTCCAGCTGCAAAACCAAGCATTGAATCAAGGAATTTTTTATTCACTGTATTTGAGAACAAAACTATTGCAGCCCCCGCCGCTGTCATACCCCATGTAAAAAGGGTAGCTATCAATGCCTGGGTTACAGGGTGAAACTGTTGAATAAAATCGATCATTTTAAAACCCCTTTTTTTAGGTTTTTCAATAAGAGTAACAAATTATAAAAACAAAATCAGCAAAATAGTTTGTAAATGATATTTTTCTAATGACATAATATAATAATGTTTATAAGGATGTAAATACTGGCAAATGAAATATCTTAGCATCAACGAAATATATTATTGACAACTAATTATACTGTTCTATGTTATTTTTTAGTTCTATTTATAGTTCCTTTTTAAAAGGAGGACATAATGGCTAATGCTCTAATCGTATATGGTTCAACAAACGGAAATACAAAAAATACTGCAGATATAATTAAAAAATCTCTTAAGAGAACCTCTAATAATTAGAATTTTTGATGAAAAACAAGGCATAACAAAAAACAACGGGTTGATTTTACTACAGTTTTATTTTTGTTATAACGATGTGTTTCGCAAAAAGATCAGTTATTAGAGATTCCCTTAAGAAAAACGGTTTCAAAGTTACAAAAAGAAATGTTTTAAATACTGAAATAAATGAACTGGATAAAGATTATGACCTGATGGTTTTTGGTTGTTCCACATGGTCTTTTGGTGAAGATGAATTCGAAATGCAATCTGGTTTTAAACCTTTTTATAATGAAATCGGTCAATATCAGTTTATAAATAAAAAAATTGGGGTGTTCGGATGTGGTGATAGTTCTTACAAGTATTTTTGCAGTGCTGTAGATCAAATAGAAGAGTTAATATCTTCAAAGAATGGATCTCTTGCGGGTTCATCCCTGAAAGTAGATGGAGATCCTTTTAGAAATAGTACTGATATAAACAAGTGGGTTAGTACGCTGGTTAAGTCAGTTTAAAAGTTAATTATGAATATACGGATTTTTGTGTGTTACTTAACAGATACCATTAAGAAGAATTATTAATCAATGTTTATTCTCTTTTCACTGTTTATTTTAATACTCCCCCAAAAATTCTCTTGATTATGAGTAACACCAAAAATCCGTTTGCCTGAAAAGAATTTAGGTTATATTATCGTTAGAAACAAGCTGCTTCACATTAAATATTAAGGATTATTAAGACCTATTATGTCCAAATTAGATAAGTATCTCCTATGTCCACAATGCGGACTACACAGGTTATATATCAAATCAGATGATAATGAAAATATCTACTTCCATGTGAATTATCAAAAAAAACCGGTTCCAACTAAAGAATCAAATTGCGATTTAACAGGTTATAGTTTCTCAAAAATATTATGTACGGGGTGTTCCTGGAAAGGAAATATGAAAAGTCTTGTTAAATATGTTCTGTATTAATTTTTCTAAAAAACATTTTTCAGTGGTTTTTAAAAAAACCAGCTGCTCCTTTGCCCGTCAAGTATAAACATTCTGTTTTGTTTAATACCTTTACTTTTAAGGTGGTTAAAAGCTCTTCTTGCACTATCATTACTCTTTGGGCTTATTGTAATAATATTTTTCTCAGAACTTTTCAAAATGTTCAGAGCTTTATCGAGCTTTATCTTATCATTTTTGCTTTTTACGGGATATGCATCAGTTCCAATGGCATCGTTAAAATGATCTTTAACAAAATCATTTTTGTTTTGAATATCAATCAGGATATAATTTTCAGAAGACTTTAGATCATCATTAAATTGCTTCATTGTAATAGAATTATAAGGTAAACCATCTTTAACAAAGCCTAATTTTGTTTCTTTCTCCGTTGCCCATATATAAAAAGATTCATCGTAGTTTTTAATTTTGTACCCAAGCATCTCAAGAACAACCTGCACATAGGCCGATCTGATACCTGCTGTACAGTAAGTAACAATGTTATCCTTTTTGGTAATACCTTTTGATGAAATGATATTGATAAGTTCTTTTTCAGATTTAACGTAACCATTGTTTAAAAAAAATTTAAAAGGCATAAGGGTTGAACCAGGGAGATGCCCACCTCTTTTCTCTCCATACTTACGAGCTCCCTTA
The DNA here is from genome assembly GCA_024226555.1 of Desulfobacterales bacterium. GTDB lineage: Bacteria > Desulfobacterota > Desulfobacteria > Desulfobacterales > JAAELO01 > JAAELO01. The sequence goes on along the minus strand of JAAELO010000214.1, from coordinate 61,342 downwards.
TATTCATTTAAAGTTCTTGTATCTAAAATTTTATAATTTTTATAATCTTTAATTAAATCATTTGTATCAATAGAATTATTAAGGGATAGTTTTTTTAATTTGAAATCACTTCTTTGCACATTGACAACATCTTCATTTATATCTCCTTTAGAATTTTCCCACCCATCAATTCCACCGTCTAAAATTCTTATATTTGTAAGGCCTGCAATCCTAAAGGTCCAGTATATCCTACCATCTTCTCCCCAACCATTTTTGGTATCTGCATAAATAATGATCTCAGATTTTTTTGTAATCCCTGTTTTTGATATAACTCCTTCAAGAAGATTCTTATCTGTTACTGTTCCCCATCCTCTATGGGCAAAAGGTTTTGTCATGTCGGATACCTGTTTCCATTTCAGAGATCGAGATCCATTTATGTGACCATCACTATATGCATCTCCCTCTCTTGCATCTATTATAACAAGACCTTTTTTATCTATATTTTTCTTTAGCCATGAGGATGTTACAAAGTATTTATCATAGCCTGAAGCATAAAGAGTATTGGTTGCCAGAGTAAGTGAGGTGAAAAGAACTAACGATATTGCTATTCTGTTTAGAGAATAATTCAATTTTAAACCCTTTCCTTTTCAATTGAGATTTCCTTTTTTCTGAATTTCCTGTAAATAACCGGAAACAATGAAACCTGAATCATAAGCAACAGGCCAATGGTAAACTCAATTGTGATGTTACCTTTTAAGAGATCGAGAAACGAGCTTGAGAAAACAATTAATGAGATACATGCTGGAAGCATAAAAATAAATGTTGAAACAATATAATGTGAAAACTTTATCTTCGTAAGCCCAAAAGCATAGTTTAAGAGATTGAAAGGAAAAAGGGGGATCAGCCTGGTAATTGCTACAATTTTCCACCCCTGTTTTTCGACACTATCGTTTAGCTTATCCCATTTTGAACTATCAAGTTTTGCTTCAATGAAGCTACCAGAGACATACCTTGAAATTAAAAAGGCGATCCCAGCCCCTGTTGTTGCCCCTGTTATAGAGTATACAACTCCCCAAACGGGACCGAATAAAATACCCCCGACAATGGTTATTGGGAGACCTGGCAGGAAAAGAGATGGGGCAATTGCATAAATCATCATAAACAGTAGTGGTGCAAGATTTCCATATGTAGCTATTAAATCTCTTAGTTTATCCTGATCAAGGTAATCAGATAAACCGGAAACCCTCATTCCTATGATTGCTGCAATGATTAATGATAAAACAATAAATCTTGCTGACAAACTACCCTTGCCTTTTTCTTTTAAATCAATATTTTGACGAATATTATCCTTATTTGTTTTTTTTAGGCTCTTTTTTAAAGAAAGCCTGTTTAGATAGGTAAAAGGAGCTTTAGATATTTTTAAATTTCCTTTGATTGCTTTTTCGGGACTTGAAACCAGATCAAGAATATGAACAGTATCAACTTTGCCAGAAAGCATGTTTGAACACCCTGAACAATATGTAACAACTTTCTGATTCTCTGCTTCCCTGGCTCTTTTATTAATCCAGCTGTTAACTAAAGAAGGCTCGGTAAATCCGACAGATCCACCCTCACCACAACAGAACGTGTTCTTTTTTGAATGGATCATCTCAAATGTTGATAATCCTAAATTTTCTGTCAACTCCCTTACCGAACTTTGAATCCTATTTTCAAATCTTACCACACAGGAATCATGGATAGAGACTTTACCATTTAAATCATGCAACTTAGGTGATTCAGAAAGAACCTCATAGACTGTTTTTGTATTAAACTCTTTTGCATAATCACTGAATATTTTGTAACAGTTTGGGCATGCAACAATTACATTTTTCACACCTTGCCCTATTAAGTATTCTTTCATTTCATTAAAAACTGAATGAAAAAAATTTTCTCTTCCAAGATCATGGGATGGTTTTGTGCAGCAAGATAGGACGATACCGGTCTTTGAATCTCTCTTTAGCAAAGATTCTATAGTTTTTTTTGTTGTTTCAGGTCTTGTTCCTGGTAGTGAGCAACCTGGGAAAAAAATAGTATCGCAACCATCGGGAATCAAATAGAAAGAGTATTTTTTTGAATAACCCTTTTTCTCATAATTTAAAATACCTGAATATCTCTTAAGATCATAACCATCTTTAACAGCTTCCCGCCTCATTGACAGAAACATGGAAGAAGGGTCTAATTCTTCAGGGCACCTCGCAATACATAGGGAGCATAAACTACATTTATAAGCAATCTCAAAACAGCCCTTTTTGTCCTCATTATAAAATTTAGCTATTTCACCAGGATTTCCATAATTTGCCAGAAAGTCACAATCTTTTACGCAATTATTACAAGATGTGCATCTTGACTCAATATTTGAGATTTGAGATTCGATTACAGGTTTGTTTTTTAACAATTTAATTATCTCTTTCAAATGAAAATTTATACATTAACCCCAATACAAAATCTTAATTATTCCCATATAATAGGATATAGTCAAAATGATAATTTAAATATTAAAATCTGAATCTATTTGAAATATCTTTTCCATAATTAAATCTTGCTTCCACTCATTATTTGACTTGAATTTCTGTTTGCTTTACGATCTTCTCGATTCGAAAAAGACATAAAAAGGATAAATTATTTTGAAACATTTAAAACCAACTCTTTTGATTTTGTTATTATGTACAGGTTGTTTCCACAACCTGAAAACGGATAAAACATATAGTAATAATAGTATTGGAATAAAGGTTGAATTTCCGGAAATATGGAGTCTTTCAACCACAAGACAAAACAGTCACGACATGTTCATTAAATATTTCCCAAAGAATAGCAAAAAAGATGAATTACCACTTTTTTTTGGTATGAAAAAGAATCAGAAAATTTTTGTAAGAGCTCTTATTGAAAAAACTGATATAAGCGTTATGAAATACTTTAGATCCCTTCATAGTATCATTATAAATGAGGGAAAAAGAAAAATATTAAGTGCAAAGTACAGTGAAAAAACAGATACGATTGTATGGGTATTTAAGATTAAAAAAGATAATAAAAGCTATCTCTTTAAAGAGTATATTACCAAATCGAATAACAACTTAATCAAATTAGCATTCTGGTCAACACCTTTTTACATGAAAAAAAATGAAAAGGATATTAAATCAGTTTTTAACAATACATTGTTAAAAAATGAAAAGTTGTGGGTCTCAAGATTTAAAAATATTGAAAATAATAGAACCTTAAAAAATATCGGATTTGTAAAAATTACTGAAAAAATGAGTGAAGCGTATTGCCTTGATACCTTTAAAAGAGTTTTCTGGGAGGTAAAGGGGGATACGAATTCTGTGTATATTCTTGGAGCGCTTCCTTTTGGTAGAAAGGATCTTTATCCATTTAAAAATGAAATTGAAATGGCATTTGAAAAATCAAAATATTTTGTATGTGATTTGAACAGATCTCCTGAGAATTCAGAGGAACTACAAAAGTATTTTTTACGAGGTAGAATAAAGGGTAAAAAAAGTATTAAGGATTATATTTCACAAGATCTTTATAAAATGCTTACAAAAAGTGTCAAATCATACGGTTTACCAGTTTCTTCCTTTAGAAGATTCAAACCCTGGCTTCTATCTATTAATCTATCCCAGGTGGATATGAGAAGAAATGGTTATTCCGATAGTTATAGCGCTACCAAATATTTTTTAAGGAGAAGTGGCAAAAAACAGATATCCGAACTCTATACCGCATCAGACTATATAAACCAAATAATGAGATATGACGGGAAGCAGCTCCTAAAAAACACTCTTAATTCACTCAATCATAAACAGTCGGATAAAGAACTGCTTCTGGACTTCTGGAATTGTGGTGATTTAACTGAGATGGAAGATATAATATTTAAGATAAAAAAAGCTAAAATTAAATATAATAAATTATACAGAGATGATTACAGTTATATAAACTCATCCATAGCTGATAAGATAAAACCATATTTAAAAAAAAATGGAGATTGTTTCGTTGTTCTTGGGGTAGAACACTTTATGGGTAAAAGCAGCATTATAAATATTTTGAAAAATAACAATTTTAATATTATTCGAAAATAAAAATGAAAACCAAATTTTTGTCAATTAACTATAATGAAGAAAATTATAAAGTATCAACTTCTTACAGAGAGGGAGGTGATCAACTTCTCTTTTTTATACATGGTTTAGGGTGCTCCAAAGATTCTTTTATCGATGTTTTTAAGTATGATTTTTTCTCAAAATATTCAATCCTGACAATAGACCTTCCTGGTTTTGGAAATTCAGAAAAAAAAGATCTTTTCCCATACAAAATGGAAGATCATGCGGATATATGTGCAGAGGTTTTAAAATTATTCTCTTTTAATAAGCTTCATATTGTTGCCCATAGTATGGGTGGTGCTGTGGGATTAATACTTTGTAAAAACTATAACCTTCCAGTTGAAACCTTTGCAAACCTTGAAGGAAATCTGATAACATCAGATTGTGGTATTATAAGCAGAAGAGCTGCAACTCTTTCATACAAGGAATTTTATGATAATCTTTATCCTGAACTTATGAAGAATAAACGTGATGGACGTTTCTTTATACATGAATCCTCTCCAAAAGGCTTTTATGAAAGTGCACTATCACTTGTAAAGTGGTCAGATAGTGGGGAACTTATTAAAATTTTTAAAGATCTTCCGTGTAAACAAAACTTTTTTTATGGATCTCATAATCAGGATATGGAAATTCTTAAACAGTTATATGAGATAGAAAAAACTGCTATTGAAGATTGCGGGCATTTTATGATGAATGATAACAGTGATGATTTTTATCTAAAAGTAAAAAAATTTATTGGCTAAATTGCCTTAGCTATATTGATCATTGCTTGAACATTAGTTCAAAATAGTTTAAATATAAAAGGTAAGTCTTATAAATACATCTCTAAAAAAATCAGATTTAAGCTTTTTTTACTAAAAATAATCTACAATTATTATGGAAAAAATTAAAAAAATATTGTTTATGTGGCTTTCCACAATCACTTTGATAGTGATTGCAGGAAGTTTGGGTTACTACATCATTTTCGAAGGTAAACCACGTATTATTGACTGTCTTTATATGACTGTCATCTCATTAACAAGTGTTGGCTATGGAGAAGTTTTAGATATATCCAACAGCACAATTGCAAAAATTTTCACAATGGTTTTAATCACCTTTGGTATGGGTGTCATTTTATACGGTTTAAGTTCCCTAACAGCACTGCTTGTTGAAGGAGAACTGTCAGGAATTCTGAGGAAAAATAAGATGGATAAAAAGATTAGTAAACTAAAAAATCACTATATCATTTGCGGTGGCGGTGAAGCCACAGGCCATTTAATTGATGAAATGGTAGTTAATAAAGAACCCCTTGTTTTAATAGAGGAAAAATCCGAAAGTATAGACAAATGTCTTATTTCAGATCCAAACCTGCTCTACATTCAGGGTGATTGCACAGAGGACTACAATCTTATTAATGCAGGTATAAAAAGAGCAAAGGGAGTTCTATTAACTCTGCCAAGTGATAAAGACAATATCTACCTTTCCATGACCGCAAGAATGTTAAATAAAAATATTCGTATAATCAGCAAAATTACCAATATCCACCTCGAACCTAAACTTAAAAATGCAGGTGCAGATAGTGTTGTTTCTCCAAATTTTATCGGTTCCTTAAGAATGGCTTCTGAGATGATACGTCCGACAGCAGTAGATTTTCTTGATAAAATGTTAAGATCAAGTGACGGCAATTTAAGAATTCATGAACTCATAATCCCAGAAAAATCAAATCTTGTGGGTAAAAAAATAAGTGAGTCTAAACTTAAAGACCAATTTGGGCTTCTGATTTTAGGAGCCAGGAAAGATGACAATGACATTGAGTTCAATCCACCCCATGATAAACTTATCGATGAAAACATGGTTCTTATAGTTATGGGTGAGGTTGAGATGATAAATCAGGCTGGAAAAAGTATTTAAAACATTTAAAAAATACTTGGCATTTTAATTTTAATTATTTAAAGTGCATTCCTCTGACAAATTGAATAAAATAGAAAACTCTAATAATCAAAAGGTAATTTTTAGAGATTCTAAAATAAATAGCCTAGGATAAGCTAATGAATATCGAAGATCTAAAACAAGACTCAATAATTGGAAATCTTGATGATTTCCAACTTGAAAAAATAGTTCCGTTATTAACTGCCCACCATTTCCTTAAGGGTGATCAGATAACAACCAAAGGCGATACCGCCGATCATTTTTATATGCTTATAACAGGTAAAATTTTTCTTGAACAAAGAATTTCAAGCGACATAACCCATACTGTTGCAACAATACCTGAGGGGCATTCCTTTGGGTGGGCTTCAATATTTAAAGAGGGTAAATATATTTCAGAAGCATTCAGTGCAGATGATTGTTTAATATATTCTGTTAAAGGATTTGATTTAAGAGAGTTAATGGATACAGACCATTCAATGGGATACTCGATTATGAGAAATATTCTGACCTTCTTAAACAAGCGGCTTTCAATAAGAACAGAGCAACTTCTACATGCGATAAAAACTCACCCTGATTTTTCTTTACTGGATCTTTAATAAGGAACCTAATTGAAAACTTTTGGCAAATGCAGTATTTGAAACGGTACTGCATTTTACAATTAGTCTCTTCGAAGATGTGCGAACCATTTTTTCTCGAGTAATTTAAATCCACCAACCAAAATAAAAGTAAGGCAAAGGTATAAGATTCCGGCAGCAATGAAAGCTTCATATGGGCTTGCATATTTTGAATTTATTATTCTGGCAACGCCTGTTAAATCTTCAATTGTTATAATACTTGCTATTGCACTGCCATGGAGCATGAAAATAACTTCATTTCCGTATGAAGGAAGCGCTCTTCTAAAAGCACTTGGAAGTATAATTCTTCTCATCATTTTGAGTTTGGACATTCCACATGAGACAGCAGCTTCAATCTCTCCAAAAGGAGTTCCCTCTATCGCACCACGAATAATTTCAGTAGTATATGCACAAGTGTTTAAAGTAAAAGCGACGAGAGCACAAAAATAAGCTTCTTTAAAAAACTCCCACATGTATTTTAACGCGATAGTATCTTTTAGAGCTTCATTTAAATTCTGAGATTCATCGAAGCCATAAAAGTTTAAGATGAATTTTAACGCGATTGGAAGTCCATGATAGATCAGGTAAAGTTGTACCAGAAGGGGAGTTCCTCTGAAAAAATAAACAAATGCTCTTACAGGAGCGGTTACAAAATGATTTTTTGATGTTCTGATTACGGCTAGTGGAATAGCCATAAGAAGACCAATAAAAAGGGATATGGAAACAAGTTGAAGAGTTATAAAAAAACCGGATCTATAGCTTGCCAGATTATCTATTATGATTGACCAATCCATTCTTAAACCTTCCTAACCCCTATACTGTATTTTCTTTCAAGCTTTCCCAAAATAAAAATAGAAATTGATGTCAACACAAGAAAAACTATCGCTACAAGAAAGTAAAACGCAAATGGCTTCTGTGTTGAACCACCTGCTATATTTGCTTTTCTAACCATATCATCTAAACCGATTATAGAAACAAGGGCTGTTGATTTTACAAGAACCAGCCAGTTATTACCAAGGCCAGGGAGAGCATGTCTTGCCATCTGAGGAAACATTATTTTGAAGAACACCTGTGCTTTACTCATACCATAAGCAAACCCTGCTTCCAGCTGTCCTTTATCAACAGCTAAAAAAGCTCCCCGAAATGTTTCTGCCATATAGGCTCCAAAAATAAATCCTATTGTCAAAAAACCTGCTATAAACGGATTTATATCAACATAGCCAATATCCATTGCAGTTGTCATCAAATTCACTAACTTCTGCCCCCCAAAATAGATAAGAAGCATCAGAACAAGATCTGGGATACCGCGAATGACAGTGGTGTAGATTTGAGCGATATAATTTAAAATTCTGGATTTTGAAAGCTTTGCAAGAGCACCTAAAATTCCGAGGGAGACGGCGAAAACAAGTGAACAAACCGCAACATTTATAGTGACTATTGCTCCCTCAAAAAAAATTGGTAGATAATCGATAATAAAACTAAAGTATTCTAAGTTGACCATTTATGAAACCAGCTTCTCTTTTATTGAAAAATAAAGAGGGGTTAAAAAACCCCTCAATTCAATTATTTTCCGTATACATCAAAGTCAAAGTACTTATCCTGAATCTTCTTGTATGTTCCATTTGCTCGGATAGCAAGAATAGCTTTATTAAACTTTTCAACAAGATCTTTGTCTTCTTTTCTTATTCCAATACCAGCTCCAACGCCAAACCACTTAACATCTGTTAATAATGGACCGATAAACTGGAAATCTTTTCCTTTAGCGTGTTTTTTAAGAAATGCATCATCTGTTACAACAGAATCTGCAAGAAGCATGTCAAGTCGTCCGGCAACTAGATCGAGATAAACTTCATCAAGAGTTCCATACCTTTTAATTTTAACACTCTTGTAATTATCTGTAAGATACTTGTCATGAATAGTTGCTCTTTGAACACCAACTGTTTTTCCTTCCATTGCTTCATCAGAAAAAGATGCCATTGCACCCTTTTTAACAATAAACCTTGCAGGGGTCTGATAGTATTTCCCACTAAAAGCTATTTTTTTCTGTCTCTCAGGAGTAATAGACATTGAAGCGATGATAGCATCATATTTCTTTGCATTAAGAGCAGGAATTATTCCATCCCAGTCCTGAGCCACAAGTACCATTTTTGCGCCCATCTCTTTACAAAGAGCTTCTGCAATATCAACATCAAAACCAGCAAGCTTTCCATCTTTTGTTGTATAATTAAATGGAGGGTAAGCTCCTTCAGTTCCAATTCTTACAGTTGCCCATTTTTCTGCTTTAGGTTTTGAATCGCCACAAGCAACCAAACCAACAACCATTAGAAGTACCATGGCTAGTAATATCAGTTTTTTCATATCATCTCCCCTTAAATAATCATTAATATTTACAATTTATGTGGTGTAGAACCACAGTTTATAATTTAACGGATAAATCCGTATAATTAACTCGAAAGGAACTGCTTAAATCTTTCTGAAGATGGGTTATCAAACACAACTTTTGGATCTCCCTGTTCTTCAATTTTACCCTGATGAAGAAAAATAACTTCTGATGATACATCCCTTGCAAATCCCATTTCATGGGTAACAACAAGCATAGTTCTGCCTTCATCCACAAGGTCTTTCATCACCTGAAGAACTTCTCCAACAAGCTCAGGGTCCAGAGCTGAAGTTGCTTCATCAAATAACATTACCTCGGGTTCCATTGCTAAAGCTCTTGCAATGGCTGCTCTTTGTTGCTGTCCCCCTGAAAGATGAGCGGGATAACTATTAAGCTTGTCATAGATTCCAACTTTATTGAGGTACATTTTTGCTTTTTCTATTGCTTCTTTTTTGGGAACTTTCAAAACGCTGACAGGAGCTTCGATAACGTTTTCAAGTATATTCATGTGGGACCACAGATTAAATTGCTGAAAAACCATGGATAATTTTGTTCTTATCCGTTCAACCTGCTTTATGTCTTGAGGAAGATTCTCACCTCTTTTGTTCGTTTTCATTAAAATCTCTTCACCACAAACAACAATTTTACCCTTATTTGGCGTTTCAAGCAGATTAAGGCACCTTAAAAAAGTGCTTTTTCCTGAACCACTTGAGCCCAAAATTGCTATTACATCACCTCTATTAGCGGTAAGAGATACCCCGGAAAGGACTTCAAGGTTACCAAAACTTTTGTAAAGACCCTCAACAGATAGCGCTGACTTCATCAAAACCCCTCAGTATTTATTAGAGAATAATTTTTTTCTGTTCTCGTAACTTATAAAAAAACATTAATATAATCAAACACTATTTTCATGAAATCCTCAAAATAAAATTCAGAATGAGAAATATTTACCTTATTATATTACGAGAACCTTATCTATAATGTTTATATTCTATTCCATACTTGGAAGCTTTATAAGAGAATTTTCTCACTGTTGTTTTAAGCATACTCGCAGCCAGTGAAATATTTCCTCTTGTATTTTTAAGAGAATCAATAAGCATCTCTTTTTCAAGATTCATAATCGATTCTTCTAAAGATGTAGTCGTAACAGTTCCTGATTCACTACCGGTTTGAAGAGTGGGAGGGAGGTGGTAACCGTGAATTACTTTTTCATCGCATAAAAGGACAGCTCTTTCAATGCAATTCTCAAGTTCACGGACATTACCAGGCCAGTGATAATCCATTAACATATCAATTCCTGGAGTTGATATTCTCAGAATCTCTTTATGATTTTCCCTTGTATATTTTTCTAAAAAATGTTCTGCAAGAAGTAATATATCTGTTTTTCTTTCTCGTAAAGGAGGTATATATATTGGAAAAACATTCAACCTGTAATAAAGGTCTCCTCTGAAAGAACCATCTTCAACAGCATTTTCGAGGTTTTTATTTGTTGCAGTAACAATCCTGACATCTGTTTTTATTGTTTTGTGACCACCGACTCTTTCAAACTCTCTTTCCTGAAGAACCCTTAAAAGTCTGACCTGAACTTCAAGGTCGATGGAACCTATTTCATCCAGAAAAAGAGTTCCCTTATGCGCCAGCTCAAACTTACCTTTTTTCTGACTTATTGCACCTGTGAAAGAACCTTTCTCATGTCCGAAAAGTTCACTTTCAATAAGATTTGCAGGAAGAGCTGCGCAGTTTATTTTCACAAATGGTTGTTTTGACCTTAAAGAGTTGTAATGAATTGAGTTTGCAACAAGCTCTTTACCAGTTCCACTCTCTCCTCTTATAAGCACGGTGGCTTGACTTCTTGAAACCTGGGAAACCATCTGGAAAACTTCACGCATTTTATTGCTGTTACCAATTATATTTTGAAATTTATATCTGTTTTCAAGCTGATCTTTTAATCTATCATTTTCATTTTTTAACCGGTCTTTCTCGATGCTGATCTTTTCAAGGTTACTAACCTGTTTTGCAATCATGGTTGCAACAACAGACAAAATCTGCCTTCCATTTCTCAGAGAAAAATTTTCTTCGAAGGGACGATCAGAACTTAGAGCGCCTATAATTTTTTTACCTGTTTTAATCGGGACACATATAAATGAATAGTCACCCTTATCTCGCCTTGTGGATGTTCTATCAAGAAAAAGAGGCTCTTCACTTATTTTTGAAACGGAAAGTGGTTTACCTGTCTGTATTACTTTTCCTGTAATACCTTCACCTAATTTATATTTCCCTTTTTTGATCGCACTTTTTGTCATACCATGGGCAAGCTCTATATTAATTTCATCACTTTTCTGTTTTAGAATTGTAATTGTAACATGTTCCATTCCAAGAGCTTCAGATAAGATACCAAGAACCTTGTAAAGAGATTTTTTCAACTCAAGGTGTTCGTTTAATGCATTGCTGATTTCGTAAAACAGGGTTATCTCTTCAATTTTTTTCATTTTTCTTATTCCATTTTTAATTCTGGGCATTTTTAAGTTTTCGAATTCAATTTATGTAAAGACAAGATTTATATACATCAGCAATGTTTTAAAAGCAACGAAATTGTTAATAGGTATTTTGTAAGTTACATATGTGTAACATAATACTTCTTGTAAAACTTAAATTTCTTTGCTATCTTGATTAAAACATTAAAAAATGCATAAAATTAGTTAAAGCAGAAACTAAAGGTGCTTAATTTTTAAAATACCTAATATACTTCTACAACATTGTAAAAATTAACACTTAATTATTCTCCGTGAGTTTATGAGCAGTTACGAATTAGACATTCTGGAACTTGTAGAAATTGTACGAAATAAAGGTTTTGTTAAAACCGGCATTGACATCTATACACATGATAAACAACTTTTAATACAGAAAGATGTTCTTATAGACGATGTTGCGACTTTAATGAAAATTCAGCGCCTTGGTATGTCTTCAATAAAAATAGAAAATCAAACTGGTGGAGTCTGGAATAGAAGGGGAGAAAAGTTAAATCCTGAACGCTTCCAACCACATAAAATAAAAGAAAAACCAAAACCGGTAATAACAAAAAAAACCGAAGCCAGTGTAACAAAGCAGATCAAAGAGATAGTTGAAGTTAAAAAAGAGGCTGAAAAAAAATATAAAAAAGCAAAAGTTATTATTAAGCAGGTAATTAGTGAAATAAAAGATACAGGAGGGGAGTTCGATTACCAGAATGTTGAAGACACTGTAACTGATATTTTAAACTTAATAACAGAAAAAGAGAGTGCTTTTTCACATATAACAAGAGAACTTTTTTCTTACGATGACTACCTTTATAATCACTCTGTTAATGTTTGTACTATTGGCACAGCCATAATGACCCGGTTTAACAAGGTTTTTAGTGGTTCAGAAATAAAAGGAACTGATATCGTAAATCCTTTATGGGAACTTGGTGATAACGGTAGTTATTTTCCAAAAAAAGAGCTTCAAAATATATCAATTGGTTATTTTCTCCATGATATAGGCAAGGTTATGATACCTGATTATCTGCTTAACAAGCAAGGTGGCCTTACAGATCAGGAATTTGAAATAATAAAACAACACTCCTATAATAATGGACCTGAACTTTTAAAAAAGAATAATCTCAGTAGTCCATATATTCGTAATTCCGTTAAATTGCACCATAGCCCTATTTATGAGAATGAGGACAGGTCTTACCCTGATTCTGTAGGCTATAAAAATGTTCCTGAGTATGTTAAAATATGCAAATTAGCAGATATTTATGATGCGATGACATCCAAAAGATCTTATAAAGAAGCGTGGAATCCAATCGGAGTTGTTACGAAGATTTTTAGAATGTATGCCAATAAAGACGATATTTTAAAGCTTGTATTGCATTCTTTTGTAAAAAGTATTGGAATACTGCCCCCGGGAAGTATTGTAGAGCTCAAGAATAAACAAATGGCTTATGTTTTGGATAGTGAAGGGCCAATCATTATACCATTTACTGACAACAGAGGGAAAACATTAAAAACCATATCAGATCCACTTGACTTAAGTGAAGATACTATTTCTGAAATTAACCCCTCTAAATCATTAAAATCTCCGTCAGACACTTACAATGCACTACCACCTTTCCTGCAAAAAGCTCTTGCGGGAGAACTTGTCGCATAAAAAAAGGGGATGAAATTTATTCCATCCCCTTCTAATAATTTCAATCATAAGTAAACGAAATTATTCTTTGAGAATTTTGTCAGGCCTATCAAGATCGTTAATTAATCTCCATTTACCACCCTTGTTGGTTATTCTTTTCTCCCATAGCTCAAGTCTTTCTTCGTATTTAGTTGGATCTATATTATCACTTCTAAGTTTTATAACATTTAGTGCTATAACACTAAAACCATCTAAAGTATGCTTTGATTTTGATAAATCCCTAACATACCCTTTAGCAAGTTCCTCTTCCAGGTCAGAGAAAATCAGAATAACTTTTTTACCAGATCCAACTTCATTTAAATAACTTTGGGCCTGTAATATACCACCTGTTATATCTGTATAATTACTACCTTTTGCATTTCTTACAAAAGAATCAATCTTTTTCTTAAAAGCAAGTTTCTGTTTATTTGCTGTGGATGGTCTCTCATCAAAAGTAATTTTAGCTATAATATCTTTTTCGCTAAAACTACCTGAGTCAATTCTTGCAACAGCAAGAGAATCTCCCACATTAAGATTAACAAGCAAATGATTAATTATCCTTTGGGCACGAAATAGTTGTTTGGTATATGTACCCGATGTGTCTATTAGCATATAAACACCTGTAGATCGGTTCTTTGAATCTGAACAACTCATAATTAACAGAGTTGATAATATTATTAATAAAGCAGTAAATCTCTTTAACATTTATGCTTCCTCCTCTATAACCTTTTTAACTTTAGTCTTTTTAACAGCACTTTTTGCTTTACCAGCACTTTTTGATTTTTCAGAATCTTTAGTTTTCCCAGAATCATTTTCTTCAGAATCATTTTTTTTAAACAAACCTTCAATCCAAAGAGCTGGGAAAATTAATAAATCATATAAGCTTATTACCAGTTTTCCTATGGAGATGGATAAATTACCCAATAGCCTGAAAAAATATGAGAAAAATTGTAATCCATACATACCAAATACGCCTAATACAGTCCTGCATGAATGTACAAATGATTCAAATGGAATAGCTACAACTGCCAATGTAAATGGAAGAATAAAACTTAGCACCATCTGCCCGCTTAAAATGATAGAGTTAGAACTTGTATCAACTTTAGTTCCTGAAAGACCGGCTTTTACAGCACTTGCTGCTTGAATTATTTCCTCCCTCATTAGTGCAAGGGACGATTCAATACACGCAAGTATTGTAAGTAACGTAAGAGTTATGTAAATCATCTTACGCCTCATCTTATCATCCATCTGTCCTATTATTGGAAACAGCTTTGTTATCCGCATTGCATCCATCAAATATATACCAATAGATACTTCAATTAAAATAATAACAAGAGCAGCTATTTCAGAAATTTTAAAGTTTCCAATATAACTGGTACCTCCCATCATCTCCTTCATCGGACCTTCTATCAGTTTGAAGTTAACAATTGCTCCACCAATACCAAAAGCAAGCACTATCCCGGAAAGGAAAAACATTGTGATAGATGAAGATTTTAATACTCTTTCAGCTTTATCAGAACCACCTCGAATCTCTTCATACTCAATCATTTTTGAATCAATTCTTGTTGATCTTATTTTGATTCCATCGATAGTTTTTTCAAGTTTTGCAAGGTTTTCTGTTAACTTTCTCCAATATGGCATCAATTTGTTTAAAATCAGATGGTGCTTACTAACAGCCTTTCTATATTCATCCATTGAATCTTTTTTTTGGATAACAATAGAATCGTGAATTCGTTCAAGTATATCAACAGTTGTACCTGATTTATTCTCTTTTAATTTGGCAACAGCTTCCACTGCTTCAACCCATTCCGGTGGATCTGGAACAAGATCTGAACTATTCTGGTAATCTTCATCAATTCTATTTATCTGGTCGAATAGGGCTCTTTGTAATACAGGAAATTGACCTAAATCCCTTTTAACTACCTTATGAACTCTGAAAAACTCCTGTTCAGTTTTACTTTCAACACTTTCTTCTCCAGCAGAGAGTAAAACATCTCTGTTTCGAATCGCAAGTTTTGCTTCTGCAAGCTTTATAGACCTTGATGTAATTCTCATCGCTTCATAAATAACTCTTGAGAGAGCGATAATTGCTTGATGTGCTGGTTTTCTTGCAAAGTAAAGAACGCAGGACAGAATAACTATCCAAAGAATCACTGAAAGTGCTGGTTGTCCTGGTACAATATCTAATGCCAGTTTAATCATAAATCCCCCTTGTTCCCTTAAAAAACATAATTATTTCTTAAGGTTCAATAAAATAGGTCCTGAAGAATTGTTTGTTGAACAATAATCAGAATCGATAAATATTACTACAGGAAAGTCTTTTAAGTCAATATGCAAAATTTACGATATATTAGTGATATTGATCAATAAGTCTATCAATAAAGGGATAGGCTGATTGATTGGAGGAGTGTAAGTGGAGATTGTTTTAAACGCTCAGTATTTTATGTTTTTAGTATTAATCTTATTAAATATCGGGAACCTCGAATACTTAGGATTTTGATTGAACTGTATTAAGGGAACTTCTAATAACTGTTCTTTCTGCGAAATACTTCGTTATTATCAATAAAAACTATAAACTTTATAAAATAAAAGCTTTTATAAACGCTGTATTTCATCAAAAAAGCCAAATGATTAGAGATTCCCTTAAGTTGTTTAGAAAACAGAAAAATTCTATTATGATAAAAAAAAGCTTATATTAAATGTAACCATTCTTTATCATCCCTTTTAAAACTATCAAATGATGTTGCAGGTTCTCCTAACTTATTTTTGAAATAGTTAATAATTTCTATGTAATAGAGTTTATTGCGAGATAGATTATTTAATTGATCGCAATAGTAATCTCCGGTATAGATCATCTCCTTTGCACCTAAGGTATTTGCAACAGTTTTTGTTGTTTTGATAATTGAATTAAATGTATCTTTATCATTTTTAAATTTTCTATAATTTATAAGGCTGGTTACAGCACAAAAGTTGTTATAGACTGTTATGCTGTAATAATATGGAGTATTAAGAAACAGTTCTCCCTGTTTCTTGAGTTCATTTTTATATCCAGTTTCAGATTCTATAGGAATGAAGAGATGATCGAAGGCCTTCCAATTACCAGAATGTATGGGCTCACCTGATTTTTTAAACCCTTTATCAAATTCATTGAATATATCTGATATGGTAAGTCCAATAATATCATATTGAAACAAACACACTACTGTTATTGACATAGTATAACCTCTAATAATTTATATCTGAATGGTACTAATTCAAGCCAGTATCCATCAGGATCCTTAATAAAATAGATTCCCCAGGGCTTCATTTTTAAAGCATACAATCCATATCCTTATGGTTTTATGTGCAGTATCAAAACCATAAGTTTTAAAGGCTATATAGAGCTCTTCGTCGCCCAGGCTGTATGGTCTATCCATTGGCTCACCTTAATATTCTATTAAGTAAATATCAATTGGATTTCATCATTAATTTTAAATTATCAGATCATTTTTGTAAATTTATCTGAAAAGTTGTGTACTGAATCTATTATTGAAAATAATAGATTTTGTCTTACATAAGCCCCTTAATAGATTTTTTTTATAAATGTAATGATTTTTGTAAAAAGGTACTTATCATTGTAAAAGATGAGATGAAATTTTATACAATTCAGATAATTTGTATCAGTATAAAATAAAAAATATAGCTTTAAGGAGCAGGGGCCATTGAACAGATATAAAAAAAGAAAGATTATAAACTGGGAGAGATCAAACACCAGTTCTGAATCTATAAATTTGTTGAGCGAAGAGCCTCTTTCAATAAGGCTTCAGGGGAATTCCTATTCCGTTATAATGAGAACTCCAGGAGAAGAAATCCCACATGCAGCAGGTTTTTGTTTAGGAGAGGGAATTGTTGACCACCCATCTGAAATAGGATCAATTGGTTTTTGTGATAATGATACAAATGTTGTCACAGTTACTTTAACCCCTGAAAAAGTTGAAAAAATTCCAGATATTATTGAAAGACGCAGTTATATTAGTCAGACAAGTTGTGGTATTTGTGGAAAAGAACTTATTGATGATCTAAAACAAAAGCTTACTCCCATAACAAGTACTAATAGGATAAATATAGATAAAGCATATTCAGCCATATCGAATTTGTCTGATCATCAGGAACTCCGAAATAAGACAAGGGCCTCACATGGAGCCGCACTTTTCGATGCAGATATCAATTTTCTTGAAGTTGCTGAAGATGCAGGACGCCACAATGCAGTTGATAAAGTTATCGGAAAGCTTTTCCTTGGAGAGAAACTTAAATCAGCCAAATTGTTAATACTTTCTTCAAGAATTAGTTATGAACTTGTACAAAAGGCTGCAAGAGCCGGGATTCCTGTCATAATTGCTGTCTCAAGACCTACAAATCTGGCAGTGGAACTTGCTGATAGTCTTAATATGACTCTTGCCTGTTTGTCTAAAGGAGATGGTTTAAAAATATTCTGTAATGAGAAAGGTTTTGAAATTTAATCAAAAAATATCTATTTGCCATTAATAAAAGAAATAGTTCTTTTTTCTGACCAATATACCTTCTCACTGTTAAAGGACACAAAACCCACATGTCCTCCTGAGGAAGGAGTTTCAAGGGTTACGAATCTATTGTTTTCTGCTTCTGTAATTGGATAGCAGCTTTCTGACAGGAATGGATCATTTTTAGCATTAACAATTAGTGTTGGTATTTTAATATTCTCAATAAACTGCTTGCTACTGCACTTTTCCCAATAATCATATGCATCTTTAAAACCATGAAACGGGGCGGTATAGCGATCATCAAAACCCTTAAAATCTGTAATTTTATCAAAGTCACGAATATCAACTTTACCAGGCATTAGTTTAGCTTTCTCTTCAATTTTCTCTTTAAGCATCCTTAGGAATCTTTTCATGTAGATCTTACTCGATGGTTTTTTAAGTTCCTCAGAACTTCCTCTAAGATCACATGGTACGGAAAACGTCACCGCCTTTTTAACCAAAGGATGTATATCTTTTCCTTTTTGGCCTAAATGTACAAGTGTAATGTTGCCACCCATACTAAAGCCAACAAGGGCTATCTCATCATATAATTTCAATTCAGCCACATGGTTTATGACGGCTTCAAGATCATATGATGCTCCGCTATGGTACATTTTCAATAGGCGATTTGTTTCACCGCTACAGGATCTGAAATTCCAAGCAACAGAGTCCCATCCTTCAATCTTAAGAGCCCTAACCATTCCGGTCACATAGCTTCGGTCAGAACTTCCCTCAAGGCCATGGGAAACAATAGCAATTTTTCTGTTTCCGTTTTTTGACCAGTCAAGATCAAGAAAATCACCATCTTCAGTATCGATTCTTTCCCTTTTATATAAAGGGTCTTCAACTTTTCTGAAAAGTGACGGAAAAACGGTTTGGATATGACCGTTTTTAAAAAGAAGTGGGGGTTTATATTCTGTATTTTCCATCTATATACCAAATTAAAAAAGCAGCTATGATTTTTATATCACAGCTGCTTCATAATTTTCTAACTTCTACTTGTTACTTCAACAATGTGATAACCAAAATCAGTTTTTACAGGACCGTGCGGAGTTCCCACCTCTTCCTTAAAAACAACCTTGTCAAATTCAGGAACCATCATTCCTGGCCCAAATTCTCCAAGATCTCCACCTGAAGCTCCGGATGGACATTTTGAATATGATTTTGCAAGTTTTCCAAAATCATCACCAGATTTGATCTGGTCTATAAGACTAAGGCACTCTTTCTCAGTTTCCACTAATATATGCCTTGCTGTGGCTTTTGCCATAACAAATTCTCCCAGTTATTTATATTGTAATTTAACAGAACTTGTATATATTATTTTATATATTTTTAAAACCCAAAAAAGAGAGTTTTCAAGTTTAAAATGATTGGAAATGCTGGTAAAGTTGATATAGCTATTAGTTCAGTAAATATCTGATTTTAAAATTTATTTTTAATTTGTGTTCAAAAATAATAAATGAAAAAAGTGTAAAAAATTATGGGATATGTATTTGATTTTAAAGATGCTCTTGCTTATGACTCATGGTGTAAAAAACAGAGCAACACATATACATTTCAAAGAGAGATTGAACTTCTGTTAGAGCAGCTTAATCCCCTTCGTGGTAGTTCAATAATTGATATCGGTTGTGGTACCGGGAAAATTTTTAAGCATCTGCTTGATTTTGGGCTTAACGTTTCCGGTATTGATCCATCTCCTTACATGCTTGACATTGCCAGGAAAGAGATAGGAGAAAGAGTTGATATGAGAAGGGGTTACGCAGAGGAACTTCCCTTCGATGATAATGAATTTAATCATGCATGCCTTATAACAACTCTTGAATACACTGAAAATCATACTAAAGCCATTGAAGAAGCTTGCAGAGTAGCAAAGGACAGTCTTTTTATAGGGGTTCTAAATAAATATGCCATCAAAGGAATTCAGAGAAAAATTGAAGGAAAACTAACCAGTACAATATATTCAAGAGCTCGTTTTTTTAGTATCTGGGAGATAAAGAGAACAATAAATAAGCTTGTCGGCGATGTTCCTGTTTCATGGAAAACAGTTAATATTTATCCTGGAAAAAGTGGCAAATTTATAAGCTCCATAGAAAATATTGATCTTGTTAAAAAAATTCCTTTCGGAACCTACGCTGGTATAGTAGTAACATTAAACCCAAAATTTAGGACAAAACCACTTGCTCTTAAATATGAAAAAGGTATAAAAACAGGTTCAAAAACCAGAAAAGGTTTTGCCGGATTTAAAGAGAAACAAACAGATAAAAGGGAATCTTTCTAACATTTGAATATTGTTAGAGGTTGAAAAATTAGAAACAGATTATGACAATAGATATATCTTTTAGTTCAATTTATGAAAAAATAAAAGTCTATGGGCGTATGATTAAATTCAGCCATACCATTTTTGCCCTCCCATTTGCTCTTTCTGCGGTTGTTTTAGCACATAGGGAAACGCAGGTCACGTTCTCAGGTTTTTTCTGGATTCTTGTGGCCATGGTTTCAGCAAGATCAGCAGCAATGGGGTTTAACAGAGTTGCAGACTATAAAATAGATGCTAAAAACCCAAGAACAGATAAAAGAGAGATACCAAGTGGTGAAATATCACTTTTTGCAAGTATTGCTTTTATAATGGTTTTTTCTGTTATCTTTATATTCTCAGCATATATGCTTGGAAAACTCTGTTTTATTTTATCACTTCCAGTTCTTCTGGTACTTTTTCTCTATTCGCTGGTAAAAAGATTTTCAGCATATTGCCATATCTTTCTGGGTTTTGCCATTGGACTATCCCCGTTAGGCGCATGGATAGCGGTGACCGGTACTTTTTCATTTGCTATAATTCCATTATGTCTTGCGCTTATGGCTAATATTGCAGGTTTTGATATTTTATATGCATGTCAGGACACTGAATTTGATAAAGAGAATAACCTGTTTTCCATACCTTCAAAGTATGGGATTAAAAAAGCAATGAGATTTTCAACATATCTTCACATAATCTCTTTTGTACTCTTTCTTCTGATACAAATGGTATTTTCTTTAGGAACTATATATTTTATCTCTGTGATGGTCATTGGAGTTGCCCTTGTTATTGAGCATATTCTGGTTAATCCTGATGATCTGACAAACATTAACATAGCTTTTTTCCATATGAACAGTATAATTTCTGTTGCACTTTTCACTGGAATTTTTCTGGATGTATTGATTTAGGAAGATTCAAGGGAAACTCTAAAACTATAATTTTGATTTAAATACAAGGCTGAGGGAAAAACAAAGAGTCGGTTTTTACAATAGTTATTTTTTTTGAAGATACTCTGTTTTGTTTTTATTTCTTTTAAAACAACTTAGGTAGTTAGATCTAAAGGCAGATATTAGAGATTCCCTCAATAATAAAAGCCGATATTTAATTATAAATACCAGCTTTTTTATATTGTAAATTAAGATTGTGAAACAGGTCTTGCTAACTTACTATTTTTTATCCTGTTCAATCTCTTCTTTTTTTTCTTCTTCTGCTTCAGGAACCTCTTTTGTTGCTTTCTTAAAGTTTTTTATGCTTTTCCCAATTCCTGAACCGATTTCAGGTAGCTTTTTTCCGCCAAACAAAATAACAACAATAACGAGGATTACAATTAACTCTGTTGTTCCTAATCCAAACATCACAACCTCCTGATTACAATCAAATATTTTCTTTCATCAAATTCAATTCAATATCACTCACATCTTTATGTGTCAATTCGAAATAGGTCAAGAAAATCTCTAACAATTCGAATTTTGATTTAAATACAGAATATAAAGTTCTTTTTTTGAAATAATCCTGTCGCTTTGTTTTTGAACAAGTTCTATTAAAACAAACAAAACTAAAGCCTTTTGTTTTATCGGCGGTTATTAGAGATTCCCTCAAACGAATATTAGTTTTCGTTCGAAAAAACTAATCGATTTGATCATATTAAAATGTTGGACCAATACATGTAACATGGTTATATTAAACTTTAGTACTTTCCCTAAAGATAGCCTTTTTCAGGTTTTTTTATCAAAACAGATTTACAAGTGTGAATTTAAGGCTTACTTTAATAAGTCTTTATGAAAAATTTAAAAATGGAAACAGGAAAATAATATGAGTTCTTTTAAAGCAAATTGTCTGCCAGCACTAATTGGAAGCTTACCCCTTGAGGATCACAGAGAAGCAACTAAATTTCTTTTAAACTATACACCCGAGATACCACTTTGGGTTCAACTACCATCTTTTAAAGAAGAGGGGATGGTTCCTCAGTTTCTTCCTGGTTTTCCAGGTGTTGAAACAGATGGGGATAAAACATATATTGATACAACCAGCACAAAGTTTGAAGAGGAGATGTTACAGTTTTATGAAGACTATATGTCTATTGCTGGTGGAGAGATTGATATTGCAACATCAAGATTTGCTTTAACAACAGATACAGCAAAAGGTTTTTTTGAACTTGTTAAACAGGTTAAAGATCTTGAAAATAAACCACTTGCTCTGAAAGGACAGGTTACAGGGCCAATTACTTTTGGAACCGGTGTTGTTGATGAAAATGGCCGGGCTGTTTTTTATAATGAACAGGTTAAAGATATATTAATCAAACATCTTGCAATGAAAGCCAAATTTCAGGCCAAATCTTTTAAAGATGAAGGTTATACCCCTGTAATTTTCTTCGATGAACCCGCTCTTGCTGGATTTGGATCCTCAGCATATATAACAATCACTCAGGAAAATGTTACCGATGCAATCAATGAGCTTGCAGCAGCAGTTCATGAAGAGGGCGGACTTTCAGGAGTTCATGTTTGTGCAAACACAGAGTGGGCTATGCTTTTAAAATCAGATATTGATGTGATCAGTTTTGACGCATACTCATATTTCGATAATTTCATCCTTTTTCCAAATGAAGTTAAAGCATTTGTTGAAAGTGGAAAAACTCTGGCCTGGGGAATTATACCAACAAGTGAGGCTATTGAAAATGAATCCGCCGACTCTTTAACAGCAATGTATGTGGAACAACTTGAAAAAGCTCTTGTTACAGGTCTTTCAAAAGAGCAGCTTCTTGCTGCAACTCTGATAACTCCAAGTTGTGGTGCAGGATCTCTATCCCTTGAAAATGCAACAAAAGTTCTTGAATTAACAAGAGAAGTTTCAAATCGTGTAAAAGCAAAATTTAACATGTAAAAAATAAGCCCAATATGGGCTTATAAAAAATATTAATTATTCAACTCCGAGGAAATTATGACTGAAGAGAGAAAAAATTTTTCTGGTGCATCTAAATATGTTCTGGATAGTGAACTTGCACAAATTGTTAATGTTTCAATGGCGCTTGAGATGCCACTTCTCTTAAAAGGGGAGCCTGGTACAGGTAAAACCATGCTTGCTTATGCTATTGCAGAAAGCCTTGGTATGGAGCTTATCATTTTAAATGTTAAATCAAGTATGAAGGTTATAGATGCCCTTTATCAGTATGATACTCTGACTCGTCTGAATGACAGTAGATTCGGTGATTCCACACGTGATGTTAGTGATATTAAAGAGTACATCAAAATGAGCAAAATTGGCCAGGCCTTCACATCTGAAAAAAGAACAATTTTATTAATAGATGAAATTGACAAGGCTGATACAGATTTTCAGGATGACATGTTGGACATTCTGGACCAGATGCAGTTTGATATTATTGAAACAGATGAAGTTGTTTCAGCTAATAAACGTCCGGTTATCATAATAACATCAAATGCTAAAAAAGATCTTTCAGATCCTTTCCTTGGAAGATGTAACTTTCACCATATAGCTTTTCCTGAAGCAAGTATGATGAAATCAATTGTTGATGTACACTTTCCATCTATTGATAAGAAACTTGCAAAAAATGCAATTGCAACATTCTATGAACTTAGATCAATAGAGGGTATTGAAAAAAGACCTGCAACGAGAGAGCTTATTAACTGGCTACGTGCACTTGATACTGACCCTGAGTTTAAAACAGGAAAACTTATCAAAAACAAAGTTCCATTTTTAGGTGTACTGTTTAAAAAGAGTCAGGATTATGAAAGAGCAACAATGCATGTAACCAGAAGAAAAATATTTTAATTATGTTTATTAATTTCTTTTATAAATTAAGGGAAGTCGGAATTCCAGTGAGCCCAACGTCCTTCCTAACTCTACAAAAGGCACTTGACAAGGGTTTAATAAACTCAATGGATGATTTTTATACATCCGCAAGATCCATTCTTGTTAAGTCTGAAAGATATTTTGATCTCTATGATCAGGTTTTTGCCAATCGTTTTGAAGGAATTGCACTTGATGATAATGACGGGCTCTTAATAGATGAGATGACCCAGGAAATGCTTAAAGGTTGGCTTGAAGATCCCAAAGAGATGGCAGAAATGCTTGGTGAAGATGAGGAGAAATTAAGTAAACTTACTCCCGATGAGCTCATTGAGTATTTTAAGAAGAGACTGGAAGATCAGGATGGACGGCATGATGGTGGTAGTAAATGGATTGGTACCGGTGGAAGATCACCGGTGGGGCACTCAGGCCATCATAAAGGTGGTATGCGGGTTGGCGGCGTTTCAAAGAATAAATCAGCTGTAAAAGTTGCAAACGAGAGAAGATATAAAGATTACTCCAGAAACAGACCGCTAACAACTGCAGACATCGGAGAAGCTCTTAAAAGACTTCGTAATTTGGTTCCAGCTGGAGCAAAAGACAGACTCGATATCGATGGAACAATTTATCAGACCATAAGAAATGGTGGTGAGATAGAACTGATATTTGACCAGCATATGAAAGATCGTCTTAAAATCATCCTTCTGATAGATAATGGTGGTTGGTCCATGGACCCCTATATTTCAGTTATTCAATCTCTCTTTGACTACTCAAAGGCTCAGTTTAAAGATATAAAGACATATTTTTTCCACAACACAGTTTATGATACTGTATGGCAAGACCCTTCAAGATTTAAAAAGCCATTTAAAATTGATGAATTTGTAAGGTTAGATCCTGATACAAGACTTATTATGATTGGTGATGCTAGCATGGCTCCATATGAATTAATGTCCCAGGATGGTTCTATATATATCAGTTCAAGAAGTGGTCAACCAAGTATTCAAAGACTGAATTTCCTTTCTGAAACATTTAAACATTGCGTCTGGCTTAATCCTGTACCGGAAAGAATGTGGCCATACACAAGAACTATTCAAACTATTAAAGAGATATTCCCAATGTTTGAGCTAACAATAAACGGTCTTGAAAAATCCATTGCACAGTTGATGGCTAAATAAGAAAATATGGGAACCTCTGATCACAGACTTTTAGATAATCAAACACCTGGCAAAGTTTATCTCTGCCAGGTTAGTGAAAAAATCTCCTGTGGCGCATGCTGTGGACTATACAATATTAATGATGCTTCCTTTGAAAATCTTAACGAAATTCTTTTATTCAGATCCGATCTCTTTAAAGATACAAAAAGAGATATAGATTCAATTCTGAAATTTAAAAGCATTATAGAGGAAAAAGAGAATCAGGAAAGACCCTTTGAGGATTTTCACCATTGTCCCTATGTTGGATATATTAAAGAAAATTGTATAGGTTGCCTTCTCCATCCACTGGGAGATGGAAATAATGGAGTAGACTTAAGAGGCCTCAGTTACTACGGTGGCTTTGCATGTAGTACATATTTTTGCCCGACTTGTCATACCCTCAATCCTGAATACAAAAAAATAATCCGCCTTACAGCTAAAGATTGGCATCTATACGGAATTGTTATCACAGAGCACAAAATGCTTAAAAACTTTTTTAAATCCATTGAAAAAAGATTAAAGAAACAGATAAAATCTGAAATGTTTGAAAATGAACTTTTAAAAAGTCTTATTCAAGAATTTGTGGATCTAAAAATCTCATGGAAGTTCAGAAAAAAAAGGTTTAAAACACTCGGAAACTATTTCTTTGAAGAGAACATCTATCCTTTAAAACCAATCGATTATTCAAAAACAGATGTGGAAAATTCGGAATTTAATAGTATTTTTATGGGTCTTAATTCTGTGTTCAAAAGTAACAATGAGTTACTTGAAGCTAATAAGATAATCGAAGAAATAATTCAGAAAATCAATTTTTTGTTAAAATAAAAATTTGTAATATTATTCTACTCAGGATTTTTTCTTTGATAAATTTATTGAGATGGCTTCTAATAACATAGAATCCATTGACATATTTAAAACACTAATTATTATCTACTATTCGAAAATTATAATTTTAAAAAAGAAAGTTAATATTATGAGTGATCACCACCTTCAAAACAGAATAAACAGAAATCTTCAATTGATGGAAGAAAGAAGAAATATCTTAATGCTTCCTGCTGAGAAAGCTTTGGATGCTATTTTAGATTCAAATGCACCGGCGACACTTGTGCAATCGTTTCCTGAAGAAGATCTTTACATGCTTATTCATGATATTGGGGTGGAGGATGCATTACCAATTCTATCAATAGCATCTTCAGATCAGTGGAAATTCATTATAGACATTGAGGTTTGGTCAAGGGACAGAATAAACCATTTGAGTATTACGAAGTGGCTTGATCTCCTGCATCAGGCAGAGTCTAAAAGAACCCTGAACTGGCTTGTATTTGAAAACCTTGAACTTTTTGAATTTCACCTGAATAAGTATATAGAAGTTGGAATAAGAGAGCATGATCAGGACCCATCTGAATTTGGTGAAGAGTATTTTACCTATGATGATTTTTATTTTATCAAATTTAAAGATCTTAAATCTGAAGATCCAGCCGATCAAAAAGTAATTGACTATGGAAAGGAAGTAATTTCAAATCTTCTTGAGAACCTTTCAAAAATGAATAATCTTGCATTTCAGAGTATTTTGCACGAAGCTATGAGCGTCATTCCTCCGGAAATTGAAGAGGATGATTACAGAATGAGAAATGTCAGGCTTGCAGAAAAAGGGTTTCTACCTTTTGATGAAGCAATTGAAATATATGCGCCACTTCAGCCTGAAGATCTAAGTAAGAAAAGTTCGAAAATTTTCCCGGGAATTAAGGGGGAGGTGGCTCTAAATCCAATCCCAATGTACTCTTTTGGGATGTTAAATAAAAATAACAAATTTACAACAGCCCTTGCAAATATAGATAATGATGAAATACTACTTCAGCTTCAGATAGAATTTGCAACTCTATGCAACAATATAATCTCTGCTGACCAGAAGAAAGTTAAAGAGAAAGAAGAGCTTGCATATGTTGTAAAGAAGGCCTGTGGTTTTATAAGTATTGGTCTTGAAATGCAAAAAGATAAAAACATAGTATCAATCATTAAGAAAAATACTCTCTCAGATATATTCAGATCAGGTTATACACAATTGATGAGTCTGAAGTGGGATACAAACAGATGGTTTAAAAACAGCTGGTATAAAAAAGGCAACTTAAG
Source organism: Desulfobacterales bacterium (assembly GCA_024226555.1). Lineage (GTDB taxonomy): Bacteria > Desulfobacterota > Desulfobacteria > Desulfobacterales > JAAELO01 > JAAELO01. Next base: position 34,191 of record JAAELO010000214.1, on the reverse strand, counting down.
CCCTGCATTTTTCGGAGAGGATGTCTTCGGAGTTATTGGAGGCCTGCTTCTACCAAAACCACTCTATTTTGATAACTATAAAAATAAAGTTATGTATAGAGAGTTTGAGTCTTTAGATGATATTGCAATTTCTGAAGAAATTGTAACAGAAGCAAAAGGTTTTGATCTAATCTTCTCACTTATGGATATTGACAGAGGGTTGATTAATAGTGAAAGTATTAACTATAAGAATGTTATTTTAACACTTTGGGCTAAACACTATCTTGGCTTGAAAGATGAAGGCTTTAAAATTGAATTATCAGATCTGAAAACTTTCTTTGGAGATCTATTCAGTGACAAGAAGATAAAGACATCTATGAAGGAAAACTTTCTTAGTTTTTTAACTGCTGGAACTGAGCTTTCTACTCTTGATATTTCAGAGAATATGGGAAATAGTCTTGAAAAGCTCTTTAATGAAGTGGAATCAGAATATGGTCCTGTTGAAGTTAAAGACCTTGAGGCAAGATATATTGAACTTTTCATTTTATAGTCAATAACTACCAGCTCGGCTGGTAGTTATTGACTGATATGTTTGGGGAAACTTCATATGCAAGGCGATGGTGTTAAAACAGCGTGAGGCGTTCAAGTTGTACGTTGAACATCTGGTTTGAAGCTACAACACAGCAGGTGGAGGAATTTTACAACTTCTTTTGTTCTTCAAGAATGCATCTAACAACATCTTCGTCTGAAAAGTTGGTTCGAATCCCCTCACAGGCGGTTGCCATGAGCTTCCAATTGCTGGGTTCCTTTAAAACACCTTCAATATAAGGCCAGGCTCTGCACATCCTGGGTTTTACCGGATGTATTGAACATTTATTCTTAAAGAACACACATTTACCATCTTCATCCACAGCAAGAACTGGTTTTCCAGCTGAGAGATTACAGTATTTTTCAACAAAACTGGTCCCATCAACTTTTGTAAACTCAGCAATTCTCTTTATATCATCTTCAGTGATGTAGGTTCCACCGTATCCAACACAACACTCTCCACACATGGTGCACTTAAAAATATCATCCTTTGTAACACTATTACTTTTCAAATCTGGCCTCCATCGCCATCTTTAACGTAACCTGATCCACATATTTTAAGTCTCCACCCATGGGAACACCTGATGCTATCCTTGTTACAGTTATATTTGTTTCTTTAAGTTTTTTAGTAAGGTACGATGCTGTGGCTTCACCCTCAACATTGGTTGATGTTGCAACCACAACTTCTCTTATATGTTCACTTTTTATTCTTGTAAAAAGTTCCCGGATTCTTAAATCGTTCGGTCCAATTCCATCCATTGGTGAAAGAACTCCCTGAAGAACGTGATAAAGTCCTTTGAAACCACCTGATTTTTCGATGGCTACCATATCTGCTATTCTTTCAACAACACAGATAATGGAACTTTCTCTTCCAGGATTACTGCATATGCTGCACAATTCGCCTTCACTCAAGGCAAAGCATTTACCACATAATCTCATATTATTTTTAAGAGTTATAATACTTGAAGCAAGCTTCTCGGCTTCGCTTCTTGGAGCCCTTAAAATATGCATAGAAAGTCTTTCAGCTGTTTTTTTACCAACACCAGGAAGTTTAGAAAGGTTTTCTATCAAATCAAGGACCGATTTTGGATAGTGATTCATTTGTTAATGCAAAATCCTTTATAAGCCGTACTAAATTAAAACATTTTTTTGAAATCTTATTATTTACATAAGACCTGGAATATTCATACCACCTGTCAATTGACCCATTTGTGAAGAAACCATCTCCTGGGATTTTGCAAGGGCATCGTTAATAGCTGCCAAAACAAGGTCCTGGAGCATGTCAACATCTTCCGGATCAACAACTTCCTTTTCAATATTGATAGAAACTATCTGTTGTTTTCCATTGGCAACAACTTTAATCATTCCTCCGCCTGCTGTCGCTTCGACTGTTTTAAGAGCTAATTCTTCCTGTAGTTTTGCCATTTTTTTCTGAAGCTTCTGAGCCTGCTTCATCATTCCCTGCATTTGTTTCATTTTTATTTCTCCTTAATTTTGACATCAACGACTTTACCGTTAAAAATATCTACAATCTCTGATACAGGAGGGCTTGTTAGTATTGTCTGTTTTATATTATCTGCCCTTCTCTGATCCTTATTTTTTCCTTCGGATACAGTTTTAGTGCTTACTGTAAAATCCATAGGTTTCCCAAAAAAACCTGTCAAAGCTTTTCCAATTATGGATTTTGTACTGGAACTTTGTATTCTTGATATATTGAAACTTGTTCCACTTACGGCAATCTCAATACTCTTTTCAGTAACATTTTTCAAGGTGCTTTTTGAAAGGGACGGTGAAACAGAAGGATGCTTTTTGGAAATTATATTGAGAAAAACCTCCCAGTTCCTTTCTAATCCAAGTTTCTCATTATACATCACTTTTGGTTCTTCACGAACCGCTTTTTCAACCTTTACTTTATCTTCTCTTTTAGTTGAATCAACTGGTCTATCCGAATTTTCAACTCGCTTAATCTTTTCAATTTTTTTTTCAGGTATTGAAACTTCACTTGTAGCAGGTGCTTGGTTAACAACTATCTTTCCTTTAAGTGAGTCTATTTTTTTTATTAACTCTTCAATGGAAAGGGTAGGACTGATCTGAAAAAGCTTAATAAATATCATCTCAAAAGCGATTTTGGGAGATGCTGCAAACTTAAGATTTTGCTCCTCTTTTAGCAGTATATCAAGTATCTGGCTTAAATATGTATGTGATACTTTTTTAACCTGTTCTGCGAGCATCTCAATCTCATGAATTGGAACTTCAATCAAAGATTCTGATTTACCGCTTAATTTAACAACAAGAAGATTTCTAAGATGCACTATTATTTCGGAATAGAGCTTAACAAAATTATTTCCTTTTTTATAAAGATTTTCAATTATAAAAAGAGTTTTTTGGATATCTCTTTCCATAATGGCTGATGAGAAATCAAAAAGAACTGATCTGTCAAATATACCTAAGAGGTCAACGACAATGTCATGTTTCACAGAATCTTTTGAGCAACTTAATATCTGATCCAAAAGACTTAAAGCATCTCTCATGGATCCACCTGATTCAAATCCGATAAGTTCTAAACTTTTTTTCTCTATCTCAACACTTTCCTTTTTGCAAAGATGTTCCATATGAGAAAGGATTTCACTTAAATCAATCCTTCTAAGATCATGTCTCTGACATCTGGATAAAATTGTTACGGGTATTTTCTGAGGATCTGTTGTTGCAAAAAGAAATATTACATGGGCTGGTGGCTCTTCAAGAGTCTTAAGCAGAGCATTAAAAGCTGCAAGGCTCAACATATGAACTTCATCTATGATATAAATTTTGAATTTACTGTGAACAGGTCTGTAGGTAATATTCTCTCTAAGTTCCCTAACCTGTTCTACACTATTATTTGATGCCCCATCTATTTCAAAAACATCAACATCATGACCCGTGGTAATTTCAGAACATGATTTACACTCATTACAGGGAATATAAGGTGTTTCATTATTTTCTATACAATTTAAGGATTTTGCAAGAATACGTGCTATTGTTGTTTTACCAGTACCCCTTGGCCCGGTAAACAGCATTGCATGGGCTACCCTTTCTGCAATAATAGCATTTCTCAATGTGGTTGACACATGATCCTGTCCAACCACCTGATCAAAGGTCTGAGGTCTGTATTTTCTTGCAAGAACAAGATATGACATTAATATAATTCCTGTTAAAACGTTTAATTTATAAAAGATAGTGATTATAGATCAGATGTTCAAGGTAAGCAAGATGGTTTTTATGGCGGAGAGAGAGAGATTCGAACTCTCGGTACCTGTGACAGCACACACGCTTTCCAGGCGTGCACCTTCAGCCTCTCGGTCATCTCTCCGCATTAAATTAAAATCCCAGTTGGAATTTGGTTTTCAATTATATCTTTTAAGTCAGACTGTCAACAGATTTCAAGCTCAAATTTATTAGAGGGCCTCTAATAATTAAAATTTGGGATGAAATTCAACGTTTATAAAAGCTTTTAGTTTTATAAAATCTCCGCATTTCTAAAAATAACGAGCCGATTTTATTACAGTTATTTTTAGAAATAACACAGTATTTCGCCAAAAGAGGAGTTATTAGAGATTCCCTAAATATCAAATATACGTTGCATAGCATCACTATATTCACCCTTTTCATTATTTATATAAAATGGTCTGTAAATCTTAAGTTCATCACCACCATTTTTTACACCTTCAAGTAATACAAGTTCAGCATTTTTTCCGGGTTTTGAATAAATTATAGTAAGGTTTTTAGGTGCTATATTGCTATTCTTAAATTCGTTGATAAGTTCGGAAAGTCTGTTTGCAGGGAAGATTATAGCAATTCTTCCCTTATTTTTCAGAGCTTTTGAAGCAACAGATAAAAAATTTGTAATAGTAATTTTAATCTCATGCCTTGCAATTAAAACCTCTTCAACAGGATTTAACCGGCCTGATCCTTGCCTGATATAAGGAGGATTACTAACTATAAAATCGTAAACACCTCGCTGTGATATCTCATTAATATCAATATTTTCAATCTTTACTCTGTCTCTAAAACCATTATCTTTGATATTCTGAGTTGCTATATGTGCTAAATCCTTCTGTATCTCAACTCCAACTACGTTGATTTTATGAAACCTTTTGCATAAAACTATTGGAATGATCCCACAACCTGTTCCAAAATCGGCAACTTTGGCATCCTCTGGAACATGAATAATACCAGCAAGGATTATAGGGTCTACTGAAAACCGATAACCTTTGTTCTTTTGTTTTATTGAAATTGATTCATTAAAAAGAAGGTCTTTTGAGTATTCCATCAAGGGAACCTTTAATAATTAGAATTTTGATTGAAATACAGATTATAAAAGCTTTTAGTTTTATAAAATCTCTGCATGATAAAAAAACAATGAGCCGATTCGTTTATAAAAATCCTTAACTTTATAAACAGACAGTTCTTTTTTTTGAATAATTCTGTTGTTTTGTTTGGTCAAAATGCATTTATTTGAGGTTCCATTAACTCTGGATATTTCCAATTTTAAATTTAATATCTTTAACCGATTTTTCTTCAAGGGATTCGTTTATCTTATCAATTATATCATTTTTAAGAAAGCTTAAGTGCTGCATCCATGTTGAACTTGAAACATAAACAAGGAGAGTCTCCCCTTTAAACGCTGCTGGTTGAGCATTTTCAGCAATTTTTTCTCCAACAGCATCATTCCAGTTATCCCATATTGCGGTCATTCCAGAACTATTGGTTTTTGTATAGGATTTAAGAGTTTCTTTTAAAAATCCTGATATATGTGAAGGGTCTTTTAAATTTTTATATTCAATTGTCATAACTCTAATCTATTTCCAAACGGCTATATGTGTCAAGCCAGAAAAGAAACGATTTTTTTGTTTTCGAAATGATATATTTTATTATTATTTAATACATCCCTGAAATGAGTATAGTCCCTGTTAAATGGTATGAAAAAACAATAATAGTTTCTTTTCTTTTCTCTTCTATACTTGAAATTAGACTGAATTTAAGAAAAATACAGTTTTATTATTTAGTAATTAGTACATAAAAACAGCTGGTTTTATTAATCTTTCCATCAGGATTTTCAGCTCTAATGTTTCACTTTTGCATTGAAATATGTCATAAGTACGTATAAAAGTTTTTTGAAAAAACGTTATTAATCGATATGACTGTTTTTAGGTTCTTATTAAACTTATCATAAGAATATTTTACCATTCATAAATAAAGGGAACCTCTAATAATTAGAATTTTGATTGAAATACAAGGCATTTGAAAAAATAATGAGGCGATTTTACAAAAGTATTTTTTCTAATAATTCTGTTGTTTGTTTTTTTAAACAACTTAAGTAATTCGGTCAAAAAGCAGTTATTAGAGGTTCCCTAAAAAATTTAATAGGAAAAAAATATGAGTTGGGATTGGGACAAACTTAGAGAACAACAGGAAAAACAAAAGAAAACATTCGGCAACAAGCCAAAGAAGCCAAACCCAGGTCCGGGTGGTGGTGGAGATGGTAGTGGTGGACGAGGAGGAGATATCCCCCCTCAGCTTGAAGAGTTTTTTAAAAAATTTAATAATATGAAATTTTCAGGCGTGGCTTTAATTGTAATAGTATTGTTGTTGCTTTTCTTTGGAAACACAATGTTTTTTACTATTAAGTCAGGTACTGTTGGTGTTGTGCAACGATTTGGAAAATATACAAGGACTGTGGAAGCGGGTTTAAATTTCAAACTTCCCGATGGTATTGAAAAACTCACAAAGGTTAATGTGGAACAAACAAGAACTGTTGATTTTGGAAGTGGAAGTCTTTCATCCAGTAATAGAACGGATTCCACATTAATGCTTACTGGAGATCTCAATGTTGGTCTTGTTCCATGGAATATACAATACAAAATATCAAATGCTAAGGAATATCTGTTTGAAGTTAAAAATCCTGAAAGGCTTTTAAATGATCTTGCAGAGTCATCAATGCGCTTAGTTGTTGGAGACAGGAGTATTGATGAGGTTTTAAAAGACAGGACAAGTATTGCAAATGCCTGCCAGGTAAGTCTTCAAAAAGAACTTGATAATTCAAAAACAGGAATCATGTTAATCAATATTGAGCTTGGAAAAACAAATGTTCCTCCTCCTGTTCAGGCCTCCTTCAACGATGTTAATAAGGCAAGGCAAGAGAAAGACACCCTTATTCAGCAGGCAGAAAAGCAGGCTAAAAAAGAGATCCCTGCTGCAAGAGGTAAAGCTGAAGCTGTGGTTAAAAATGCAGAAGGGTATGCCATTGATATTGTTAACAGGGCAGAGGGTGATGCTGAAAGATTTACAGCCATTTATAGAGAGTATAAACGAGCCAAGGATATCACCAGAAGAAGATTGTATCTGGATATGATACAGGAAATTTTCCCAAAAATAGGTAACAAATACATAATAGATTCCAGTCAGAAAAACATGTTACCATTTTTAAACTTAAACAATAAAAAGAATTTTTCAAACAATTTGAATTTAAAATAAGAGCATACTTATGAATATATCAAAAATTTTAGTTCCGGTAATATTAGTAATATTTTTAATAGGTCTCTTCTCATCAGTTTATGTTGTTGATGAAACAGAGCAAGTTGTTATCACTCGTTTTGAAGAGATTAAAGATGAACCTGTAAAAGAGCCTGGAATTTACTTTAAATTTCCAATTATAGAAAGGGTAAATATATACCCAAAAAACTTGCAGGAGTGGGATGGTGATAAGGAAGAGATACCAACCTATGACAAGAAATATATCTGGATAGACACATTTGCCAGATGGAAAATCAGCAATCCGGCTTTATTTTTAAAGAAAGTAACTACAATGGGTAGAGCTAAGGATCTCTTATCCAAAAACGTTGATCCAGCTGTAAAGGATGCTATTGCGATGTATCCTCTGATTGAGGCTGTCAGGAATACAAAAAGAAAGATGAAATTTCACCTTGAAGGTGAAGCAGAAGCAGAAAAACTGAATAAAGAGTTTGAAAATATTGAAGTTGGTAGGTATGAAATTACCAAAAAGATTCTTGATCTGGCATCACCTAAAATGAAAGTTTATGGTATTGAACTTGTTGAGGTTAATATTAAACGAATTAATTACAGGGAAGATGTTAGAAACGAAGTTTATAAAAGAATGAACGCTGAGCGTAATAAATTTGTTGAACAATTCAGGTCTATTGGTCGTGGTGAAGCTTCTAAAATAAAAGCACAAATGGGTAAAGAACTAAAACAAATAAGTTCATCTGCTTACAAGAGAGCTCAGGTTCTCAGAGGTAAGGCTGATGCAAAAGCAACTAAAATATTTGCAGATGCTTTTACAAAAGATCCTGAATTCTATTCTTTTGTGAAATCTCTGGATGTTCTTAAGAAAACAATGGATGGTAAAACCTCCATGGTATTTTCAACAGATTCTGAATTTCTTAAATACTTAAAAAAGCATTAGTCTAAATAAAAATTAGTACATATCATAAAAATGGTGGATTTTTAAATCCGCCATTTTTTTTAATTAAGAGGTAATTTTAGAAAAAACAAATGAACTTTAGGGTTTCAACCTCTAATGAATTAGAATTTTGATTGAAATACAGATTATAAAAGCTTTCAGTTTTATAAAATCCCTGCTGATAAAAAATAACGAGCCCTATTCGTTTATAAAAGGTTTTATTTTTTTAAAACAAATTAAGAATTTCGGTCAAACAAACCTAAAAACTTTTGTTATTAGAGATTCCCTCAATTTATAACAGAAAAATCACACCCGCTTGCTTATCTATAAAAACATATATCCATTATTCTATTAATTAATGAGCGAAATGGAGAATTAAATATTAAGATAAGGTAGTCAAGTATTTGATGAAACACAAAAAGCACCAGTTGCATAGCAAAAGGTGCTTTTTGAAAATCGTATATTTAAAGAGAATTATTTACCTTTTCTTCTCTGATGTCTCGTACGGGCTAATAGCTTTCTGTGCTTATGCTTTCTCATTTTTTTTCTTCGTTTTTTAATAACGCTACCCAAAAGACCCACCTCCGTAAATTATTGTTTATTTATATTTTAATATATCATTTTTAGTAATTAAGTCCAAACTGTTTAATACCATTTGAAACAAAAAAACCTAATCATTTTAAAAGCTTAAAATATTGTTAGATTTTCACAACTATATTATAAGACAAGAACAATATCTTATACATGATAATTTTAAGAATTGCAATACTATGATTTTTTTAATTTTTTATGATTTATCTTTATAAAATATAAAAAGCAACATTTACAAATATAAAATTAAACACTTTTTTTATTTCAGATTCAACTCAAAGACTTGACAACTTTGAAACATGAACTATTTTATCATAGTTTTAATAGAAAAAAAGATTTGATTAATCAATATAATCAATCTTTTAAGTTTGGATCTAAGGGAGTTTAAATATGCCTATTTACGAATATGAATGTTCTGATTGCGGTGTGGTTATTGAAGCTGTACAAAAAATCAGTGATAAACCGCTTACTGATTGCGAAAAATGTGATGGTAAATTAAAAAAAATAATGTCACAAAGCACCTTCCATCTTAAAGGTGGTGGTTGGTATGCAGATACTTATGGAAAAAGTTCAGACAGTTCAGGCAAATCGAAAACAAGTGATACAAAAAATGTAGCTAAAACTGATAAAAAACCTGCAAAAACAGCATCTAAGAAGGAAAGTGTTTCTGCTTAAATTGGTTACATTTAATAGCAATAAAACTTGTTTTAAAAAATATATTTAACATCCTTTACAAAAAAAATTGTATGGTTATTTTTTTTTAAAATTCTTTAAGAAGAAACAAATAACAACTTAAAAAGTAAAATTGGAGAAGGAGCGCTATGAAACTAAGACCATTACAGGACAGAATACTTGTTAAACGTCTTGAAGAAGAAAACACAACTAAAGGCGGAATCATCATTCCAGATACTGCTAAGGAAAAACCTGCAGAGGGAAGAATCGCGGCAACAGGTAACGGTAAAGTTCTTGATGATGGAAAAGTAATGCCTCTTGAACTAAAAGAAGGCGACCATGTTCTTTTCAGTAAATACAGTGGAACTGAAGTGAAAATCGATGGTGAAGAATTCCTAATCATGAGTCAGGATGATGTACTTGGAGTTATCGAAGGGTAGTCAGAACTTTTTTAATAAATATTTTACGAAAATAAATGGAGATCAAATAGATGGCTAAAGAAATTATTTATGATGCAGATGCCCGGGGAAAAATGCTTAAAGGTGTTCAGGCTCTTGCAGACGCAGTTGTTGTTACACTCGGACCAAAGGGACGAAATGTAGTTATTGATAAATCCTGGGGTTCCCCAACTGTTACTAAAGATGGTGTTTCTGTTGCAAAAGAGATAGACCTTGAAGATAAGTTCGAAAATATGGGCGCTCAAATGGTTAAGGAAGTTTCCAGCAAAACTAGTGATATGGCTGGTGACGGAACAACTACTGCGACTGTTCTTGCAAGAGCTATTTATGAGCAAGGCCAAAAACTTGTTGTTGCTGGTAACAACCCAATGTCAATTAAGCGTGGTATAGATAAAGCAGTTACAGCAATTACAGCTGAACTTGAAAAAATGACCAAGCCAACTAAAGATGAGGCAGAAATAGCTCAGGTTGGTACAATCTCTGCTAACAGTGATGCTTCAATTGGTAAAATTATTGCTGAAGCGATGAGTAAAGTTGGTAAAGAGGGTGTTATTACTGTTGAAGAAGCAAAGTCAATGGAGACATTCCTTGATGTTGTTGAAGGTATGCAGTTTGATCGTGGTTACCTTTCTCCATATTTTGTAACAGATTCTGAAAAAATGGTTGCTGACCTTTCTGAGCCTCTTATCCTTATATGTGAGAAAAAAATCAGTAACATGAAAGATCTTCTTCCTGTTCTTGAGCAGGTTGCAAAGATGGGTAAACCCCTTGTAATTATTGCTGAAGATGTTGATGGTGAAGCTCTTGCAACACTTGTTGTTAACAAGCTACGTGGAACAATTAATGTTGCTGCTGTTAAAGCTCCTGGTTTTGGTGACAGAAGAAAAGCGATGCTTGAAGATATTGCAATTCTAACTGGTGGTCAGGTGGTTTCTGAAGATCTTGGTTTAAAATTAGAAAGTGTTCAGCTTGAAGACCTAGGTCAGGCAAAGAGCATTATTATTGATAAAGACAACACAACTATAGTTGATGGTGGTGGTGAGAGAGAAGCTCTTGAAGGTAGAGTGAAGATGATTCGCGCTCAGGTTGAAGAAACTACTTCAGATTATGACCAGGAAAAACTTCAGGAACGTCTTGCTAAACTAATCGGTGGTGTTGCTGTTATTTCTGTTGGAGCTGCTACAGAAACTGAAATGAAAGAGAAAAAAGACAGAGTTGAAGATGCTCTTAATGCAACAAGGGCTGCTGTAGACGAAGGAATCGTAGCAGGTGGTGGTGTTGCTCTTGTAAGATGCGCAGCTCTTCTTAATGATATTGATGCTCCAGCTGAAGAGATGCTTGGTGTAAAAGTTGTTCAAAGAGCAATTGAAGAGCCTCTTAGGCAAATTGCTGAGAATGCTGGTGTAGAAGGATCTGTTGTTATTGATAAAGTTAAGCAGGGTGAGGGTTCTTTTGGTTACAATGCTGCAACTGATACTTATGAAGACCTTATTCAAGCTGGTGTTATCGATCCTAAGAAAGTTGTACGTTTTGCAATTCAAAATGCAGGAAGCGTTGCATCTCTTATGATCACAACTGGTGCAATGATAGCTGATAAGCCTGAAGAAGGTGGTGCTGCTGCAATGCCTCCAATGCCTGGTGGTGGTATGGGTGGTATGGGTGGTATGGGCGGAATGATGTAAATCATCCATCCCAAATCAGCTCTAAAATAATAAAAGGCTCCATGAATTTTTCATGGAGCTTTTTTTTATTAGAATATTATTTCAATCAGTAGTTTTCTTGACACCTCTTTCCCTCTAATATAAAATTTTCAAAATAGAGTTTTACAACTTTTTTACATTTTTTTTATTTAGATCTGACAATCTGTTACAAAATATGTGTTTGAATAATATCAAATAGCCTATTAATAATTAAGATTTTGATTGAAACTCTTATAAAATTTTATAAGATACAAGGCATGAGAAAAAAATAATCGGCTTTAGGGTTCTTTTTTTTAGAAAAATGCAGTAATTCGATCAAAAGACAGTTATTAGGTTGTTAAAAAGCTTAATGAAAGAGCTGAACAAAACAAATTCTGGAGTTACGTAATGACAGTACAAACAATAAGTATAATTGAGATGATCAGTGGTGCAGGAATAATGGTTAAATCAATCCTTTTATTACTACTGGTATTTTCTATAGCATCCTGGGCAATAATGGTAATTAAATTGCTTTACATAAGGAAATCATCAAAAGAATCAGAACAGTTCACAGAGATCTTCTGGAGAAGTAAAAATCTGTCTGAAGCAAATACAAAAGCAAAAAATTATCCAAATAGTCCTGTGGCAAGAATATATAGAAACGGATATACTGAACTTAAAAAAGTTCATCAATCCGGTTCTGCGTCAATTGGTTCTAACCTTTCGGGTACAGAAAATGTAGAAAGATCTCTGAGGAGATCAATAAATACAGAGCTGACAAGATTTTCACAAATGATTCCTTTTCTTGCAACAGCTGGTAATACAACCCCTTTTATAGGTTTGTTTGGGACTGTGTGGGGTATTATGGATTCATTTCAGGGTATAGGAAAAGGAGGGTCTGCAAGTTTAGCTGTGGTTGCACCGGGTATATCGGAAGCTCTTGTCGCAACAGCTGCAGGACTTGCCGTGGCTATACCTGCCGTTATTGGCTATAATTATTTTGCTAACAAAATAAAAATAATGGACTCAGAGCTGGAAATTTTCTCTGCCGATTTTCTTAACATAGTTGAAAGGGACGTTTTCCGTAAAAAAGGACAAAACAATGAATAGTGGAAGTTCAAATGATTCACTGCTTTCAGATATTAATGTAACCCCATTTGTTGATGTTATGCTGGTTCTTCTGATAATATTTATGGTTACAGCTCCTATGATGACACAAGGTGTTGATGTTGCCCTTCCAGAAGCTAATTCATCAGCACTTTCAACCGATGACGATCCTTTAATACTTTCCATTGATAAAGAGAATATAATATATATCGATGATATTGTAATCTCCTTTAGTTACCTTAAGGAAAAAGTCCGAAGAATTATGAAAGCGCAACCAGGACGTAAGGTTTTTTTGAAAGCTGATAAAGATATCACCTATGGCATGGTTGCAAAAGTTATGTCTGAAATAAAGGCCTCTGGTGTTGAGAACCTTGGTATGATCACAGAACCAATAGAAGAAAAGTAAGTATTCAATGCAGGATAATAGCCAAAAAAATGAGGATGAAACAAAAAAGACTTTTTTAAAGTTTTTCATGTTTTCAGCAATTACACACATTGCACTTTTCTTTATCTTTATACAGTCCCCTTTTCAGGCAGCTGAAAGGGTAAAGCTTCCTCCTTCAATAAATGTTAACCTTAAAACATTTGCAAAGCCTGTGATCAAAAAAAAGAGTATTGTAAGAAAAAAGATCATAAAGAAGAAAAAGAGTGTAATTAAAAAGAAAGTTAAGAAAAAAATTAAAAGAAAAATCAAAAAGAAGAAAATAATAGTAAAAAAGAAAAAGAATGTAGTTAATTTAAAGAAAAACAAAAAAAGTGTTAAAAAGAAAACAAACAAAAAAAAGAAAAAAGTTGAAAATACAAATGGTTTAAAAAATGGTCTGACTCCGGATGAAAAACTGAAGAAGGCAAGGGATAGGTTACTGTCTAAACTTAGTAAAGATAATAAACTTGATGATGTATATAAACGCCTTAGAAAAACTGTAAAGAAAGAGAGTATAATCCGTGAAACTGAGATCTCTAATAAAGCAAAAGCTCTGGGGAAAATCAGGGCAGAAAGAATAAAGGAGTACCAAAACCATATTGCTCTCATAATTGAAAAAAACTGGAGCTATAATAAGCAGATATCTAAACAATTAAAATCCCTTGAAACCCTAATTGTTTTTAAGGTTATGCCGGATGGGTCTATAAAAGATATTAATTTTGAAAAAGAATCAGATGATGATTATTTAAATGAATCTGCTTATAAGGCGATTATTAAATCAAACCCTGTTTCTCCCCATCCTAAAAATATTTCTGAAAATTATATATTGATACCATTAAAGTTTACGCCTACTGGAATTAAGTAAGCTACTCTGATAATTAGTATTTAAAATTAATAGACTGGATTTTTTGCTATGTTAAAAAAAATAAACTTATTTGTAATGTTAATATTCTTTCTGATTCTTCATAGTGTTTATGCAACTGATTATGAATACATAGAGATAAAAAATCCATATCTTAATAAAATACCCATTGGTATACCATCCTCCGCTGTTATATCGGGAGGCTCACTGATTGAAGATAGTTCTGTGTCAGATCTTCTTTCCGAAACACTTGCTTTCACCAACTACTTCAAAATTGATAAGTTACCCGGTGAAAAGATTAATGGTGTACTCATTAAAGATCTGAATTTTAAAAAGCTCAGGGAAAAAGGTTATGAGCTTTTTATAACCTGTGGTTTTTCTATCAATAAAAGTAAAGTTCTTAGAATTGAATTCAGACTATTTGATGTGGTTAGAGAAAAAAGACTGCTTGGAAAAATTTACAAGAGTTATTATACGGAAAAAAGGAATATTGTTAGAAGGTTTGCAACTAACGTCGTTAAATATCTTACTGGGAAAGATGGGTTTTTTAACAGCAAAATAGCTTTTGTTTCAAAGGTTACAGGTCATAAAGAGGTTTATACCTGCGATTTTGATGGTAAAAATATAAAACAGATAACAAACCATAAATCGATAACATTAACACCAGCAATGTCAATAGATGGCAGGTGGATAGCATACACATCCTATATAAAAGGCAAACCAGATCTTTACATAAGAAATTTGAAAAACAATACTGGTTTTACTGTCTCTAAAAAAGGTGTTAACATAACACCTGCATGGCTTCCCAATCAGAAAAAACTTGCCGCTTCACTTTCATATACAAATGATCAGGGCATATATCTTATTAATACAAATGGCAGGATCGTAAAAAGGCTGACCAAAAAATGGAGCAAATGGGGTATAGATTTATCACCAACTTTTTCACCTGACGGAAAAAGAATGGCTTTTGTGTCAAATCGATCCGGAATGCCTCAAATTTTCATTAAAAACTTTGAAGATAAAAGTGTAAGGAGGTTAACTTACTTTGGAAGATACAATACATCACCAAAATGGTCACCAACTGGCGATAAAATAATTTATTCAAGCATGGCAAAAGGCAAAATAGATATTTTTATGACTGAATTAAATGGTGAAGAGCCAGTAATGCTCACAACAACAGGTGATAATGAGTCTCCTTCATGGTCTCCGGATGGAACACACATTGTTTTTTCATCAAGACGTGAAGGAGTCGATAAAATCTATATTATGACCTTGTTTGGTACAGATCAGAGAAGGCTGCTTGAAATGGAGGGTAAACAGACAAGTCCTTTTTGGTCCGGGAATATTAAATAAAGTTTATTGATTTTTTTTTGAGGTTATTGATAACAATATTTTTCTTTTTTGAAAAAAAATGTTAAAATACCCTTTAAACTATTAGAAATCATAAACATAATATGAATATTCCATTTTTAAATTAATCTTTTGTGATCTATTTTACATTAATTCTGTTGAATTTGTGGCAAAAAATAAATAAGTAATAGTGATAATATTTGAATAATTTTTTTCATAAGGAGAAAAATAAATATGAAATGGCAGATTAGACTTTTATCAATAATAATTATAGTTTCTATGGTATTTTTTGTTTCGTGTGGTACAAAATCAACCACTGAGGATGATAATATACAGGTTGAACAAAAAAAAGATGAGCCTAAGAAAGATGAAGTTAAAAAAGATGAGAATAAAACAGAAAAGAAAGATGTAGTCAAAAAAGACGAACCTAAAAAAGAAGAGCCTAAAAAAGTAAAAAAAGAAGTAGAAGATAAAGTAACTAAAGATATAAATAAGGCTGAGAAGAAAAAAGTTGGTGTTGATATTAAAAACATCTATTTTGAATTTGATAGTTTTGTATTAACCGGCGATGCTCAGGATGCTTTAAAGAAAAAATATGACTGGCTCACAGAGGAGACAGATATTAATGTTGAAATCCAGGGACACTGTGATGAGAGAGGGACAACGGAATACAACATTGCACTTGGTCAAAAAAGGGCTGACAGAACGAAGGAGTTTTTAATCAATATGGGGATAGACTCTTCAAGAATAACAACTGTAAGCTTTGGTGAAGAACAAGCTACTAAAGCCGGTACTGCAGAAGAGTGGGTTAAAAACAGAAGAGCATACTTCGAGCAGAAATAAAATTTGATTAACTAACATAAAAAGATTCTTAGTATTAAAATATTAAGAATCTTTTTTTTTACATTCCATTTAGGATTATGAAAAAATATATTGTAGCATTAATATTTCTTATATCAGGGTGTGCATCTTCAGGAGATGTGAACTACTTAAATGAGCGCATATTAGAGCTTGAGAATAAACTTCAGGTGTCTGCTGAAAAAAATCTCTCTAAACTGAATGAAAAATCAAAAAAATTCGACAAAACAGATCAGACTCAAAGAGAGAATTATGCGGGTATGAACACCCAGATTCATCAGTTTAAAAGTGAACTTTTGATGCAAAAAGGAAAAGTTGAAGAGCTTGAATTCTTTTTAAGAAAATTAAAGAAAAGTAATAAAAGTCTTTCAAAGATGCTTGAAGAGTCTCTTGTTCAAAATCGAAAACTAAAAAAACGTTTTTTTAAACTTGAACAATATGTAGGTTTTGAACCTGTAAAAAAATCTGACGTGAAGAAAATTAAAAAAGGTGAAGAGAAAAAACTTTCAGAAAAGGAACTTTATAAATTAGCTAAAGGAAAACTAGATAATGGAAAAACAAAGGAAGCGAGGGATCATTTTCTAAAATTTCTAGTAGTTTATCCAAAATCGGTAAATGCTGATAACGCACAATTCTGGATCAGTGAGATCTATTACAGGGAAAAATGGTATGAAAAAGCGATATTGGAATACCAGAAGGTTATCGAAAAATATCCCAATGGAAACAAGATTCCGGCTTCTTACCTTAAGCAGGGATACGCTTTTTACAATTTAGGGGAAAAAGCCAATGCCAAGCTAATATTAAATGAGTTGATTAAAAATTTTCCAAAAACAAATGAAGCTAAATATGCAAGAAAAAAGCTTGCCCGAATAAAATAATGTATACAATTATTGGTATAGACCCCGGTTTAGCAGATACCGGGGTTGGTATTGTAAGTGGTAAGGATTTTGATGTTAATCAGTACTCTTACGGTTGTATATCTACCGATAAAGATGAAACTCTTCCTAAGCGCCTTGAAAAAATCTATGAAAATGTTCTGAAACTTCTTAAGGATAATAAACCCGACAGGATAATTGTTGAGGATATCTTCTCACTAGAGAGGTATCCTAAATCAGGGATACTTCTTGGGAAAGTTACAGGAGTTATTTTATTAGCTGGATGTCATGCAAACGTACCTGTATTTGAAATTCCTGTGAGAGAAGCCAAAAAGATTCTTTCTGGTAACGGAAATGCAAGTAAGGCACAACTTGAGAAGTCAGTTCGGCATGTTTTAGAGCATGATTCGCAGATAAAGCCTTATCATGCATCGGACGCTCTTGCTCTTGCCCTTATTGGTCTTTTCCGCTATAATACTGTTTTATATAAAAAAGATGATGTTTAATTTATGATTGGTTACTTACAGGGCACTTTGCTCAAAAAATATGATGATCAAATCCTGCTACTTGTTAATAATACAGGATATGAGATCTTAATACCTGCATTTGTAATGGAATCCCTTAATGAAAAATCAAAAGGGGATGAAATCTCTCTATTTATCTATTTTCAGCAGACAGAAAGACAACCAAAACCGGTTTTAATAGGGTTCAATTATGAAAGTGAAAAGGAATTTTTTCAGCATTTTATCTCTGTCGAAGCTATTGGACCCATTAAGGCAGTCAAAGCTATGAATTTGCCTGTGGAGGAAATAGCAGGCTTTATTGAAAGAAATGATTCTAACTCTTTAAAAAAACTAACTGGGATTGGCGGAAGAACAGCCCAGAAGATAATAGCAACTCTTGAGGGCAAAGTTAGTAAATTTACAACTAAAACTGTTGAAAAGAAAAGTGGTTCTAAAAATGAAAATATCACAGAACAGGTTTTTGAAGTTCTGGTTGAGCAGTTAGGACACAGGCCTGTTGAAGCTAAACTCTTAATTGATGAAGCATGCATTCGAAATAGTGATATCAATACACCCGAAGACCTTTTTGATGAAATTTATAGTGGGACAAAATAGATGAGTGACATTTTAACATTTAATTCAGGCCCTAAAAAAATATTATCAAGAGATGAAACGATAGAAGACCTGAACAGCGAGATTCTCTCTTTAAGACCAGAAAAATTTAGCGATTACATTGGTCAAACAGAAACTGTTGAAACTTTAAAAATTGCTATTGAAGCTGCAAAATACAGAAATGAGCCAATTGAACATGTGCTTCTTTTTGGGCCACCCGGACTTGGTAAAACAACACTTGCTTACATACTTGCAAGGGAAATGGGTGGAGAGTTAAAGATAACATCGGGTCCAACACTGGAAAAAGGTGGTGACCTGATTGGGATTTTGACAAACCTTAAAGATGGAGACATACTTTTTATTGATGAAATTCACAGACTTCCAAAATCTGTGGAGGAGTTTCTCTATCCGGCTATGGAAGATTTCGCTGTGGATTTTGTATTTGATAAAGGCATGCATGCAAGAAGTCACAGATATCAGTTGAAACGTTTTATTTTAGTAGGAGCTACCACCAGGGCAGGACTATTATCAAGCCCTTTAAGAGATCGGTTTGGGATTTTCAGAAGTCTTGATTTCTATACAGATGAAGAACTTGTAACTATTACTAAAAGATCTGCAAATCTGCTTGATGTTAAAACTGATGATTCAGCTGCTTTTGAGTTGGCCAGACGTTCAAGAGGAACGCCCCGTATAGTAAACAGGCTCCTAAAAAGATCCCGCGACTATGCACAGGTAAAAGCAGATGGAGTTCTTACAAAAGAAACAGTTGAAGCCGCTCTTTTACTTGAAGGAGTTGATCAGATGGGTCTTACAAATATGGATAGACACTATCTTAAAACGATTATAAACTATTATAAGGGTGGGCCTGTTGGTATAGATGCCATTGCTGCTACTCTTCAGGAGGAAAATGATACATTGGTGGATGTGGTAGAACCATATCTACTTAAGAAGGGCCTTGTTACAAGGACCTCTTCAGGACGAAAGGCTACTGATAAAGCTTATTCGCACTTGAAAATTATTTTATAGTGTGGTTTATCTAAAGGAAATATCTAATATTCAAAATGCAGTTATTAGATATTCTTAAAATACATTTTTTATTATTAATATAATATAATTCCTGAACCTTTAAGTTCTCAGTGATTATCTTATTTTTAATAACAAAGGGGAATTCAATTTCGTAATTGCCCTGATCGAAAAGGTTTTAAAAGAATGTTTAGAAAACTTAATCTGTATTTGATCTTAATACTTTTATGCTGCACACCAAAACTTTTCTCATCAGATCTTATTCCTGATTCCTTTGTAACGTTCTCTGATAATACAGAGTATGCTGTTGTGGTTGATAAGGAACTACAGAAGCTCTCATTGTATGAGACTAAAGGTTTATCAAAGGTTTTAACTTTGGATTGTGCTACAGGTGAAAA
Organism: Desulfobacterales bacterium; assembly: GCA_024226555.1. GTDB lineage: Bacteria > Desulfobacterota > Desulfobacteria > Desulfobacterales > JAAELO01 > JAAELO01. The sequence goes on along the minus strand of JAAELO010000214.1, from coordinate 14,753 downwards.
CAAAGGTAGAAAAAAAGTTGAAGGGGATAAAAAAACACCAGAAGGTGTTTATTTTTTCACTGCAGATTATGAAGATAAAGACCTTACACCAGTTTATGGAACAAGGGCTTTTCCCATTGACTATCCTAATGTAATTGATAGTTTAAGGGGGCGAAATGGAGATGCTATATGGCTTCATGGTACAGACAAAAAGATACTTATAAAGAGAAGCTCAAATGGATGTATAGCATTAAACAATAAGGATGTTGATAAAATAACACCTTATCTGAAGCTGAAAAATACACCTTTTATTATTTCAAAATCGGTAAAATATACTGAAAAAGATTTAAAAGAGAACAAAATAGCAGTTAAAAAAATATTCACCCTTATTGATGAGTGGAAAAGATCTATTGAGAACGGCTCTTATCATTTCTATCTGAGTTTTTATGATTCATCATATCTTCCAGACATCTCCTTCTGGAGACAATGGATAAAGATGCGTAATAAAATAAAAAATTTATCATTTGAAATTTCAAACAGATCCATCATTAAAAATGAAAATTATTTTGTTGTTACGTTTGATTTAACTGTTTTAAAAGGGACATTCAAAGGTGAAATTATAACAAGAAAACTCTTTCTTAAAGATTTAGAGGGAACTTTTAAAATTATAGGCGATGAATATTTACATCTCCTTTCAAAAAAACGAAAAATATATGTGAATTTTGTAGATGCTATCAAAAAGACAGATTATAATGCTAAAATCAGATCTGCATATGAAAAAAAACAAAAACTGATATCTGATATTAAGGAACAGGCATCGCAATGGATGAAGTCATGGGGTACTGGAGATATCAAAACATATCAAACTCACTATTCAAATGATTTTTATTCAAAAGCTTACAAAATGAATTTGAATATGTGGGTAAAACACAAAAAATCTTTGAAGAGTAGGTATAAATATATTAAAATATCTATGAAAAACCTCAGAGTTGATATTTTTAAAAAATTCATAAAAGTAACTTTTACTCAAATATATAATTCAAGCGGTTACAATGAAACAGGTACAAAGAAACTTTTTCTTAAACCTGAAGGGGATAAATGGAAAATATATCGAGAATTGTGGACAAAGAATTATTAAAAGGTCTGACATTAAAATCCAAAAAGCGTACACAGAACTGGGATATGTTCTTTATTGCTGATGATGGACAGATGTTTGTAATCAAAAAATTTAAATGGTTTCTTCGTATTTGTATTTTCCTTTTTATAGCAATGTTAATTTCACTTTCTGTCTGTATTTTTTTATTGGTAAAATCAGAACTGTCAAGGAGCAGCTATCAGGACCACCTAACTGTCGCCAATAAAAAAATTAGCGAGCTTCGAAATGCTAAAGAGTTGTTGCAGGCTGAAAAAGAGATTATGCTTGCAAACAGAAATACATATGATAAAACATTAACTGAAGCTGATAAAGAGACAAAAGATGTAACAGTTGAGGTTGAAAAAAAACCTGTTGTTTTAGAATCACCAATTACAGCTGGGAAAGTTTTTATTTCCAGGCGATCTGATAGCAATATTTATAAAATCAGATTTAGGCTTACCAACCAGACAAATAACGAAAAAGCGGTAAATGGTTATGTTTTTATGATTCTAAAAAAGGTTGATGGTACTATAGACAGGGTTATTCCTCAGGTTTCTCTGATTAATGAGAAACCTTCTGAATACAGGAAAGGACAGTATTTTTCCATAAACAGATTTAAAACAGTACGATTCAATTTTAACCGTAAAACACCTCCTGATGCGTATAAAGAGTGTAGTGTTCTTGCATACTCCTTAGAAGGTAAACTTTTGTTAGAAAACAGATCAACGATTAGGGTAAATCTTCTTACACCTCCTGTTGTTAAAAACAAACCCGTAAATGAGGCTAAGAAGGATAAGGTTGATAGTGTTATTAATAAAAATCAGGAAGATATAAACGATGTTAAACCGGAAAAAAAACAAGTCAAAGAAAAAGGGCCTGAGCCAGGATAACCAATTAACAGGAGAAAATTTAGTGAATACTAAGCAGAAAAATGTGTCAATAATTGACAAAGATCTCGTTGTTGATGGAACTATCTCCTGCAAAGGAAAATTGCTTGTTAATGGTAAAATAAAAGGTGAGCTTACCGGCGAAACAATAATAATTGCAGAAGCTGGCTCTGTTTATTCAAATGCCAATGTCGAAAGTATTACAATTGGTGGTGTTTTTGAAGGAGAGATTAAGGCGACTAAGGAGTTAATAGTCTTAAAAACAGGTAAAGTCGCAGGTCGGGTTGTGTGTCGGGATCTCATTGTTGAAAGTGGTGGTATATTGAACGCTGAAGTGACTTGTAAAACATCAAAAGAGTTGGAATCATTTGACACAAAAGATGTGGATTCAATAGTTAAATCTGTGGACAATAAAAAATCTATAAATCTTTAATTTATAGATTTCAGCAAAAATAAGCTCCTTAATTTACATAATAAATTGTTTAGTAGGGCTTATGTTTTTACTTGACAACCGGCAAGATCTCTATTAAGTATGTTGAGTTATTTTTTGAACAGAGAGACCAGACGTAAAAATTAGTCAGGAGTAATAAAAAATTGAAAAAGTATACATATAGTGCGAAAAATTCTGACAATCAGCAAAATTGGTGTATAATTGATGCTGAAGGGCAGGTACTTGGAAGGCTAGCTTCAAAGATAGCAGCCAGAATCAGAGGAAAACACAATCCTATGTACACCCCCCATGCTGACACTGGTGATTGGGTAATCGTTATCAATGCAGATAAGATTGTTCTTACCGGAAGAAAACTGGATCAGAAGAAATACTACAGACATAGTGGTTATGTTGGTGGAATTAAGGAGATAACTGCAGAGAAACTACTGGAGAAAAAACCAGAAGATGTTATTCGCTTTGCAGTGAAGGGAATGCTTCCAAAGAACAGACTTGGAAGAGACCTTAATAAGAAGCTTCACGTTTATGCGGGAGATACTCACCCACATGAAGCACAAAAGCCTGAAGTTTTAAAAAATTAATAATAAATATTTCTAAAAATTGGAGTATTTTTCATGGGAAATGAAGCTTACTACGCAACTGGCAAGCGTAAAAATGGAATTGCAAGAGCTTGGTTAACAAGTGGAACAGGACAAATTACAGTTAATGATAAGCCAGTTGACAAGTATTTCAGCAGCGATTCAGCAAAATTGATTATTAGACAACCTCTTGCTCTTACTGAAAATTTAGAATCTTATGATATAAATGTTACAGTAAAAGGCGGCGGTATTGTTGGTCAGGCTGGTGCTATCAGACACGGCATTACAAAAGCTCTTATTCTTGCAGACCCTGACCTTAGGGATGTTTTGAAAAAAGCTGGTTTTGTAACAAGAGATTCAAGAGTAAAAGAGAGAAAGAAATACGGACAAAAAGGTGCGAGAGCACGTTTTCAGTTTTCAAAACGTTAGAATTCCTCTTTATTTACAATACGATCAAAAAAAGAGAATCTGGATATTCCAGATTCTCTTTTGTTGTTTCCTTCCTGAATAATATTTATAAAAATATCAATCTTGGCATCCCCATTATAAAAAAAGTTTGTGCTCTTTAGCTCAAACTATTAGAGTGGTAAAAATAGATCTATAAATGCAAATAATTCACATTTTAAAAATCTTTAATCAAAAATCTATAGCATATGCATGATATTTTAAAAAAACAGACAGACTTAATATCAATATTTGGAAAAATGAATTCTTTAATGATAGCCTATTCTGGAGGTGTTGACAGTACTTATCTCCTTTATGAAGCTTTCAAACAATTAAAAGAGAAGGTTATTGCAGTAACATTTTTATCTGAATTGATTCCTGAATCAGAAATTGTTGATTCAAAATTTTTTACAAAAGAGATGGGTATCGAGCATGTTGTGATTCCTGTTGATATTCTTTCAAATAAAGATTTTGTTAATAATACAAAAGACAGATGCTACATTTGTAAAAAAATAATGATAGCAAGGTTAATTGAATTAGCTAAATTAAGAAAAATTGAGAAAATAGCCCATGGTGCAAACACAGATGATTTAAAGGATTATAGGCCAGGTATGAAGGCCGCAACTGAGATGGGGGTTTTTTCACCTCTCATTGAAGCAGGTCTTAATAAAAATGATATTCGATTATTATCAGAAAAAGAGTCCCTCATAACTTTTGATAAACCAGCAATGGCATGCCTTGCGTCAAGAATTCCCATGGGTGAAAAAATTTCAAAGAAAAAACTTGGTATTATTGAAAGATCTGAATATTTTCTTAAATCAATTGGATTTAGAAAATACAGGGTAAGATACTATAATGAAACTGCAAAAATAGAGACAGATCCATTGGAATTTAATAAAATGTTTGATGATAAAATAAGAAGTGAAATTATTGAGGCCTTCAAATCCTATGGGTTTAAAACAGTTTCAATTGACCTTGAAGGATATAAGATGGGGGGCATGAATTATTCAAACATTTCAAATGAAATATGAATCACTTCATAATATATAATGACAACTCATGTTATTTTTTTCGAATGTTAGTAGTTTCAATCTTGACACTTTTTGACATACTTACTATTTTCTAAAGAAATTTAACGGGGTAATAAAAACGATGAAAAACCAAAATAATGAAGTACCTGTTTTTTTCTTAACTCCCATTATTAAACTTGGCAATTCGGGAATTGAATTTTTAAACGAACTTGGGCGTATCGGTATTTTTATGTACCATTCATTTGTACATATTTTCTCACTACCTGTACAAATACCTAAAATAATAGAACAAATATACTTTATTGGCAGAAAATCTGTTTTTATTATTTGTCTTACAGGTTTTTTCACAGGAATGGTTCTGGGGCTACAGGCTTATTATGCTCTGGTTCAGTTTGGTGCTGTGGGTATGCTGGGCTCCGGGGTTGCAAATACTTTGATTCGTGAAATGGGACCAGTTCTTTCTGCATTTATGGTTATAGCAAGGGGTGGCTCTGCAATTGCAGCTGAAATAGGGATTATGAGAATATCAGAACAGATTGATGCACTTGAAACCATGGAGATTGACCCAATAAGGTTTCTGGTTAGTCCAAAACTTGCAGCTTCAATTATCTGTTTTCCAATTCTAACGACAATATTTGATTTCATGGGTATTTTTGGTGCTTATATTTCAGGAGTAAAACTTCTTGGAGTTAATGCCGGAATATTTTTATTCAGGGTTCATGAAAGCATTGATATGTTAGATATTACAGGTGGGTATATCAAATCAGTTGTTTTTGCTGTTATAGTTTCTGTTATCTGCTGTTATCAGGGGTATTATACACATATCAGAAAAGATGGATTTGGTGCTAAGGGTGTTAGTAACTCAACAACTTCAGCTGTTGTTCAATCCTGTATAATTATTCTTATCGCAGATTACGTAATAACATCTTTCTTAATGTAGGAAAATATATGGCTAAACCATTTATAAGATTTGAAAATGTTTATAAGTCCTTCGGAGACAACCATGTAATGAAAGGTGTGTCCTTTTCTATCTTTGAAGGTGAAGTATCAACTATCATTGGTAAAAGTGGAGTAGGAAAAAGTGTGCTCTTAAAACATATAATTGATCTTATGCAAAATGACAGTGGTACAATTTACTATGATGGTAAACCATTTTCAGATATGACCACTCAAGATCGCAAAAAGATGAAAAGAAAATTCAGTTATATGTTCCAGGGAACAGCACTTTTTGATTCAATGAGTATATACGATAATATAGCTTTGCCATTAAGAGAAACAACCCGTTTTTCAAGAAATAAAATCAAAGAGCTTGTGGATGAAAAAATGGATCAGCTTGAACTTTTCGAACATTCAGATAGCTATCCATCCCAAATATCCGGTGGTATGAAAAAAAGAGTTGCTCTTGCAAGGGCTTTAATAACAAATCCGGAAGTTGTTCTTTTTGATGAGCCAACAACAGGTCTTGATCCAATCAGGCGCAATGCTGTTCATAATATGATCTCTGAATACCAGAAAAAATTTGGGTTCACATGTATAATTGTGAGTCATGAAATACCAGATGTTTTCTACATTTCTCAAAGAATAGCTATGCTTGATGAAGGAAAGATTGTATTTGAAGGAACTCCATCCGATATACAACAACAAGATAACCCTGCAATTAATAATTTTATAAGCGGCGGGGCTTCTTAATAAGAAAATTTCTAATAATTTGAAATTTGATCGAACGAAATTCTTATTAGAAGTTTTATATAATTATAGTTCACTTTTCCTGAAGGAGGGAGAATGAAGAGATTAAAATTAGAGTTATCCGTTGGTATTTTTATGTTTGTGGGGATATTGATGATTGGTTATATGACTGTAAAATTGGGAAACCTTACATGGATTGGTGACTCTCATTACAGTTTGAAAGCAACATTTAGCAATATATCCGGTCTTGTTGATGGTGCAGCAATTGAAATTGCCGGGGTAAGAGTTGGTTATGTAAAATCAATAAAACTTGATAATGAATTTGATGCTGAACTTGAATTAAGAATAAAAAAAGAGATTGTTTTAACAGATGATGTTATCGCTTCCGTCAAAACTTATGGCATTATTGGTGATAAGTATATAAAACTTCTTCCTGGTGGATCTGATGAGGTTTTAAATGATGGAGATTATATAACAGAAACCGAATCAACAATAGATATAGAAGAACTTGTTAGTAAATACATCTTTGGTAAAGTATAGGAAATTCTAATAATTAGATTTTTGATTGAAATATACGAAGGAACATAATTTAATCGCTTTTGTTTTATTGTGAGTAGTTCAGTTAAAATGTAGTTATTAGAGATTTCGCTTAAAAACAAATTGGAGTTAATATGAAAAAAATAATATTGATATCTGTAATACTGCTTATTGCATTAACTGCTAATGCTTCAACAATAACGCCAACTGATTATGTTAGAAAAAAGACAGATGCTTTCACAGCTGTTCTTGATGATCCTAAATATAAAAAACCTTCAATGAAACAGATTCAAAGGGACGATCTTTGGCAAGTTATCAGATATAGTTTTAATTACAGGCTGATATCGCAAAGAGCTCTTGGAAGAAATTGGAAGAAATTCTCAAAAAAAGAAAAGATCACATTTGTTGGTCTTTTTACCCAGCTTATTGGTAAAACCTATCTGAAAACTATTCAGAAAAATTATACTGGTGAGCGTTTTTCCTATATTAAAGAAAAAATGCTTCCAAAGAATAAAGCTCTTGTCAAAACAGTGATGATAAGCAAGAAATATGGTAATATACCAATAGATTATGTATTAAGATTTAAGAAAAACAAATGGTCTGTATATGATATTAAGGTTGAAAACGTTAGTCTGGTAAAAAACTACAGAGTTCAGTTTAAAAAACTTTTAAGAAATAAAAAACCTTACGACCTGATTAAGCAACTGGATGAAAAAGTTAAAGAAAATGAAAGAAAAAATTAAACTTCTGTTAGTTATTCTTGCTCTTGCAACTTTTTTTTCTGCATGTGGCAGCAAAATCATCGATACAGAAAACATAGATGGTAATATCTCCATTGAAAAAGAGGAAAATGTTTCTGGTGAAGAGAAAATAAAGAGTTACAAGGAAGTTAAAGATACCCTTGACGATAGTGACATAGATGAAGATGAAGAACTTTCAGATGAAGAACTGGAAGAGGATTTTGAAGATGATGAAGAGGTTATTAATGGTTCAGATCCTCTTTACTACTTCAATGTTGGTATGTACCATGTCACCGATAAAACTTATTTCTGGGTACTTAAGCCAATAGCAACCGGTTATAAATTTATTGTGCCTGATCTTATAAGGATATGGGTAAGGAATTTCTTTTACAATCTTGGAATGCCTGTGAGATTTGTAAGTAATCTTCTGCAATTCAAGTTTAAAGATGCAACTGCAGAAATTGGTAGATTTCTTCTAAATTCAACAGTTGGAATTCTAGGTTTCGGTAATCCTGCGGAAAATTTTCCATTTCTAAATCCTACAAAGGAGGATTTAGGTCAGGCCTTCGGTAAATGGGGTATTGGCGAAGGGTTCTTTGTCTATTTGCCATTTCTGGGCCCATCAACTTTAAGAGATACAGTTGGATTAGTTGGAGATGAGTTTCTGAATCCTATAAATTATATTGAGTCAGATATAGCAAAGTATTCCATAACTGGTTTTAAAATGATAAATAATGTTTCTTTGCAACTGGGAACCTATGAAGCAATTAAGGAAGCGGCTTTAGACCCATATGAGGCTATACGTAATGGATATTTGCAAAGGAGAAGAAAAGAGGTTGCTGATTAGATCTTATTGTGGCATTTTATTAAGAGGATTTTACTTTTAAAAATGTTTGGTATTATTAAATAGATCAGATATGAAAGACTCAAAATATAATGATATAAGGAGTGAAAAGAGAGATCTTGCCAGCGAGCTTTCTTGTGTAGAGTTTAAACCTCATGTGTTACAAATGAGTTATAAATTCAAGATCAGAGATATTTCACCATCAGGAATGTGCATAGTCGTTAAAGAATCCTCAGATCTTCTTAAATATATAAATAAGGGAGATATTTATAATATGAAATATTTCCCGGAGAACGAAGAACCCAGAATTTTAAAAACAGAAATAAGACATATATCAAAAAGTCAAAATGGAAAATTAGAAGGGCACTTTTTAATAGGTCTTTTGATTTTGAGTGATTAAAGAAACGCACCCGGTTTCAGCTTTTTCAATTCCTCAATCTTCTTATCACGGGAAGATATCTTTTTTAGATATTCAGCTATCTCTTTGTCATATTGTCTGATATCTATCTCATATTCTCTGTTTGAACGTTTTAAATCTGTTATTTGACCTTCATTTGCTTTGTTAACCTGATCAAATACCTTAATTTTTTTCTTAAGGTTATTTAGTTTTTTCTCATATTCTCTTTTAACATCATCTTGAGTTTTTTTAATAAGTTTATCAAGATAGATGAGCCCATATATTTCGACTATTATAGCTATAAACATTGCATATGGAACACCATTGCCCTGCCATTTATAGATAATAGTAATCACAATCATCGTTGTAAGAGTAATCATTTCGATTCCATTTGATTAAAGTCGTAAAATACATCTATGTTCAAATTGTATTTATACCTATTCTATCAGCATTAATAGTATAAAACTTTAGTAAAATAATTTAATTTAATAATATTTTGCTTCAATTATACAAATCTTTTACAAAGCTAATTTAATAACAGTTTGTTAAGACACAATAATTGTTATACGTTCCAGATATTTTTTAAGTTTAGCATGTGCAAAATAACTTGTCTCTTAAAATGGATTTTTGAATGAAGAAAATAACAATATACAACACACCTGTTATAAATACCTTAGCTCGCTACTTTTCACGTTTTGTTATGAAACTAATGGGTTGGTCAATTGGTGAGATTCCAAAGGATATGGAATCAAAAAAAAAATATGTTCTAATAGCAGCCCCGCATACTTCTAACTGGGATTTTGTTATTACTTTATTTGCTGCCTTTGCTTTAAAGATGAAAGTATCAGTAATGATAAAAAATGATTATGTAAAAAAACCATTTGGTTTTTTTTTCATTTGGCTTGGTGTTATTCCTATTGATAGAAGTAAAAGTTCAAACATGGTAGAAAAATCTATAGAGCAGTTTAAAAAAAAAGAGAATCTTATTCTTATTGTCCCACCCTCAGGAACCAGAAAAAAAATCGCATACTGGAAAACTGGATTTTACCATATTGCAGATGGAGCTAAAGTTCCTATAGGACTTGGTTATTTGGATTACGAAACCAAAACGGCGGGTATTGGTCCTTTTTTCCACACAACCGGTGATATTAAAAAAGATATGGTGGGGATTCAAAATTTTTATGCTGATAAAACAGGTAAATATCCGGAAAAACAATTAAAAATCGAAAACAATTAATATTCAATTGTTTTAGTTTCCTTGATTAAGATACATGTCTTATAGCCATAAATCAGAAATTTATTTTGTTTTTGCTGTGACATTTAGATTAGTATAAATAAAAAAAGCTACAAATCCTTTTCAAGCAAATCATCTATATCAATACTTTCTGATTCACCTTCAAGAATAATCTCTTCCTCAAGAACAGATTCACCAATAATAACGTCGTCATCAAGGGATGGTTCTTCATCAATTAATTCATCAGATGAAAGGGCTTCAATATTATCTTCAGATTCACCATTTAATTCATCCAAATTAAAACCTTCACTTAAAAATTCACCCATCCTGTCGAATATAACATCCACATCAAGCTTAAGTTCAAGATTCAATTTGTAGGCAACTTTATCATTGAGAACAATAATGTCCCCCTCTTTACAAGCTATGTCGGTAATATTTAATTTATTTTTTATCAGTTTTGTAAGAATTTCCCAGTCCAGATTTTCTATAAGTGATTCTATGAAACTCTTTTCATTTAACTTGATAAGTTCTGGTTTCGTGATAATCATAAGCACCTCATAAATAAGTTGAGAAATTATTTCATAATAATTTTTAGGCTATTTTAATATTTGTTGAGATTTTATAAAACTGAAAGCTTTAATAAACGTTTTAAAAATTAGAAAACATTTTATTTAATATTAAATCAAAATACTATCTTGTTCAACTTTTTTAGTTAAATAAATTTATAAGTAGATAAAAATATTAGAGAAAAAAGTAACAGGTTGGGAACTCCTTTTTATAGAATTTTCAACCTACTATTGAACGATTTGCTTAAACACAGGATTTTTCAAAAATAATAGATATAAAATAAAAGAATAGTTTTGTTTCTCTGTAAAGCTAAGGAACCTAAAAACAGTTTTTTGGTAGAATTACAGTGGCTTTCACTAATTAGTTTGCATGGATGCTTTGAAATTACACTGAGTTTTTCTAAAAAAAGAACTGTTTTAATGTTTATAAATTAAGGCGTTTTAATAAACGAATCAGCTCGTTATTTTTTCCCATGCAGAGATTTTATAAAACTAAAAGTTTTTAAAATCTGTATTTCAATCAAAATTCTAATTATTAGAGGTTCCCTTTATTAATTGATTGAAAAGTAGGAAACAATAATGTAATATCTTAATAAGATTTACAGAAAAATTCGTATCTTATAAATACCTTAAATCAAAAAAGAATCTCATAAATAATTAATATTTAAAAATATTTAATTTTTTATCATTGGATTTTTAAATATATAGTAATCTTGCTAATAGTAATGTTGTCTGGTATAAATATGATATGTCGCTTTAAAGACTATACACTCCTTAATTTATCCGGAGGCTTTTTCAAATGTATAATGGTGTTAAAGTATTATGTGTAGATGACTTTGCAACAATGAGAAGAATCTTAAAAAATATTCTGAAACAAATCGGATTTAAAGACATCGAAGAAGCCGTAGATGGGTTTACAGCTTTGGATGCTCTTAAAAAGACGAAATTTGATCTTATTATTTCTGACTGGAATATGCCTAAAATGAGTGGTCTTGATCTGCTCAAAACAGTAAGAGGCATGGCCGAATATAAAGACACGCCTTTTATAATGGTTACAGCTGAAGCTCAAAAACAAAATGTTATTGAAGCTGTTGGTGCAGGAGTAACTAACTACGTCGTAAAACCTTTTACTGCTGAATCCATTGCAGAAAAGCTTAAGAAAATTTTATAGTTTGATAGTGAACTGTGAACTTCTTCAACATATAGACAATAGATTAGCAAGAAATATGTTTTCTGAAAAAACTAAAGGAGGCTGTAAATGGCTGATAAGCAAGTTATCAAAATAGGACATCTTAAAATTTCAGATCACCTGATTCTTGGGGTTACAAATGATAAGCTACAAAAAGGAGAGGAAACTTTCCAGCATTGTACCCTTGAGCCTGTTTTGAAATATGGTTGGAACGAAGTTGCTGATGCTCTGGCAGAAGGAAGTATTGACGGGGCTTTTGTACTCGCACCAACAGCCATGGATTTATATAAGTCTGGTGTAGGAATGAAACTGATTTTATTTACACATAAATCAGGAAGTGTTCTTGTTAAAAATAAAACAGCAAACATAAAAAATCTTAAAGATTTTAAAGGGAAAGTTGTTTTAATTCCATATCAGCTATCAGTTCATAATATGCTTTTTCACAAATTACTTGCAGAGGTTGGTTTAAAACCTGGAACAACCAATGACCCTGAAGCCGATGTTTTTCTTGAAGTCATGGCTCCAAGTATGATGCCAGAAGCAGTTCAGTATGACGAAGAGGGCGAAATTGGTGGCTTCATTGTTGCGGAACCAATTGGAACGCAGGCAATAGCATCTGGGTTTGGTGAAGAGATCTGCCTAACTAAAGACCTATGGCCAAATCACCCATGTTGTGTTTTTGTTGTGAGAGATGAAGTTATTAATAATCACGCTGATGCAATTCATGAGATTACATCAAGTCTTGTTAAGTCAGGATTGTTCATTGAGGAAAAACCTGCTGAGGCTGCAAAAGTTGGAGCAGCTTTTCTAGGGCAGGATGAGGAAGTAATGAAGAAAGTTCTATCTGACCCCCCAGATCGTATCTCAACCGGAGAATTATACCCTGTTGTTGAAGGACTTGAAGCCATACAGAACTACATGTGTGATAATATGAAGATAATGAAAACCAAAATAGATCTTGCTCATTTCGTAGATACTAGATTTGCAGAAGCAGCAGGTGCAAAATAAAATAATAGCCCTTTAGATAATGGGCTTTTTGAAAATTTAAATAAGATTACGTGACGATCTTGAGTTTTATTAAAGATAAGTCTCCAATCTATTGATTGCGAATGAATTTCAAATTCGTGTAGAAAGTTTCATTTAAGCTAATTAAAATCATAATTATTTTTATAGGAGTACTGAGATGTCCCATGATAAGAAATTAAATATACTTATCGTAGACGATTCCGGAACCATGCGTCTCATGTTTAAGCAGATGCTGACCAAAGCCGGGTATGAAAATTTTGTATTGGCGGTTGATGGGAAAGACGGAATTAAAAAGCTCGAAGAAAATCCAATAGATATCGTCATAAGTGATTGGAATATGCCCAATATGGATGGTATGGAGCTATTGCAGTGGATAAGAAGGGATGAACGTTTTAAGATGATCCCTTTCATTATGGCAACAGCTCAGGGAGATAAATCTCAGCAGGAAAAAGTGCGTGTAAATGGTGGAAATAACCATATTGCAAAACCCTTTGATGATGTTGAAATAGCTCTGAAAATCCACGAAGTATTTGATGTAAAACCTTCTGGTGATGAAGAAGTTAAGCCAAGAGAGAGAGAGATTCGAGATGGAAAAGTTGTCTTAAAAATAGCTCATATACAGATTACGGACCACCTTGCCCTTGGTATTATGAAGCACCTCATTGAAGCTGGTGAATTAAATCCTGAGCATTTTGAACTTGAAACACAAAGAATGCCAGGTTGGAACCCTCTGCAGGAAGTTCTGGAAAAGGGCGAAGTCGATGGTGCTTTTGTTCTTGCACCAATCGCAATGGACCTTTTCGCTTTTGATACTCCAATCAAACTTGTTGCATTAGCCCATAGAAATGGTTCCAGTTTTGTTAGAAATGTTAATTATACAGCAGCCCTTTATGATAACTTAAAAAGTTTCTACAAATATAAAGTAGTGAATATCCCTCACAAAATGTCTATACACAATATCATGGCTCACAGGTATCTTACTTCATTAGGTTTAAGACCTGGAGTTCCTGGGAAAAAAGCAATAGATGTTCGTTTTGAAGTTGTTCCACCTATCAAAATGCCAATGATTATGAAAGAGAATGATGATGTTGCCGGTTTTGTTGTTGCTGAACCCATAGCATCTAATGCCATAGCTAAAAATATTGCTGAACTCGATTTTGTAACCTCTAATATGTGGAAAGATCACCCTTGTTGTGTAGCTTCATTCCGTGATGAGTTCATAGAGGAATTTCCTGATGCAGTGTACGAGTTTACAAAACTTCTCGTTCATTGTGGGATGTATGTTGAAAGTAATAAAGAGCAGGCTGCAGAGATTGCAGTTGCGTTTCTTGATCCTGAGAAAAAAATAGGACTTACCACAGAAGTGCTTCAGAAAGTGCTTTCTGACCCAGAGGGTATCACAATGAATAACCTGTACCCAGCTCTTGAGGATCTCGATACAATGCAAAGATATATGGTTGAAGAGATGGGGATCGGAGTTATGATTGATGTGGAAGAGTTCGCAGATTTAAGATTTATTGAAGCAGCTATAGACAAATAGAACTTCAAATTGAAATTATAGGGAATCTCTTCTAAGTAACACTTTTTATATATTATGTGTTATTAGGCAGTTAGGTTCCAGAATATCTATTCTGGAGGAGTCGCTAATAACTGCCTATAAAAAAAGATTTTAGTTTTGTTTGCTTTGATCGAACTACAGTGGCTCTAATTTATCAATGTATATGCGGTGGCGAATGCTTCGCATTACACTGGATTGTTCACAAAAAATAACTGTAACCTTTATAAACGTTGAATTTTAAACAAATTTTTAATTATTAGAGGTTCCCTATAGTAAAAAAGCTGAATTGTTATAATTCAGCTTTTTTCGTTTTCAATTAGAGGTTCCTTATAAAGAACTTTATTTTAATACACCCTTGATAAAAATATCTATAGCTGTTTCAAGAGTCTCCATTATAAAATTCTTATCCTCATGTAAGAAGTTTTTGCTAGCCGCCCATAGTGCATCCCCGGGTTTGAGTAGCCAGGGAATGTC
>JAAELO010000213.1 GCA_024226555.1 Desulfobacterales bacterium | reverse complement strand
TTTTTTTCAAATAAACAATTATTTGAAAATAAACGATGATATTCTTTTTTTTTTGAATTCACCAGTGCCACACCGCCCCCCAAAAGTGGCGGCGCACCCCTGGCCCCTACCCGGGGAGGGGAAAATGGTTTATATATTGTGAAGAAGAGAAACAAAGTGTGTTTTTTTATTATAATTATCGTAAAAACACAAATAATCCAAAATTACCCCACCGTCACCCGCTACACCTCAAAAAAGCAAAACACTTTCTTTCCCCTTTTCGTGTCATTTAACTCATCCTTTGCGCGTCGCTCTGCACATTCGAGAAAAAATTTTCCTGTGGTCTAATAATTTTCCGCAAGCACTTGAGATCATATTCTAGTGCGGGAATGGATTTCAGCCCCCCACAAAATTTTCCCAGCCTCCCGCAACACTTTCAAATCGGGAAAAAACGGCCGAAAACGCAACATTGTGCGTACAATCTGTTGAGAAAGGGCTCTGCGACCCTGGAATCAAATAGTAATACATTTAAATACAATTTCACTTCATCA
>JAAELO010000212.1 GCA_024226555.1 Desulfobacterales bacterium | reverse complement strand
GAAGGAAGGAAGGAAGTGAAAGGAAGGAAGTGAAAGGAAGGAAGGAAGTGAAAGGAAGGAAGGAAGGAAGGAAGTGAAAGGAAGGAAGGAAGTGAAAGGAAGGAAGGAAGGGAAAGGAAGGAAGGGAAAAGAAGGAAAAGGAAAGGAAGGAAGGAAAAGGAAAGGAAGGAAGGAAGGAAAAGGAAAGGAAGGGAGATGATGTGTTTGTTGATTGTAATGTTGTTTTAATTGATATTAATATTTATAGCGGTAAATATTATACAATGGCCTTTGCCTCATGGCAAATCAGCAAAAACAGGGTGCGTGTGGAAGTCCCAGAGTGCTCGCCGGCATAAAACGATGTTCGTCCCTCTCACCTCGTCATTAATGAAGAATTGATGCTGTCTGTGCCTTATTTGCTCTTGAAATGGGGAAAGGTTTGTCTCTCAACCTTTTTCGAAGCATTTATCGTGTCGATCAAAGGGGAAATCAGAGGTGATTTGTGTGGGAAGGGCGGTGATTTATCGAGGGGTTTGGTGATTTATTGGAAAATGATGTTTCTCAGAACGAGCTGAGGTGAGCTGTAGCTTTTTCACAGAGATCTCGCGAGTACTGCCCTGCAATTTTTTTTCAAAATGGTGGAGTAAATAGTCACAACAAGTTCACTTTATGCAGACGTCTCAAAATCGCCTCCGACCATATAGGTGAAATGAATTTTTGAGAAGGGAGCGGTGTGTGTGTATTGGGTGGGTGTATACGTCGCTTGGCAAAACGTCACTTTTCCTTCTTCCTTTCTATGGGTGGCGCCACCATTACCATTTTCAAATGAGAAAATCTCCCCTAGACAGATGATTTGGAACCCACAAGTATTTG
>JAAELO010000211.1 GCA_024226555.1 Desulfobacterales bacterium | reverse complement strand
TCTCGAATAAAATGGTTGTCACAATAACGATGATGAGCATTTGGACATTCCTCAGCAATTATCGTTACAAAAGCATCTTGTTTATCTGAAACCCAGCCGAGAATAGATTTGTTTAACTGTTGCGCTAAAGCTTTCGCACGTTGAATCACTTTACGAATTTCTGCATAAGAACTTGAAATTAGAGGTTCTGCGAACCAAACTCGTTGTTTTTTCAATTCACGAACCACATATAAGGTTTCATGTCCTTTTTCTGGTTGTTAGTTATCAATTGTTACGGATAACTCCTAGACAGTCTTTATATTCTTCTCGCATTCGTTCTTACATTCTGATACCAAGCTGCTACCATAAGGTGGTTGCGGGAAAATAAAATACCCATCAAGTTGGTACAGGCAAAATAGTAACATCCCACTTTGGTAGTTCTTCAGAACGTTTCCAGAATGGTTTAAAGCTTTTTAATTCTTTTTTACCGACAACTACGCCTTTTTCGTAAGTACCTTCAACTAAATAGACATCAGGATTCTTGCCCTTGAAACTCATATTAGCTGCCCAATTTATAGCACTATCAATTGTATCCAAAATGGCACCGCTCCAATAATTTTCTTACAGCACCCCAACAACGTTCTATTGGATTATACTTGCTGTGGTAAGGTGGATAATAGACTAATTTAATGCTTAACTCTGCTTGTTGGCCAAATTCAACCATACGCTTAATAAATTGAGTACGATGACTTTCAACCGACGGACCATTATCCGAATTAATAACTAATTCATTTATATGGGAAAAACGTTTTTTATTTTCATCCCACCATAACTCTAAACAATCCACAATAAAATCAGATGTTTCATAGGATTGACCCATGAAAATAGTCAAATTATCTTCCCCCATTTCTCTTAAGCCAAAAGGTACTAATTTTGCCTTAATTTTAGTATCATGATCATCAGCTTGTTTAGCCTTTTGAGTTCTATCTTTTCCACCACGGGATAAATTACCTATTTTAACTTTCGCTTTGCAATCAATGGAAATTCTCAAGGAATTGGGATTTTCATCTGATGTCTGGTTCGCTTTATGGACATTATCAAAAATAGCATCTGTTTGCGGTATTTTCTTTAATGGCTTGTTCTTTAAAGGTTTTCTTAAGCGATAATTCAATCTGTTCAATACATCACCGATTGTTTGTCTCGTTGGTAATTGTGAGTCTAAATAACCCTTTTGAACAATTAGAGCTTCTCTGACTTTTTTGGCACTAATACGTGAATAACGTAGTGTAGTTTGGAAAGTTGCATCAGTTTGACTATTACCATCTATGAGGCTGCGAATATCTTCTTCCAAATTTACTAAATTTTGTTCAACTTTTTTTCTGCCCCTAGCTTTGTAATTGTCAACACAAACAATACCAATTTTTAGTTCTTTAAGACCTTTTTCAACTGTATTACGTGACCAACCCATTTGGCGTTCAGCTTTTCTGCTGGAACCTTCAAAATAGTCAATGGCTACTTGAGCTACAAATGCTCTTTTGGCAACACCAGTTAATTTTTTAGCAGCACTTTTTAACGTGTTTTTAATCTTTTCAGTGAACATGATTCTCTCCAATAGTAATTTTTCATCCTTTCTATTATACTATAAATATTTTAAAATGGGTATTTTATTTTCCCGCAACCACCTTACTGGGTAGAACATGCTCTGAAAAATGGGAAACAGGAGGTAGGGCTAAGTACTGAAGCACAAGTTTTTTAACATTTTGAGGAAGCATTTTTAGTAAGCAAAATCAATTTTGAATTCGGTGCCAATTTGCGCCAAAATATTTTCTACTTCTCTTACCAAATCCTCAAAGGAAAGATAAGCTGAAAACTGTTGCCAGTAATACTTGATGAAACGCCATAAAATTTCAATGATGT
>JAAELO010000210.1 GCA_024226555.1 Desulfobacterales bacterium | reverse complement strand
GTAGCACCACATTTGCTTCAAACATAGCACTACGGGTACAGTTTGAAACGCCAGAGCATCGATAAAACGAGGGAGTGCAAAACTTTGAGATTTGCTCAATACAACTTTTTAGGACTATAAATGACTCCCACGGGATGTGGTCCTTTTGGCTCCCCAAGTGCAAATAGTGGCTAAAGGCGAAATTAGACCCCTTCCATATACACAAGCCCAAAGGGCATAAATGGCTGCCAATTGGGTGCGAACCCCCGTTCTCAAGAAAGGGTTTAGATGATCCAAATACTATTAGACCATCTCCATTTCATATCCAAGCACCCGCCTAGCCATAAACCAGCAGCGAGTGTTCCTCCTTAAGAATGAAATGGAAGATTTATTCAAAAAAGGGGTTATGCTTCCTCGCACCCCGTCCATAATTTGATTGCCTCTTTCCCTTTCGAGGGTTAAGAGTGTTATTTATGGAAAAGGAAGGAAATAAACGATGTGACACCTTGCGGCGTCGTCAAACCATCCCAAAATTGATTGGAAATGTGAAGTTTTATTTTTGTTTTTTTGTTTTTTGAAAAGAAAAAAAGAGAAAGCAAATTGATTGTTTACCATGGAGATCCTGGCCGTGGACCCCCCCGCCCCCCCCCCCCCCCCCCCCACCGC
>JAAELO010000209.1 GCA_024226555.1 Desulfobacterales bacterium | reverse complement strand
GTTTCTGACAGCATTGTGATTAAACCGGTTTCCCCGTGAAGACAGAAACAGTGTATTGTTATACGGGTCTTTTATCAGTTCCGGACGGACTGATTTCACATAGTTTTCAAGATACCGGCAGGCTATTTTTCCAATGGGAACCACTCTTTCTTTTCTGCCTTTTCCCTGGACTCTTAAATAACCATCATCATAATCCACATCATTTAAGGTGAGTTTTCGAAGCTCTGTTTTCCGGATGCCTGATGAATACAGGATTTCAAGGATTGCCCGGTCACGGTAGCCAATCACGCTTTTTGTATCCGGTGCCTGCATGATCTTTCTTGATTCTGATGTGCTCAGGATGCCGCGTGGCAGGGTTTTGGGTTGTTTGGCATACTGGATATCCCTTGCAGGGTTTGACACCATATATCCGGATTCAGACAGATATTTTAAAAACTGTTTCACTGCACACATCATGCTGTTTTGATAGGCTGCGCTGTTGGGCCAGCCTTTTGCATTGATGGTCTGATAAATTTCAATTTGATACTCTCTG
>JAAELO010000208.1 GCA_024226555.1 Desulfobacterales bacterium | reverse complement strand
AATTTATAACGATTATGAAGAAATGAAAGGGAGTAAAGGGAAAGACAAATCTTTCCATTCCGTTGTTATGATTATGAGTACTGATTAATCATTTCAATGTCTCGTTTGTGTTATTCGAGACTCACCACTTATTCTAGCCATCAATTCAAAACCGATTTATTTACATCTTGTACTCTTTTACAGTCTGGCAAATGGTACGAAGATCTTGCGGCCAACGATTGTTGTGCCCTACTTGCTATCAGATACTTCACAAATTCAGTACAAATAAGTCATAATGAAAGACGATGGCACTAAAATTTTTGTCGAAGAATGATGCAGAAAAAGGTATTTCAGATATCGTGTTGACTTTCTGCAAGAAATGTGGCTGTCTTTCCTTCAGCTCCCCAGGGGCAATTCACTCCTTGGAAATTCTCATCTCCATTGGCTTTGATTCCAAATGGTCATCTTTTTTATCAATAAGTTATAGGTTTGTTTGGTTAATCCTTGTCAGTAAGGAGAGGGGATGTATTGCAGATTACTCGTCCGAGGAAATATATTTTGTAGCTGAAATTTTTGACTTTCCTTATATTTATCATGCCATTGTTCTGTGAAAAATTTTATTTAAGAAACTGAATAGGGTTAATTTAAAGATTTTCAACTTTAAATTTTTCAGGGTGTCATTGTAAATATGATGATATTGTCGATTTTGAAAAATCAACTTTGCAAAGGAAAGGAGCCTGGCAAAGATTTACCTCTCGGTTTGGGTCATCTGATCAGCCTGCAGCAAAACCTTCATCAGATGAAGAGTTCTTTCTGGCTTTAGCTTGCTATCTTCCTGTGTGGGATGGATTTCAGTGTGGTAACAAGAGTGAAATTGAGGAATCTGCTAGAAATACTAAAGATGCCCTAAGAGCCGATTCAGCCATTGCTAAAGTAGTTGAAATTGTCAACAGTGTTTCAAGCTCAACTTTCCCGAATGAATATGGAAGGATTGTGATGAAATATCCCTTTTCGTGTCATGCAAAATTGCAGGTAAACTTACATTTCATTTCATTTTGCTTGTTTGAGCGTTTTTATGACAGCCAAATACTGTATTTTTCTATGGTGCTTTTACTCGAGGATGGCTGGTTTT
>JAAELO010000207.1 GCA_024226555.1 Desulfobacterales bacterium | reverse complement strand
GGTGGCGAGATTAAAGTTGGTATGTCCTTTGAGGGCAAAATGGTTGTAATTAAAATTACAGACACAGGAATTGGAATCTCACCGAAAGATCTGCCCCATATATTTAAACGATTTTATCGTGTGGACAAGGCAAGATCAAGGGCATCCGGTGGAAGTGGACTTGGATTATCCATTGCAGAACAAATTGCTAAATCGCATAAAGGTGAGATCAGGGTTGAAAGCGAAGTTGGTAAAGGGAGCACATTTACTGTGATTTTACCTATAGCATTATGATTTTTATACGTAAGCGATCTATAAACTCCATCTGTTCAAACAGATAAGATCTGATATAAATCAGTTTAGAGGGTTGAGGATTTGTTCTTTAATAATTTGGTGAGGTAATAGAGCTCTAAAATCATCTTCAGTCATGGCTTCGGGAAGATGTTCTAAAAGGTGTTTTAAATACCAGTATGGCTCAAGACCATTGGCTTTGGCTGTTTCAATTATGCTATAGATAGTTGCACTGGCACGAGCTCCCTCTGGTGTACATGCAAATAACCAATTTTTCCGGCCAATCACAAAGGGGCGGATGGCATTTTCAACTGCATTGTTATCCGGGGTAACCAGTCCACTTGTTGTATAAAGTATCAGGCGGTGCCATTGATTAAGGGTGTAATTGATGGCCTTGCCCAAAAGACTTTTCGGAGGAGCTTTTTCCACTGTTGCATCAAGCCATTGCTTGAACTCTTCAAGGATTGGTAGCGCTTTAGACTGCCTTTGAGTATATAACTCATCGATAGATAGTTCCTGGGCTTTGGCATCTTTTTCGATCTTATACAATTTGCTGATATATTTTAAAGCAGTCCCGGCATTGCCACCTGAAGTTTTTTTATTTCTGCCAGCGGCTTTGGTAACTTCTACAAATTTTCTTCGGGCATGTGTCCAGCAAGCAACGTGGATGATATTAGTTATGGTATCAAGGAAATTATAACCTGCGTAACCATCCGTTTGAACAATTCCTTTATAATTTTTCAAAAAAGAAGCAACAACATCTCCAGATCTTGATGGATGATATTGAAAAAGTATAATTGGTTTTCCCCGGGGAGCACCTTTAAATACCCACATATAAGATTTGGATCTTCCTTGTTCCTTTAATACTTTAACAGTGGTTTCATCAATGTTGATTACAGGGCTTTTTTTAATATCTTGCTCCATCATATCAAGAATGATCTCACAAGCTGCTGCCACTTTTATTGCCCATTTGGACATAGTAGATCTATGAAGTTCAATTCCTATCCTGGCAAATTGTTTTTCCTGGCGATACAAAGGAAGAGCATCTGCAAATTTGGCAGTTAAAAGGTGAGCCAAAAGTCCTGGTGTGGCCATACTTTTAGGGATAATTTGATCCGGCATCCTGGCTATGGAGACTGTTGGGCCATCATCATCCACACCCTCACAATTTTTGCAAGCGTACTTATATCGGATATTGCGAATAACCTGAACTTTAGCTGGTATATAATCAAGCTGTTCCGATGTCTCTTGTCCAATACAGGATTTGGTTTTACCACACTGGCATTGTTTCTCTTCATCAGAAAGATCATGGATTACTTCTTTGCGAGGCAGATTAGCAGGTAGTGGCTTCCGGCCTTTTTTCTTTCGGCTATGTGATGCTACAATAGTTTCTTCAGGTTCCTGTAATAAAACAATATCCGGTTCGGGAATATCGAACAAAGAAAGTTGACCATCGTCTTTGGGTATTTTTTCTGTTTTGCGACCAAAAAGTCTATCCTGAAGTGACTTTACCTGCTCTTGTAACACTTTATTTTCTGACTTGTATAACCTGTTCTCTTCAAATAAGTTTATTGCAACTTTTTTTAAATCTTTAAGGTCATCAACATTGTTTAAAGTGTCTTTAGTCATGGCTTGTATATACCATAACCATGCACTTTTTCATAGTTTTTTGTTCAAAAAACAATAGTATATTTTAAAGATTTATGTGCATCTTTTTGATAAATATTCAGGCCGTTTATCAGCCAGGCAAGTTCCTGTGTTCCAACCGCCATTACATCTTGTT
The DNA here is from genome assembly GCA_024226555.1 of Desulfobacterales bacterium. Lineage (GTDB taxonomy): Bacteria > Desulfobacterota > Desulfobacteria > Desulfobacterales > JAAELO01 > JAAELO01. The sequence goes on along the minus strand of JAAELO010000207.1, from coordinate 1,416 downwards.
TGGAGGTTGGCCATTGGAATCGGTTTTTCTCCAAACGCTTATGCCAAAGACAAAATCCGGTTTTATCCCAGTACAGGATTTTAATCATATTTTGTTTCCGATTGCAAAAAGCAAACAAATGCCCAGAGAACAGATCTAACTTTAATGTTTCACTGACCAGAATAGAAAGGCCGTCAATGGATTTACGCATATCTGTGATTCCAAGGGCAATATACACCTTTAAAGTATGACCTGGTAAAAACATCAGGTCACTACCTGGAGTAATCGCTCCAATGTGATTTGTGAGAACCCATCCGGAATCTCAATTTGAAACCCAGATTTAATATTTAACCTAAGAATATTTGATGAATGACATGCCATGGGAGGCACTTCCAACTGCACCGGAGCAACCTGAACAAATTCTACTGGCAAATTTTTCTTTTTTAATTTGGTCTTCCAATAAGTGAACCGATTAGGCCGCAGGTTATATTTTCTGCAATACGCATTCTGGGTAAGTTTTGTTTTAGACCATTCTTTAAGGTGTCTTTTCCAAAATTGCACTCTTTGTGCATTATTTTTTTTTGATTGTTGTGGCATTTTTTAAGCCCTCTTTTATTTATAAGTTGGTTTATTATGCCACAGCCTGAAGGGTACTATAAGATGCAGTTTACGAACCGTTTACCTTAAGAAAACGAATATCAAGTTTCCATTATTTAAATTACAGAAAACGACTTTTTAAAAAAAGGAGCATAGAGTGTAACTTTTTTGCCTTGTGATTATTTAGAATTGACATTTGTCTCTTTAAAATTCCCACAATTTATTGGAATATATCGTCTGATGTTCTGTATAACCTTGAAAATAACTGGTATTATCCTATTGAATCATGCGCTTGAAGCTCTTAACATGTATGAACATTTAACATCGAATATTTCGGATTCGGAATCAACTTTGAACCCAAATTTTTCATAAAAGCGTACATTTTTATCCAAATCTGTCTCTAAGTATGCTTCTGCCTTGCAAGCATCCACTTCCTTACAAAAACGCTCCATAAGCATGGAACCAATACCTAATCCTTGATGAGATGGCAGTACACCAATCGGACCTAGTTGCCAATGTTGACCAGACGGCTCGTGACGTGCCCACTCCGTATGCCAGACAGATTTTCGCCAGTCAATATCACTCTCATCTTCTGAATTTTCTGGGTTATCAATAGTTTTGTTTCCCTCGCATGACTTCATTCTCATCACCCCGATGATATTTTGATTTTCTTTTATTAGAAAGACTATTTCAGTTAATTCAGTCAAGAGGTTAGAAAACATTTTTTCAATTTCCATGCGTTCTGTTTTACCTTTTCCTTGAAAAACAGCAATATGGATAGGATTGTAAAGCATAGCAACACTGAGAACTTTTGCTGATTCTTGGATATCACGTTTTTCC
>JAAELO010000206.1 GCA_024226555.1 Desulfobacterales bacterium | reverse complement strand
TAATATTTTGATGATAAAAAATTTATAGAAAAATTAATAAATCCTATTGGGTTTTGAGTGTTCTTATATAAATCTTTTTAGTTCAAAAGATTAGTGTTATTTGAAGAAGATAATCGCTCATTTTATGTTTAAATAATATGATTTCGTAAAATCCATTAATTAAGAATGTTCCTTAAATCCGCAATTTAAAAAACAGACTTTGGCACAAGGCTTTTTTTTGAAAAAAAGACAATAATTCTTTAGTTTAAAATTGATTTCCTAATTTTTTTATGTATAATTTATAATATTATTATTTATTGATTTTATACATGGAAAAATATTATAAATACTCAAATTGTGAATTGTAAAATACTGATACACATGCATATAGATTGCTTAATAAATAGATACACCTCTCCCATATTTTATTTGAATTTTTTTCTTTAATTCCTAAATTTTATGTTGTTTAGTTTATATTTGTAATAATTTCAATTTTTCATAAGGTTTTGTGCTAAATGTTTTTAAAATATTATATCTACCACTTTCAATCCATTTTACAGGTAAAATTATAAATCTAAAAATAAATTTTTTAATTCTAAAATTCTTTTTTAAATCAGTAAATATTTTTGAAAATTTACATATCAAATATGTATAAATATTCTTACAAATCATCATAACTATAAGAAATACAGTATTTTCTTCCATAAACGAAAAAGGCATTTTATTCCATCCAAAATCATTATTTAGTATATCAATTGTTTTTTCCTCTGTTCCTCGTGCATTATAATATTCTATCACTTCTTTTTCATTTTTTTTCCAATCATCCGTCAATATGCTTCTATATTTCATGTTATCACCAGTAAAAATATCTAATTGTGCATTGTCCATTTTTTCTCTACTTACTACTAACCTATATGTCTTTTTTTCTTCTCCTTTCTTATAAATGAATGGTTGGTAGTTAATTGAACAAACTTCATAAGTAATATAATTTATTTCTACAGTTTCCCAATTTTGAACGTTTAATAATTCAGATCTTAAAGCTTCACAGCGATTGGCTCTAATATAAAAATTCTCACTGAATTTTGTTGCTATTTCTACAATATCTCTTGCATAAGAACCAGCATCCATTCTACACTTATCTATTTTTATTCCATTATCTGCCAACATTTTAAAACAACGTTCTAAAACCTCGACTTGTCCTGTTTTTACATTCATATTGCCATCTCTATTTTCAAAATATACGGGCATACCTGCAATTGTTGCCATACCAGGAAAATAGCCTTTTGTTTTTTTATATGTATGTTTTGTGTCATATTTTTCTGTTGGTAACACTTCGTTATCATAATCAAAATTATATAATTCGTCGGATATTAAAAGTCCAAGTGATTTTAATATCTTTATATTTAGCTCATTAAGCTTGTCATGTTTATTTATTTCGTAAATATTATTTGTACTACTTACAACTTCTTCTTTTTCTGTTTTTAAGCTTTTTAATATGCCAAGAATTGTATCTGAATTAGCAACAGGATTATCAGGAATGCTTGACAAATAGTCTTTTAAATGATTATTAATGTCCTCTGCACAATCACCTCCACAGAAAAATATACTCCATAAATTCATTAATATATCACTATATGAATATTTGGCTTGTGCGGCTCGCTTACCTAACAGATTGTCAATTACTTCCGGAACTCCTGCTTCTTTAATCGCATCAATTGCAAAAATAATTCCGCCGAAAGGATTGATTATTGGATTATTCTTTTCTATTTTTGTCATAATATTTGTATTAAGGCTTGTAATATAAGGATTTATTATATAAATTCCAAAATATTTGGAACCTTTTTTTTTTAAATATATGATAAAAGCTTTCACCTGTTTAGATGAAATAATAAGCCGCTTATGCGCTGTATGTCAGTATATTGCAAAAAGACATGCGGATTTAAGGATGTTATAAAAAATGGACTATTGTTATTTGAAAAATATATATCAAAATTAGCCGTTATATCATCAATACAAGCATATATATTGTCTTTTTTGAAATACTTAATTTACTTGTTAAAAAAACATAAATCTTTGT
>JAAELO010000205.1 GCA_024226555.1 Desulfobacterales bacterium | reverse complement strand
TGCCGCTTTCAGGGTCATAGCGCCGGCCCGTAAAGAGATACGGGTTGCCGATGGCCGAGGCGGTGGTGATGACGTCGCTGCTGTCATAGATGGTCACCTCGCCATAGACGTCGTACTCGTAGCGCTCGACGATGTCGCCGTCGCTGTCGGACACCTCGGTGATGGAGCCAAGCGCATCCCGGTGGTAATAGTACGTCTCTCCACCGCGCTCCATCGTCAACGGCTCGTCCATCCCCGTGCCATAAGTATAGGCGGCTAACAGCGCTTCGCTGCCGTCCCGTTCCTCGATGACGCGATACTGGGTATCATAGATATAGTGGGTGATGGTGATGCCGTCCGCCACCTTGGCCACGCGCCGCCCGCGCACGTCGTAGACGTACTCGGTCGTGCCACTGGCGTTGGTCACGCTGATCTGGCGGTTGAGGACGTCGTAGCCGTAGACGCCTATTCCGTCGGTCAGGGTGTTTCCGCGCAGGTCATAGCCCAGCGACGAGCCATCGACCGTCTCGTACTGATTCATCACGTTGGTCGACTGCGTGCCGTCGTCGGGGCCATAGTCGTCGGTCTCGCCGTCCTCCGTCACCGACAGGCGGTTGCCCAGCAGGTCGAGATCGTAGGTCTGCATCAGACCATAGCTGGTGATGGCGGCAGGGTCGGCTGCATCGGCTCCGTACCAGGCATCCACGAGTTGGTACAGTCCGTCGCATTGGTAGACTTCATAGGGCTGGTTGGGTTGGTGCGCTCGCTGCATATACACGCGGTTGCCCACGTCGTCGTAGCCATAGCGATAGTCGACGATGTCGCTCGTGTCGTCGATGACGCGCACCTGCATTGCCCGGCCCAGCGGATCATAGTCGGTGCGGTTGGTCAGGCCGTTGAGGTAGGCAATGGTGTTAAAGTGATTGATGACGTCGTAGGCATAGTCGGCGATCACCGTGCCATTGCTCATTTTGA
>JAAELO010000204.1 GCA_024226555.1 Desulfobacterales bacterium | reverse complement strand
TTTTCAGGTGGATTATTGGTTGAAGGCGATTTTTTATCCTGGTCGTCATTTTTTAAAACATCTTTCGACTTTTCACTTTTTTTGCCGAAAAACATTTTAAGAATACGTTTGATAGATATGTTTTTTTTGTCGTAAGCATCGCTGAGAATTTGTAATGTTTCAACAACGCCCGCAATCATTTTTTTATCTTCTTCTTTTAGATTGCTTGCACTCAGACGCTTTAAAAGTTCAACACGTTCTTCATTTGACAGTTTGATTATCTTTGGGGCCGGCATAAATGCTCCCTGAAGTCTTGTGTCAAGGGATATCCCCAAACTGCTTTGATGGACCTGGTGATACGCCGGGTTTTTTCTTTTATGCCGCGTCCTGTGGTATTACCCAAACAGATCCAGTTGGCAGCCTTATAACAGGTTCCCAAATAACGTTGTGTATCAACAAATGTTTCAAGATAATATATACAATGGCCATAAGCCGATTCCCAGTCTTTTTGAAGAATAATGGCCATCTGGCCCAAAATATGGGATGCCAGATTATGGACCTTGACCCATGGCAGAATCAGAAAACGGCTGTTATATGCCATGAATGACAGATTCTTTTTACGGATTTCAATGGGCCATCCAATAAATTTATCACGGCATCCGATATGATAAGGCGCCGAAGACCACGTCATGCAGGATCTGCAAAAATAATATATTTTAAATGTTCTCCTACCGGTTGACAATATCCAAGGTAATGGTGTTGTTCAATTAAACTGTCACACAGCTTTTCATATGGGGTTCTGCGAACTTTCCTGAACTCAAGAGGCTTGAGTTGACTGACTGTTTTTTCTAATGACGTTTGATCAATCGTTATCTCAGGCGTTTTTTTTCTGTTAACAAAAGGATTGTTGGGAGAGCATTTTTTTGCAGGCAACGGAATATGGCCCGCTCTGTGAAGCTCAAGCATTAATCCCCTTGCCACCATATCCCGAAGTGCGCCATTTTTTTGGACCCAGTTCCAGGCTTCGCAAAGTTTAACAGATAATTTACGTCTGCTGTCATCAGGATTCTCAGCAATTAATCTATTTATAAATTCTATATTTTCTTTGTTTAGAGACTTGCCCCGATATGTAAATGTTTTATCCATGCAGTCTTCCTAACACAACTGTTTGTGGAACGCACGAACTTTTTTTAATTTTTAATATCTTTCCACAAAGGAGCTACATTTACACTTTTGATATCTCCATTCCAAATCATTAATTGCAGTTCATGTGCTGCCAGTCTTTTTAATCTTTCGTTTCCATTTTCAACCCAATAATTGAATCTGCCTTCAGATAATCTTTTTTGACAGATCCAATATCCCTGGCCATCGTAAACTAAAATTTTGATGGATGTTTTACGTTTGTTACGAAATACAAATACATATCCGGAGAATGGGTCAGTTTTCAAAATTGTACGACATATTTTTGATAATCCGTCTATTCCGCACCGGAAATCAACCGGCTCAACTGCAACAAGTATTCTCATTTGCGGTGTGACTTGTATCATTTGTTCTTGGTCCAGAAAGATTTGCCAAGTTCAAGCAGGTCAAAATTTGCTTCTCCCCGGA
>JAAELO010000203.1 GCA_024226555.1 Desulfobacterales bacterium | reverse complement strand
TCATCATTTCGAAATGGTTAAGAGAAAATAATATTCAAAGCACCGAAATGGGTATTATCGATTTTATTATTCTATTCCATGGAATAACTTACGTATGCGCTTGCTTTTTCTAATTTATCTGATTTTCCCAACCCCTTTTTTTGAAAAAAATAGTTTCGCTGGAAATATTTTAATCCCATAAAATCGAAAATAAGGTAAAGTGGACCGTACAAATTCCACCGTACCCTACGCAAAACAACTCGCACAAAAAAACCACATGTAAAAAGCGAGGACGGAACGAAAGCGGCAAGTAGTGGAGAAGGGTATTCCGACGTAATTTCAAGCGATAATGGATTTAACGAAGGTATCCACAAATGGACAATTAAATGTTTAGAAATAGATTTGGAGGCCGCGGTATGCATAGGAGTCATAACCAAAACAGATTTTAAAAGGAAAGAAGAAGCGAATACATTTAATTGCATTTTCGACAAGGAAACCGAAGATGGATGTCTTTTGTTTTTGCCCTTTCTTTAATTGTCGGGTGTACTTTACGTATACTAAAATAAAACCCATGGGGACGGGGCGTCGACAACAAAAGCCATGTATTCACGGCTTCCTTTATTCGTATTTTTTTCAATGCGGTGGCCTAAGCAATGGTTCCCTATATAAACGAGATGGTAATGCGAATTATCCAAAAAAAATACAAAGTGGATTCGAGGCATTAAAAAAGGGAGAAATTATGAAGATTTTATTAAATTGCAAATTAGGGATTATTCATTTTTGCACAAATGAAAAGGAATTCGGAAGCATAGAATTGAAAGCGTGTAAAGAAGGAAAGAAAGATGTGAAATATTACCCCGCAATTCAATTGTTTGGAAGCGACAAATGCGAACTGAAATTGATTTTTTGAGTGCGCTGTTGGAAAAGCAATGAATTCAATTGCAACGCACGGTATATATATCTAAGTTGGAAGAGCGGGTGGCTGTAAATGGATTTGTGAAAAGTGTAATAGTTATCGCTATGTCGCTCGATTTCATCCCGGCATTGGTGCAGTTGGGGGGGAAAACCTGCATATTTAATTGTGAAATGTTCCGCAGAATGTTCCCTCCAACAAAACAAAACAAAACACAAGTAAAAGAGTATTATTCCGCGATGGTGTAGTTGGTAACATTTCTGCCTGTCACGCAGACGCCCGGGGTTCGATTCCCCGTCGTGGAGCTTTGTTTTTGATTCTTGTGACCAATTGAATGTTCAAAAGAAAACGTTTCGAACATTTTCGTGTTTTCGCTATTTCGCATCTTTTTTTCTACTTTTTTACTTTAATTCTTCCTCTTTTTTTTTTCATCGCTACAAAATCTGTGGAGTTTAATTTCTGTTTCTAGGAATTCGGTGGACTATGACATCTCAACTCATGACTCTCACAAAAGAACAACGAAAGAGTGTGCTCGGCCAAAAAGTGATTTTCATCATTTCCAAATGGTTAAGAGAAAATAATATTCAAAGCACCGAAATGGGTATTATCGATTTTATTATTCTATTCCATGGAATAAATACTAGTTACTTGCTGCTTGT
>JAAELO010000202.1 GCA_024226555.1 Desulfobacterales bacterium | reverse complement strand
TACAAGGCATTTCAAAAAATAACGAGCCGATTTTATTACAGTTTTTTTTGGAAATAACAAAGTATTTTGCCAAAAGAACAGTTATTAGAGATTCCCTTATATTAATTGTTGGGTATTCGTACTTCAAATTCAATATCACTATTAAGAAAAAAATTAAACCATCAATTTGCTGATTTATAACAATTTAGCAGCATCAAGATAGTGCCTTAGTTTCTCTTCACCGCCTATCGTTATTATGTGAACACCATCACATGTTTCTTTAAGAGCAGTTACAATATCTGCAAATATCTCAATGCTCGCTATCTGTTTATCGTGCGCACGGTCAAGTTTTTCAATAATCCATTCAGGAACCATACCTGATTTGAAATGGCGGTTGAAAAAACGAGCCATTCCAGCTGTTCTAAGGATAATAACCTCAGCAATTACCGGAATCCCAAATGTCTGAGCTTTTTTCATAAACTGGGCAAACTTTTCTACATCAAAAACAGGAGTTGAGAGAAAGTAACCGGTACCAATTTCAGTCATTGTTTCCATCTCTTTCATCTCAAGATCAGGAACATCTCTTCCCCACATGGATTCAACACCTGAACCCAGAACAAATTCAGCTTTATTTGGAAGAGCATCACCATTAATTGCCTGACCTTCCTTCATATGTTCCAGTACAGATTTAAGTTTTCCTGAATCAACATGGAAAAACATCATCTCCTGAAGACTGTCTCCTGTTATTCTGTAATCTTCTGTAAAAACCAGAAGGTTTTCAATACCTGAGCTATGGGCACTTAAAAGATCCTTTTGCAGATCAAGTCTGTTTTTGTTTCTGGTTGTGGTTTGGTAGATGGATTCAAATCTGTTTTGTGCGAGCATATCGCAAACGTTAATAGAATCTCCAACAATTCCTTCCATCTCAACTTCACCAACAGAGATGCCATCAACTCTTCCTCTAACAAGTTTCATACTTTCGATAAGCTTTTCCGGTGTTTCATCCACTGGAGATTGTACTTCCGAAGTTACAACAAATTTCTTCTTCTTTAAGGCGTCTTTAAGTTTCATAATATCTCCTTGAGAACTATGATTAAAAATTTTGCACTTTTCGGTATTTCAGTAAATCTAAAGCTTGTATTACTCAGCGAGTTCCAGAATCCGGGCAACTTCTTCTTTCAGTTGTGGCAGAGGCAGAGGTTTGGAAAAACAGATATCGGCGCCATGTTCTTTCATCACTTTGAATTTTTCTTCATCCATGTAGGCAGAGAGAACAATAATTTTAGTGTTTGTTGTATCTTTATTCTCTTTAATTTTTTTACACACTTCATACCCTTTGATATCTGGCATCATAATATCAAGGATTACAATATCGGGTTTGAAATGATTAATCTGGAGGCCAGCTTCAAAACCGTCAGAAGCTGAGATGACATCATAATCGAATTCATCCTCCTCAAGGGCTGTAACTATAGTCTCTACAATAATCGGGTCATCATCAACAACTAAAACTCTTTTTCTCTCATCCTGAACAAACTCTTTTGGGATTGGAATCCCCTGTTTATCCATGAACTTTTTCAAGTCATCCAACTTGATTCTTCGATGTCCCCCTGCAGTTTTATAGGCTTCTATATGCCCTAAATCCACCCAGTTAACAATCGTTTTGGGAGTGACATTACAATACTTACTGGCTTTAACCACAGTCAAAATATCTTCCATTGAACACTCCTTTCTTTTAGTTATTATGATAATTATAGTAATTTCCGTTTCGAACCAAGTCAAGGAAAACCGTTGAATTTAACCAAAATATATTTTAATAGAAATCAACAAAGACATCATAAGGTACGTGTATAGGGTATATCAGCTACATACAGAATGTATTCATAATATGTACGTTAACATAATTACAATATGATCGATAATAAAATCTCACACTAATTATAGTTATTTCCACTATTATAGGAATTATTGTTTTTTTGGATAGATTTTTTAGTGTTTATTTTATGGGAATCTCTAATAACTGCCTTTTGGTCGAACTACAGCGTTATTCAAAAAAATAAAACTGTGTAAAATATCCTCGCTATTTTTTTCTCATCCTTGTATTTCAAACAAAATTCTAATTATTAGAGGGTTCCCTTATGGGATTAGAAACAGGAATGGATGTGAAAAACTTTTTATATTACCTACTGGTACTGCAATATTAAACATTTAACAAAAATTATCTTATTAAAATTAATATCTTATTCTTTTATAATAGGCAGATTAATTATAAATGTTGTCCCTTTACCAACTTCTGTTTGAACTTTAATATCTCCTCCATGATCAATTATAAGTCCATAGCAAACAGATAATCCAAGTCCAACACCTTTTACACTACCCTTTGTGGTAAAAAAAGAATCAAAAATTTTGGGAAGATGCTCCTCCTTTATCCCAGTTCCGGTATCTGACATTTCAACAAAAATGTCCTTTGCATTACAGGAGGTTTTTACATGGAGATCTCCTCCTTTGGGCATAGCATGTTTTGCATTATTAACCATATTAAGGATTACCTGTCTAAGATGATTTTTAGATGCTTTAATTTTAGGAATCTCAGGCATAAAATCATGGGTGATCCTTATATCATGTTCACGTAGCTGTTTCTCATGAAGCATTAGTATCTCATCCAAAACTGTGTTCATATCTATTGGGATTTTATTCTCTTGATCAGGTTTTGAAAAGGAGAGCATCTTTTTAAGCATTTCAGCAAGCCTTACGGTTTCCGATATTGCCATATCAAGTATTTTACGTCTTCTATTCTCCTTTGGTATTTCGGTTTTAACAAGTTCAAGGGTATTCATTATTCCATATAAAGGGTTATTGATTTCGTGGGCAATTTGTGAAGTTAATCGTCCCATTGCTGCGAGCTTTTCAGACTGGAATAGCTGATCCTGTGTGTTTTGTATCTTCTCTTCCATCTCCAGCTTTTCTCTTACATCAACAAAAATCCCTACACTTGCGATCTCTCTTCCCATATTATCGTATAAAATTGAGGCTGAAAGATTACCCTTTACCTCTACGCCATCTTTCCTTTTAAAAACAAGAGGGTAAGCTCTTAAAATACCTTTCTCATTATGTTCCTCTCCTCTGATGAATTTCATCACCTCCCTGGCCTGATTATCCGGGTAAAGTTCTTCTATACTCATTTTATCAATAACATCTTTGGACATATAACCAAGGCTTTCTTCAGCAGCATGGTTCCAAACCATGATAGTTCCTTGCATATCAGCAGCCATAATTGGATTGGGAGAACTATGGATCAATTTATTCATGAAGTCATTGGTTTTTCTTATCTCAAGTTCCATCTCTTTACGCTGGGACTGGTCAACAATAATTCCTTCATAACCAACAACTTCCAAATCTTCGTCAAGCCTTACATGTGCAGTGATAAGAACAGGGATTATTTCACCCGTTCTTTTCTTAAAATCCACTTCAAAATCTGTTACACGACCTTCTTCCTCTATGAGATTTTGAAACTCAACTCTTCTTTCAGGTTCTGCATATATATCTTCCTTAATATCTTTTTTAAGAAATATATCTTTTTTATTATATTCAAGCATTTTAAGCATTGCAGGATTAACATCAACAAATTTGCCCTCTTTACTGCTTATATAAACACCACATCCTACTGTTTCGAAAAGCCTCATATAATCATTTTCTGAGCTTTTTGCTTTTTTCTTATACTTTTTTGAAGCTGTAATATCGCTACAAATTGTAAGTTTTGAAATTTTACCAGACTTCTGCTTAACAGGCATTTCGGTCATTCGAAAAGTTTTTCCCATTAGAGAGTTGTGAAACTCCCATCTTATGGGGTATTGTTTTTCAAAAACACTCTTAGCTTTGCACCAGGTGCATATTTCATTGCTTTTATTAAGGATTTTATAACATTTTTCTCCAGTCCCTTCTCCGTGCAATTTAATCATGGCGTGATTCATATACTCGATATTATAATCCTGATCGATTAAATATATTCCCTCTTCAATAGCTTCCAAAATCGCATTGATATTGTGACTTGAGTTGCCCAAAATATAGCCTCCCTGAAATTGATAAAATGGAGCAAAAGATCTTTTGATGTTAACACAAATAAAGACAACTGCTCAAGTGCGATAAAAAACAAAATTTATTTTCCTGGATTTTATAGTGGGAATCTCTAATAACTGCCTTTTGTCAAAATTACAGCGTTACAAGAAAAAAAAAATGTTGTAAAATCATCTCGTTATATTTTTCTCAAGCCTTGTAATTCAACAAAAATTCTAATTATTAGAGGTTCCCTAGTGTTAAAATTCATATAGTCCAATCTTTTATATTGTGATATTAATGAATTTTACTATAATAAAGAGAGATAAAATGATAAAAGTGTTGAAATTAGGGTGCTTGGGGGTGGCAGGAGTTTTTGTTTTAGGGGTTGTTATGATGATTATCTTTGGTAATTTCATATCTAATACCATTGATGAACAACAAGCAAAATATGATGCTCTTCCTGATCAAAAAGGGACAGTGGTTTCCGAAATATCTATTAGATCACCCCTTGGAGGTAAGAAAGCTTCTCTTGTTCGTTTTAAAGGTGATTGTTCATATCGTTCATCTAATGGACCCAGATCAACCACCTGGCATAGTTATGACAGGCTAAACTTTTTTGCTGATGATGCAAGGATTGTTATAGATGGAAAATCCTATAAAATAAAAGGGAACATCAAAAAAGCTTACATTTTTGGTGGCTTAAAAACCAGATCCTATACCAATGATAAAAACATAGATGAAATATTCTATGGGCATGGTGATTGCCTGGATAAAGTTCTTTTTGATGAAGAGAGAAGCCTTTTAAGTGGACCTGTTCCCGATAAACCTAAATACTATAGTTCATCTATAGATGAATACTGCTATGATAGTGGTGATGAAATCAGGTTTAAGGGAAAAATTGAAGGTGATAGTGTTATTCTTTATTCCCAAAGAGACGAAAAAAAGGTTGATTAGAGATTCCATTAAACGTTTTTAAGATGAATGAAGTTAAAGGATTTTTACCTATTCATATTTTAAAAGAAAAAGAGTTCTCCGAAGAGGAGAATTGTCCATATTTTCCAGAACGTAAATCCAGAAATGAATTTATGCTGGCAACAGATCTCTCTGGAGAGGAGTTTAATGAACTTCTTAAAAACGGATGGCGAAGATTTGGAATCTATTTTTTCAGACCAAATTGCAAATATTGTAATGCATGTATTCCAATAAGAATTCCGGTTAACAAATTTACGCTTTCAAAAAGTCAAAGAAGGGTTCAAAAAAAAAACAAAGATACAAAAGCTATCGTTAGAGAACTATCCTTTCATGAATCTCTTTATGACCTTTATGAAGACCATTCCAAACGCTTTGATCAGGAATCATCCCGTGAGAATTTTATACAGACTTTTTTCCATAGGTCAGTACCGGCAATACAAACTGAATACTACGTTGATGAAAAACTTGCTGGTTTAGGGTTTGTTGATATTGGGAATGAAGGAGCAAGTAGTGTGTATTTTGTCTTTGGAAGCGAATTCTCAAAATTTAGCATTGGAACTTTTGGTGCCATAAAGGAGATTGAAATATGTAAAAACAGTGGTTTAAAGTATTACTACCTTGGGTACTATATTGAAAAAAATAAGCATATGAAATATAAAAACAGTTTTAAGCCCTATGAGTTATATGACTGGGATAGAGAAATATGGGTTCAATATTAGGGATTATAGGTTAGGTGTGTAACACAAAATGTAACACACCTTTTGCAAGTAAATAAGTTATTTCTCATATTTCCCGAAGATCAGATCAGCTTCCATCTTTTTAAGCTCGCCACTTTTAACTAATTTTTTATATCCTTTATCGAATAATAACATAAAATTTTTATTTTTTTTTGATTTTTTATTCAATATAAGGTGATAGATACTTGATTTATAGGGCTTAGGGTGGTTTGTTATAAGAGAAACCTCTGAAGATTTAAAATTTTTTTTTAAGGTAGAATATCCAACATTTTTTGACACTCCATATATATTTATTCTTCCTTTTATCAATTTTCTAAAGTTTAAAACTTCATCTTTAACACGTTGTACTTTTATTAATCCGGATTTCTCTGCTTTCTTCAACTCTGCACCATAAGTGTATCCCAAAGTCGCACCTACTTTTAAACCTTTAAGATCTTTGATTTTATTCCATTTAAATGGAAAATCCTTACGATGGAAAAAAACGTCTTTGAGATGCAGTACTTGTGCATTACTATAATAAAAGTCTTTTTGCCTTTCTTTATTTTTAGACCAAACAACAGAACCATCCCACTTACCTTGCTTTGCAAGAACTAAAGATCTGTTCCATGGATAAAAACCCCACTTTACTTTAATTCCTTCCTTTGCAAATGATTTTTCTACAACATGGGATGCAAAGCCAAAATGTTTCATTTTTTTAGACAGATAAGGTGTCCATTCACCATTTGTTAGTTTGATAGTTTCTGCACCAGCTAACCCTGAATAAAACAGAACAAGGCTTAAAACGATAATAATCTTTGATAGATTTCTCATTGTAACTCCTTCGCAAGTTTAGTAAAATCAAATCCATTTAGAAGGTGTGTCTGAAATACAAATTGAAGCACCTATCTTTTAAATAACTGACTCTATAAATTATTTCTCATATTTCCCGGAAATCAAATCTTCTTCCATTTTACTTAGATCTCCACTACTTTCTAATTTTTTATACCCTTTATCAAAAAGCATTATTAATTTCTTATTTTTTGCCGATTTATTATTTATAATGAGGTGGTAGGATGTTGTTCTGTAAGGTTTTGTATTATTTGTTATTTGTGCTGCTTGTAATGGATTAAAATCTTTCTTTAATATCGCATATCCTACATTAAGAGTTATACCAAATATATCGATTCTTCCTTTAATCAGTTTTCTGAAATTCAAAATATCATTTTTAACACGTTGTGTTTTTATTAAACCGGATTTTTCTGCTTTCGTAAATTCCGGCCCATATGAATATCCTAAAGTAGCCCCTACTTTTAAACCTTTTAGGTCTTTAAAAGTATTCCATTTGAATGGGTAGTCCTTACGATGAAAAAAAACATCCTTAAGATAGAGTACTTTTGCATTACTATAATAAAATATTTTTTGCCTCTCTTTGTTTTTGGTCCAAACAACAGAACCATCCCATTTACCTGTTTTTGCTAATATTAAAGATCTGTTCCAGGGGTAAAATCCCCACTTTACTTTAACTCCTTCATTAGCAAACGATTTTTCAACAACATGGGATGCAAAGCCAAAATGTTTCATCTTTTTAGACATGTATGGTGGCCATTCACCATTTGTTAGTTTGATTGTTTCTGCACCAGCTAACCCTGTAAAAAGGAAAACAAGGCTTAAAATGATAATAATTTTTAATAGATTTCTCATTGTAACTCCTTTTGATTCATATAAGTTGGGATTAAGCGAATTATCTTGTAGTATAGATAGGTTATGGGAAATAATCAATTAAATATCGTAATTTCGCAATAACAAATACATTAATAAACATTCAACACTGTATGATTTCTTACTACCAGACAGTTCTATTCTGCATTGTATTTTCCCTGCCGAAAATCCTCCCACATCTGATCATACCGACCACTTTCCTTCAATTTTTTTAAACCTTCATTAAATAGCGCAGTATTTTTACCACTTTTTTTAACCTTTTTACTGAAGAGAATATGCAGGGGTGTAATCCTGAATGGCTTAGGATGATAAGTGACTTTATTAGCAATTACAGCCGAGAAATTTTCCTTAATCAGTTTCAGTGCTACATTCTTATTGCAGGGAAAAATCTTAAATCTGCCAGCCATAAGCTTTTTTAAATTCAGAAAATCACTGCTTGTCACATCATAATTGATTCGTTTTCCATTTTCCTTCATCTTTCTGAACTTTTCCTCATCAAGATATCCCCTGGTAACACCGATAGTTATATCTTGAAGATCCTCTTCAGTTTTCCAATCGAACTTAAAATCCTTCAAATGAAAAATAACAACAGTCTCTTTATAAATCGGCTCTGTGTAAAAAAAAAACTTCTCTCTTTCAGAAGAATATCCCCATCCGATTGAACCGTCCCAATCTCCTATCTTCGCTAATATAATTGAACGCTTCCATGGAAAAAAACCGTATTCAATCTTCATCCCGACTTTATTGCCAGCTTCAACTGCAATATGGGAAAGGATACCGTATTGCTTCAGTTTCTTAGTCATAAAAGGTTCAAATTCCCCACTTGTAAGCCGAACAGTTACTTCGCCAAAAAGGCTTGGGGAGAAAGACAAACATAAAATGACAGCTGACAGAATCAATTTTATTGATTTTTTCATTGCGCTTTTCTCCTTTGATGTTTCATGCGAAATTATAAGGCAGAAAGAACCAGGTCCGAAAGCTGATTTAAGGCATCGCTGGAATTCATGTCATGAAAAAAATGAATTCTGTGCAACCTTAAGTAAATATTTTTAAAGCTATTTAAGGAAATTACGATTATTTTATCATTTAGTAATTTTCATAAATTATAATTCATATTGAATCTCAAGTAAATCAATTATTACAATAAAAAACACCTGAAATATTTAAGATGTAAAAAAGGAATGTCTCAATATTTCAAATATTAAAAACCCTCAATGTTAGTTAAAAATCATTAGTGCGGTTATAAATTAATTAGAGAAGAGATCTTATTTATTGTATTCGTTTCAAAAGATAAGGTCTCTGTTTCAGTGGCAGGAGCTAAATTAGTATTAATTAACTTTAGGGAATCTCTAATAACTGATCTTTTTGCAAAACACAGATATAACAAAAATAAAACTGTAAACTTTATAAAATAAAACCTTTTTTATAAACGAATCAACCCGTTATTTTTTGTTATGCC
>JAAELO010000201.1 GCA_024226555.1 Desulfobacterales bacterium | reverse complement strand
GCATCATTTGTAAGGCCTATATACCATTTATTATAGCTTCCACCGAAGAATCTTATACATTTTATAAATTCACTGGCTGTACTGGTAAAGTCAGGCTTAATGTCAACGTACATTTTAGACTCCTACCTTTTATGTTTTATTTTTAAAATCATAACTTATCAGAGAATAGGGAATCTATTAAAAAAAAGTCTGGCAGCAGGGCTGTTGACTGCCAGGCTTTAGGCAACCTCTAATAATTGACCTTTGATCGAACTACTTCGTTATTCTCAAAAAATAACCGTAAACCATGTTTATTTTTTTAAATAGCCTTGAATTTCAATCAAATTCCTAATTTTTAGAAGCTACCTGAAATAGATTTATGTCTTTATAATAGTAGTCATGCCCCTTTCGCACACAAAACCAGTCTTGAATAAAAACTAAAGCATCTTTAGTTTGCTGTATTATTAGTACAAGCCTCTTTTATTTCTAAGTTTGCAAGACTTAAACAAAAACCATTCTCATTAATTTTAATTAAAGCTCAAATTTATAGAAATAATGAGAGTTCCAAAGAAAGTCTTTATCAAGATCAGTCTCAATTCACATAAACAAAAAGCTATATTTAAAGGTTATAAACTTCCTTTAAACCCGCTTTTAAGTATTCCCTAAAAAGTTTTAAGTGAAAAAACTGCCCTGATGTGTGAAAGAGGCGTTGACGTAAGAAGTGAGATTCTGTAAAACAATAAACATCCATGGCTCTTTGTTTCCTTTATACAGTGTTAAGAGTTGTGGTAGAGTCGGATTGGAGTTCGACGCTCCTTTCCGGCTCGCTTCAGTTTCAAAAGATAAAATCAATTAAACATTTTATCTGTGATTAAAACAATAGCTTTTTAGCATTATTATTTCAAGGAAATAATAATAATTTTTTTAGAAATAAAAATATTCTTATCCTTTACTATCTTTTTTTGAGAAACAGTTGAGAGCATAAATAAAACAGATAATTATTAAAAATATCTGATATATATAGATTTTGTCTGATTTGAATTGAATAAAAACCCCAAAAAGACCAACAATTATTAAAATAAATCCATACAATGGTTTTCTCTCATCAAGCTTCTTGTCTAAAGGAATAGTTTTAACAGAATCTGATTTATCAATTTGTACTTTCTTCTCTTTTGTACTTTCATTCTTTGTTTCTGAATTAACTACTGTATAGTTATTTCCAATTGAGATATTTTCTGTAATAGTTTCTTCAGTTTCAGGTTCTCTGAATTCTGTATTATGGTCTGATGACAGATCTCTGCTTTCTATAAATTTTGATAACTCATCAATGAAATAAAAATAGTCAAGCCTGTCATCGTTTTTATAAAACTTATCCAGACTATTAACCTTAATAGTTTTTACATTATTATCCCAATACTCTATTACAAAAAACTCAGCACCACTAACCAGTGAACCCCTTGAAGTTTTTTTAACACAACTCCATTTTAGCTTATCTATCACTTTCCTTTTTTTTCTTTTAAATGAATATCTGCTTATTGTTGAGATTTCGATATGTTCTTCCTTAAATTCATAAAGAAGTTTTCTCCTTAAAACAAAAGGCACTACCATCATAAACATTACTACTATAAAAATGATTAGTAATGCCTGTACCATTTGTTTATTGTAGATAAGCCGGGCTGGAAAAACACCTGCCAGATCAAGAGCAAATATAAAGCATATGCAACCAAAAATTAATAATTCCTTTGGATCAAAACGAACAGCAACTATACTCAAATTATTTTCTTTCATTGTTTATGCCTTCATTATGAGATAAATAGATTGCGTGATTTAACTTACTTATCTGTTATTTATTTTTAGAAATTTTCTTTTTATATTTCTCTTTCAAATCTTGTAGAGATATATCTTTCACTAATCTGAAGCCAAAACTATCGTCATTACTATCTGGATGGGATGAAAAAAATGTAGTACTAAGAGCATCCATCAGAATAACCAATATTAAAGAAAATAAAACATAGGAAAATGCTAGTATGGTATAAGATCTAAATATTAAAATTAAGATGGATAGAACAAAAAACAATATTTTCAGCGTTTTGAATAGATCTATCTTATCTTTTTTATCAAGCTCACTTTTACTATAGTCAATCTCATTTTCAACTTTTTTTGAAGATTTAATTAAATTTTGTTTCATAAGATTGATAAATTCGACTCATCCATATAAATTTACTTTATTGTACTTAATTACCTATTTTAAATATTTGTATGACAAGAAACTATTAAAAAGACTAAACAAAATAATACATTTCTTCATTTAATAATTTTTCTACTTTTTTGTAAATCTTCCTGTTCTAAATCTTTTATTAACCTAAATCCGTCACTATCAGTACTTTTATTAATTATAGCAATACCTCTTCGACTGCTAGTAACCCCAGCGGGGACTCTACCCCAGAAACCACCTCTTGAAGTTCTGTATTTGGTTGTTTGAACCTTATTAACAGGATCAATAGCATGTTCCAAAGGAAAAACTTTTATATAAATATCGATACAGTATTCACTAACATTGCCATGCATATCATAAAGCCCCCAGTTATTTGGTTGTTTTAAACCCACAGGTTGAGGATGTCCATATTCATAATCAAAGGTGATGTTATTTCCAGCAGAATTCTTTCTGTACCAAGCTATTTTTCCAAGTTGGTCATTATAAACATTTTTTAATTTCAACTCTTCCTTAGTCATGTTCATACCATTAGAAAAATGAGTATTTGTGCCTGCACGACATGAATATTCCCACTCAGCCTCAGTTGGCAGCCTGTATCCTCCATCTTCTTTTAAATTTATCCACTCAATAAATTTTTGAGTATCTTCCCATGTAATCATTGTTATGGGATGGTTTTCTGTTGATTTAAAACCGGGCTTTTTCCATGACAACCCTTTAATCTCATCATCAGATTTCATCTGTTCTCCAAAACCATTACGTTCTGCTTGTGTTCTGAAACCTGTCACTTTAACAAATTTTTTCCATTGTCCCACAGTAACCTCTGTGGTTTGCATGTAGAAACCTTTCGTTAAAGTTACTTTATGTTGATATGCATTGAAATACTCAGGGTGAGGACAAAATTCTTCTTTTGGCCCCATCATGAATGTACCGGGTTTAATATAAACAAATTTCATTCCCAGAGGGTTTGTTATTACTTTTTTGAACCTACTCACATCTGTTTTAATATCTTTATCACAAGAAACTATCAAAAAGACTAATAACAATATAATATATTTCTTCATTTTATTCCCTTTAAAAAATAATGAAAATTTTATCTTTACTTAGAATATAGAACTAATCTTGGGTCTGATATGTAATGATAATCATATATAACAATCTCTTTTCTTATAGGAAAAATTTGAGTTTGTCCTCCTTTTGGGTTATCAACAGTAATAGATAATTGTTCTATATTAATTTTCTCTCCTTTTGGAAATAAATCTTTTCTATAACAACCTTGATTTAATTTCTTCATTTTTATAAGAGGTGACTCATCATTTAAATCTTCTCTCATTTTATCCCGTATTTTCATTTTTTCAATTTTTTCCATTAATTCTTTATGAAGTATTAAAAGTTCACTTATACTAAATGTAAATCTTGCCGATGGAGCATTACTTTCATTCACAATATCATCTATAATTTTTTCAGTGGCACCATAATTGATTTTGTTTTTTTTGTCTCTAATTACATATCCAATATTTATCAATGGAAAGACAGCACGCCATGATAAAGAACTGTTTGATCTTGAATAATTGTTCAAAATATTCATCATTAAATTGAATTGATCTAATATGTTTTCATCTTTCTTTATTACTGAAAAATCTTCATTTGATTCAAGTTCCTCACATATTGCTGTAATTTTTCTTTCCATTGGTCCACCCTGAAAGACCTCAAGAATAATAGCTCTTACTATAAACTCTGCAATAAAAAAAACAAGGCTTGGCCCTATACCACCTATTAGGATAAAAAACATTAAACCGATTACAGCAAAATAAAAATCAACCCCTTTAATTCTAATTTTCTTTGTTTGTTTAGTTTCATATGCCTCACCCCACTCTTCGTGTGCTATATATATATTTACTAATGATCCAATAATACCTAAGGTTTTAACCATAATAGTTTTTTGTGATATTGTAATTCCAGCTTTATTTACATAACTTTTCATACCAATTTTATTTAGTAAAATACTGTTTGTTGTTTCTTTCATCAAAAGTCCGACACCACTAAGACTTAGATTCAAACCATCACTAACAAATTTAACAAATCTTTTCTCAACAGTTTTTTTGTCATTTCCAACATTCTCAAACATGATCCATAAGTTTAAACCAAACATTAAACTCTTAAATGTATGCCCTAAGATTATTCCTGGTTTACCATATTTATCTATACTCAAAAATTTTTCAGAAGCACTACCTTTAACTTTTACCGGATCATTCTGATCTATAGCAATCTTAACATCTTTAAAAGATTCTTCTTTAAGAGCCCATTTAAAAGTAAATTCAAAACATTTTTTTAATCCGGTTTTAATTTTATCCTGATTATTAAAATACTTTTCTGCTAAGTATGGCCCAAATACATCAACCAAACAAACTAAAAGAGATGGGGTTCCAGGAGCATTCATAAGATATTTACCAACAAAATCTTTTGTTCTTGCAGCATAAGAAAGTTCTGATTTTTTTTGAATTTGGTCCAAAATTATAGCAAGTGGAAACTTTAATTCTAATTTATTTATTGTATCTGGAGAGAAATTTATAATTATATCATAATATTGCTTAAAGGCCTTTGAAGCTATTGTTCTAACATCTTTTTTACCAACTTCCAAATTGAAAGCATCTGTATTTTTAAACAAGGTGTATGATTCTATTAAGACATCACTTAATTGATTTAATATATTTCTATAATATTTTTCTTCATGTGTTAAATTTTTAAAAATATGATTTCTATTCTTATCTCTTTTAGCCCATGTCAGATCATCTAATTTAAGGTAATCTATAATTTCTTTTGAGAAACAGGGGTCATTTACCATATCAAAAAGTTTCTCAGCCTGTTTTATATAATCATCCAAAGATTTCTTATATTTGGGGTCTTCTAAGTTTTTGAGCTTTTTAGCAAGTAAGTTTTGAATTTCATTAGATTTTTCAGCAAAAATTATTGGAGTAACAATCTGGTTATTTTTTAATCCTCTATTCGGAAACTGTGCTGCTACATTTGACATTCCTTCGACAGCACCTAAAGTAGATATAACATCAGTATATTGTTTTGTTATTTTCCTGTATTTTGAGGCATACAATTCTGTGGTTCTTATTCCTTGTTTAATTCGTGCGATCCATTCTGGAAGAGTCAATCTTCCAATAACTACCTCTTTTATTACTGGGTTTCTTTCTGTTACTTGCTTATAGAAATAACCAACACCTTTAGTTTTATCCAGATCTGGTAAATATTTGAAATCTTTTTTTTGTTTTTTATATTCAATATAATTTGGTCCAATTAGTTTCTTTTTAGCTCTACCCTGGAGAGGTTGAAAATGAAGAAAATCACGAATTTCTTTATAGTGTGCATTTAATTTATAAAGAGGTCCGTTGTTTTCTATTTGAAGTTCTTTATCGATAGCATCTTTGTTTAAAACATAAAACTCTCTGTTTAATTTTTTTGATTTATCGATAGTTTTAGGTATTTTTGTGCATATAAAATGTTGGTCTGGTTGAGTTTGAGAATCTATTTCAAAAAGATTTATTGTTTCAAAAGTCTTCCGCTTAAAAATATCAACGGGCAGAGGCATAAAAGAGTATTTTCTAATATTATTAAATTTTGAAACATTTTTTTGCCAAATAAAATTTCCTTTTCTAATATCGTGCAAAGGAATATTACCTTTTATGTTATGAACTAATTTGCTTCCAATAGTCACAAGTTTTTCTTTGGTTTCATAGATTTCAAATGATTTTTGTGTCCTCATACTCAACTCTAAAATACATTTAAAATTAATGTCTTTATCGGTAGTATGATCAGGAAATTTTCCATTATTATTGAATATTATATTTTTATCAGTTCCATCTGATATCCATTTAATAGATTCTCCATTTAGAATACCATCACCATCTGTAACACCAAGACCAATAGGCTTTGTACCAGAATTTCTTCCAAAGTCAAGGCCAGATCTGTTACTCATGAAATCATCTGACTTCTCAGAATTTTTTTTATTTGATTGCCAAAAAAGAATATATCTATTTTTCATCGGTTCATCAGGACCATACATACATCTTATGGATGTTGCTGGATTAAATATTTGACGTATATTCAATCTCTTATCCAGGCATTTCTGCACTTTAACATAAAATATTTTTCCAGGTTTAATATCATGCGATCCTTTAGAATCGGTTTTCACACCATTCGGCTGTTCGTTTACTGGCTTATCATATGCTTCCTCCAACTCTTCTTTATTCATTTTCATTAATGAACAGATATCAAATAGAATGTCCCCATCTTCAATTTCAATCATATAATAATATACTGGTCTCCAATTGACTCCTGTATATATATGATAACCATCTAATAAACGTGGCATATTTTATCCCCTTTTCTAAGAAATTTCATCTGTATTAATATCTGGGTAATTTGCATGGTATAAATCTTTAGGAAGATTATCTACAATGGCATAACCTGCATCATCTAATGTACCTTCTGCTGCAATTTCACCTTCACGGTTAATGACTTGATAGTTTTCATTTGGGATAGGTTTACCCTCGTAATCAATGAGCTTAAGTTCAAAAAAAGTTTGCAGTTCTGAACCTTCGGCTGTTACAGCTACAGCATTTACAGGGGGAACAACTATTCCTCCCATACAGACTGTGTTTTGTTTATTCATAGTAAGGGTGTCGGTATGCCTTACACAAGGTTTACCCTCAATCATTACTGTTGATCCAAAGGATGTGAATTCTGCTTCTCCCTGAATAATCCCTGATGAAATCCCACCAATGGAGCCACTTTCATCACCAGTACTTTTGGATAGTTTACTTCCTTCAATGGCAATGGACATACCTCCATCTGCAAGAACAGTTTCACTTCCATCAACCAGATCCTCATCTTTTGCTATATTTGGGTAAGGAATTGGAACTACGACAATTCCAACTACTGTATTACACACATCTGGTGAGGAAGCTGTTGCAATGCCTCCGCTTCCTGCGTGGCAGAGTGGTAGTCCTTCTACTAAGATTGTATTTGCCATTATTTTTTCCTTTATTATAAGGTTATGTTTTCAAACTGTTGATACAAGAGCATATGGATTTGTTTGTAAAATCGGAAAATGAAATAAAACTAAACCTTTTTATTTCTTAAAGATTTTAAAAACGATCTGACTCATATTTTACAAAAAACTTTGTAAAATATTCTCAGGAATGACGGTCGATCGTGATAATTGAAGTAAATCTGTAAAAACATATTAGCTCTCCTTTAAAGGCTCAATTTCAATTATTGCTGCACTTCTGATTCCAGAATCTGAACCAGTAAAGAAAAGGCCTGTTCTTTTCTCCTCATTATGATGAACAGCTAAATTTATGAGACTTGGAAGAGTAGCAGCTCCGACATCACCATAGTTTTTGCTGGTTGTAATGTAACTTCCGGGATCTTCAATAAGACCTGCATTTCGTGAAAGGAGATAGTTATATTCCTCTGTTCTGAATCTTTCACCGCTTAGGTCACAATATACTTTATCAATAGTTATATCTTTTGGTATTTTCTGAAGAACCCTTGCGACAACTTTTGAAAGACCTTGCCCTAAACAGGTTTTCCCACTTAAAAATGTATTTTCTTCCATAGTACTACCCACAGCTTTAATTCTGGCCATAACTGGCATTTTATAGAACTTAGCTCTTTTTTCGGTTGTTAGAAGAAAGAAACCGGCTGCTTCTCCTGGAATAAAGCCATGCTTTGTTAAGGATGAGTGCATTCTTCTTGAATATATAAGTTCATAGAGCAGTTCTCTGTTTATGTATGAATCAACACCACCGACAATACAAAATTCAGCGTTTTCATCTCTCAAAGTTGTTATTGCTTTTTCAAGGCAAATAAGACCTGATGAATGTCCTCTGCTATATATTTCAGTTTCTGCTCCTATTGGGCTATCCTGAATGATTTCACTTATTGTATTTATTATGTCACTTGCAAAATTTGTGGGTTGATTCTCATTTTTTTCTGGAAGGCCTGCATAGATCTTTAGTTTTGGGTTCAAAGTAAGCAGTGGTTCTAAAACTTCAAAAAGAGCAGGTGTTAGAAGAGATTTAAATCTACCTAAATAATCTTCGTCTTTAATGTATGTTGCTTTACTATATAATACAGGTTTGTCCATATCATCAGTTAGAGTATCGTAAGTCATAAAACGTTTTGATTCTGCCATAATCATGGCCGCTGTCATTTTTGAATCGATACCAAGGGGCGAGGTCATTCCGCACTTTACAATGCAGATATTATCGGTTTGTTTTTTCTTTAAAAACTTAATCATAAGGAATCACTTAACCTAATTTCAGTTTTTCTTAATATCTCATCTCTGTTTTGACATGGAACAGATATATGCCATACAGTTGAAACTGTTTTGTCGTCTGGTTCAATTATGACTGTGTGAAGCAATGGACTGATTTCATCATCTTTATCATCAAAAACAGTTTTCAAATTCAAACTAATTTTTGGAATCTCAAATGATAACTTTCCTTCAGGTGAAAGGTTTGTAAGCTCAACGGGTTCCCCACCTGTTAGAAAGGATTTTGTCTGTTGATCCTTTGGAGCACACTGGAAAAACTCATCTTTAAAATCATCTGCAAGGAGTGGTTTTTTAGTCTTCTCCCACTTTTCATCGTATGTTCCACCAAATTTTAATCTGGGATGCCAGTTTGAAGCAACGGGACCAAAGCCAACTGACTTATTACCTAAAAGCCTTGAAACGAAACTTCCACTATAGATATTTGGAACATTTTGACCCTTTAGTTTCCATGGCCATGTTAAATATCCTGTTCCAACCGGATTTTTTTTATGTAATCTCTTTTCATTATCAGGATCTGTTCCACCATATGTGTTTTCATAGGTTATTGGCATTTTTGAAAATGGTTTCATCAGACCTTTAAAAACTATAAAAAGAAAACCAATCCATCTTCTTGTTCCCTTAACAAGAAGAGTTTTATTAATATTTGCTACTTTTAGTTTTACTTTTAAACTGCTTTTTGTTTTTCCTTTTGGTGCATGTGCTGATCCATTAAGGATTACATCTGTTGTTTTCTTAGAAAGAACAAAATCTGTATCATACAAAAGGCTGGATGTTCCAGGTTCATCCAGATAGACAGGGGCTGTTGTTACAGGTTTTTGCTCTTCAGCAATTTCTGTGGTTCCATCATCAAGTATATTGTAGGTTGCCTTTACAGCAACTATCCATTGTTTTTCTCCGTTCTTATCCTGAAGGATTACACCTTCTGCACTAAATGGTGTTTTATTTACTATCTCATGCATGATTCTATCTCACCTATTGCTTTATTTTGCTTTTCTGTGAACCAATCCTGTTCAAAGGGTATATATGTGCCTTTTTCAATCATGATCTCCTGCCATGCAGTTTTTCTCTCGAAAGCTGTACTTAATGGATTTTTTATCTCGAAAAGAAGAGTATTTGTGTTCCAGACAGATCCGTTTCTAACTCTTTCATTACCATTTAGAACCCTTTTTTTAATCTCTTCCCATGTTATACTGGAACTTTCTTCCGGTGATTCTCCAAGAGCCATAAAAAGGCTTTTTTCAGATTGATCTTTTAATGGATCATTAATTGCTTCAATCAGAAAATCCAGAGATTCACTGTTTCCAATAACTCCTGCGGCAAGAATTGATGCTCGTTTTATATCTTCATCATTATTGGTTTCATATGCTTTACTTATGTGGGTAAAATCAGGGTCTTCTGTAAGTGCGTAAAGAATAATCAGTTCGGGAGTTAGTGGTAATCCTTCTATAATCTCAGCGGTCTTATCATTACCGGAAATAAGTTGCCTTAAAAGTACTTCAGAAGATGGTTTCAGATTAGAGATAGCAAAAGCTGTACTTTTGCTTTTTGGGTCAAATGAAAGCAGTGCCGATTTTCCCAGAATCTCTTTATCTTTAGTTTTAACTTTAATTGAGTTTGCTGGTTTATAATCCTGACGATATTGCAAAATATCAAGACATACAGATTGAATCGTTTCATGGACGGAGGGTAAAATATCCATGATATGCCTTGATATTTTATCGGATATACAATGTCTTAAACCTTCATAGTAGCATGGAATAAAAGCCTCTTCTACCTTTGCCATGGATAACATAAGACGTTTAAGAACTTCAACATTATCCATGGACCCAAGGATAAAAACAGCAGTTTTGACATCTTCATGATCTTCTGAAAGAAGTTTTGCCTCTAAAAAACTGTAAGGATCATTTTTTTCATTTAGTTTAATAGATTTAAGAATAGCGATTAATCTATTCTCTCTTTTAGCAACACTTGTCCATTTGAATCCATCTTTATAAAAAAGCAGTTTTGATTGACTCAGGAATGCCTTTGCCCTTTCAAAAACTTCAAGGTTCATCTCAAACAGAAATTCGTCCAGTAGATTTGCTGTAAGAACTTCTTTGTCCGCTTGACCATCACTGGCAGCACCATTTTTGATCAGATAAAGAAAATCATCATTGCCTGATATTCTTAAGGGACTTTGAGTTTCACGTTCAATTGTAGCCTGCACTACCTGTTCAAGTAAGGTTTCTTCCATAATTAATTCAACTTTATAATTGTTCCGGTGATTTCATTATCACCTTTAGCATTCATTTTGATTTTTTCAGCACTTACTTTGAACTCCCCATTCTCTGAAGAGCATTTTACGTTGATGTCCCCACATTTAAAGATCAGCTCTTTTTCCCCTTCGAACACAATGCTGTTTCCTTTAATGTGGATATCCTGGAGTTTCTCCTTTTCAAACATGGAGAAATAGATATCTTTGATAACCGGGTTACTCATATTGTCATCTATAAACTCTATTCTCACAGGAAGCTTTTTTTCCATGGCTGTTTTAACCTGGGACTCTGAAACAGAACGTTTGAAAATAGCTTTTACAGGCTTGTTAAAGGGATTTTCTTTAAAATCCACAAAAACTTCCCGGGATGCATCATCAATATATGAGATGCTTCCCAGACATTCAGAAACCGATTTTCCGGTTTCTATATCCTTAAGAACTTCTTCTGTTTTGGTAACAACTCTTAATTTTTGCTCTTGCATGTTTAATACCCAATTATAAACAATCACTTTTAAACCTGAGATTCCCGTGACTTAAATAAAATTAAAGCTTTTTATTTACTTTTCGCGGGAATAACAAGGTTTATGTATTGATATTATTTTAGTTTAGACCAATTGCAGAACCTGCTGCAGTTAAGTCACCGGATGCATTAATTGTGATGTTAGCTCCATCAATTGTAATATCACCATTATTTGCAAGTGTAATTGTTGCAGCACCCGCATTTATTGTTATATCACCACCAGAACTTGTTACACTTATTGCATCACCGGCTGTTGCATTAAGAGCTGTTGCAACATCTGCAGTAACGTTATTACCCACTGTATAGTTCACATCATTACCAACATCAGCGGTTAGATTGTTTGCAGCGGCATAATTCGCATCATTTCCAATATCTATTGTGGAATCATTACCTATGTTTAGTGTAGAATCATTGGTAATTGTCATTGTGGAATCATTACCGATAGTTTCTGTGGTATCGTTTCCGATATTTATTGTCTGGTCATTACCAATATCTTCTGTAAGGTCATTACCAACATTTATTGTCTGGTCGTTACTAACAGATTTGGTTTCATCATTACCCACATCTTCTGTGAGGTCATTACCAATTGAAATTTCTGTATCAACTCCAACAGATTTCTTCTCATTATTTCCAATATCACGTGTAGAATCAACACCAATGGTTTCTGTAAAATTGTTTCCAACGGTTCTTGTTTCATCCATGCCAATTGTTTCAAGCAGGCTGCAAAGCATGGTGATTATTGTTTCACCAGTGATAGTTTCTGTATGGTGCTGAAGAACGTTAATTAAACGATCTCTCTTGATCATCTGTGTGTCATCGTTTTCCACAACAGTTTCCATGTCTTTTTCTGCATGGATAAAGACCTCTTCGTTACCTTTCTTGTCTTCAAATGAAAGTTCGTTATAACCTCCACCGCCAGGTGTTGAATTTGTT
>JAAELO010000200.1 GCA_024226555.1 Desulfobacterales bacterium | reverse complement strand
TTTTTTTCAGGCATGCGAGACCAGGAGTCAACCAGACTCCTTCCAAAAGCTCTCCTGGAGGTAGTAGTTCTGTTAGTTGTTGTGATACACCCCGAAACGAAGACGACGACAGCAAAACATCGACGATAAATCAAAAAATCATTTTGCGGAATTATCCAATCAAAACATGGCTACCATCACCATTGCAATCGCAAAATCAGTTCAGTGTACAACACACACCCCACCAACACACCATACATTGGTTTTTGCGGCGAGATTCCAATGCAAAACGGCCGATTCTCTTTTTTTCGGCCTGAAAAAAATCACTTTTTTTTGCGCTCCAGAATGTGTTTTTTTGCTCCCTCCTTCCCAGGATGTCCGCAGTCATCCCTGCCGATAGTATTGTGTTTGTGAATAATAGGAGGACTTCCCTCCCTGTTTTCAACGTTGGAGAGTCCGTGGAAGAGTGGTTTTGTGTGGGGTATTCGAGAGAACATGTCGCGAAACCTTTTGGTTGCGACATAATATTTCGGGTATTTTCTCCACGCGAAATCTTTCTCCCTGGGACTTCCCAACTCTGAAACTAGTCGAGAGACGTCTTTCTGCTATTGGTTGACACTGTTTTATCGGCACCGATAGGTACCAACACCTTGGGGGAAGGTTGGAGGAAAACAACAGTCAGAGCGCAAAAAAAAGCATGCTTTTTTGGGTCGAAAAAAAAGAAACAGCGGAATTCGCATTGGAATCTCGTCGTTTTGGTGGAAACAAACTGTTCCAAACAGCACTAAAATTGTTGTTTCGACCCTGTTTCCTTCGTTTTGACAACCTCTCAAAGCGAAG
>JAAELO010000199.1 GCA_024226555.1 Desulfobacterales bacterium | reverse complement strand
TTCAGCGACTGTAATGTGTTAAATTGTGCTTAATTAATACCGTTGAAATGTTTCTATGTATTGCAACCCTGTATGCTGTTCCTTGTGATCATTAAAAAGAGAAAATATTTCCGGCAGTGTTTTAACAATATCATCATCAAATATATGCTTGAACAGCAGAAGAATAATCCGGGAAAGAACGGTTCCTTTTATTTCATCATCTGAAAATCGGGTAAGATCATAAAGAATAAACCTGAAATCCGGTATATACGCTTTCAGTTTTTCATATGGCCCGGATATCAGGGATGAGAGACTGGTATTAACATCCCATTTGGTTTTACCGTGATAAAGAACCAGAGGAATGATTATCGGCAGGTATTTTTCTTTTGTCTGTCTGACGTGCAGTTTCCAGATATCATTGATATACCCAAAGAGTTGAAGGTGAATAAAGTTGTCTTTAAAACTTTTATGCTCAAACAGCAGATAAACATACCCGTCATCATCCTCAAAATTAACTTTGTACAACAGATCGGAATAATAATCCTTCAGGTCCTCTTCAATGAATGAATCCTTTGAAATTTCAAGCGAATCAAGATCGATCAATTCCAGCACATCCGCAGGCAGATAGTTTTCAAGAAAACTTCGCGCATCTTTCTTGTTGCTCCAGGCTTCCCGGAACAATTTGTCATGGGGATTGATAATCTTGTCCATATGATTCCTTAATGATCTACTATTTGCAGGAAGTTTCACAAATTTTTCATATTCTGTCAACAGGTATTGATTGTGATAATAAAACTGTCAGTATTGAATCCGGATGAACTTTTCAGGCACATCAGTTCAGGACAGGCAACGCGGAATAATGGGACATTCTATATTCCTCTTGTCAAACAAAGATTTAAAAATAATAATGTTTAATAAAAATAGTATGTTAAAAAATTGCATCTTTTTTTGAAACACCTCGCCATACGGTTTTAAGATAAAAAAATCGGCGGAAACTCTCGCTATAAAAAATCCTTCACCTAATTGTTACAAATTATCCGGAATATGCCGGACTGTGCGGCATTTCCAATCATTCCCTATCCAGGTTGAGGATTCAGCGAGAGGCCCATGATTGTCCCTCACGAAGTCTCAATGCTTCTACAGGCAAATGTCGGGCTCTCTCGCCGAAAATGTGAATATATTTTATTTTAAATGTGCCGGGTCAAACTCTGCATTATTCTTCATTAAGGTCCATGCGATGACCAACATTTTAGCGCCAAGCTTAACCCACATTTTTAATTTGATACCGTTTTCCTTTTCTCTTCCTTTTAACCTTTTTTGAAAGTATTTTATAAAATGGGTATTCTTTGATGAAGCAACCACAGCTGCCTGGCAAAGTGCATACCGTAAATCCCCGCTGCCTTTTTTTGAAATAACAGGTACGGCCTTGCCACTGCTTTTTCCGCTTCGTATTGCACTCAAATCAAAACCCGCCATTTTCAGCACCTGACTTTTGTTTTCAAATCTGGAAGGGTCTCCAATTTTAGCCAATACCAGGGAGGCAATATATGGCCCAAATCCCGGGATTGTTCGTATAAAATGGTACTCCTCAAAAGTTTGAGCGATATCTTCTATTTTTCCCTCTATTTCGTTAACCTGACTTCTGACCTGCTCCAGCCAGTTTGCCAGGACTTTTGCCTTAAACTCAGCAACCGGCGACATTGAGCAGCCTATGGAGCCAACAGATAGTTCATGTATTTTTTTAAGCTTTTTTTTCTGAACAAGACCGCACTTTCTTCCGGTGACAGTACAAACAAAATCTTCAAACTCCATCCCTCCAATCCTGCCTGGATCAAGGCACCATTTTACGATGCCAAGCAGCTCTCGTTTGCCCTGGCCAAAATATTTATCTAATTCAGGGAAATATTTGGTTATCAGGTCATTTCGAATTCTCATTTTAATACGATGTTCTTCTTTTTTATAAAGCTTCCGAAGATGCAGTAGTTCTCTAAGGTCATTGATTTTAGAAATCGGAGATTCATAAAATATACATTTCCCCTGGGAAATAAGATCCGCAATATTAGCGGCACATTTTGTGTCATTTTTATCCCAGCGGCCATCTATAAGCTCTCTGTTTCTTTTAACTGCAACCCCGGATACCATAACCACATCAAAGGCACATCGAATTAAATGCATTCCTAAAGCTTTATGGTAATTACCAGTGGGCTCCAGACCAAAGACAAGTCTTGGCAGTCCGTTTTTATTTTTCAAATAGTTTGCCTTATCAAGTAGTTTTGAAAATCCGTGAACGTCATTACTGAAAACCAGTTTGCGTAACAATGTTTTCCCTGTGGTTGTACCCATAAACGCATGATGTGTTTCTTTGCCGACATCAATTCCGATAATCAAATGTTCAGTTGAATTTCTGATTGAAGACTTGAGTTGACGAAAACTCATGATTCTTGTAGCATCCTCGTTAGTCATAAATACCTCCTTTTGGTGTAGAATCAGGGTTGTGGAAAATTTTGATGATATGCTATCAGGAGGTATTTCTTTTTTCTATGCGAAAATAAAATTTATTTGTGTTATGCTCCGAATTATAACCAATTGATATAAGTATATATAACAGGCTTTTTATGACATTGACACCCCAACCCACCCTTGATACAAGGGAAAAGATAAAAAAACAAAGGAGGAACTGCAATGCCCAGAACCAAAAGGCTGGTAATAAATCAAGAAAAAGCGACGTATCATATCATGTCGCGTACAGCATTGGATGGTTTTCCATTCAAGGATGCTGCGAAAGATGAGTTGTTGAAAATAATAAAGCAGTACAGCAAATTGTTTTTTGTTGAAATATTCGGTTTTTGCCTGCTCGAT
>JAAELO010000198.1 GCA_024226555.1 Desulfobacterales bacterium | reverse complement strand
TCATCCAAAATTCTAATTATTAGAGGTTCCCTAAATATATTTCAATATCTTTATTATTTACAAAAAGCATGTGGTGCATTTCACTGTAGTTTATAATACATTAGACATAAGGCTAATAAAGGACATGCAATCAAACTCTCAATACAAATTAGTTTTAGGGAAGTAAGCTTTTTACATGGTTTCTTGTAATGTTTATTTATATTTTAACTATTAAAGTATTTTTCTCAGGATTTTTTAATAAATTACATGCTTAAAAATGAATTAAAGAAAAGACAAGGGGCAAACCTACCGTTATGCTATTCTGTTTGTCAAACTTTTCAAAAGTTTGGTTTTTCAGGTTTTTTGTTTTTCTTATAAAAGACAAGGAGTATATTCTTTATTTGCCCTTTGCAAAGGCCATGTGAAGATTTGCACCCTATCCTCACTTTTTTAAACAACTTAAGAAGTTTGATTAAAAAGACGATTTTTAAAAATTTCCTGTAATTCAAAAATAGTATTTAATTGATAGCAGTACCCTGGCATTATTTATTTTTTCACCGTATTCGGTTTTACTCTCCCCAAAAAGGAGTCCTGCTTTCATGTCCAAAGTAAGGTTTGTAATTGGAGTGTATGTAATCTGAGGAGTTATTGATGCACTATAGTCATTTATGTTATAAATAACAGTTATTGCCGGAGTAAAATATAACAAATCAAAGGGTTCTTTTTGAGAAATTTTTAAATAGAGATAATCTCTCATGGCGGTCTGTTGATTATAATAAGTGGAGTATGTTTTGCTTTTGAAAATATCTGTTGTGTCTGATGTGTTTGTATATTGGTTATATCCTTTTTCAATTAATGTGAGATAATTTTCATACTCCTTTGAGGAATATCCTTGTCCATTTCGATAATATTCAAAGATATAAGTCGTGTCCAAACCTGAAAGATAACGAAGGCCCAGTAAAAAGTTAATTGCTGTGTAGTCCTTTTCACTGGTATTCCCACTATCATCAATAATAAATTTTTTATAATCTTCAACTAAAGCTGCATCACCATGGATTTCAAAAGATGGGGTCAGATTGTTAGAGAAATCAAACCCAATGCGGTTATCAACAATATCACCAGTTTGAAACATTATATCGATATCTGTATTGAAGGCAAAAAAATAGATTTTTCCGCCCCAGACAAGTCCATCTTTTAAACCAAACTCATTATTAAAGTCTCTGTTGATCGGCATGATAACAGGGGTTATGGCAACCGTTTTCAAAATGCCCGTCATGCTTTTTATATAGTCCATACTAAAGGAATAATATCCTTCCAGTGTGGCATCAGGATCATCAATATTTTTGGGTCTGCTGAAAAATGCTGATGGGTTGAAAGCATATCCTTTCCCCCATTTATGCACTTTTTTTCCTACATCTATTGAAAGAGAGAAAGAGGGCTGTATAGTTACATATGCTTCTTCGATCTTTTCTTCAGACTCCTGGTTTTCATCCTCATTATAGTAGATTGTTCCGTTGAAACGACCATACATTTTAATAATATTAATTTGAGACTGACCTTCAATTGTCAGATCAAAATCTGTCTGCAAAAAAGTATCTTCATTATTTTTATCAGGATATTTTTGTTTAAATAAAAGAGCGTCCTTATCAAATATTTTTATTGTTTCTTTTGCTTCAAAATCAAAATTAATGGAATATGGTTTTTTTTCAACTTCCTCAATTTCAAAATCCAAATCAATTGCTATATCATCAGAATCTTTTGAATATGCAGCTCCACATATAAGAACCAAAAAGAAACAGAAGAATATAAAAACAAAAATACCCCTCATCATTGTCTCAAACCATCGATTTTATGCATATAGTTCAGGCTGAATATCTCATCGGGAAGTACTCGTTTTTGTAATTTTGCAAAAATTATATAAGATTTATAACCTTTGTATAAAGGGCTATCCGTTTCAATAATTGCAGGCCTTATAACACCATTTCCAAAATTTTTGACTTTTTTAAAATAAAGATTTTTTATTAACATTCCTGATGCAGCATAACACTGAATTTTATAGGGAAGTAATTTTTTAAAATCTATAAACATGGTAACGGCCTCATAAGCCACATTCTTTAGTTTAGCCTTTAAATAGAGAGTGTATCCTTTATCGGTAGTTTCTATTCTTTCACAGTTATATTCGGCACTGTAATCAACTCTCATAATATCGGAATTATTAAAGACACCACCAGTCATGGATTGCAGGCTTGTTATTCTAAGAGGTTTTCCAACATTGGGAATATATAGCCACATGTTATCTCCGATACGCAATGTACTTCTTCCCTTTTCACTGGCTGGTGAAAGAAAAACAGATGCAATTTTATCCTTACCTTTCTTCACAGAAAACATAATAAATTCTTTTTTAGTGCCGTCTGGTTCAACGTTTATTAGCTTTCTATACATTTCAAAGCTTTCTGGGTTAAGATTTTTGTCGACTTTACTGAGAATTTCATTTCCGTCAATGGCAAATACCGATATCGTGTTAAAGAAACTTATTAGAATAAATATGATTATTTTTTTCATTAATT
This sequence comes from Desulfobacterales bacterium, assembly GCA_024226555.1. Lineage (GTDB taxonomy): Bacteria > Desulfobacterota > Desulfobacteria > Desulfobacterales > JAAELO01 > JAAELO01. Next base: position 147,892 of record JAAELO010000198.1, on the reverse strand, counting down.
CCACCTGATTTTTTTTATTTAAACATGTCTAAGAGCATCAACAGGCTCCATTTTTGACGCTTTATAAGCCGGTTGTAAACTTGCAAATACGGAGATAAATAGAACAATACCTGACACCCATAAAAGCTCTGTTATATTCACCGAAGGAGATAGTATTAAATTTTCCTGACGACCAAATGAAAAGCTGATTTTATAAATATTTAATAAGAATATGCCTGAAAATCCAATGATATTGCCTATGATTGCACTGATTAGCCCCATCATAATTCCTTCTGCAATAAACAGACTCATGATCCTGCCGGGTGATGTTCCAATGGCTGCCATGGTTCCGATCTCTCTTGTACGTTCGTAAACAGACATCATCATAACATTTAAAATACTGATTAATACGATAGCAATCATGATAATTTTCATTGTAATAGTCATGAAATCGATCATTATGGCTATGTTTGAAAATGGTGAAAGCTTTTCCCAGGTATGAATTTCAAATTCCGGTTTTCCTTTTTTATTTATAAAAGTTTTTAATTTTGCAGATAGAGCTTTAAACACCTTATTAAGTTTATCAAAATCATGTAATCGAATGGCAATTTCAATAACTTCAGGTCTATTCATCCGAAGAAGCTCCTGTGCGTCGTTTATATGCATATATCCCTCTTTACCCTGAGGACCTAAAATGCTCTCAATAATACCAGCGATTTTAAAGTTTAAACCATTTACGCTTCCATCTTTATTATTTGCAACCAGAACTATAGGGTCGCCGATTTTTAGCTTCATACCCCTTGCCAGTTTTTCAGGAATAATAACCTCACCCTTATTTAATAATATTTTTGATTCTCTTTTTTTATCAAATGTAATGCGATCCCCAACATTAGGACAGACCAGGATTTCACTTTCAGGACTTATTGCATTCAATCTGATATTGGTAGTATCGGTAAAATTACTTAACATTGCATTGAGCTTAATTCTGGGTGTCCAGGCAATTATTTCAGAATCATTTGAAAGAAGTTGTTCAATTTTTTTGTATTGGTTAGTATTGAGAGTCAGATCTAACGGCATGGTATCGATTGATGAAACATACCCTTTTTTATGAATCTGCATTTGTGCAAGGTTTGAATCCGTAATTTGTCCTATCATCATAGTTTTAAAAGAACCAGCAAGACCTGAAAACATAATGACAAGCACAATACCAAAGGTAATCAACAAAGATGTTAATATAGTTCTTCGTTTGTATCTTAAGAGATTACGAAATGCTATTTTAAAAACCCGGTTCATTTTACTTCTCCTTTCCTTTTTATTTGAGGTCCATTAACTCAATTTCCCGTCAACAAGATTATATGTAATTTCCGCTTCTTCCATAATTTGCGGATCATGGGTTGAAAATATAAACGTAGTACTAAACTTGTCTTTCATATCCCGCATAAGTCGAATCACATTGATGGAAGATTCCTTGTCAAGGTTTGCCGTAGGCTCATCCGCCATAACCAGTTTTGGTTGAGTCACAAGGGCTCTGGCAATAGCAACTCTTTGTTTTTGCCCTCCAGACAATTGATCAGGGAATTTATCTTTCTGGTTAAGCATATTAACGGAATCAAGTATATCTAAAATTAATTCCTTTCTTTTCTCTAAAGGTTCGTTCTTAATCATAACAAGGGGATATTCTATGTTTTCATAAGCAGTTAGTACCGGGAAAAGATTGAAGGACTGGAAGATAAACCCAATTCTCTGCCCTCTGAAAGCCGCCCTTTTTTGACGATTGAAAATATCAACCTGTTTGTCATCAATAAGAATTTTTCCTTTTGTTGGCTTATCAAGGCATCCTATCATATTTAACATGGTGGTCTTCCCACTACCTGAGGGTCCGACAAAGGATACAAATGCAGACTTTTCTATAGCCAGATTAATATCATTTAAAGCTTTGACCTCAATATCACCGGTCTTGTATGTTTTAGAAACATTCTCAATTTGAACCAGAGCCATGATCATCTCCTTTTATGTATTTTTACCGGGAAATCCTTTTAATCTGAATTCAGTTGTAAAAGTAGTAATCGGGAAACTCTAACAACTGCTATTTGATTAATTTACTCTAAATAAATACTTATTTAAAATATATAATATTGTTAGCAGAATATGTGCCAAAAGTATTTGTGATAAATATGGTTGTATTAACAGAAGGTTTGGTAAATTTGAAAAGTATGTGTATATTACGTACACATCTTTAATGAGTATTTATTACACAGGTGGGTAATAAATATACAGATATTGCTTCAATGTCTGTTTAAGAAATTCTGGTCCCAAAAAAAAGCAGAAGGATTGGATGAATCTTTATCTGGATCTGATAGGGAAGAAGATTGTTTCATCTGAAAAGTTCCTTATAAAAATGACTTTAGTTTTCTAGAGATGTATTAAAAAATATTTATATCGTCTAACTAAAAGGAAGTCATTTGAAAGCAGAAGGTCACCTTTAGAGATATCTTCAAGAGCTGCTACAGTTTCTTTAATCGGTTTTAGTATTTTATTTAAAAGAAGGGTTAAAGTGATAACAAGCAGGGCAACACTTATTATTGTTATTGCCATATTAATAGCCTGAATTTTTCCAAGACTTTTGAAAAGCTTGTTAAACATGGGAATCAAAACGATCCCTATCCAACAGGAAATTGTCTGCAATATTCATATAATGCCATGTTGGCTGCGGATGCAGCATTGTAACTATGGGGCATGCCCCACACTGGAATTTCAATAACATCATCAAGAAGTGTAAGAATCTCATCGCTAATTCCAAGACGTTCATTTCCCACAACCAGAACTGTTCGGCGTGTAAATGAAAACTCATGAATATTCCGGGAGTTAGATGTTTGTTCAATTCCAACGATACGGTAGCCATCCTGTTTGAGTTTTTTTAGTACAGGAGCAAGAGATCTGTGGGTTGAGACAGGTAACTCTGAGGCTGCATCACGTGCAATTTTTGGTTTTAATGAAGCATTTCCACAAATGATCATTCTTTCAACTGCGCACGCACTGGCAGTTCTTGCAATTTGTGAAATATTTACATTGCTCCGCATGGGTGCACAAGCAACAATCAACTCTCTTGGCCTTTCAAGTTTAGTTGGGCCCTTATGCCTTTGATGAACAAATTCACTCTCATTCATTATCTGACTTCATCCTTTTGACTTATCTTTATAGCAGCATCTAAACTGCTTTGATCGTAGAAAACAGCATCCAGGTATAGCCCTGAAGCAGGTGCAGTACCCGGTGCAGCCTTTCGGCTTTTTGCCTCAATAATACGTGGAATTTCAGTAACCAGTATCCTTCCTTCACCAACTTTAACAATGGAACGAACGATATTTCGAACCATTTTATATAGAAAACCGTCTGCTATAATTGAGAAAGTTAGTAACATACCCTCCTTTTTAAGTGAAAGAGAATGGACAGTTCGTACTGACGTTGCTCTTTTAAAATTGGGAACCTTAGCAAAAGAGGCATAGTCAAGTGTGCCTATGAAATTAGGACAGGTTTTCTGCATCAATCCAAAATCTAATTTTTCAGCTACATACCAGACTTTCCCATCTCTTTCAGATGGCAAATCTGGATGGTTCCATATTTTAAAACAATAACGTTTACCTATGGCAGACTCTCTGGCATGGAAGTCATCTGAGACTTTTTTAAGATCAGTAATTTCAATTTCATTGGTAAGAGCATTATTGAGAACCAATAATGATTCTTTTTCGTCTATATTATCAGGAAGACGAACTGATGCAACCTGTCCTATTGAATGGGTTCCACGATCTGTTCGGCCTGACCCTTCTATATTCTGGCGTATTCCAAAACACTCCGTTACAGCATTTTCAAGCGCCCCTTGAATTGTGGGTTTGTCTTTATGTCTTTGCCATCCATAGAAGTTCTGTCCATCATAACGGACATCTATTCTGTAGTTGGTAAGGGAAGTGTCTTTAGCTGTTGAATCTTTCATCAAAAATAACCTTTTAAATACAGGGAACCCTCTAAAAAACCAGAAATTTGATTGAAATACAAGGGTAAGAAATAAATAACGAGGCGATTCGTTTATAAAAAAGCTTTTATTTTATAAACATTACAACAGTTTTTTATTTCGAACAACGCTGTAGTTCGGTCAAAGAGCAGTTTTTAGAGATTCCCTACATATTATCGTAATTAAAGGACCTCTTTACAAATTAACGGCCTGTTTTAAAAAGAGATATGTACTTCAAAGCAACAATTGAGTCAAGCCTATGGTTTTGACAAGTCAAACCATTTTTTACAAAAAAACATATTAGAGGGTTGCCTTGATATAATCATCTTGCAGTATTACCATAATAAAGATAAAATTAAGTCATGGAAACAATTGATAAAGAGTTAGAAAAAAAGAAAATTCGAAAAATTGAGAAGATGAAGAAGCTTTTCAAATCCTTAGGAAAACAAGGTACTCCCTTTGATCCTGAAACAATTAAGGATAAATGCTGGGATGAAACTGAGGATGAGTATCAAAAAAAGCAGAAGGAATGGCTTGAGCAAACAAAAAAAAGCTAATTCAAAACTTCTTAATTAATTATTCGTTTGCTATTGAAATAAGATATAAAAACAGGGGAAAAAGAACAATTAGTTTATTAAATATTTTTATCCAAATGACCTAATAGTTCAATTCCTCAGTTTTTCACTTTTTTTCCAATATTTTACCCGAAAGATCTTTCAAAAAGCTGATCAATAGCTTCACGACCCTCTTTTGTAAGATATCTTGTTCCTGTTACACAAAAAGTTTCATTTGTTATTACTGGTGTGTCGGGAGCCCAGTCATTATCTTTCCATGTGTACCATTTATTAGTATCCTGATCATAAACACTCACTGGTCTGTTAAAGAAAATACCAAGCTCAACACCCCAGCCTGTCCCACCTTTAACGGTCTTGTCTTCAAGAATTCTACCCACTGAGAAAACCTGATATCCACTATTTACTATATGGAAAATAACCTGGAAAACCTTACGAATTTTTTCAGCCTCGGCATACTTTCTTTTCAATCTTGCAGAGACTATCTCCATACTAATATCACCAAGTTTCATCTCATCTTTACTTAGGATCTTTGCATTTGTATCCCTTGCTAACTCATGTCCCTCAAAAGAGAAGTTAGTTTCTTTAATTCCCCATTTTTCAACATTTTCACCGAATGATGCTTCTGTTCCTTTCAAACCACCACTAAAAAAACTAAAATTTGACAAATCCTTCATTTATAACCTCCTATAGTTATTGAACTATTCTATGTATTATTCCTGATGTAACTTAACGAACAGGGGCCGTTAATAAACTATTTTTACTCTTATGAAAAGAAAAAAATTGTTATAAAAAAATAAAGTAGAAAAAGTCGCTAACTTTTAAAACTGGTATATATTTAAAAAAATGATTAAAATTGAGATTATTAATATTTATTAATGAAATAAACATTTTATATTATAGGGATTTTTCATTATTATTACAAATATTTTTATGGAGGGTTCTATGATTGAAATAATAAAAGCGAGAAAACGTCACTTCTCAGATTTTGGATGGTTAAAAAGCTATTGGTTGTTCTCTTTTCAAATTATTACGATCCTCACAATGATCAGTTTGGCGCACTTCGGGTTTTCTGAAGATCAAAATGCTTTTATTTATAAACATTACAACAGTTCTTTTTTTGATGATACTCAGTGTAATGCGAAGCATTCACAGCATTACAAGCTGATTAACGAAAACCACAGTAGTTCGGTCAAAACAAAACTAAAGGGAATCTCTAATAACTCCTCTTTTGGCGTAATACTTTGTTATTTCCAAAAAAAAACTGTAATAAAATCGGATCGTTACTTTTGGAAATGCCTTGCATTTCATCCAAAATATTAATTATTAGAGGTTCCCTAAAGACTTTTGTTTTATAGGCAGTTATTAGGGGTTTCCATTATAAAGCCTTGTGATCATGACCTGTTTTGGATAGATAATATTCATAGTCTCCATGGTATGATGTCATTGCTCCATTATCTATCTCATAAACTTTGCTAACAAGTGATCTTAAAAAATATCTGTCGTGGCTAACAAGAACAATTGTCCCTGTGAACTTTTGCAGCGCCTTTAAAAGAATTTCCCGTGATTGAATATCCAAATGGTTCGTGGGTTCGTCAAGAACCAGAAAATTTAATGGTTTTCCAAGAAGTGTAGCAAGAACAACTCTGCTTTTCTCTCCACCAGAGAGCGTACTAATTTTTTTATCAGCTTCATCTCCTGAAAAAAGAAACGCTCCACAAAGATTTCTTATTGGTCCATTTCCCTCAAGTGGAAGTGATTCCTGAACAGCTTCAAAAACTGTCATTTTAGGATCAAGAATATCCATTGAATGCTGTGAAAAATATCCCATATTAACACTTGCTCCGATTTTGGCTATTCCACTTGTAGGTTCAGTTTTTCCTGCCATTATTTTAAGTAGAGTTGATTTTCCTGCACCATTAATTCCAACCACTGCTATTTTGTCTTCCCTTGTAATCAACCCGGAAAGGCCTGAAAATACTTTTTTAGGAGATATTGCTTCTGATTCCCAAACCTTTTCCACATCTGTAAGAGTAAAAACATCATCTCCCGATCTGGGTGGTTCGTTGAATTCAAAATTTATCACTTTTTGCTGCTCAGGAATTTCAATTCTTTCAATCTTTGCCAGTTTTTTTATTCTTGATTGAACCTGTGCAGAATGTGAAACCCTTGCTTTAAATTTAGCAATAAAGTTCTCCTCTTTGGCTATCATCTCCTGCTGTCTTCTGTGACTTGCTAAAAGTTGTGTTAATCTAACTTCTCTTTCACGGGTATAGAAATCATAGTTTCCACTATAGGTTGTTGTCGTAGAGTTTGCTACCTCAATAATTCTTGAAACAATTTTGTTCATGAAGTCATGATCGTGGCAGGTCATGAGAATGGCCCCTTTGAATTCATTAACAAGCCAGTTTTCAAGCCAGATGATAGATTCCATATCAAGATGGTTTGTTGGTTCATCTAAAAGAAGAACGTCCGGTGAGATGGTTAGAATTTTTGCAAGGGCAATTCTCATTTTCCAACCACCACTAAAGCTTGAAACGGGTCTGTCGTAGTCAGCAGGCCCGATCCCTAAACCTGTTAAAACAGTTTGTGCTCTGGTTTCAAGATCGTATCCGCCTCTGTTCTCAAAATCTTCAGCGGCATCTCCATAATCCGCTAAAAGTTTGTCCATGGCATCAGCTTCCATAGGCTCAGCCATTTTACCTTCCATCTCTTTAAGCTTTTCGCCAAGCTTAACAATATCTGAGGCTGCTGACATTACTTCAGAAAGCGCAGATCCTTCATTCATGTCACCCACTTCCTGTGAAAAGTAGCCGATCTTAGTTTTTTTAGAATATGAGATATCGCCGCTATCTGGTTCTTCTTCTCTGACAATCAGGCGAAAAATTGATGTTTTTCCTGTTCCGTTTGCACCAACAAGTCCGGTACGTGTTCCCGGAAGGATCTGAAGACTTGAATTTTTAAACAGTATTTGTGGGCCATGTTGTTTTGAAATATCAGTTAAATGAATCATATAATTTTTGTGGATTTATCAAAATCCTCAATTCCTTTAGAATATTAAATCGTCTCATCTGTTTTAGTAAAAAAATCAAACAATTATGAGAACCTCCTATTAATTAGAATTTTGATTGAAATTCAACGTTTATAAAAGCTTTTAGTTTTATAAAATCTCTGCGTGAAAAAAAATAACGAGCTGATTTTACAACAGTTCTTTTTTGAATAACGCAGTAGTTCGATCAAAAGGCAGTTAATAGAGGTTCCTTTAACATATCCCATATGGAAAGTGCAAGGAGCAAAAAACTATTTTGTAGCGATACAGCAATAACAGCTTTTATCTGCTATCTTTTTTGTGATTGTTTTTACATCTTTAAAATTTGCGTTAGTGAAAAGTTCTTCAACATCTTCAGTTGCGTAGTATTTAAATACATCTTTATTTAGAGGTGAATTTTCCATATCCTCCTTTGAATGATAGCCAACAACAACTTTCCCACCTGGTTTTAGAATCTCAAAAATTTTAGAGGCTGTTTCAGAAGGGTTTTGCCAGAAATATATAGTATTAACAGTAAATACTCTTTCAAAACTATTTGCAGCATATGAAACGTTATTAAAATCACCGGACTGAATTTTTACTTTACCGGTTTTAATATGTGATCTGTTTCTTTTCTTAGCAATATTTACCATGGTTTCTGAAAAATCAACACCTTCAATAAATCCATCTGTAAGTGAATCTGCAATCTTTTTCATGAACAATCCAGGTCCAAAACCGATCTCTAAAATATTATCATTTTTACCAAAGGCCAGTGTTTCATAAACATGGGAATTAAGTTCCATGTTTCCCTTTTCAAATAGCTTTTTCATGAAGAATCTTCCAAAAAGTCCGCTTGGTTTTCTGGCCTGCTTCGAAAAATATGTATAATAGTTCATATCACTCCTGGGAACCTCTAATAATTAGATTTTTTGATGAAAAACAAGGCATAACAAAAAACAACGGGTTGATTTTACTACAGTTTTATTTTTGATATAACGATGTGTTTCGCAAAAAGATCAGTTATTAGAGATTCCCTCCTGTCTAAATTAAAGGAAATGTTTAAAAATTTCTCTTCTCGGCCTAAACTCGATAATGCCGGCTTCAATCACATTTACTTTTCCTGTTAGATCGAAATTCTTACATATCTCAATAGTTTTTATAGCATTCTCATTTGATAACTCTTTGGAAAGAGAAGCATGGGGTATCCAATTATCAGGTTTATATCTTTCTAAAACTTTGAAGCCTAAATTCTTTAAAAGATCATACAAACCTCTCTGAAAATGAAAAAGATTTGTATTTCTGGCAGGAGCCAGATAAACAGCATTTTCTAAACCCTCAAACAAAGAAATCTCATTAAAATCCAATTCAAAAGATGTATAGTTTTTGATAAAAGTATCAAAAGCTTCTGAAACTTTGTTCTCATCAATATTTTCAAGAACAGCTAAACTTAAATGAGGTTTACTGTTTATATCTTTAAAAACTGATGGCAATCCAAGCTCTTTTAGCTTATTCCACAATAATAGTATTTTTTCATCAAACTGTTTTTCAAAATATAGCTCAATCGAATATCCCATGGGAACCTTTAATTTATCGCTCTGATAGAGACCAGGGTTTATTATAGTAGTCATTCCTTACATCTTTTGATTTCTCATTAGCCCATTTCTCAAGACCCATTTTATTTATCAGGCAAAGATTGAATACTTTATAGTTATGGGGAAGATTCTCGGCCTGATCTGCATAGGGATGAAGGTTATCACATGGAAAATCATCACACTCGTAGCAAAAATCCAATCCTTTCTTCTTAATACACTCATAGGCAGCACAGAAATGTTTTTCCCCATAAATATGCATCTGAAGGGGGATTTTACCATCATGACTTCGGCAACCCTTGCAGAGCATTTTATCTGCTTCAAAATTAAATCTTTCCGCCAAAGCTTCAACTTTTTTCATCTCATTTTCATCTTCATGAGCAAGAAAAAAATGGCAATTAAAACAATCAAGACCACATGGTGCCGTCATTTTTAAAAAATCCATAGTTTTGATTCCTTTCGTTATCTTTTGATTAGTATTCTAATTCTCATATAAACATAACAAAAGCTTTTTAAACTTACATCACCCATTTGTGGGATATAAAAAAATGTTCTATATTTACATACAAACTGGAATAAATACTGAATTTATACTAAAATAAATATCAAAGTTTTCCTTTCTTAAAATGATAAATCAAATTTTCAAACCGATGATCTTGAAGTTTGACAATCTTTTTTTTATAGGAGTGCCTATGAAAAGAGTAATCCTGGTTATAATTATGTGGACCTTTGTTGTTGGAACATCACTAACTTTTAGTATTCTTAATGAGAAAAAAGAGAATAGGAGGTTAGCATTTGAAACAGCAAAAGCTTTTTTCCAGCAGTTAGTAATAACCAGAGCCTGGAATGCAAGTCATAATGGTGTTTATGTACCAATTACAAACAAATCAATAATTAACAAATATCTTGACCCTGAGCTTAGAGAAATCTCTACAGATAAAGGGATTAAACTTACAAAAGTAAATCCTGCATATATGACAAGACAGATTTCTGAAATCGCATCTAAAAACAAATATAGAATTCAGTTTCACATAACAAGTTTAAAACCGATCCGTCCCCAAAATAAAGCAACAGAATGGGAAAAAAAGTGGTTATTATCATTTGAGAAGGGAGCAAAAGAGAGAGGTGGTTTCTTTTATGATAACAAAACATCATTTTTCAGATATATGGCTCCATTAAAAGTGGGTAAAAACTGTTTGTCATGTCATCAAAAACAGGGTTATGTAGAAGGAGACATTAGAGGTGGAATTAGTGTCACATTGCAATATTTTTCAGAAACATATGGAAATATATCATTAATTTCAGGATATTTAATTGCAGGTTTTATTGGAATTTTTCTGATTTTAACAGGCGGCATGTTACTGGTTAAAGAGAGACATCGTTTGGAGGAATCAAATAAAAACCTTGAAGCTGAGATTGATCGTGTAAATACACTTAGTGGTATTGTCCCAATCTGCATGCATTGCAAAGAGATCCGTGATGATAAGGGATATTGGAATAAACTTGAGGTTTTCATATCTGAACATTCTGATGCTGAATTCAGCCATGGTGTTTGTGACAAATGTATGGAGGAACACTACTCTGAAGAAAAAATAAGAAAACTTGCAGAACAAAATGAGTAAAAAGGCAGATTGCTTATTACCTGCCTTTTTTATAACCCCATTCTCTTTAAAATCTTTGCGAGTGGGCAAAAACCACTAATACCAGATTGAAACAGATTTAAACCTACAAAAAATGTAAAGAAATAAAAATATTCATGTATAAAATATCCAAGAACTAAGCTTATTAAAATAAAACTACCTGCTATTGTTTGTATATAATCACTAATAATCATAGGGAATCTCTAATAATTAGAATTTTGATTGTAATACAGCGTTTATAAAAGCTTTCAGTTTTATAAAATCTCTGCATTAGAAAAAATAACGAGCGGATTCGTTTATAAAAAAGCTTTAATTCTGTTAACATACAACAGTTTTTTTTCATAATAATTCTGTTGTTTTTGTTCTTTTAAACATACTCAGTTGTTTTGGTTTATAAAACAACGATAAGTAGTTTGATTAAAACAAACAAAACTAAAGTTTTATAGGCGGTTATTAGAGATTCCCTGCACTTTAAAAATTTAATCTAACTGCTGTATAAACATTGGAATTTTTCTCAAACTGACCAAAAAATGTGTGTTCATTTGAACCACCAAATACATTCGCTCCAAGCTCAAACAACAGATCATCGTTGTATTTATAAGTTACTTTTGGTCTTGTATAAAAATCACTGTCTGATGGTGAATAGTAAGTAAAAACAGAAAGTACCAATGTCTGAGTCATTAAAAGCTTTGTTAGTCTTAACGTTAATAGATGTCTTACCTCGTCTTTTTTGGCACCTACTGCAGTACTTCCATACTCCTCATAGTCATCCATCCACTCAATATAGTATTGAAAAGCCCCTGTGAAATGCTTTCCAAGCTCCTTCTCAAATCCAGTGAAAAATCTTGTTTCACTGTTTCTAATATATGCATCATCACCTTTGTCATCATCCCTTGAATCATAGTAACCAGCTTCAATATTGAAAATACCCCCCAGTATTTGTGCCCTTAAACTTGCACCATATGCAACAAGCCTTGGATATATTAGATTTCCTGAGGCATTAAAGCCTTCTGGTGTTTTCCAGTATCCACTATGGTTATAAAGAGCAATCTCTGTTCCTCCAAAGGTTTTGGAAACTCGCAGGTCATATTCGCTATCATGGAAGTAGTTATCTCTCTCTTCATCCTCCATAATGTTATTAATCCCCTCAATTTGTTGAGTATTCGGATTCCAGTATGATAGCCTTGATCCGTCTATATAAACAGACTCATTATGAATAGGCGACCAGATTATATCCACATTTACAAAATCTGAAAAGAAACTTGTTTTTACAGCATTTGAAGGTATTTTAAGATATTCATCATCTCTTCCGGTAAAAAAAGACTCCCAGTCTTTTGGAAAAAGGTCATTGATAAAAACAAGATCACCTGTACCCCAGGTTATGGTATACCTTCCAAGTTTTATATCCAGAGCATCAAAAGGAGAAAACTGAAGGCTGAACTCTCTCAATTCGGCCCTTACTTCTTCATCAACAGAATCTCCCACAAAATCTCCTTTCAAAGATAATGTTAGAAGATCAAACTCACCGAATGCATCAAGTCTTGTTCTAAGCTCTGATATTGAATAGTCCTTCTGATTATCAGCATCAACCGTTCGAAAGCCCTGTCTCACATCAATAAAACCATTTATTTCAAAGCCAGTAGCATCATAGATCTTATCCTGTAAATCTCCGGCATAAAGACTCTGAAAGAGAAGAACTATTCCTGTTAATATAACATTCTTTGTCCTCATATCTACTTTCTCGCAATTCTTGGTACTTTTCTAAGATATCTTTCAGTGAATATTTTTTTCTTTAGTCCAAGGTTATATTTCACTTTCGAAAAGCTAATTACAGTTTCACTACCTGAGACTAAATTCTTTATTCTTGATTTTGTCACTGTTGCAAAACCTTTGATATTTTCTACCGAAAGTACTTCTGCAATTCTGTATTCTTTACCGTTTTTATCTGTATACACAGCTTTTAGGGGAAGATATGTTTTTTTATCGATCTCAACAGTATAAAATGAAAATTCCACTGAATCTGGATTTACTGGAGTGTTTTTTACTATATAACTATTGTCAGTTGTGTTGATCAGTTCGTGTTTATCTTCATTAACAGACCTTCCAGAGACATCTTCGTAAAAGAAATTTGAACCTACAAAGCTCGTACGTTTATCAGAAGCAGCAATTCTTTTCACTAAATCAAGAGCAGGAAGATATAACCATCTGTAGTCATCTGTTTTTATATTTTTGTGAACAAGAAAAACCATTTTTCTCACATCTGATGGTTTTCTAAAGTAAAGATAGAATAGTTGTTTACCACCCTCTTCAAGATCTTTCCGAAGTATTATCAGCTCTCTTTTTCTTTTTCTACCCTGGGAATCTTTTATATCCATCTTTACATAGGACTTTCCATCATCTCCAGAGTAGTATGAAGCAAGATTCGATTTTTTAACTATTTCATCAGCAGTCAGTGAATAAGAGGTTGTTGTAAATAGAGCCGTTGATAAAATTATTATAGTTTTCATTAGTCGTTTTTGCATTTTATACCCCCTTTTAAACGGCACTTTTATTATATCTAAAAAAAATATTTCTTAAGGTTTTCACAATTGATGGGATCAAAATAACTGTGGCTATTCCTGATATTAACATAATTGAAGCTAAGAAAACACCCACTGTCTGATAAGGTACAAGTGGTGCAAAAAGAAGTGGTGTAAATCCAATTGCTATAACAATTATATTTCTTGTAATCGCTCTTGCTGGCTCCTCAAACAGATCTTTAAATGTTTCTTTAAGATCCCCTTTTTCCTGATATGTCTCTCTTATACGTTCAATAAAGTGTATGGCAAAATCAACTGCAAGACCTAAAGTTAGTGATGATAGAACAGCAATCGGCATATCATAGTCTTTACCAATGAAACCAATCACACCGTAAATGAGCAGTATTGTTATTGAAAGTGGTATCATGGCAAGCAGTCCCCAAACAGGTGATCTGAAAAGAAATGCCATCATAAGGAAGACCACAATAAAACTTCCTAAAAATGAATTAACCATCCCATTAACCATCTTCTCCTGCCAGACTGTATTTAAGAAAGTAAGGCCGGCCCAACCAACTTTAAGCTCAGATGGAGGTGGATTATCTTTAATAAAAGCTGCTACACTTTTTACAACCTCTTCCATATACTTGTTGTCACCATTATTAAGCTGTACCCAAACTGCAGCTTTATCATATTTAGGTGTAACAAAGTGGAACAGGTCATCTGGTTTATGACTATTTTGAAAAGATATCAGAGTTTGAGTTACTCCATTTTTTGTATCAGGAATTTTGTAATACTCTTTCTTTCCCTCGAATAGCTCCATATAAACTTTTTTGACTACATCAGCTAATGAATTGCTTTTCCCAACAACTTCAATGCTTGCAAGATGTTTCTGAAGGGTCGCCAAATAATTCAAATAATCAGGTTTCTTAAATATTTCGGACCTGTTTTTTATACTTCCTGTCACATCAATAACAGACATTAACCTGTCATAATCATCATCTGAGGCATCATCTGCAATTGTTTCAATCTCTTTCTCAAGCTTTGTAAAAAATTCACCTTCACTCTTTGATGAGTTTAAAGCTTTAGTAAGAGGCGCATCTATCGCTTTTTTTAATTCGACATCATTGACTTGTTTCAAAACCATGTTCGAAATTTCTTTTAGGGACAAACTGTCTTTTTTTCCTTCAAGAATAAGGTAGGAACCATATGTTCCGCCAAAATGAGAGTTTAGAACCTTATCTGATACTCTTATGGAGTGACTCTTCTTAAACCACTTTACAGGATTATCATTAATTTCAATTTTAGTAATGCCGTACACTGCAATTGTTGAAAGAATAAGACCAGCTGAAATAATCAATTTTGCTCTGTCATATGTGAAAAAGCTGACTCTCTTTAAAAATCTGTTCATTAATGTATCTTTATGTTCTGAATCATCCCTTTTAATTTTACTGATTTTATCCTCATCCAAAAACATTATATAAGCAGGTATAAATAAAATTGTTAAAAACCATGCCAGCATAATTCCAAAGGATACAAAAAGACCAAATGTCTGTACCGGTGGAATTGGAGTTATTACAAGTGATATGAATCCGGCTGATGATGTCAGGGATGTAAACAACATTGGCTTAAAAAGGTGTTCCATTACTTTTACAATGGTCTTAACCTTACCCAGTTTTTTATCATACCTGTCATAAAACTCAGAGATAATGTGGACAGAATCCACAACGGCAATTGGCATCAAAAAAATGGGTATCATTGAAGTCATTATATGAACTGTATTTCCTGTTCCAATCAAAAGCCCCATGGTTACAATTACAGTAACCACTGCAATTATCATTGGTGAAATTATAAGTTTTATACTCTTAAAAAACAGAAGCATCAGAATAAAAATTGCAAGCATGGCAAGGGGGGCTGAAACAGCCATTTGAATAAACATCTCCACACCAAATGTATCTTCTGCTACTGGAAGGCCTGTAATATAAAATTTGTCATCGTCACCTTCAAATTTTTCAATCCTCTCAAGTAACCTCTCTCTGACTTCATAGGAAAAATCCTTTTCAGACACTGGCAGATATATTGCTATAGCTTTACCATCTTCAGCGACCATTGTTCCCTTTAATAAAGGATTGGATAGTGCCATAGCTTTTATTTTAAGGGCTTGTTCCTCTGTTTTGGGAGTTTTTTTCATTAACCAGTCAAAACGAACCTGACCTTGTCCAGCCTGCGCTATGGTGTCCACATTGGAAGGGGCTATTATATATTCAGACAAAACCCTTTTTTGTTCGTTTTTTTTATCCTGAAGACCAGCTGCAAAAGCTGTTAGTTCATGTATCTTCTTTAAGGATTCAACATTGAAAATACCATTTTTATGTTTGTCATTCACAACGCCAACAACAACCATATCATGCAGTGTGAACTCTTTTTTTACTTTATTGTGAAAAACTCTGACGGCTTCATCTTCAGATAGCATATTTTCAGGATCAGTATCAACTTTGATCATAACCATAAGTGAAGCCATTATTAAGGTTATAACAATCATTAGAGCTGTTACTCTTTTTGGATATTTCATAGAAAAGTCAGTTATAACCTTTGCTTTCATATCTTTACCTCATTTATCTCAATAAGAAATCATACTTTTAAATTTAGTTATGAGCTGCAAATGATATACCAAAGTGCAAATGCACCTTAATGGGATATTAGGAGATTGTGCATAAATAGACAAACCATTTAAACATAATCGTTTAAGAAATGTTTAATTACTATCTGCTGTATTTAGTTGTTAGATTTGAAATTGTCAATACTGAGGGGATCTATCAGACACACCTGAAAGCAGATGTGTCTGAAAATAAATCTATACTGGAGTTACATTTACTGCTGCAGGTCCTTTTGGTCCCTGTTCAATTTCAAATGTAACATTTGCACCTTCTTCAAGAGATCTAAAACCTGAACTGTTTATTCCACTGTGATGTACAAATACATCATCTCCACTTTCCTGCTCAATGAACCCAAAACCTTTTGAGTCATTAAACCACTTTACGATTCCGTTAGCCATGTTGACTGATTCCTTACATTATAAAATTTAATAATAGTTCGATACTTCAGGTTCTCTTGATGAGATGAGTTTTCCTTAAGAACGAAACGCACAACCCCAAACCTAATTCGAGGTTTTTGCTACTATCTCTTAAGAAAAGCAAAAGGTCAAGACAAAGTTTGAATAATATTAAATAATTGTCTGTTTTTATTTGATATTTCTTCTATTTTGATCCATTAACTTTGATCGAACCTTACGTTCTAATGTAACTATTGGACTTTTCCCTGTATTTTTGTTTATATAATTCTCAATAAAATTATAATTAGAGGTTTTTATGTTTTCACGTGATGAAATAACTAAAAAAATTAAAGATTGTTACTGGGTCTATGATTTAAATTGTGCGACCACAAATCTTAAAATTTTAGCAGAACAATTTAAATTCGGGTTATCTAACCAGGCAATTGATGCTGCACTGGGCATGCATGGAGCTGGTGGCTATGGAGCCCAGTGTGGTCTGGTCGAGGGGACGCTAATGTTTGCAGGAATTTATGGCAGACATTTGAAAATTAATGATAATGATATAATTTTACTTTGTAATAACTATGCTGAAAAATTTGAAATGAAATTTAAAAGTCTCCAATGCAAAGATTTAAGGCCAAATGGCTTTAGAGAAGATGACCCACCGCACCTTTGTGAGAGTTTTACCTGTGATGCTATCTGTTTCAACAGTTTGGTCATAAAAGATTTTTTTAATATTATGTAAAATATATGCCAAAATAGCACCATTCCAAACTGGAATGAACAGGTTTATTATTAATGGGAACCTCTAATATTGATTACTTTTCTTAATATAATTATAGATATAATGCTTTATCTCGCTATTACTATGCATCTTCATAATAATCTTGTTTATTTTTTTTATAGTGGTAAGGTGTTTCTTCTTAGTAAATCCAATATATCCATCCATAACTTTAAGAGGCTTTTTAAGAATTTTAACTTTTGCGTAAAGTTTATTTCTTCTTGCAACATGTATACCTACAAGATTATCACAAGGATATGCATCTATTCGCTTAAGAATAAGTTTCTTAAAATTAGCATCGTGTGAATTTGTAGGTTCTCTTCTAAATAAATTATTTTTATCAAATCTTGTTCCATATGTATACCCGCTCATAACACCGATTTTAAGGCCTTTTAAATCCTCTAATTTAGAGTATTCTAACACAGAATCTTTTCGGACAAAGAATACAAGGGGGTTTTTAATAATTGGTTCTGTGTAATCAAAAAAGGGTATTCTTACATCTGTTTTGTAAAAATTGAAAAGCCCGTCTATCTGACCGCTTTTAGTCATTTTAAAGGCCCGTTTGAAAGGAAGGAATTTAAGATGTATTTCAATGTTGGCTTTATTAAAAATGTTTTTTGCAATTTCAACAAGAATTCCTTTAGGTATACCATCTTCCTGATATTCATATGGAGGAAAATTAACATAACCAATTGTTAATTTGTTTGCTAAAGCAAAATTGTTGAAAACAAAAAAAGATAAAATAAAATAAAAGAGTGCTTTTTTAGTCATAAACTGTTCTCCACTGTATTAATACTTTTTAAGCTTTAAAAAAAAATCGACCTGATAAGTAATGGGAACCTCTGATAATTAGAATTTTTATTGAAATACAGATTATAAAAGCTTTTAGTTTTATAAAATCTCTGCGTGAGAAAAAATTCCCTTAAGGTAAGAAATGTTAAAAAAACATCAACGCTGGGAATACCAAAACTTCTTCTCTTTATTTTCATAATTTTAACATAATGTTAATGTTTATACACTATTTTTTGGATGATGATTATAAAAGGAGCAAAATATTTATGATTATTTATTGTCTTTTTCTAAATCAAGCAACCACTGTTTTCTATGCAAACCCCCGCCATAACCTACCAGGCTCCCATCCGAACCAATAACTCTGTGGCATGGTATGATAATTCCAACACGATTATGACCATTTGCTGAAGCAACAGCCCTAACAGCTTTCGGATTTCCTATGGCAATCGCCTGTTCTTTATAAGATCTGACTTCTCCATAAGGTATATGCTGAAGTATTTTCCATACCGAATTTTGAAACTCTGTACCAGGTGTATGTAGTTCAACAGTAAACACCTTTCTTTTACCATCAAAATACTCCATTAACTCTTCCTGAACTTGCTTAAGATGTTTGTTTTCACCTGGAAGAATTACAGCTTTTAGCCTTTTACAAAGATCCTTAAATTCAGTTTCAAGCATTCTTCTATCAGTAAATTCCAGTAAACAAATGCCTTTTGAGGTCGCACAGGCATACATAGGGCCCACAGGTGTTGTAAACCTTACTATATTTATGACAGTTTTATCATTTGATTTGGTTGGTGAGTCTCCAAAAATAGACCGATAACTTTCATTAAACCCACTTAAAGACTCAAAACCACTATCGAACGCAGAGTTTGTAATAGTTTCTCCTTTTTGAATACTACTATAAGCAATATTTATACGTAGCATCCTCTGGTATCCATGAAAAGTCATATTATGGTGTTTTTTAAACCACCTTCTTATCTGCGCAGGATTTACATCTCTTAGTTTAAGGTCGTAATCCTTAATTCTAAGATATGGATTTTCATGCAACTCTTTTACTATCTTAGAAATATAATCAGGGGTTTCTGAAAGTTTATCCATAGGCTTACAAACTTTGCATGGTCTGAAACCAAATTGGAGCGCTTCCTTAGTGCTTTCATAAAAAATAACATTTTCTTTCTTTGGTTTCCTTGCTCTGCAGGATGGTCTGCAAAAAATACCTGTTGTTTTAACAGCTGTAATAAATATTCCCTCATATTCAGAACCATTCTTTCCAATGGCTTCATATTTTTCTTCAAAAGTTAAATTATACATCAAAAGCCTCACTATTATTAATAAACTGAATTTTCTTACAGATGGAAATCTCTAATAACTGTCTTTTGATCGAACTACTTAAGTTGTTTTAAAAGAAATAAAACTGTAGTAAAATCAACCCGTTGTTTTTTGTTATGCCTTGTTTTTCATCAAAAATTCTAATTATTAGAGATTCCAGATTTAACATAAGCACGAATTGTACAGCTACCGAAAAATTAACAAGTATATTTTTAGAGACTCTTTTTAAGAGCTAATATTTTATAAGAGGTTCCCAATATGCTGTTATTTTTATTGTTTTTTAACCAGTAAAAAATCTCATTATTAGTTCTAATGGACCTCTTTTTTGCTTTTTACTCCAGTATTTTGCAAAGATAATACAAAGAAAGCTAAATATGAGAGCGTAGCAAAATGAAAATGTAATATTAAATTCCCCTTCCATTTCAGGATAAATTATCTCTACTAATCCCATACCAATAACAACATGTGCCACATAAAATGTTAGTGCCATCTGTCCCATTTTTTGAAAAGCATCAATGATAATGTTCTTATGAAACCTTTTTGCAACCAGAATACAGAAAGATACTATCAAAATTGCAAAACTACTACCTGAGATCATATACACCGGTAAAGGTGGCATAGGTTCTGTACCCAATATACTGTTTAATTCCATTTTTGTGTTAAGGTTGCCGTTTGAAAGAAAATCAACTGTAATAAATGATATTAGTTGTAGTGATACAAAGACTAATAAACTTATGATAAGTGACTTTTTAACTATTTTATCATCATGGAGGTCCATTTTACCATACCAGACACCTATAAGCATAAATCCTGCCCAGGGTATTACTGGATGAAAACCATTATAAAAGAGATTTCTTATAAACCCTTCAATTGTCCATAGATCTGAGTACTCAAGCATGTTAAAATCCCACCCCTGACTATAATCTATAATTAACATTAAAAAAGGATATGAAAATATTAAGAAAATCGAGAAAAACAAAATTGAATTTCTTTTAAACTTAAGAACCCAAATTGATATCAACATATAAAAACCATAAAAGTGAAGTATATCTGCGGGCCATATAATAATATATGATAGTCCTGTAACAAATAGAAAAACAGCCCTTTTGTAAATACCGGATTTTATTTTTAAGTATTTTTCATGGTTATTACTATTAATTGCTGAATTTGATATTAAAGCTATGCCAACACCAGCTAATACAACAAATGTTGCCGCAGCTTTTCCTTCAAAAAGAGCTGTAATATTCTGAATAATACAACTGCCATTTTGTCCGAATACTACTTTAAAATTAACTATTATCATTCCAATAACAGCCAGAGATCTTGCAAGGTCAATTCCTACGATTCTTCTATTCACAATACATTCCTTATTATAATTTATTGTAGATTTCCTGGAACCTGCTTAATTTACAATAGATAGTAGAATAGAGGGAAAAACGACCTATTAATTCTGAATTGTATAAAAATCTTTTTAAATTGTCTGGTTTATAAACTGGTTATCAGGATAGGGATAATATTTAGGGAACCTCTAAGGTTTTTATTGGTTTCTTTCAACTTCATCCAATATCAGATCGCTTATCCCCTTAACGGCGCCGAGGTGAGTTATTATTTTGAAACTAATATCAGGGTATTTATCTTTTTCAGAAGCTACTAACTTTGGTATATCCTTAGCAACATGGTTTCCTGCTCCAAGAAAAAAGGGAAATATAAATATCTCTTTAACCCCTTCATTTGAAAGGTCAGAGACAGCAGTATTAATTAAAGGTGTAGTCAGTTCAAGGAAAGCACAGGAAACTTTATCTATTTTAGTTTTTGCAGATAATTTGGTTTTTTCATAAATTATTTCTGCAAGTATTCTAACCTCGTCATTTGATTCCTGACGTCTGCTACCATGGGATATAATTAAAAGTGCTTTCATATTAATAATCGACTTTCTTTCTCATTTTTTTAACATGACCATGCTTTGTTTTTGTATCCAGGCGCTTAGTTACAGAAGATCTTTTGGGCCTTGTTTCCCTTCTTTTTTTCTTAGTAACAATTGCCTTTTTTATAAGATCAATTAGACGGTTGTTTGCATCTTCAATATTTTTTTCCCGGCTTCTGTGATTTTGAGCTTTTATAACTATCACACCATCTTTTGAAATTCGATGATCTTTAAAGCTTAAAATCTTTTCTTTGTATGTTTCTAAGATAGTAGAATCTTTAACACTAAACCTTAGATGCACAGCTGTTGAAACCTTATTCACGTTTTGACCACCAGCCCCTTGTGCTCTAATAGCTTTATACTGCAATTCCGAAAGGGGGATGGACATATTTTCTGATATTTTTAACATACGAACTGATAACACCTAAGCTTACAATGGTAAAGACCATTGTTATGGTTGTGGTATATTTCATATAAATATTTAATAAAATAAGGTATTTATTTTTAAATAATTATTAATTAAGCCAGAGGAAAGAAATGATTTTCAGGAAATACAATTCGATTGAAAATGTGCAGAGACAAAAGCTTGTGGAACAGATGCAAATTGAACATAACGACATTGAATATTATGTTCAGGAGAAGATTCATGGATCAAATTTTTCATTCTATTATGATGGAAACATAGTAAAATGTGCAAAAAGAACCAGCTTCATAGAGGATAATGAAGATTTTTATGGTTCTGAAGTCATAAAATTAAAATATGAAAAGAATATAATTGAACTTTTTAATCATTTAAAAAATAAAATGGAAGTCGATTCTATTGTTGTTTTCGGTGAACTGTACGGCGGTACTTATCCACACAAAGATGTTGATAAAACAAAAGCAAGCAGAGTTCAAAAAGGTGTTTATTACTCCCCTGATCTGGAATTTGCTGTTTTTGACATAAAAATTAATGATGATTTTGTTTCACTTGATGAGATGGTTGAACTATGCAGTTTTTCAGAACTTCCACTAATACCGGTTCTGAAAAAAGGATCACTCCTTGAATGCCTTGAATATAACAATACCTTTTCAACAACAGTTCCCGGGCGTTTACACAACCTCCCTGAGATTGACGATAATATTTGTGAAGGAGTTGTTATTAAACCATTGTCACAAAGGTTTTTTAGAACAGGGTCCAGAGTTATACTAAAAAATAAGAATGAGAAATTTTCAGAGAAAAAACCACGTAGAACAATTGACAGAACTCTTACTGAAGTTCCTGAAAACATCAAAATATTAATTGAGGAAGCTAACCGTTACATTACTGAAAACAGATTAAAAAATGTTCTCTCAAAAACAGGTAGTGTAAAAAAAGAGGAGTTTGGTAAACTCTTAGGTATGTTCTGTAAGGATATTTTTGAGGATTTCTCAAAAGATTTCGAGGAATTCAAGGACTTGGATAAAAAGGATCGAAAAAGAGTAACCGGAACAGTTAACAGAAATGCTGCTAATTTAATCAGGCCACAATTTATGAATATTATAGATGGGAATTTCTAATAAGTATTCAATGATTGAAAAATCTACTGTTAAGGAAGAGTTATGGCTTTATAACTTTTATCGCCTTTTCATGGAGTATAAGTCTGCTCTTTTTAAAAACTCTGAGATCTCCAGGAGCTTCTCTGCTTGATTTAATTGCTTTTAAGAAACATTTATAAATATATGTATCAGTTTTAAACACGTAAAAAACACCTGCACCACCTTTTGATGCTTTTCCATTTCTCAAAATCAGAGTGGGTTTGTCTATTCTCTCTTTGCTGTTTGCCCAGGCAACATATCTGAACTTATTCCCACCCATTTTGTCTATTCTAATTTTAAAATTTCGGGTTTTCCATGTTGTGACTGGTGATACAAATTTCCTGATACTTGAATGTAACAATCTTTTTGATTGCTGAATAATTTTTTGTTTCTTCCTTTTTCCAAGTTTGGTCTGGTGATTAATCTTTATAACTTTG
Organism: Desulfobacterales bacterium; assembly: GCA_024226555.1. Classification (GTDB taxonomy): domain Bacteria; phylum Desulfobacterota; class Desulfobacteria; order Desulfobacterales; family JAAELO01; genus JAAELO01. Next base: position 124,687 of record JAAELO010000198.1, on the reverse strand, counting down.
CCGTTGTAATCAAGCCATAGCATCCCATTTTTCATCGTAATTCCACGAGTACCCTTTGCCTTCCAATCTCTCCTCAAACTTGAACGAATAACAAGACCGGTTATTCTAGGGTCAAATACCTCTTTATATCTTATTAAAAGTTCCTCTTCAGTTTTTATATCGGGAATTGGATAGTCCATGACAAAAGGAAGCTTAACGTACTTAACAACCTCACTTCTTCTTTCAAATGATTTTTTAAAGTCGATGACAAGATCATGGTACTCCTCTTCCAAACTGTAACCAGTTGAACTGAGTAACAAGATTATTAATATGATTAAAACTATAGACCTTTTCATGTTTAGTATTTTGAAAATTCAATTTGATGGTGCATAGCTTTTTTAAAGAAACCCCAAATGTTGTATGGGCCAATTTTTGGTTTATCAATATTTTTCCATATTACCTTACTGTCTTTATCATAAATCACAGCCCTTTTTGGTGGATTATCAGGTCTGTCAATCGATTCAAGATATTTAAGGATTTTTTCCCTCCTATCGAAATAGTATGAGAATGTTTTACTCCATGTTTCATGTCCCACATGGATTTTTACAGCAACAAGTTTTCCGTCTTTAGGTTTATAATAAAAAAAGATTGTCGGTGGAACTCCTTCAAGACTTTTTATAATATTCTCTACTTTAATAACTGAATAGGTTCCTTTTTTAATACTTCGATCTATCTCCTTAACTCTTTTATTTATTAAAGGAATCTGGTTTGCAAATAACGAAGGAACGAATAGATTTAATAAAATTACAACAGATATGATTTTAAATGTAATTCTCATAGTTTCCTGCTCGCTTGTAGAATAAGATTTTTATCGATAATCAAGCCCTTCAATTCGATCTTTTAATAATACAACATGTAATTTTTTTACTAAAGCTGTTTTTTTTGTGATAGTTGTAATTCATTTAAGGGTATGTGATTCACTTCATTGATTTATAGGAATTTATTACATATTTCTATATTTGTAGCTATTTAATTATTAGAGATTCCCTATAAAGTGGATATCAAAAAAATGGAAAAACATAAAAATCAGGTCCTACAGGGACATATTGGAGAAAAAGAGTTTGTTTTTAAATCAGGATATGCTTTAAAAAACCTGTTTGATCCAAGAAATAAATGGACAATTCTTCTTTATGGTTATGAAGTTGAGTATGACAAAATAAACATCGGCAAATCAGATGAGAATGATAACTATCCAAACATCTCATTTTCTGTTCAAAAAGATTCAGACTATAAATTTTATGATATAAATAAAATTGGTGTATATGATCCAGGGAGAAAAGGGACAATAGCAACAGGTTGGCAAAACAAAACCAGCGCCTCTGTTTTCGAAAGTGGAGAACTTGAAATTATCGGAACAGATTTAAAAAAGAAAAAGCTCACAGCAAGAATGTGGGCAAAAACAAAAGATGGAAAAAGTGAAATAAATGGAGAGTTTATTATCGATATCAAAGGAAGTTCAAATCGTTTAAATACCAATCTGTTTGAGAATAAGGTTCTACAAGGATCTGTAAATAATAATGAGTTTAATTTCAAGTCAGGCTTTGCTTTAAGTGTGGATGATGAATGGCAGGTGTTATTATACAATGTATATAAACCATTTATAGATCTAAGTAACAGTTCTGAAAATTATCCCAATGTGACCTTTTCTATTAAGAAAAATCTGGTAAATAAATACGATATCAATGTGCTTGGTGTAAATGTTGAGAAGGAAAACGCAACTGTAGTCAGATGTTTTTTTAACATAACAGATAATGTTATTTTCGAAGATGGTGAACTTGAAATAGTCGAAGTGGACGAAGATAAAGGGATAATTAAAGCAAAAATATGGGCCGAAACCCATGATGGCGTAAGCTTCTTGAATGGTGGTTTTCAAATCGATATTTTTAAAGAGTATGATGACAAAATACTCACCGTAACTTCAGAATCTATTAACTAACCTCAATGCAAGATATGGAAATATAAAAAATGTAAAAATGATCAATTTATAGAAAATGATGCCACAGTAGTGAATTGTATTAAAAGATTCCCTTGAAAGTTCAAACCACTTTACGTGAATAGAATAAATCAGGTCCTGACCAAAGAAGAACATTAATGACCACAAAACCAACATTGCCATATTAAATATGGCACTCCAACCTAAAACTTTCGATAATAATTTGGAATCCATTTTAAGTACTCCTTCTTTTCTAGTTTTATACAATAATACACTAATTCGAATTATAACATATTAAAATAATACAGAAATATATTTATTCTTTTTAGAGTTGTGTTATTAGGGGTAATACAGGAAAGAGCTCAGAAACGAATAACAAATTTTTTTTTACTCTATAAGCAGTAAACTTTTTAAAAAAAGTTTAATCAAAAACTTATGGTTATGTTAAAGCCGGCTTATCAGTTTTTTTCAAAACTTGGAATAGATAGAATAACATTGCTGGATATTTAGACAAAAAACACTTAAGAATCAGTTCATAAGGTAGTTTATTACTCGTTCCTTAAAGGCATTGATATGGTTTGTAATGACTTTTTTAAGGGCATCGCAATCCTTTACACTAAGATACATAACCATCTCTTTATGTTCTCTTATAACTGTATTGTAATGCTTTCTTAAAGCCTTCTGGTCTTCAATTCTTTCACTATAGGATAGAAATGCAAGCCTCCTTGCTTCACAGCGAACCGCTATCAGTCCATGTATCAGGTATTCATTACCAGAGCATTCAGTATATTTCTCATGAAAGAGATGATTTTTCTCAACCAGTGTTAAAAGATTAAAATTATTTGCAGCCTCTTCCATTTTCTTGTTGGCATTAACCATTGACTCCAGATATGGCTCAATGTTTCTTTTAATTGCAAGATCAGCCACACCATGCTCCAGGATCAAAAGTGTTTCGAATATGGATTTTGTACTTTGAAGAGTTATTGGCTTGACCATATAACCCTTCCCGGATTGAGATTCAACTATCATAGCAGTTTCAAGACGCATAAGACCCTCTCTAATGGGCGTTCTTCCAATATCATACTCATCCATCAGAGTTTTCTCTTCAAGCCTCATTCCCGGTTTAAATTTAAAAGTCATTATATCCTGAAATATTTTTTCGTAAGCAATATCTACAAGGGTTTTCTTGGGATCAGCCAATTATAGTCACTCCTCTGAAGTTTTACAAAATACACGATATTAAAATAACCCACATAATAAACCAAATCCTATAAACTAACAATAGCATTTTATGATTGTTCTTTTGGTTAATTACGGCGTTATGCCACAAATAAAATCTTTTTAAGTTTTATTTGAATTCAAGTTTTAAGCCTATAAATATAAAACCATATTCCTGCTCATAAAACCTGATCTAATTAAAACTATTTAGTAATACTTTTTTAAAGGTAAATCAGAGAATGAGCGATATTGCAATTGGAACACTTAAAAAACCTGAGGATTTAGACTTTTTTAAATGCTCATATGCCTTCTCTCCCTGAGTAGACGCGGCACGTAGTGCGGCTGTTTTAGCAAGTCTCAGGTTGATGTAATAAACCAAAATAGGGTCACATCTCCTACCGCGGGTTCATGTATAACGATGTATTCATGAAGTCCTTTATAACCTTCTATCAAATCCTCTATCCATTCTTTAAACGATATTTTACACTGTAGTTGTATAGATCCAAAGCGTTAACTCTTAGGGCTTCACTATAAATATTCATTGATAAGACAGGAATTTGCTTTTTAATATCCATATTATAATTGTCCTTTGACTGAATATAAAACCGGGATCAGTAATTTAATGTCCATGTTAACCGGAATAAATGTTTTTGATTGTTTATAAACAACAAATGAAAAAAGATGGAACGATCGAAAGAATCACCATTGTAAGGGAAATAAGAAAATATTTTAATGGTCAGAAAATTGATAAGGATAAAGTGATTAGCTTATCCCGCTCATTTGGAGAATTAGATGGTGAGATAGTTTATCTTTATACAAAAACTTTTACTGAAATTCGTCATACTCTGACAAGTAGTCAAATGGAGAATGCTATATAAGCCAGTATAAATGTAAAAAAGTATTTATTTATGCAGAACCTTCAAAGGTTCCCGAAGTAAATAATATAGATATATATTTTCAATAATATGTGTATAATGATGTTTAAGTTGATTCAGATTTATGGGAACCTCTAATAATTTGAATTATGATTGAAATTCAGATTATAAAAGCTTTTAGTTTTATAAAATCTCTGCATTAGAAAAAATAACGAACCGGTTTTAGAACAGTTTTTTTTTTGTAATATACTCTGTTGTTTTGTTTTTTAAACAACGATAAGTAGTTCGGTTAAAACAAACAAAACTGATAGGCGGTTTAAAAAATAACATTTTCAATACCAAATCAGGAGAAAAAATATGAAAAAAACAGCTATAGCACTATTAATAACAATTTCATTACTTCTTGTAGCTTGTGGTGGAGATCCCACATTGGATACATCCAGTAAAGAAACCATGGCGTCATCAATGCAGAAAATGATGGTTAAACTATCTCCTGAGGATCAGAAAAAACTCCAGGAATCTGTTACCGGTCTTTACATGATAGAAGCAATTTCAAACATGGGAAAAAAGAGTGGAGAGCAGATTCAAAAAGAGGTTGGCGCTAAGCTTAATGGTAAAACTGCTAAAGAAATTTTTGCAATGGCTGAAGAAGTGAGAAATAAAATGAAGAAAAATTAGATTTTAATACTTTGGGCGATTATTTCGCCCTACCATTTTTTTTTCTCCTTATGCGTCCCCAACTCCAAACTTCATAATTAAGTCCTTTATAGTCATCCCTTTAAATCTTTTACTACAAAAAGTATGAATTTCAAAGCTGTTATTGTGTAACGGTTGTGATTATGGATTAGTCCCAGAAGTAAACATTGTTACATTGCTTATATCTCTTGGATGTAACTAAATTACATAGAAAACCTGAGATAAAAGATGGGTTGTAGATAACTAAATAATTAATACATACTTAAATTTCTTCAGTCCTGACAATTTAAGTAAAAGACAATAAGCCTTAATTTTTAATAAAGTTAAATCCTTAAATAAATCAAGTAGATATAAAATGTCTCATGCTTTAGCAAATGCTTTTTCGTAAAAAATGTTTTACTTTTTTACTTTGCTAATTTATGGTTCATCGCTTTTTTATTTATACAAGCTAACTTGTCAGGAAAATTACAGAAAATTACTTAATATCTATAAATTTTCCTGATTTAAAATAATATTGTAAGGATCATAAAAATGAGAGTGACTATTCGAAAAAAATTGATTTTTGGTTTTCTGGCTTCTGCTATTGTTCCAATTCTACTGCTATGTCTTATTCTTGGTTACAACATTCAAAAAGATTCTCTGGATAAATTTTATATATCCACAGGAAATGAACTTTCACATGTTGAAAAAGCTATCTCCATATTTTTTGATGACATCAAAGAGAATGCTGATATGATGGCAAAACATCCAGATGTAACCCAGGCTGATGAATCTATTAACTCTTTTATAAACCTAAAAGAGAAAGGATCAGTTTCATATGATAAAGCTGGTTCTGTAGAGAAGAAAATTCTGGACTTTTTTAATAATGTTAACCAAACCCATAAGAACTATATTGAAGTATATATGGGTACAAAGTTTGGTGGATTTACAATGGCCAGCAATAGTGCCCTACCACCTGGCTTTGATCCAAGAGTAAGACCATGGTATAAACAAGCCGTCTCAAAATCAGTTCCCCACGTAACCAGAGCATATAAATCAACAACCGGCGATGCCGTTATCAGTGTGGCACAATCTGTAAGTAAAAGTGGTGATAAAATTGGGGTAGTTGCATTTGATGTTACATTAAATGCGCTGACTGATTTCATCCAAACAATTAAAGTTGGAAAAAGTGGTTATGTCATGCTAATTCAGGACGATGGAGTTATTCTTGCTAACCCTGACAAACCAGAAACTATCTTTAAAAAGTTGAGCAAGTCAAATATTCCTGCCTTTGCAAAGATCGCTGAAGTTAAAGAAGGAGACATTGAGATCGAAATTGATGGAGTTAGTTATGTTGCTAAAGTAACTTCAACTAATCTTGGCTGGAAATTGGTAGGGCTTGTAAAAAAGAGTGAAGTAATTTCACAGGTTTACTCAATGCTTTCAATCATGGCGGTTATTGGTATAATTTTGGCCGGAGCTTTTGCTGTACTTGCATATTTCATAGCATCATCACTTGCAAAGCCTATTGGTCGGGCAACAGCAATGCTTAAAGGTATAGCTGAGGGAGAAGGAGATCTTACCAAAAGACTTGAAATAGATTCAAATGATGAACTTGGAGACCTTGCTAAATGGTTTAACAAGTTTATCAACAATCTTCAGGGTATAATAAAAGATCTTGCAGCTAATGTTTTTGTTGTGGATGATTCATCAGCAAAACTTTTAGGTATTGCGCAAAAAATGGCATCTGGTGCAAAAGATTCATCGCTGCTTGCAAATACTGTAGCGAGCGCATCTGAAGAGATGAGTAGTAATATGGTTTCTGTGGCAGCAACTATGGAGCAAACAGATCATAATACGCATGTGGTTGCAACAGCCACAGAAGAGATGACAGTTACAATAAATGAAATAGCAAAAAATTCAGAAAGAGCAAGAAGTGTTTCAAATGTTGCACTGACTCAAATGAAGGGAGCGTCCGATATGATGAATGAGCTTGGATCTTCTGTTCATGCAATATCAACAGTTACTGATGCTATCACAGATATTTCAGACCAGACAAACCTGCTGGCACTTAACGCTACAATTGAAGCTGCAAGAGCTGGTGAAGCAGGAAAGGGTTTTGCCGTTGTGGCAAATGAAATTAAAGAACTTGCATCCCAAACAGCTTCAGCGACTGGTGAAATTAGAAATAAGATTGAAGGCGTACAGGGAACAACTCATGAAACAATTTCTGAGATTCAAAATGTCTCAGGAATAATGGATGAAATAAACAGTATAATTACTACTATTGCAACTGCAATTGAGGAACAATCAGCTGCCACAACTGAAATATCTGAAAATGTAAGTCAGGTTTCAAGTGGAATTGGAGATGTAAATAACAATGTTTCTGAAAGCTCAACAGCTCTAAACGAAATAACAAAAGATCTTGCTTCAATGGATACAGCTGCAGATGAGATCTCTCAAAACAGTGATCAGGTTGCAGCAAGTGTTGAAGATCTTAAAGATATGGCTATTAAGCTAAATGATATAGTTGGATTGTTTAAGTATTAAAGAGTTCTAATATATTTTACAAGAGGGTTTAGGCCCTCTTAGTAATCTAATCATGAATATTTTATAATTTCGAATTATAGTTGTAAGGCACTGCCTATAAAACAAAAGGCTTTAGTTTTGTTTTAACCGAACTACTTATCGTTGTTTTAAAAAACAAAACATCTGAATTGTTTTAAAAAGAAACAAAAACAACAGAGTGTTACAAAAAAAACTGTTGTAATGTTTATAAATTAAAGCTTTTTATAAACGAGCTGGTTCGTTATTTTTTCAAATGCAGAGATTTTATAAAACTAAAAGTTTTTATAATCTGAATTTCAGTCAAAATCTAATTATTAGTTACTCTATACTCAATGTATTTAGCTATTTTTACAGCCATCTCCTCTCCGTAGAGACGACTTACCATATATAAAGACATATCGATACCCGCAGCCACACCAGCCGATGTGAGTATTTTTCCATTATCCACAAAACGCTGATCTTTAACGATTTCCGTTTCAGGAGCCATCTCTTCAAGTTCCCCGATTACCTCGTGATGAGTGGTCGCTTTCAGTCCCTTAAGCAGACCTGCTTTGGCAAGAACAAGAGAACCTGTGCAAACAGATAGTACATTTTCACAATTTTCTGCAATTTGAACTATCCAATGCAGGAGTTTCTCATCTTTCAGTAATGGACGGGTTCCAGATCCACCTGGAATAAGAAGATAATCCGGCGCAGGACAATTCTTGGGAGAGTAATCCGGTACAACCTTAAGCCCGTTTTTGGCTCGTATAGTAGCTTTTTGACCCACAGTATACACATTTAAAAGTTCATGGTTACTGAGTTCATCTGTCACTGAAAAGACCTCGAAGGGTCCTGCAAAATCCATAACTTCCACATCATCAAATATCAGTATTGCTAGGTTTTTTCTGTTCATTTCTCTTCTCTCCTCTTTATTCCAAATCGTTTTCGGTATGAATTGGGCAGTACATTGAGCTGGCGCATAAAAGCTCTTCTCATCATCTCATCACTACTAAATCCGCTTGTACTCGCAATTTTGTGAAAATCATCACCTCTACTTTCGATCAGTTCAGCAGCATATTCCACACGCATTTTTTCAACATATCTTCCCGGTGTCATACCAACCTCTTGCTTAAAAACTCTTGCAAAGTTCCGTTCACTCATAGCACACCTTAAAGCAAGAGCATCAACGGACATATCCTGTTTAGGATTCTGTTTAATCCATTTGAGTATATCCTTTAAAACTCCTCTGGCAGCATATTGCCCGATCAGTGTTGTACTGAACTGGGATTGTCCGCCCTGACGTTTCATAAACACAACAAGCTGTTTTGCAATCTCAAGAGCTATTTTGCGTCCATGATCCTCTTCAACCAGAGAAAGGGCCAGGTCTATACCTGCAGTTACACCCGCAGATGAATATATATTACCATCACGGATAAAAATATTATCCGGCTTTACATCAATTTCAGGATATTCCAGAGCCAGTTTTTCAGTTACAGACCAGTGGGTGGTAGCCTGTTTTCCATCCAGCAAACCAGCCTCGGCAAGAATAAAAGTTCCTGAGCAGATGGATGCGATGCGCATGGCATTTTTCCCATGCTCCCTGACAAAATCAATCAAATCCTTTTGAAACCTTGCCTGATACACTCCATTTCCACCTGCAATCAGCAATGTATCCAGTAAATTGCTACTGTTAAATGATTTGAAATCCTTTTCGGCCAACAGCTTCAAACCTGATGACGTTGATACGGGCCCTTTCTTATGGGATATAAGTGAGAGGTCATAGAAAAAATCTCCATTTTTTGATAAAATCTCATTGGCCTGTGCAAATACTTCCATGGGGCCTGTAATATCGAGGATTTGTGAACCATTGAAAATGACCTGTATAACTTTTTTATTCTCCATAACTGTCTCCTAAAGAGGTTGTCACAAATAGAAATTGAGCAAAAGTGCATTTTTTACACAACCTCTTAAAAAGATCATTCCAGAAAACCGGCTTGAGTACAATGACAAATAACCTGCAAATACAGACAGATTAAATAAAAAATAAAATGAATAAGGTTGGTAAGTGATAATTTGAAGCTTTGAATATGGATTTTACCGGTAAATTAATTAACTTTACAGGCAAGCTCTGGAAATTATTCCCGAATATTTTTATTCTTTTTTCCCAAATAAACAGCATCTGGTCCTACTGGATTCTCATAATTCCAACCCATGGCTTCAATAACTCTATGAGCTAAATTACGAATCTTTACCCAACGCATATCCTTAAAAAGTGAGTCTCTTTCCAAATACATCTCTTCAAATTCAGGACCTGCATGACTTTCTAAAAACTGATCAAGCTCTTCTAAAGCACCTTTCTGTTCAGGATTAAATGCAGGTTCTTTAATTTCTTTGTAAGCTTCATCAAAATCAAGTACCAGCTCATCTCCAATACATACAAACTCAGGGTATAGTTTTATTTGCTCCCTGGCAGGTGAAGCAAGAGCGATTATGGTTCTTTTAAGTTCTTCCATGATTTAATTAAGATAACAAATTTTTGATAAAACAACATAAAAAACTGAAATGTAACTACTAAAATTATTTTTTTTTATTTTGAAATTGACGGAACCTTATTTATTTTGTAAAAAAAAAATACAGACATTGACTTTTCTTGTGAGAGAAGGGTTTTGAGCCGGAAAGAGGGGACTTTTTCCGGCTTTCTTTTTTTAGATCTCTGCAATCTCTTCAGCAACTTTCTCAGCAGCTTTAATTGGATCATTTGCCGATCTTATGGGTCTTCCAATTACTAAATAATCGGAACCATTTTTTATAGCTTCTGCTGGAGTGACAATTCTTTTCTGGTCATCTTTTGAACTCCATGAAGGTCTGATTCCAGGTGTGATTAGTTTCAGACCATCGCCAAACTCTTTTTTTAGAGCAGGCGTTTCCTGCCCGGAGCAAACAATTCCGGGGCATCCACACTCTTTTGCCATACCTGCTCTTTTAAGAACCAGTTGTTTCACATCCGAATGATACTCCTTTTTAAAACCACTTTCTTCAATATCATTTGAGGCCACACTGGTAAGAACAGTAACTCCAAGAATTTCAACTTTGTTATCTGCTGCTTCCACAGCCTGTTTAAGCATCTTTTTCGATTCACCACAGTGGACAGTTAAAAACTTTACTCCAAGATTTGATACACTTTTCACAGCTTTTGCGACAGTTGCTGGTATGTCATGGAGTTTCAGATCAAGAAAGATATCAACGTCACTTTCATTTTTAATCATATCGACTATAGAGGGACCTTCTGCAATAAAAAGCTCTAAGCCGACTTTAAACATACCAACTTTTTCATGTAATAATTTTACATATGATCTTGCCTGATCAATGTTTTCAAAATCCAGTGGGAAAATTATATAATCTTTTGGTGTTTTCATTTGGCCTCTTTTTTTGTAATCTAAAACTTTGATTTTGCATGTTTTTTAGCATATTAAACAGAATATATAAACAATCAATAGCCAATGTTTTTAATAATAGTTGTATAAAAACATTGTAATATATATGGATTATGGGAGATAATTTAAGATTGATATCCTAAAAGTCTAACTGGAAGAGAATAAATGGCATTAAAAAATACTATAAGAATGAAAAGAGAACATATTTTTTCAGGGTCATTTGTCGTTTCAACTGAAAAATCAGTAGTCTATGAATCTCTTTTAGGAACCTGTGTTGGTGTTGCAGCATATGATAAAAAAAACAGATCTGGCGGGCTTTTGCATATATTGCTCCCGGAACCAATCTCATACACCCATGTGGATGAACCCGCAAAATTTGCAACTACTGCACTTCCAATATTTCTTAATGAGCTTGTAAAACAAGGTTCAGCTTTTGAAAACCTTGAGGTGGTTATTGCAGGTGGGGCTCTTGTGGGTCCTGTTAGCATGCAGGATATAAACCTGGATATTGGCGGCAGAACAATTGAAATTGTTAAAGGTATTTTGGCACAGCAGAATATATCTGTTATTAAATCTGAAACAGGTGGATTTTTTTCATGTAACCTGTCTTTGGATATGAGTTGCGGTGAATTTAGTATTACTCCAAAAACAATTTATACCATGTCAGGTGCTGGACACAAAATTCCGGCAAAGGAAGAGATTGATTATGCATTTGAAAAACTACAGCCAATTCCTCAGGTTGCTCTTAAAATATTAAGAATGGTAAATGATGGATATTACAGTATAGAAAATATTGCAGAAGAGGTGAAAAAAGATCAGGTAATAACAGCTAAAATTATTAAGCTTTGCAATTCAAGTTTTTTTGCAATGAAGAGAGAGATCGATTCTTTAGATGATGCTCTCTCAATAATTGGTATGGACAAACTGATAAAAATTATTATCTCAAATAGTGTTAAGAAATTTTATAATCAGTCCAGTTCCGGATATTCACTTTGTATGGGTGGATTATTTCATCATGCCGTTGGAACTTCAGCTATTGCAGAAGGTCTTGCAAAAAAAACAGAAATAGTATCGCCAGGAGTAGCCTATACGGCGGGGCTTTTACATGACTTAGGCGGGGTTATGCTGGATCAGTTCTTTAACAAGTCAAAGCCATTTTTCTATAGAGAATTTGAGAAAAGTGAAGCTATCGCTTCTGTGGAAAATAATGTTTTTGGAATTAACCACCTGGAAATTGGGAAAAAAATTGCAAAGAGCTGGAATTTTCCATCCCCACTTGTCGATGTAATAATGTATCATCATGATCCTGAGAAAGCACAGAGAAATAAAGAGTTGGTAAATATAATCTATATTGCAGATTTTATTATGGAGAGATTTAGCAGAGGGGTATTTGCAGATCAAAAACCAAAATCACTTGAATATTGCCTTAAATCATTAAACTTAACAATGGATTCAATACCTGAAATTGTTGAGATGATTCCATCGAAAACAGTTGATTTGCTCACGTAAATAAGGAAAACAATGCAACTAAATAATGAACAGAAAAATATGCTTAAATTGCTTCCCGGAGTGGACAATCTTCTTGAAGAGTTTGGGGAGCAGGATTTTTATAAAGAGATACCAAAATCGGTTTTAACATCATCAATCAGAGAGATTATTGAAAAAAAACGAGCTTTTATTTTAGCCGGTGAAGATGTTAGTATAGATGGATTACAAAGTGAAATTCAGGATCTGGTTCAGGATAAAACAACACCTAATCTTGTTAATCTTATAAATGCAACAGGGGTTGTTGTTCACACAAACCTTGGAAGATCTCTTCTTCCAGAGGCTGCTCTTAAACACATGTCTGATATAGCTTCAGGTTATTCGAACCTTGAATTTGATATAGAATCAGGTAAAAGGGGGTCAAGATACAGCATAGTTGAGGATATCATCTGCGAAATTTCCGGAGCCGAAGCTGCAATGGTTGTCAATAATAATGCAAGTGCGGTTCTATTGGCCCTTGAAACAATAGCAAGTGGTAAAGAGGTTATCGTTTCAAGGGGAGAGTTGGTAGAGATTGGCGGATCTTTTAGAATTCCTGATATTATGGCTAAAAGTGGTGGAATTTTAAAAGAGGTTGGTGCAACAAACAGGACTCACAGAAAAGACTATGAAAATGAGATAAATGAAGAAACAGGTCTTTTACTTAAAGTTCATACAAGTAATTATAGTATTGTTGGATTTACTTCCAGTTTGTCTCTTGAAGAGATGGTCTCCCTTGGAAAAGAACGATCGATAACGGTCATGGAGGACCTGGGAAGCGGTACTTTCGTGGATTTTTCAAAATATGGACTTCAAAAAGAGCCAACTGTACAGGAATCTGTAAAAGCAGGTGTTGATCTGATTACCTTTAGTGGTGATAAGCTCCTTGGAGGTCCACAGGCCGGCATAATTATTGGTAAAAAAGAGATAATTGATGAAATAAAAAAAAATCCCTTTACCCGTGCAGTCAGGATAGATAAGCTGACTCTTGCAGCACTTGAAATAGTTATGCGTTTTTATCGGGATGAAAGAGCCGCTGTATCTGAAATACCAACACTTAAAATGCTTTTTATGAAAAAGGCCGAAATAGAAGCCAGGGCTGCTAAAGTTTCTATAATACTTACTGAAAAATATGGGGATAAAATAGAGGTGTCAACCTGTGATACCCAGTCAAAAGCAGGAGGTGGCTCTCTTCCATTAATGCTACTTCCAAGCAGTGCTGTTACTATCAAAGTACCAGGCAAATCAGCCTCATACATAGAGAAAAAAATGAGATATTCAAAACCATCTGTAATAGGGAGAATCGAAAATGATAATTTCCTTTTAGATCTAAGAACTGTAAGTGATAAAGAAGTTGAATCAATAAATAATGCAGTTGCTAATATTTTAGAAAAAAAAATTTAAGAGGATTTTAAATGCAAGAGAGCATTTTATACAAAGAGAAAACCTCAACTAAAGAGTTTCTTGTTTCAAAATCTGAAAATAAAGTGTTTGAAGTACCGGATGATTGCATTGATACTTCATTTTTAAATGTTAAATTCCCTGACCTTTTATCGGGAGATGGCATATTATTAAAATGGTCAGAATTTACATCATGTTTAGAAAAATTCAGCGTTATTTCTGTACATACAGATTCAATGCCTGATTCTGAGATTTGCCAGCAGGTTCTTGCTGATATTGCGACTATTGTTAATGATATTTGTGCTGATCGAAGTGGTTTTTGGGGTTTATTAGAGAAAAATACTTTTACATTAACTATTCCTGATAAAAACAATGCAAAAGCCATAAAAATAGCTAAAAAGATAAGGGGTGACCTGTCAAAGATAAGACCTGAAACTGTTTCCATAGGGATAGCCCACTATCCAGAACTCTCTTTTGAAAAGGATGTGATCATTAATAACTCTGTCAAAGCACTTGAACATTCCTACTTTTTTGAAGGAAATTCAATTGTTTCGTTTGATGCTGTAAGCTTAAACATTAGCGGAGATAAGTTCTATCTGGAGGGGAAAATAGATCTTGCGATAAAAGAGTTTGAAAATGCCATTAAAATTTCCCCAAATAATGTAAATGTGAGAAACAGTTTAGGCATTTGTTATGGAATTCAAAACAGAGCTGAAGACGCTCTTGAAGAATTTGAAGAAGCTATTAACCTTGATCCAAATGAAGTTATGGCAATCCATAATGCAGGTCTTATCTGTTCAATGGTTGGGGATAGTTCTAATGCTCTTTCATATTTTTTAAAAGCAGATTCTTTTGAACATAATCTTTATGAGGTTAAGTTCCATCTTGGGAAACACTATTTTGAAGAAAATGATATTGATAAAGCAGCTGATTATTTGAATTCTGCATCACAGATAAAAGAATCTTCATTAGCATACTACTATATTGCGGAATGCCAGTTTGCAAAAGGCTCTTTTAAAAAAGCTGTTAAAAGCTGTAAGAAGGCTGTCAAACTATCTCCAAATAATGGTCAGGCTTTATCTCTCTTGAGTGAACTGTTTTTCCAGATTGAAGAAAATATTGATATTACTATAACATTTGCAAGGCACAGTGTTGCCATAGAGCCTGATAATGGTCTTTTCAGGAAAAGACTTGGAAAACTGCTTTATGTAAATAAGGATAATGACGAGGCTTTAGAAGAGTTTGAAACGGCATCATCTCTTGGAGAAGATGTTTCAGAATATATAGATGAGTTGAGATTAAAATCAGCATAGAATAGGGGATAAATAATGGAAAAAATAATTAAAGATATTTTAGAAGATAGTATTAAAGTGAAAGAAAAATATATCAGTGAAAATATTGATTTAATTCTTAAGGGTGCTGAAATGATGGCTCAATGTATCGCATCCGGTCATAAAATTCTCATATTTGGTAATGGTGGAAGTGCAGCAGATGCCCAGCATATAGCAGCTGAGTTTGTTAACAGATTTAGAATTGAAAGACATCCTCTCCCATCTATAGCTCTGACCACAGATACTTCGATAATTACAAGTATTGGAAACGATTACCATTTTGATGAAATATTCAGTAAGCAGATCTTTGCTCTTGGTCAGAAGGATGATATTGCGATTGGTATAAGTACCAGCGGAAATTCACCCAATGTGGTTAAAGCATTTGAGGTAGCAAAAGAGAAGGGACTTATAAACTTCGGAGTTGGTGGGCGTGGTGGTAAAATAGTGGGACTATCAGACATAGCATTTTCAGTTCAGTCTGATGTGACTGCAAGAATTCAGGAAACCCATATCACACTTATGCATATTTTATGTGATCTTGTTGACAGGAAGCTTTTCCCGGAATCTTTTTAAATTTTATTGTATAGGGTTTTAAATTGAGAATAGTTAATTCCTTTCATTCTAACGGATAACCTGTAATTCCTCAATCTATGAAGATTACTAAAAAATCTTGTTATATGGTATAAGAACTGGTTGATTTAGTCCTATTAGTGATTATTTTGTCAAAGATCAAAATCAGTATTTTTTCAGGTTTTGGAGCTATTTGAAATACCAGTATAAAAAAATGGGGTTTGTTATGCCAATATATGAATTTAAGTGTAACGGTTGTGATAAGGACTTTGAATACCTTATTCTAAAATCGGGGGATCGACCGGAATGTCCGGAGTGTAAAACAGACAATGTGAGAAAATTAATGTCAGCATGTGGTTTTGTTAGCAAATCTGCTGGTGGACAAACAGTTTCCTCTTCGGCTTCAACTTCATCTTGCCAAGGATGCACAGCGGGTAGCTGTGGCACATGTGGATAAATGGATAATACAATTAGAATCGGAACAAGAGGCAGTAGTTTAGCTCTTTGGCAGGCAAACTGGGTAAAAGATACAATTCTTGAAAATTTCCCGGAGATGACTGTAGAGCTTGAGATTATTAAAACAAAGGGTGATAAAATTCTTGATGTTCCACTTGCAAAGGTGGGAGGGAAAGGGCTTTTTGTTAAAGAGATAGAAGAGGCTCTTTTAAGCGGAAGGATAGATATAGCTATCCACAGCATGAAGGATATGCCTGCAGAACTCCCGGAAGGCCTTACTATTGGAGCAATTCCTGATAGAGAAAATCCATCCGATGTTGTTATCTCAAAAGATGGTCTAAAACTTTCCGAGCTTCCTGAAGGAGCCACAGTTGGAACCAGCAGTTTGAGAAGATCTTCTCAACTTTATAAAAAAAGACCGGATTTTAAAATAGTGGCTCTGCGTGGTAATATTGATACCCGTATAAAAAAACTGAAAAATGGAGAGATGGATGCGATTATTTTAGCAGCAGCAGGAGTTCATCGCCTTGGTTTTTCAGAAGTTATAACTGAATATATTGATCATGACACAATGTTACCAGCAGTGGGTCAGGGAGCGTTATGTGTTGAAACAAGATTAAATGATGACAAAGTTGCCCCTATACTGGATAAGATGAATCACCATGATACCCGAGTGGCTGTGCTTTGTGAGCGTGCATTTTTGAACAGGCTTGAAGGAAGTTGCCAGATTCCTGTTGCAGCACATGCAACAATTGAAGATGGTAAGGTTACCCTAAAAGGGCTTGTTTGCGATCTTGATGGTAAGGAAAGAGTTGAAGATTTTATTTCAGCACCGGAGGATGCCTGTGAAAGTGCAGGAACTGAACTTGCGAACAGGCTACTTGAAAAAGGCGCCGATGAAATTTTAAAGAAAGTGATAGCAGATGCAGAATAAAACCGGAAAAGTATATTTGATTGGAGCAGGTCCTGGTGATCCTGGACTAATTACCGTTAAGGGAAAAGAGTGTATACAAAGTGCTGATGTGGTTGTTTATGATTATCTGGCTTCTAAAACACTTTTAAATTATGCAAGAAGCGATGCCCAGATTATCTATGTTGGTAAAAAGGGTGGTGATCACACTCTTACACAGGATAAAATTAACGATCTGATCGTCGAAAAAGCAAAAAACGGACTAACTGTAGCAAGGCTTAAGGGAGGAGATCCCTTTATTTTTGGTAGAGGGGGCGAAGAAGCAGAAGAACTGCTTGACGCAGGTTGTTCTTTTGAAATAGTTCCTGGTGTAACTTCTGCAATCGCAGCTCCTGCTTATGCTGGAATTCCACTTACTCACAGACGATTTACATCATCAGTTTCAATCATAACAGGACATGAAGATCCTACCAAGAAAGATTCAAACCTCAATTGGGAAATTTTAGCACAGATGGAGGGAACCCTTGTTTTTCTTATGGGTGTTAAAAACCTTGGTAATATCGCAACAAAGCTTGTTGAAAATGGGAAAGATGCCGAAACTCCTGTAGCTCTTGTGAGATGGGGAACAACAACCAAACAAAGGTCTGTAACAGGAACTCTTTCAAATATAGTTGATGTTGTTGAAAAAGCTAAAATTAAATCACCATCCATAATAATTGTTGGTGGTGTTGTAACTCTGAAAGATACTCTTAAATGGTTTGAAGACAGACCTCTTTTCGGAAAGAAGATCATTGTTACACGGGCAAGAGAGCAAGCGAGTGACCTCGTTAAGCTTCTGACAGATTCAGGCGCAGAGTGCATTGAATGCCCAACAATTAAAGTTGTGGATCCGGATGATAAAAAACCACTTGATGATGCTATCTCAAATCTTGAAACGTACGAATGGCTTATTTTCACAAGTGTTAATGGTGTTAAATATTTCTTCGACAGACTATTTGAAAATGGTTTGGATGTTAGAGCCTTAGGGAATCTTAAAACAGCCACAATTGGTCCTGCAACATCTCAAAAGCTTTTGGATTATGGTATAAAGAGTGATGTAATCCCAAAAACATACAGAGCAGAAGCTGTTGTTGAGGCATTTGAAAATATTGATGTTAAAGGTAAAAAGATTCTTCTTCCAAGAGCATTAGAAGCAAGATCTGTTCTTCCTGAAGAGCTGACAAAAATGGGAGCAGAACTTGATGATGTTGCTTCTTATCAAACAGTAACAGTTCATGAAAACAAAGACCTGCTTCTTTCAGAACTTGAAAGTGGAAATGTCGATATGGTTACATTTACAAGTTCTTCAACAGTTAAGAACTTTAAGGGAATGATACCAGAAGAACGTTTTGATGAACTTATAAATGGTCTTAAGGTCGCAAGTATCGGACCGATTACATCTGATACTGCAAGAGATCTTAATTTTGAAATAGCTACTGAAGCGGAAGCTTTTACAATTCCCGGATTGACAGATGCTATTTTAAAGTTCTACAGTTGATATAAAAAAACTTTTTCAAGCTCTGCTTTTTTTAGATTGCTGAAAAAGCAGGGCTTTATATAATATGGAAATACTTACAGATAGTCACAATCGTGTTTTAAATTATCTTAGATTATCGCTCACAGATAGATGTAATTTAAGGTGTTTTTATTGTGTAAACGATTCGGTTAAATTTATCCCCCATAATCAAATTTTAAGATATGAAGAGATACTAAGGCTGGTCCGGTTATCAGTAGGTTTAGGTGTCTCAAAAATCAGAATCACCGGAGGAGAACCCCTTTTAAGAGCAGGTGTTTATGATTTCCTGAATAAACTTTCTGAAATTGAGGGTATCAAAGACCTTTCACTAACAACAAATGGAATATATTTAAAAGAGAATCTCGATAAAATTATTGGTGCTGGTATTAATAGGCTTAATATCAGCTTAGATACTCTAACTCCTGAAAGATATAAAATAACAACTGGTAAGGATCTTTTTGGTAAGGTCTGGGATAGTATTATGGCTGCCCATGATAAGGGTATTAATCCTTTGAAAATAAATGTGGTTGCAATAAGAAATCTAAACTTTGATGAACTTACCAGTTTTGCGGAGCTTACTTTTAAATATCCTTTTCATATAAGATTTATTGAGTATATGCCAATGGGTGAGGATATTAATGGAAATCTTTTGACACCTGAGATAAGATCCAGAATAGAATCTGTTGGACAGCTTCATGAGGTTGAAAGTGGATCTGGAGATGGGCCTGCTGAGAGATTTAAGTTTAAAGGTGCTAAGGGTGAAATTGGTTTTATAAGCCCAATCAGTAAACATTTTTGCAGTAATTGTAACAGGTTGAGGCTTACAGCAAGTGGAATGCTAAGACCATGTTTACTTTCAGATCACAAAATAAACATTATAAAACCTTTAAGAGATGGGTTAAGTGATGATGAACTTACAAAGGTATTTTTGAAAGCTGCATCTTTTAAACAGAAAAAGCATCTTTTGGATAGTTCTCCGGATAAAATAGTAAGTAAAATGCACTCAATAGGTGGATAGGTTTAACCGGAAAGTGATATCTCCAAATTAATTCTACTAAAAAAGAATTGAGTCTATTGCTGTTAGTTCCTCTTTAGATAGTTCGAACTCTAAAACCTGTAGATCTTCCTTCATATGCTGAACAGAACAGGTCCCTGTTAAAGGTAAAATTCCTGACTGGTTTAGGTACCTGAAAAATATCTGAGGTTTTGTTTTGTCATATTTTTTAGCAATATCTTTTATTAAATAGCTGTTTAATATATGTCCGTTTGCAGTTAAGGTCCAAAAACTCTGATATAAAATTTTGCTTTTTGAACAAAAGTTACGCAATTCCACATCATAACCTGATTCCTGATAAAATCTGTTTTGTAAAACAGCTGGTTTTACAGTTGCATCTTTATAAAGCCTTTCAAGTGTCTTGGTCTCATAGCAGTTACTTATACCCAACTGTCGAGCACCACCTCTTCTGTATATTTTCTCCATTGCACTCCATGCCTCCATAAAAAGTGAGTGGGGAAAAACAGGGGAATGCATTATCAGGGTATCTGTATAATTAGTTTTAAGATTTTCTTTGGATTTTTCAAAAGATTGCAGGACCTGATCAAAAATCAATGCATTCTTGTCATAGGGAATGCTTGTTGTATCTTGTCCGGCAAGTGGTGTGAATTTAGTCTGAATGTAGATATCTTCTCTTTTAAGACCATGTTCTTTAAAGCTTGTAATGGCATCTCCAACCATACCTTCATTATAATGTTTAGGCTGGCATGCTGTATCTATGCCTTTGAAACCGGCTTTTAAAGCTTCAATCACAAGATCTTTTGTTTGCTCTTTCTTCCATGCGGTTCCATATATTATCCATGGTAGCTTCACACCATATGATGTTGTAAACCCAGTCATAGCATATATTCCTGTTTCTAAGGTTTTTGGTGTCTATAAAAAGCAATACTTATTATTTTATACATAGATCTATATGAACAAATACAGTTATTATAAGTGATATTCAAAGATGCATAAAGCTATTTTATTAAAGTCTAAAGAACTTATTTAGACTTTTTTAGATGGAGATAAACCTAAGGCCAAATGTAGTTAATTTTCTTGCGGGATAAGAGGTATAGGACTCAGGATGTGGACAATTCGCTGCTTTATTTGAAAATTTTGAAGATCTAAATCAGACTATCTGTAGGGCATTGATTCAACATCACAAAATATTATTCTATAATTATGTGAAATATTTCATTTTCTAAAATTATTATGTATGCTAACGCATCAAATACTTGAAATTTTAGATATCAAAGTTTGATTAAATTAATTAAGAAGATTTTCATACAAATATAAAGCTTTTCTTAAAATGAGGGCAAAATGATGAAATTCAAATATCTGATTTATTTAGTTTTATTTTCTTTTTTAATAATTTTAACCTCCTGTTCAAAAAAAACTCCTGACACTATTGCTGATGAAATGATTAAAAATAATAATTTAAAAGGACTTGAAAACTTTTGTGAAAATCTTACAGGAGAAGAGCGCTCCTCTAACTTTCAAAAACTTTTTGATATTTATATATCAAAGAAAGATTTTGATTCAGCTGAAAGAGTATATCTCAAAAAGAATCAGAAAATTTTATTTAGCGATGATTTCATTAGTAACAGGAATAACTGGCTTGAAAGAGATGATGCAGATGTAGACTATGGTGTAAAAAATGGTAAATTTTATTTTAATCACAAAAGTAAAAATTCTTATTTTACATGGCCTTCCTTTAAATTGGAAAAAGATATTAATTATCGTATCACAGTAAAAATGAAGAAAATCAGTGGAGTTAATAATTTCGGATATGCTGTTTCATGGGGCCTTAAAGACGTTAGCAACTACTGTGAATTTGGGATTAATGGTTTTGGACAATACTATTTTGGGGGATCACGTAAAGGTAAATTTAAGAACTATATAGGTTGGACCCAGTCATCCCATATTAATAAGCTGAACTCTGCTAATAAGATTACAATAGAAAAAAATGGTAATTTATATAAACTATTTATAAATGACAGATTTGTTAATAAGATCAAATATGGTGATTTATCAGGTAATAAAATTGCCTTTCATGTTAATAGTAAAATAGAAGTTGAGTATGACAGTATATTAATTGAGAAACTACCAAATATTAAAGATATACAAAATGAAATTCTATCTGTTGTTCTTGAAAAGGGTTACTATTATTCATACCAGAAGCTTTCAACAAAATATGGATTTAGTGAAAGATCCACATATCTTAAAATTGCTGAAGCAAATGTTGCAAAGGGAGAATATAAAAAAGCCGTTGTTAATCTAAGTCGTTCCGGATGGTCACTGAATAACCTGAAAAATGTAAAAATATTTGAAGAAAAATTTGAGACAAACAGACATGGGTGGGATGAAAAAGATAGCAAAGATTATTTTAAAAAAATTCAGAATGGAAAATTCATCTTTAGAAAAAAATCAGAAAAAGGGGTCACTTTCGCCTGGCCTGATACTATTCCAGACTTTGATGAAACAGGTGATTATAAAATTGAGGTTGAGCTTGAAAAAGTAAGTGGAAAAAACAATAATGTGTATGGTATTGCCTGGGGTATAAAAAATACTAAGAATTGTTTTTATTTTGGAATAAGTGGAAATGGTTCGTATGTAGCTGGAAAATGGATAGATAATAAACTACACGACATCTTTGATTGGACCAGTTCAGGTTATGTTAAAAAGAAGAATGCTAAAAATTCTCTTGCTGTTGAAAAATCGGGTAACAAATACAGGTTTTATGTAAACGGGCATATTGTAAATGAAATTCCTTATCAGAAAATGTTTGGTAAGAAAGTTGGAATTGTTTTACAAACAAAGGTGAGGGTTGATATAAACAGGATAACTGTAACAAAAAAACCACCAAAAATAGCATATGCTTTATCCTCAATAATGGGGGGAAACTTTATAGCTGCAGATAAGAAAGAAACAGCTAAAAATGTAAATGTTCAAAGCAAAAGGTGGGCTGTTGTTATTGGAATATCAGAGTATGAAGATTCGCACATCCCTTCTTTAAGGTATGCGAAAAAAGATGCAATAGCATTCTACTCATGGCTTACATCTTCAAAGGGAGGGAGATATCCACCTTCTCAGGTTTTGATATTAACTGATAAAAAAGCAACAGGTCGAAATATTAGAAATGCTCTTTTCACATGGTTAAAAAGAGCACTTGAAGAAGATATCGTTACCATCTATTTCGCAGGGCATGGATCACCAGATTCTCCTGATTCCACAAACAACCTGTTTTTACTCCCCTATGATGCTCAATATGATGATATTGCTTCGAGTGGATTTCCCATGTGGGATATCGAGACAGCGATAAAAAGATTTATTAAAGCTAAAAAAGTGGTAATTATAGCTGATGCCTGCCATTCAGGAGGTGTTGGGCAAACATTCGAAATTGCCCGAAGAAGTAACAGGGGATTAAAAATAAATAAAATAAATGCAGGATTCCAGAACTTATCTGAAATAGGAGATGGGGTTTGTGTAATAAGTGCATCAGATGATAAACAGATGTCCCAGGAAAGTAGTAAATGGGGTAAAGGGCATGGGGTTTTTACATATTTTCTGCTTCAGGGTCTAAAAGGCAAAGCTGATTATAATAAGGATAAAAATGTAAATCTTGGTGAATTAATGCCATATATTTCACAAAAAGTCAGAAGAGCAACAAGAAATGCTCAAAGTCCAATTGTATCGGGTAAGTTTGACCCAGCATTATCGATTGGGAGATAATCTAATGGTAAGATTAAACTTCGTACAATAATAAATTTATTTTGTCTTCTTATTTGAATATAAAGATGGAAATCATATAAGTTCTATCTCTAAACTATCTAACAATCTTACAGCTTCATATTTGCTGAATTTTGCACCTTTAAGCTTATTATTGTATATATTGATGTTATAGTTCACAGCGCTTGTTAAATCTGCTCCTGAGATATCGGTACCACCAAAAAGACTATTTGAAAAATCTGTAGATGTAAATTCACCTTTATTAAAATTTCCATCTCTGAAATCCACATCAAAAGCCTTACAATCTTCAATAACAATTTCTTTAAGATCAAGCCCAAAAAATGAGGAGTCGCTAACATTACATCTGTAAAATTTTAACGGAACATCAAGTTGATAATCACCCCAGAATGCTCTTGTCCAGTCAATACCGATCAATTTTCCGTCTTCAAAAACAATTCCTGAAAATTTGCTGTAGTTTACTTTAAGATTACTTAGGTTACATTTTAAAAAGCTACAATCTATCAAGTTACATTTATTAAATATGGAAGAGCTAAAATCACAATCCATAAATGTGCAACCGATGTATTCTTTAGATGTGATCTCTTTACCTGAAAAATCTTCATTGCTATAATTACCTGCGCTAATATCCATATTAACCTTCATTAAGTTCTTTTATTAAAATAATTACCCGTTACAGATGCAAATATAATGATCACCATACCAAAAATTACCTGATTTGCAATCTCCTGTTTATTGATAACCGATACAAGAAGTACTGCAAGGGGTGGGGTAAAATAGCTAAGATAGCCAATAACTGAAAGGTTACCGGGGACTGCTCTGTTCCATAGGAAAAATGAAAATCCAAGGGGAACAAAACCAAGGTAAATCGCAGATAGTATTGCTGTTGAATCCGGAACTTTATAGGGCGTTTCAAAAAGAAACAGAATTGTAGAAATTACAGCGGTAATAATGGTAAAAAAAATCATTGGATCTTCACCCTCTTTATTTATGATGGGTAATGAAACAGAAAAAGAACTCCATATCAGACCACACAATAATGCAAGTAGATATCCAAATAAATAATCTGGATTAAAAGTAAAATCTTTTTCTGAAAGGATTACCAAAATGGTTCCCGAAAGGCCAATAAGAGCAGTTATAAGGATCGATATTTTTAGCTTTCGAAAGGTAAGCATTGATGAGAACACTACTATCCAAAATGACCATGTTGTTGAAAGAACGGCACATTCAGCGATTGGTGCAATATCAAGGGCTTTGTAGTAGATAAAGTGGTATGAAAAAATTCCCCAGATACCAAGTATAGTAACTTTGAGTGAGGGTACATAAATCTTTAAGGATTTTTTTATGATAATATTCTGAACATACAGAAAAAGTGCAGCACTTAAAAAACTGTAAAACATAAGTTCATAGGTTGATAATGATTCCAGGCTGCTTCCTGTGGCTGCTGGTAAACTTGCCCAACACAGAATTGCTCCGATTGCGTATAAATAATATTTCATGATCTCTCCAATAAGTTTTTTGTCAGTCTACAAACTAATCTTATTGGCAAATCAATTTCTTGAATAAAATTGTGATTTAAAAAATATTATTGTGAGATTATTTAAGGGAATCTCTAATAACTGATCTTTTTGCGAAACACAGCGTTATAACAAAAATAAAACTGTAAACTTTATAAAAATAAAACCTTTTTTATAAACGAATAAACCCGTTGTTTTTTGTTATGCCTTGTTTTTCATCAAAAATTCTAATTATTAGAGATTCCCTTAAGAGAGTCTTGAATATTTTTTAGGAGTGATTCCATACCTTGCTTTAAAATTTCTTGAAAGGTGACTTTGATCAGAAAAACCACAATTCAAGGCAATATCAGATAGTTTTTCTCCTTGATTCATCATATTTTTAGCTTTTTCAAGACGAATCTGGATCAGATAAGCATGTGGTGTTAAACCTTTTTTGTTTTTAAAATATTTAATAAGATGAAACGTGCTGCAATTTACGAGTTTTGCAAGTTCTTGAACAGATATTTTCTCATCAAATTTATCATTCATATACTCGATTGAAAGACGAATTCTCTTGTCATTATTTCCCTTAAAAATTTTTTCATTGATGTTCTCTCCATATCTGACTACAAACTCAGATAAAATATCATAAAGTGCGGACTCTGTTTCTGAGTTATTCTGTAATAAAAAATCGTGTAGCAATAATAGATTATTAAAGAGAGCTCTGTCTTTTTGAATACACTGTGAAATGCTAAAGCCTACGTTATCTTTATCAGTTATCTGGGAACTTAGTGAATCGAGAAAAGATCTTTCTATGTAGAAGCTTCTAAGGTCCCTTCCATATTCTGAACAACTGCTGTTTTCATGGACAACATGGGGGTTAAAGATACTAATATGACCTTTGCTCAATATGTCAGATTTTCCATTAACGAAATAGTGTTCAGAACATCCACCACTTATCCACAAAACGAAACTGTCGTGTATATGGGGTTTAAATCTGAAACTGCTCGTACATGAAAGGACTTCGATACCTTCTGTTTTGTGTTTTTTGTACAGCATCAGAGGTTATTTAGAAGAGCTTCTGGGTGAAAAGCTGATGTTATTTTCAGCACTTAATTTTACTCTGTTTCGTCCCTCATTTTTAGCCTCATAAAGGGCTTTGTCAGCTTTTGCCACCATAAAACTTCTATGTTTATTATGTGCAGGGTAACTACTTACAATACCAAAACTTATGGTAGTTTTAATTTCATTTTCATTGTACAAAACTGAGGTTTTCTCAAAAGTTTCCCGAACATCTTCAGCCAAATCCAAAGCTTTAGCTGAATCACAACCTGGTAAAAGAACAACAAACTCTTCGCCACCATACCGTGCAACAATATCAACATCTCTTTTAAATGTGTTTAATATGATCTCAGCTGCTTTTTTAAGGTATTCATCCCCTGCCAAATGGCCATAGGTATCATTAATGTTCTTAAAATAATCCAGATCACATATCATTAATGTAAGAATGCAGTCCTCTCTGCTACCTCTATTCCACTCTCTTTGAAAGACTTCATCAAAATACCTTCTGTTGTATAGATTTGTTAGGACGTCTGTATTGCTTATTTTTTTAAGTTCTTTTGTTTTTATTTTTAGCAAAAATTCATTTTCATAGGCATCCCAATACTCTCTATTTCCCCGAAAAGCTATTAAACAAAGGTATCCGGCAAAGAGTGAAAGCATTAAAGAAAATTCATAAATTTCAGCTTTTAATGAAAATATTAAGGCGGGTATTAACATAGTAAAATTGAAAACAATTGAAAGTCTTATATCTGGTATAAATGCTACAACGCCGCCAGCACAAAGACCGGTTGTGCATATTGACATAAGAAGTTTTATCTCGGGCTCAGTTTTAAGTATCAATATATAAGCAAATGCTGATCCCCAGATAATAGAAGTTGAAACAACACTTCCCCAGAAAACAGCGTAATATCTGCCCATTATATATTTAGGATTTCTTTTTGAGACGACAACCTGAACTAATCTGAAAACACATATAAATGTAATACCAGGCAGGAACAGTATCGCAAAATGTTCATGCCTGGAATAGAATGTGCTTGTGAAAACTGTTACATAAGCAAGTATCAAATAAAAGAAGAGGCCAATTGTGGACCTTTTTTTAAGGTCTTCAATAACACGTCTGGTAATTCTGTGCCTTTTAAAAACCATCCCTGACCCTTTTCTTATATGATCAAATTTACTGTTTTTTATCTGACATCTTTTCTGCCAATGTAATCAATTTATTTGAATTGCCAAGTATTTCACCGGAACTATCCTTAATAAAAACACTCTTCCCGGAAAGATCCTCAGCAAGGGTACTAATACCAGATATATCCTGTGCTATTTCTTTCGTAACATCTGCACTTTCAGACATATTAGCACTGATATCATTGACAGCAGATGATATCTCTTCAGCTTTAATACTTATTTCATTGGATGTCACAGATTGTTCCTCAACAGAAGCTGCAACCTCACTTATAGTTTGATTAATACTGCCTACAATATTGGAAAATTCATCTATTTTATTAATACTTTCGGATACGGATTGTTGAATGTTAGTAACCTGCTCTTTAATCTTGGATGTTGCATTTGAAGTTTGATTTGCAAGATCTTTGATTTCATTTGCAACAACAGCAAACCCCTTGCCGGCTTCACCAGCCCTTGCAGCTTCGATAGTCGCATTTAGCGCAAGCAGGTTAGTCTGTTCAGAAATATCAGAAATAATTCCTGTCATATTACCAATTTCGTTTGCGACTGTTGTTAACTGTTCCATCTTTTCGTTTGCACTTTGAACACTTTTTACACCATCACCTGAAACATTCAGGGCAGCCCCTGCTCTTTGAGAAATCTCTTTAATTGATATAGACATCTCTTCGACAGCAGATGCTATTATTCCCATATTTGATGATGTCTGTTCTGTGGCTGAAGAAACTGAATTAATATTCATACTCATTTTCTCAGCAGATGATGCAACATTATCTGATTTTGTAGACATATTTGAAGAGATATCGTACATTTCACCTGAAATATCTGAAAGACTCTTTGATGAATTCTCAAGATATCCTGAGTTTGTTGTAATTTCTTCAACTGATTTTAGAATTTTATCTTCCTGTTTTTTAATTAACAGGTTGTTTTTAATGTTTTCCCAATAGGATGTAAAAGCTGCTTTTCCAATAACACTCATTAGTATTATGTAGATTACAAATAAAAGGGAATAGCTATACTCTCCAATAATAGCAGTATATATTAAAATTGGAAGGATCATTATGACAATAAAATATCGCATTAAAGATCCTATTGGAGCCAAAGAGGTTGTCCCACCTGCAACAAGTCCGCATGTAAGAATTAAATTAAATACAGATATTGGTGAGCTTATTGTATTCAGGTGAATCGTTAAAACAGTAAAACCACCCCAACCTAATCCTGAAATTAGTGTTAATGCTCGAATTTGTAATTTCCATCTTGTTGGATTTAAATCGTATTTATTGGGAGCTGTTAGTGCTGCTGCCATTCTTACTATAGTTAGAAACAGAATTATTATTCCCACTACAATAACAGCTTTTGTATGTTTTTGCACATATCCGGTTGTAAGTGCTAAAACAAGAAATATTAGAAAATATGCAAGACTTGATGATCTTGAACGGTTGTAAAGTTCCTTAAAAGCTTCATTTTTAAGGGTGTTAAGATCTTTTTCACTAAAAACCTTTTCAGACATAATACAAAACCTCAATGTAGTTATTAATTTGAGTCAAATTATATAAATTCACCAAAAAAAACAATGTTTATCACGTAAATACTGAAAATTATAGGAAATAATTCTCATCCATGGGGGAACATCCCAACAAACTATGCCAGTTTATAAAAAATATGAATATTTTAAATTGTATACAACCTAATACAAATATCTATTTCATATATGAATTATGAAAACAACTATTAATTTATTAAGTTAAGGTTGGAATGAATATAAACGCTGTAAAATGAATTAAAATAGATATTGGGAATCTCTAATAACCGCCTTTTACCAAAGGCCTGAAACTATATTACAAAAACATAAGAACTGTAGGAATTATTGGTATTGGAACCTATCAAGGAACGAGTCTCCTATAGATTAATCTATTTTCTATAAAATGGGTAAAAAACAAGTGATTTAATAAAAGACAGATCAAAAGAAATCAAGATTGATGTTTTTCTCAACCAACCTTAGTATTTCAACACTTTTTTTCTCCATAATATTAGCATCCTCTTCTGATCGTTCATGATCATAGCCAAGAAGATGGAGTATACCGTGGATTAGGAGTTGGGATAATCTTTCTTCAAATTTAATATGAGCTTTATTTGCCTCATCCTGAGCAGTTTCCAGGGATATTACAACATCACCTAATAGTTCAGGATTAAGGTCCCCAAATTCTCCCTCATGCATTGGAAATGATAAAACATTGGTGGGTTTGTTTTTACCCCTGAAGGAGAAATTAATATCGGTGATCTCATCGTTATCTACAAATACAACAGACAGTTCAGAATCATGACAGTCCAAGGCGTTTAAGATGGTTTGAATCTTCGCTTGAATCGTCTCTGGGGTCCTTTTTTTTGTGTTGTTTTTTACCAGTATCTCCATTTTTCTCTTTTTCCGCATCTGGATACTCTATTCTGTGGTGATAAATACCACTTAGTATTTTATGGAATGTTTTTGCTATGCTGTGAAGATCTTTCAAAGTTAGTTCACAGTAATCAAGCTGTCCATCAGCAAAAATCTTATTAATCAGGTTTTGAACAAGCTTCTGAATTCTGGCTGGTGTTGGATTATCAAGGGTTCTCGAAGCTGCTTCCACCACATCAGCAAGCATAACAATTCCAGCTTCTCTTGTCTGGGGTTTTGGTCCGGGATATCTGAAATCTTCCGAATTAATGTTATTATCTTCACTTTGTTGTTTAGCTTTATCATAGAAAAAGGTTAGCATACTTGTTCCATGATGTTGTTTGATTGTATCAACGATAGCTTTTCCAAGCTTATATTTCTGGGCAATCTCTACACCATCTTTAACATGGGCGATTATTACAAGTGCAGAAAGAGATGGCGCCAGTTTATCATGTTTATTCACACCATTTGTCTGATTCTCAATAAAATACTGGGGTTTTTTCAGTTTACCAATATCATGATAATAGCCACAAACTCTTGCCAAAAGTGGACTGGCACCTATTTCCGATGCAACAGAGTCTGCCATTGTACCTACTATAACGCTATGATTATATGTTCCAGGAGCTTCGATCATTAATCTTCTTAAAATTGGTTGGTCAAGATTCGCGAGCTCAAGAAGTTTAATATCTGTAGTGTAATCAAACAGCATCTCAACAAGTGGAGCAATACCGGCTGTTACAATACCTGCAGAAAGTCCTCCGAGGAAACCAAAAAAAGCATCCCAAAGTAGTTTCATTCCATAGAAATCAGACATATATATATCTGTTGAAATAGCAAGGGCTGCATTAAAGAGTCCCAGTTTTGCCCCGGCTTTTATAAAGACTTTTCTTTCCCGGCAATCCTGCATCCAGTGAGCAGCAAAAATTCCACTTAAAAGAAAGTAGAGAAACAGCTCAAATCTTTTTGCAAATATAATTGCCGTAAATATTGAAATAATAAGAGCAAATGGCATTGCAACATCAAGTCCTATGAAAAGGCAAATCGTCATAACGCCCGCTGTTATAGGTATTCCATATATCATTGATGATGATGGAATTGTTGTTATCTGGGATATTGAGGCAGCTATGGGTTCTGAGATTTTAGCTATAAACAGAAAAGAGATAAGTATGGTTGCAAGAAACATTATGTTCTTGTTGTGATTGATTTTTAACAGTTCAGCATTTTGAAAGAACATTAAGTATGAGGATGTAAGAAAAAAAACAATGATCAAAGCGGTTCCAATGATCCTTGTGAAAATATTTTCGTTTTTCAATCTTTTCTCAAGATCCATCAACTTCTTAAGTTGCTGTTTTGTGACTCTTTCACCCTCACTTATAAGCTTTTCACCCTCTTTAATTTCATAAAGTGTTGGTTTTATGGACTCTTCAACCTTTTTCTTTCTCTCTTCAGTCTTATTCCTGTTTAATGAAATATTTGGATGGAGTTTTTTCAGAACAATTTTTACAACAATATCTCTTATTTCATAATTGATATTGTTACCTTTAAAAGTTTGTTCTGCAACAATCTTCACCATTTTTTCAGCTTGCTTTATGCTATAATAAACCTTTAAATTACGGACCAGAGCCTCTTTTTCTGTGCCAACAATGTGTAGTGTTATGCCCTTTTCAGATTCTTTTAAAAGTAACTCTTTATTAGCAACGACACCGTTACTTAGTATCTCTGTTAAAATATTACTAATAAGAGTTGAGATTTGTGACGAAAATTTGTCATTAATTAGCGACTGGTATTCTTTTTTGGTGAATGTAAACCCAACTTTTTCCTCAAAATCCTTTTTCATATTCCAGATTCTGGCTTTTGGAGTTAAGTTTTTAGCTGCTTCAGCAGGAGTTTTATTATCTACTGGTTTTACAGGGGGATAAGGTTTTAGTGGGGTTTCAAAAACACTACTTGCGTCTTTGAAAGCTATAGTAATCTTTTTTATTAAGTTGGGTAACAAAGATGCATCATGATCATAGATTGTTGGAACTGCTTTTAAGGCATCTTTACGATTCTTAAGAGTTGTTTCCACATCTTCTATGATGAAATCTTTGGGAGCTTTAATATCTCTTTTGGCAATATCTCCAACCTGATATGGATTGTCTGTTATAACAAAATCCTGACTTAAGAAAAAAGTGAACAGGATTGTAACACCAAGTAGAATTGAAACGAGTGTGGTTCTGCCCGAATCAAGTAAATTATTTATTTTTTGTCGAAAAAGATCATTCATAATAGTATATTTTAAAATTATTAAAGTTTATTAAAAACTATTAATTTTAAGCTGAAATATAACTACATTCCTCCATAACCATCTATAAATATTAGATATAAAAATTACTAATTCTCATAACATCTTCAATAATTTAACTATCATAATCCTTTTCTTTGAAGAATGAAAGATAATACTTTTTTCTTAACTTTGTGATTCTTTCTCATATGCTGTGATGATTTTCATCACAAGTCTGTGCCTTACAACATCTTCCTTGGAATAGTATACAAATTTCAAACCTTTAATATCGGAAAGAATTTTTTTTGCTTCAATAAGCCCGGATTTTTTTGAAGATGGAAGATCTATCTGGGTTATATCACCTGTAATAACGGCTTTTGAGTTAAACCCTATTCTGGTCAGAAACATCTTCATCTGTTCTGAAGTAGTATTTTGTGCTTCATCCAGAATAATAAAAGCATCATTTAAAGTTCTTCCTCTCATAAAAGCAAGGGGAGCTACCTCTATTATTCCTTTTTCCATTAGAGCAGCAAATTTTTCATAACTTAACATATCGTGGAGAGCATCATAAAGAGGGCGAAGGTATGGATCTACCTTCTCAGAAAGATTACCAGGTAGAAAACCCAAGGCTTCGCCAGCTTCAACTGCAGGTCTTGTTAGAATTATTCTGTTCACAAGTCCTTTGGAAAGAGCTGATACAGCCATTGCCACTGCAAGATAGGTTTTCCCTGTTCCTGCAGGTCCTATACCAAAAACCACATCGTGATTTCTGATTGCATCAATATACTTCTTCTGGGATGGATTTTTAGGCGCAATTGCTTTTTTTCTTGTTGATACAAAGACAGTATCCAGAAAAACATCCTTAAGCTTCGTTTTACTATCCGAACTCAATGTTCTTACAGCAAAATCTATATCATTGGGGAAAATAGGGTATTTTTCCTTTAGAAGTCCATATAGTTCATTCAAAACCTTTTCAGATAATTTTACAGATGCTTCATCACCCTCAATTTTAACTGTTGTTCCTCTTGCATTGATTGAAACACCTAAAAGTTTAGAAATTTTCTTAAGATGTCCATTATGCTCACCAAATAGCTGTATAACCAGATCATTATTGTTGAACTTGATCTCCACCTCTTTAAATTCAGATTTTTTAACCATCTACTAAATTTATCCTCTTATAATAAAAATAAATACACTTCTAACAATATACACTTTACAAAACAATAAAAATTCGTTGCATTTTAATAGCCTTGGTAAGATGCAATTGCTTTGATTGATATTTTGTGTTTTATAGTTATTACGTTATCAGAGATAACTATTAGGGCACAATATTTTTAATTGTGCTAAACCATATAAAGGAAACCTCTAATAATTGGAGTTTTGACTCAAATACAGATTGTAAAAGCTTTTAGTTTTGCGCAGTATTTGTTCAAAAGAGTAGTTTTTAGATGTCCTAAATAAAGCAATTACTTTTAAAGCTTAAGACCGCTTAAGCTTAATTTAAGGAGAGTTTATGAATTTTATTGATATTTTGATCGGTTGCTTTTTGTGCATGTTTTTATATCAAGGATTCAAGAAAGGAATGATCCGTGAAGTAGCTATTATAGCCGGAAGTTTCATAGGTTTTTATGCTGGTATTGCGTTTTATGAAGACCTTGCAGTTATTTTACAGGAAATTGTTCCGGGGTGGTCAGAGAAAATTCTTGCTCTTGCAAGCTTTTTGATAATTCTATTTATAATATTTTTCATCGCAGGTTTTTTTGGTAAATATCTTAAAGATTCAATAAAAATAGAATTTTTAAAGAGTTTTGATGGCATGCTTGGTGGGGTTTTTGGTTTGATAAAAGGAGTTGTAATTGTTTCCATTGTTTTTATAGGTATTCAGAATTTTTTATCTGTTGATATTCCTATGATCAATGAATCCAAAATTTCTCAAATTATAATAGATGTTACTGAAGAGATGGTGCCTCAGGATTTTATAAAGGATAAAATAAGCGGGGTTAAAGAGAATTGGGAAGAATAGATTTAGATAAAGATTTATACGAATTTTCAGATATTAAAAAAATACTTAAACAACTTCGTGGTAAAGATGGTTGTCCATGGGATAAAAAGCAAACTGTAAAAACGCTTTCAGTCAGTATTGAAGAGGAACTTTATGAGCTGATTGACTCTTTGGAAAGTGGTGATCCTGGAAATATTTCAGAGGAACTTGGTGACGTCATGTTTCTCATTGTTTTTATTGCTAATATATTTGAAGAGAACAAAAAGTTTTCCATAAAAGATGTAATACAGAAAAATGCTGAAAAATTAATACGAAGACATCCCCATGTTTTTGG
Source organism: Desulfobacterales bacterium (assembly GCA_024226555.1). GTDB lineage: Bacteria > Desulfobacterota > Desulfobacteria > Desulfobacterales > JAAELO01 > JAAELO01. The sequence continues at coordinate 90,660 of JAAELO010000198.1, read as the reverse complement.
AGATGAAGTAGCTGAAACAGAAAGTGATGTTCTAAAAAAATGGGAGGGTATAAAAAGGCAGGAAAGAGCAGAAAACTCAGTTGAATCAATTTTAGATTCGGTTCCTTATAAAATGCCACCCCTTAAAAAAGCATACTCAGTTTCAGACAGAACTGCCAGAAATGGCTTTGACTGGGATGATATGGATGGGGTTCTTAAAAAAGTAGATGAGGAACTTGATGAACTTAAAGAAGCTATAAAAATTAAAGACAAGTCTGAAATAGAGATGGAGTTTGGAGATCTGTTATTCACACTCACAAATGTTGCAAGACATGCTAAAATCCATCCGGATACAGCACTTCGAAGCTCAATTAACAAATTTGAAAACCGGTTCAGATATATGGAAAAATCAGTCAAAAAAAATGGAAATACCCTGGAAACGATTTCCAGGTCAGAAATAGACAAAGAGTGGAATCTTGCCAAAGATAAATTCAAGTAAAAATCTTAATAAATATCAACACCATCAATAACTATTATTTAATAAATATACTTGAGTTTAGGAAAGAATCTATTAGATAATAGCTATTTAAGTTGATTTTTTTGCTAAGTAAAAAACTTCATATACAAGGCGTTAGCGTTTGATCAGGCGTGAGGCGTACTTAATAATACGTCAGATCGGTTGCTACAACGAAGTATATGAAGGAATTTTACAACGCCAATTTTCCACTAATAAATCTAAGGCTGGGAAACCCCAGCCATGATTTATTAGTTTTAAACATAATCTCCACGTTCAAACTTCATAACCTCAAGACTACCAAGCATAGCGCACTGCGCTGCGTGCTGACGGATATTATCATCCTCATCGCTTGATATAATTCCCTCCATTAATTCCTCAGTATCCTTTTTAAGCTGTTTGATCTGAGGTTCAAGATCCCTTAAGGATTTAGATGGGTTTAAAAGATCGTTCGAGTAATTTTCCAACATGGAAAGAACCTGGTCCGATTTTTTTGCTATATCAAGAGATGTAAAATTTACAGGATTTATATTTGTCGTCCTGATTTCACCCAGTTGCATAGCATTTGTCTTTTGCATTTGTGGAGCCTTTGTTGCAATGGCATTATCCAGTGTTTTTTGAAAAACCCCGTCCGCTTTTTCCTGTTTCTTAACAGGATTAACTTGTTGGGATTTATCGGATATGCCTGAAATATTAACCATTAAATCACCTCCTTATCCAAAGCTAACAATGAAAAAACAATAGAATTCATTGCTTTAATTAAATAACCTGTAGGAAACCTCTAATCGTTAGAATTTTGATTGAAATACAAAGGTCATGTTTATAAAAGGTCTTATTTTTATAAACACAGTTCTTTTTTTGAAATAATCCTGTTGTTCTATTTTCTGAACAACATAAGTAGTTCGATCAAAAGGCAATTTATAAGAGATTACCAGTTATTTGCAGATAATAATTTGCAATAACCAAGCCATAAAATATTTATTTTTACAATACTGTATAGGGGATAGTGAAAACAGGTAGTTGGGGGAAAATATAAAATATAAAATCTTGATTTTTCGAGGTAATTATTTCCTCTCTAAGAAATAATTACCTTAATTATATAGCTTCATCTGCAGAGTTTAACATCTTCCCTGCAATTTTATCAGCATCGATCTTGTATGTTCCATTTTTGATCTGGCTTTTTAACTCATCAACTTTCTCTTTTCTGATGGAAGGAGACTTGTCAACTGCTTTTTTAACAAGTTGCAGATCTTTCAGATCGTTAGACAGGCTAACGGTATCTTTAGCTGCATCTTTTTTCTTTGAAGAAACTTTGTCATTCTCTGTTTTGGCAGTTTCTTTAACATAAGTTTGTTTCTTATACTGATTAGTACCGTCAACTTTCATGTGCATCCTCCGAGTTATATTTTTCTATACTCTGGACATTTTACAGTGGACTTACTTTAAAACTGTTATCTTCAACAAACAAAACATTTTTTATTTTTTTGCTGTTTGAATCAACTGTATTAAATACAAATTCACTTTTTTGGTTTATTTCTGAAGTCATCTTTTCAGGGCTTTCAAGTTTCATTATTTTTTCGATAATATCAAGGGCTGTTTGTTTTAAAACAGCATCTTTTCTATCTTCGAAACCCTGGTGACTTAAAAAGCTTTTCTCCTCATCAGATTCCCCGTTACAAAAATGTCTTATGTAACCCTTTATAACATTATGAATCTGATATGTTGGTATATGCATAAAATTCCTCTAAAAAAAGTATCGGTATTATGCAGAAAGAACTTAAGCTTTTTTTACAAAAAACAGAAAAACTTAGTAAATTCTATTCTTTTAATAGTCTCTATGTCAATGTTTTTAATATAAAAAAGCCATGTATTTACACTTATAATAAAAAAACATCAACAATTAATATTTTTTAAATCTCTAACTTATAATTAGATATCGGAGGCAGGAGAAAAAAATTAAATAGTATTTTATGATTTCTAAAAATTACGCATAAATTGAGTAATAAGTATTAATGAAAGATTCATGTGTTGAAAAAGCAATTTTCGGCATTTTATTCTTACTAAAAAAAGAAACATCAGATGCATCATCTCCCGCATTCATAGATCCTGAAAATTGTTTTATTAAAAAACCTGTAATTAAAACCGAATAATACTGTTCATTGCTGTGGGTTGAAACACCTAATAGCGTATCTATTTTACCTGATAGACCTGTTTCTTCCTTGAGCTCTCTTAAGCCTGCTTCATATGGTGTTTCACCAAGCTCAATAAATCCTCCTGGTAAACACCACATGCCTATTTGTGGTTCTACACTTCTTTTTACTAAGAGAACTTCATCCTTTTCATTTATAACCACAAGGCATGATGCTGGTATAGGATTTTCGTAAATTGGAGAATTGCATGATGTGCAGAAACGTCTTGTGCGACCCTCAATATATTTATTTATAAGAGGTGTCGCACAAAAATGGCAAAATATTTTTTTTTGCATTATTCGCTAAAATCTCCATCAGGTCCCTTATCGGTGATGATAAGCGAAGCCTTGTGACGGATTTTCTCCTCAGTCCATTCATCTTTCGATTCAATTATTCCAACAAGTGGACCAGAGTCATATGAGTTTTTCTCTAAAATTTCCTGAATAAGAAGATCGCCAGTTCCCTCTGCATTAAAAACATTTGCAAGAAGGTCATAGGCAAATTCGGCTGTTGCATCAACCATTCTTTCTCTAACTTCTCTTGTTTGGGCAAGAATTCTATTTTCAAATGGACGGTTTATCTTTTTAAAATTACTTCCTTTAATATTTTGTTCGTCAGCATAAGCTTTCATTTCAGCCCAAAGCTTTTCAGAAAGTCCTTCACCTTCAATCTTAATAAGGTCTCCCTTTTCATCAAATATACTGTTTCCATATTCATTAACTTTCATTCCCCAGGAAATCATTTGAAGAGCAGTTGCTACGTTTGCTTTAGTTGTTTCAGTGTCGTCTGCAATTTTTCTCAATCTATCCGAATTATTTCCGCTTGTTCCGTGCTGAGCGCCAGAAACCTTATATTTTGATATTGCATTATGTATTTCTGCCGTTAGGTCAACCTGAATACCCTCATCACCCTCCTCAATGCCATGGGTTGAACCATTGTTTAGAGCGATCCAGTCAGGAAAAATACCATGTGCATTTAAACCCTGAATAAGAAACAGAGCTTCTTCAGAAGATGAAAGTCCCTGATTGCCCTTAATTTCACCAATTTCTGTTTCAAGTCCTGCCCAGTCGGGTATTGCTGAATTTATGGCAATGTTAGTAAGTAGATTATCATCATCTGGCTGATGGGAAGCATCTATTGCAATTGAGGTTACTCCTGCATCAAAAATTGAATCAATTTCAATTTTTGTAGCGTCTAAATCCTCACCTGCTTTTAAAACATAATGGTCAGCGTGTATTGCAACAGGGATTGTTATTCCCATTTCATTGCATACTGCATCAACCTGTCTTGCCATATTCCAGAATGTGGTTCCACAATAATTGTCAATTCCACCTTCTGTTCTTGCAATTTCTATTATTACAGCGGCATTTGCTTTTTGTGCTGCCTTAAGAACACCTCTTATAACCACCTGACTTCTGCCATTAGCAGCAATAGTCATCGCTTTTCCTTTTGCTCTCATTGCTCTATCTATATATTTACCACTAACGATAAGAGCTTTTGAGTTCGGGAATAATTTTTTTACATTTGGTGGTCTTCCAACCTCCAGAGCTTTTTCAAAATCAGTTGAATATGTAGGCATCTTAAATTCCTTTTTCGCTAATTATTTAAATGAATCACAAGGAGTGCGTCTCTAATAACTGTCTTTTGACTGAAATATTACGTTATTAAAATAAAGAACTGTATGTTTATAAAAATTAAGCTTTATTATAAACGAATCAGTTCGTTATTTTTCCCATACGCTTTGGTTCAATCAAAGGTAGATTGTTAAGAGAAATTGCCCATAACCATCTGTGATAAATTATATTTACTTTTTAAAAGCATTTTTTATTACGCTTTATTTTCAATAAACCAGTTAAATTATATAAATTAGATTAAACCTAAATTCAATACAAAACAGATTATAAAAAAATAATCCTTTTATTTAAGGATAGAAAATTTTCCCATTAATAATAAAAAAATAATGAATATCCAAACCAAATTATTTTTGAATAAGATTTATCGAATTTTAGCAATGAATATCAAGCCTGTTTATTTTTCATAAGTTTGACAATTGTCCATTTTAAAGGATACAAGAGAAGATTCTAACTATTAATTAATGTCTTTTGGGATGAATTAGTTAATGAATTACAGACTTCATACCAGAGCTTATATCATAATTTATAATATGTATTGAATCATAAAAAAAACGTATTAATAATATTAAGAAATACATAACGCACTGAATTTACATATGTTTATAAATATGATAGTTCAATAAATTGAATGTATGATTTTTTATTTTTCTTGACAGATTAAAAAATTAATTGCTAAAAATGAATAGTCATTCAATTTTTATAGTTTCAATGTTTTAGTTTTTGAAACAGAAACGAATATTAGTCATTTTGATTTAAGTTCCTTACAACTTCAGGTAAGTTGCAAGATACTTAGCAAAAATAATAGATTTCTGTGGCATTCTAAAAACAAAACTTGAATAGAAAATTTTATAATAGATTAGAGAATCGGCATTAATTTATACAGGTGAATGAACATCCATTCATTTATCCGAAACAGGTCAAGATTTATAAAATGAAAAAAGATAAATATCATCAGATTCTAGAGGCTGCAATTTGTGTGTTTGCAAGAAATGGTTTTTTCCAATCGACCATATCTCAAATTGCAAAAGAGGCCGGTGTTGCAGATGGGACTATATATCTTTATTTTAAAAATAAAGATGACATTTTGGTGCAGTTTTTTAGCTATAAAACTAAGAAAGTTTTCACTTCATTTCAGGAAGAAGTTGATAAGGTTGGAGATCCGAAGGATAAGTTGAAAAACTTAATTAGAAGACACCTGAAAGAGTTTCAGCACGATAGAAATATGGCTATTGTATTTCAGGCTGAAATTAAGCAGATACATAAGATTGAAGCCTTAAAACAGAGTGTTAGTAACATCTCAAAGATGTATAAAAATATAGTAGGTGAGATTATTGAGAAAGGTCAGGAGGAAGGTTTGATGAGAAAAGACCTATACCTTGGCTTGGTAAAACATCTTATTTTAGGCGCTGTGGCAGAAGTTATCAACACATGGATTTTTTCCAGCAGTGACTATGATTTAGTTTCAATGGCTGATCCAATGGTTGATCTTCTGCTAAATGGAATAGCAAGCGAACATGCGGTTTGATCCGCACTCAATTTAAGTCATAATGTTTTGTTAACTAAGCGAGTTAACTAAACTTATTTTTTTTTGTTTTTAATAATTAATGAGGGGCGGAAAATGAACATAATTTCACCGGCTAAGTATCATTTGCTTGGATTTATTCCGGGATGGATACTTGCAGTTTTGTTTGTAATTGTGGGGATTGGATTATTTACATATATAATGACTAAAAGAGTTTTACCTTTATTAAAGGCAGCTCCTGATAATAGTCGTTTAAGTCAAATACCTGAAAGACTGATCCAGACTTTAAAAGTGTGGTTTCTTCAGGTTAAGCAACCAAGATATATGGTAGGTGGTGTTCTTCACATCCTTATCTTTTTCGGTTTCTTGACTCTTGCATTGAGAACTTCTTCACTTGTATTTATAGGAATCAATGAACATTTTGCAATTCCTTTCCTTGGTCATGAAGATATACTTGGAAAAATATACAATGTAATGAAGGACTATGCAGCAACACTGGTTTTTATAGTTTGTGCTATTGCTGCCGTAAGGCGTGGAATTGTAAGACCAAAAAGATATGCAGTTCCTGCAAAATATGGACACGATCACACTAATGAAGCTGTATTTGTTCTTGCTGTAATTATGGGTCTTATGTTGACAGAGAGTCTGTATGAAGCAGCTCTTGCAGCATCCGGGGTAGCTCTACATATAGCACCTTTAACACTGGCATGGTTATGTTCAAAAATACTTGCTGGTATGTCACAGGGTGTTTTACAGTTTATTCATGTTTATGCATACTTTGCACATGATTTTCTGTTTTTCTTTTTCCTTTGCTTCCTACCTTTCGGAAAGCACTTTCATGTTATTACCTCAATTTTCAATGTTGTTTTTATGAGAGTTCAAAGAGGTAACATTAAACCAGTTCAGTATGGTGTGGATGCAGAAGGCCTTGATGATCTTGAATCATTTGGTGTTAAAAAGCTTGAAGATTTCACATGGAAGCATATGCTTGATTTTTATACATGTGCTGATTGCGGTCGTTGTTCTGACCAATGCCCTGCAAACCTTGTTGGTAGACCACTTAGTCCAAGATTTATCACAATTAAAGCTCGTGATCTGATGTTCAAGAATTATCCATTAGTTGGAAAGAATCTTGAAAGTGAGCCACTTATTGGTTCAATCTATGAAGATGATGAGATCTGGTCATGTACAACATGTGGTGCTTGCGAGCAGGAATGCCCAATTGGTATTGAATATATAGATAAAATAGTAGATTTAAGACGTGGTATGGTTGATGAGGGCGAAGTTCCTCAAACACTTCAAAAGCCACTTAAAGCACTTGGAAAACGTGGAAATCCATGGGGTAAAATGGAGAAGAAACGTGCTGATTGGGCTTTAAAAGATAAAGAGTTTGCTGAAGTTTGTGAAGTTAAGGTTCTTGAAAAAGGTGCCACAGCAGAATCACTTTATTTTGTTGACAGTATCACATCATACGATGACAGAATGGTTGATATTGCAAAATCCACAGCAAAAATCCTTGATAAATCAGATGTTGATTTCGGTATTTTAGGTAAAGCTGAGAAGGATAGTGGAAACGAAGTTATACGTTTTGGTGAAGAGATGCTTTTTCAGCAGCTTAAAGATGCAAATGTTGACGCGATTGAAGAAAGTGGCGTTAAAAGCATTGTTACAGCTGACCCACATGCATATAATGCGATTAAAAATGATTATGCTGAGGTTGACCTTCCTGTTGAACATATTTCAGAGACAATTGTTAATAAAGTTAAAGCAGGTACATTAAAACTGAAGAGTGTTATTGACAGTTCTAAGGTATATACATATCATGACCCCTGCTATCTTGGACGCCACAATGAACTATATGCTGAGCCAAGAGCTGCTATTGATGCAATTCCTGGATTAACGAGAGTTGAGATGGAAAAACATAGTGACAGGTCTCTTTGCTGTAGCGGTGGTGGTTTAATGCTTTTCTATGAACCGGAAGAGGAAGAAAGAATGGCTGTTTTAAGAGTAAAAATGGCTGCTGAAGCTGGAGCAACCGTAATTGTTACAGCATGCCCATTCTGTCTTGTAAACATGGAAGATGCTATTAAAGTTGCAGGTATGGACGATACTATGGAAGCTATTGATCTGGCAGAACTTGTTGAACAGCACATGGAGTAGTAAATATCTAAGTGCAATCATAAGGTTTTGATAGAACTTTTTTAAATATATAAATATTAACTTACTCTAATAGAGATTTGGAGGAATATAATGGAAATCTTGGTTTGTGTTAAAAGAGTTCCCGATTCCGCTGAGAACGAGATTGAAATGAACAGCGCTGGAAACGATATCGAGCGTGATGATCTTGTATACTCAGTAAACGAGTGGGACAACTATGCAGTAGAAGAAGCTATTCAAATTGTTGACAAAGTTGGCGGTAGCGTTACTGTTGTTACAGTTGGTGATGAAGAAGCTGATGAAGTGTTAAGACGTGAAATGGCAATGGGTGCTGAAAAAGGTATCCTTGTTAACGACGAAGATTATGAAGGATCTGATGCTAAGGGTATCGCTTCTATTCTTAAGAGCGTTGTTGAAAAAGGTTCATACGACTTAATCATGACTGGTGCTCAGGGTGATGAAGGTTATGGAGCTGTTGGTGGTATGCTTGCTGCTATGCTTGATATGCCTTATGCATCTCTTGTTAATAAGCTTGAGACTGGTGATGGTAAGCTGACTATTGGTCGTGAAATCGAAGGTGGAAACCAGGAGATGAACGAAATCAACATGCCTTGTGTTCTTTCAATCCAGACTGGTATCAATGAGCCAAGATATGTTGGTATTCGTGGAATCAGAAAAGTTGCTTCTGTTGAGATTCCAGAGTTTGATGCTGATGCTCTTGGAGTTGCTGCTGGTGTTGATAACGCTAAAGTTAAAAAAGTTGATTACTTTATTCCTGAAACCGGAGACGGTGCAGAAATGCTTACAGGAAGTACTGAAGAAATCATAGAGAAGTTGATTGAACTTCTTAAGGCAAATGGAGGATTATAAAATGACACAAATATATGCATATATTGTACACAAAGATGGTGTCCTTGATGATTCCGCCATGGAACTTATTGAAGTAGCAAAGAAAATTGCAGACACTCCTGTTACTGCTATTGTTACAGGTTCTGGTGTGGATGCTGTTGCTGCTGAAGCTGCAAAGATCTATCCTGAAGTTATCAAGATCGATAATGACGCTCTTGCTTATCCAAATGCAGAAGTTGTTCGTAAAGCTCTTGTAAACGCTCTACCAGCTGATTCAATTGTTCTTCTTGCAAACGACACATTCGGAATGGACCTTGGACCTGGACTTTCAATTAAGATGGATTCTTCTTACATCTCTGACATCGTAGCTATCGATGGAGTTGATGGAGATCTTCTTAAAACAATCAGACAGGAATTTGGTGGTGAAGTTAGTACACATACCACATGTGATATGAGCGCTGGTGCAGTAATCAATATCCGTCCTGGTTCTTTTGGTATGGATGAATCAAAAGCTGCAAGTGGAAATGTTACAGACAAATCTGCTGATGCTGGTGATCTTACTTGCGGACGTAAATTCGTTGAAATAGTTGTTCCTGAAGCTGGTGATGTTGACATAACTAAAGCTGACGTTCTTGTTTCTGTTGGACGTGGTATTGAAGATGAAGAAAACATCGAAATGGTAACAGAGCTTGCTGAAGCGATGAATGCTGTTGTTTCATGTTCAAGACCTATCGTTGATGCTAAGTGGTTAGAGCCTGCTCGTCAGGTTGGAACTTCTGGTTGTACAGTAAAACCAAAAGTTTACCTTGCACTTGGAATCAGTGGTTCTTTCCAGCACATGGGTGGAATTAAAGGTGGTTTCATTATAGCTGTTAACAAGAATCCAAATGCACCAATCTTCCAGGTTGCTGATGTTGGAATCGAAGCTGACATACTGGATTTCATCCCAGAGCTTACTGAAGCTATTGAAGAACTTTAATATATAATTTAAAGTTCCTGATATATAAAAAAACCGGATATGATGAAAATCGTATCCGGTTTTTTGTTTTTTATGATCACAGGTCGGTTTTTTTTTAATCAAATTTTTTTTATCAGGATTCTTTGTTCTTCATTATTGATAATATAAGACCCAAAGCTATACCCAAAAGTGCTGCCGCAAGAATTCTATACTCCTCAGCAAGGCAAAAAGTTATTGTGTGAGCTGGAATCCAGAACCATATAATTGATGGAGCTACTTTTTTAAGCATATTTTCCCAGTCAATCATGCACATGGTTTGATAAATGTTCCATTTAGAAAAAAAACGATTCTGGTCGATCAGGGTGTCCGTAAATCTATGAAGGCTCATCATTGGAAAGGCAAACAGAATATTCATAAAGAAAGATTTATAAAAAGCTTTTGATAAAGTTAATCCAAATATTACAGGAAGCCTTTCGGATTTAATCAACCCATCAACTCCATAGCTGAATATCGGAAAAACATAGGTGAATAAAATCCCAAATAAACCCCATACAAATGCTCTTTTATGAAGATTAATGCCTTTAATTTGCCATTTGCCCTCTGTTAATCTTCGCCCAAGAAGTTCTCCCATGGTCGCAAGTACGAAAAATTTCATGAAACCCATGGAAACAGGATAATTACTTGTTAAAAACACAAACTGATCTGAGAAAATCATAGTTGATGTAATTAAAACAAGTAAGAGAGCCCATACTAAATCGATAATCAAAATCATAATAAAATCCATAATAATTAAATAAAAAACAGCTATAGCATAATAATAAAATTTTAAAAATGTATATTAATTAATATAAGTCTGAATAATAACACCTATGGCTAATATAAATAATATAGCAGTGGAAATCATAGTCTAATGAATATTATATTTATAAAAAATACTAACACTAAAAACTGAAGAAATTTCATTTCCACAACAATCCTTATAAACGACTAATGTATAAGGCTTTACAGGTGTCTTAATAATTATCACATCTGTGTGAAAAAGCTTTATTCCTTGAAATAAACATTATGTTATGTGTATATTATATAAAACACTTTAAAAACTAACCCAATTAACCCTTCAGAAGGTCGGAGTCATAAGAATGGCAGATAATAAAAACACACCATGTATTATGTGCGGTGATCAGGGAGAAGATGCTCGAGTTACTGATAAAGTAAAATACAATAACAAAAAGGCAGGTAAATTTTATATCCGCTTTAAAGGAAACACCGAAGAGTCTATGCTCTGTAGAATTTGCTGGCAAAAAAATATTCAGAATATGGTTGAAAAAATGACCGGTCCAAATGAGAAATATCTGATGAATAAAAGTATGAATAGATAGCTTATTTGGTATGTCTCACAAAAAAAAAGACAATTGTAATTTAAAATTACAATTGCCTTTTTTTATAATAAACAATGGAATCTATCCATATTCTTTCATCTTTTTAACAATTTTATCCCGGATTCTTTCCCAACTTTCAACTTCAACCTGACAGGTTCCAACAGCTCTGTGTCCACCACCGCCATATTTAAGCATTAATTTTCCAACATTAGTATTTGAAGTTTTGTTTAAAATACTATGACCACATGTCATGACCATATTTTGTTGTTGAAAACCCCAAAGAATTCTGATTGAGATATTTTGGTCTGGAAAAAGTACATACTCTTTAAACCTGTTTCCGGATTTTATAATGTCTTCATTGTGGAGATCAATAATCAAGACATTGCCATCTGTTGTGCTATTGGCTTTTATCATCTCCTCGTACTCTTTCTCCTGATTGATATATCTCGATACTCTTTCCTCAACATCCGGAATTTCGAGAATCTCTTCAGGAGATTTGGTTTTACAATGTTCTATCATATCCATCATCAATTCATAGTTTGAAATACGATAGTCTTTATATCGACCAAGCCCGGTTCTTGGATCCATGATATAAGAAAGAAGAATCCACCCTTTTGGATCTGTGATATCTTCTGCAGTTAAGTTACCACTATCAGTTTTGTCAACAGCATCCATGAGACCTGATACTTCATATTTTTTTAATTTATCGTCATTATAGTAATTATAGATAACCCTTGCGCAACTCGGAGCTTGTTCACTTTTTCCTTCGTACTTAAACTTATCATTAAGCTGCAATCTTTCAATCTCACTTGAGTGATGATCAAACCACAAACCACATCCTTCAGAAAAAGGTATATTCGCAAGAACATCATCTTTTGTTATTTCAATCTTTCCATCTTGTATATCTTTTGGATGTACAAACTTATAATTATCGATTACACCAACTTCACTTAACAATACCGCACATATTAATCCATCGAAGTCTGATCGGGTTAATAATCTCATGTTTCCCCCTTTGCTATTAGATTTTCCCTGTATAAAATTCACTTGTTGAAGTCTGTCTAATGATGAGCTTTGACAATAAAAACAGATTAACCATTTGAAATTACTAAATTTGTAAACAATCTAAAACATAATAGCACTTAATTAAAGTTATAACTTGAAAAATTTATAATATTATATATTATTCATAATAATACTGTCAACAAGGCCTTCTGTTTAATCTGATTAATCAGAAATATATAAGGGAATTTCTAATAATTAGTATTTTGATTGAAATACAAGGCTGAGAAAAAAATAAAGGATTGATTTTACTACAGTTCTTTTTTCCTAAAGCACAGTAGTTTGGTTAAAAGACGGTTATTAGAGATTCCCACAAAGGAAAAAAATGCAAGCTGATAAAATGTTTGAAATAGATAATAGCAATCTTGGGGAATATACTGAAGTGGATATCTATTTTTGTGGTAAAAATGGAAAATTCGGTCTTTTTATTCCTAAAAATTCTGAGAATGACCTGTCATCAATAAACCCAGATAAGCAACTTTATGTTAATCGTGAAGACAGGTTAACTCTTATAAAAAAATGGATTAAAAGGGATGTTAATAATGTTAAGGCCTGGTATGAAGAGGACCCTAACAAATCAAAAGCGTATCTTTTTCAAGTAGCTAAACATTTTTTTATGGATAAAGATAAATCGATAATTGAAGAGTCGAAGTATCTGGTTAATACTATGGTTTTAATGTTCGAAAAATATCCTGATACTATGGAAAAACTTTCATTTCTTCCAGCAAAGGATTTTTCACTCCATTATCACAATATTAACGTTATGCTTTACTGTATAGATTTTGCAAAAAAGAATAAAAGAACAAAAGATGAGCTTGTTATAGCAGGTCTTACCGGATTTCTTCATGATATAGGGAAGATAGATATAGATGAGGAGATACTTATGAAAGTAGATACACTGACAAAATCTGAGATAACAACAATACAAAATCATCCAAGACTCGGTATAAGAATTCTAAAAGATTGTAAAATTGATGAAAGGATTATAGACGTTGTCTGGGAACATCACGAAAGGCTAGATGGATCCGGATACCCAAGAGGAAAATTTGCGGAAAGCTTAGGAATGCACTCAAGACTTCTTGCTATTATAGATTCTTTTGATGCGCTAACATCAGAAAGACCTTATAAAAAGAGGCTTTCAATTATGAATGCATTCAAAAGTTTAATGGAAGAAGCAGATAGAGGAAAATATGACTCTATGATCCTGAAACAATTTGCAAAATGTTTTATTGGAACTAATCTTTAATATAATTTTGTAAAACCCTATTAATTATAAATCTACATGCTTGACAACTTATTAAAATCCTGCAAAAAAACAGATACTATTTTAAATAAAATTTATCTGGAGTTATAATGAATTCATTTATTTTTACATCTCTTATGGTTGCATTTATTTCTGTGACAAGTGTTTTCATGTTTATTTTTGCACTTTTAATTTGGTTTTTAACTGTTTTATTCGATAAAAAGCTTAAAATCCTACATCTTTACTCCTCATTTTGGGCAGCAATGTATTTATGGATTTGGCCGGGGTTAAAAATCAAGATAGAAGGTCGTGAAAATATAAGAAAAGAGGCTACCTATATGGTAATATCAAATCACCAGTCTCAGATTGATATTCTTGCATATTTTGCTGTTTTTTTTCATTTTAAGTGGGTTTCGAAAGCCTCTGTTTTTAATCTTCCTCTTATTGGGTGGAATATGGTGCTAAACAGATATATAAAACTTAAGAGAGGGGATGCTGAAAGTATTAAGCAGATGCTCATTGATTCCGAAAGAAGAATTGATGAGGGAAGCTCTGTATTCATGTTTCCTGAAGGAACAAGGTCATATGATGGTATTGTAAAGCCTTTTAAGCATGGTGCTTTTACAATTGCTCAAAAAAAGCAGATCCCTATTTTACCTTTAGCAATAAGTGGTACTATTGATATGATGCCAAAGAACAGTATTGCTTATTCTGGTAACCATAGGATTCATATTAGAGTACTGGATGAGATTCCCTATGAATCTTTTAAAGACTTAAGCCCGGAAGAACTTGCTGTTATGTGCAGGGAGATGATTTCTAAAAAAGTTATCCTAAATAATTAAGGAGCCCTTACAAATGAAAAAAACTTTACTGATTCTAATCTTTATATCTGTGTTATATATCGGTCTTGCAGCAACAAAAAACGATAGTCAAATATCTCTTAAGCAAGCCACAGCGAATACAAATAACCCAAAAATAACCCTTGAAACAAACTTTGGGAATATCGTTATAGAATTAAATGTTGAAAAAGCTCCCATAACAGCAAACAATTTCATAAAATATGTAAAAAATGGATTCTATGATAATACTGTTTTCCACAGAGTAATTAAGGGTTTTATGATTCAGGGTGGTGGTTTTGAAATTGGTCTTAAACAGAAAAAAACAGATTCACCTATTAAAAATGAAGCTGATAATGGACTTCTGAATAATAAATATACAATTGCAATGGCTAGAACAACAGATCCTCATTCAGCCAGTTCTCAGTTCTTTATTAATACATCAAATAATTATCCTCTTAACCATACTGATAAATCAGAAAGGGGTTGGGGTTATTGTGTTTTCGGAAAAGTTATTAAGGGTATGGAGGTTGTTGATAAAATAGAGTCACAGCAAACTGTACCAAGAGGCAGACATGGGAATGTGCCTGCCTTTTCCATAATAGTGAAAAAAGCTAAAATTCTATAACATTCACATTGCTTTTTGTTCTAATTTACATTATTACCTGATTTTTCATATATTTAGATAAAGGTTTGTTTTGAACCTGGGAGAATAAAAAAAATGAGTACCGATACAAAAAAAGTTATTTATTCAATGATAGGTGTGAGCAAGCACTATGATAAGAAGCCTGTCCTGAAGGATATATCCCTGTCATATTTCTATGGTGCAAAAATTGGTGTTCTTGGTTTGAATGGCGCTGGTAAAAGTTCATTACTTCGTATTTTAGCTGGTATTGATACAGATTTCTCTGGTCAGACAATACTATCCGATGGATTTAAAATAGGTTATCTGGAACAGGAGCCCCTTGTTGATTCAGATAAAACTGTTCGTGAAGTTGTTGAAGAGGGCGCCCAGGAAACTGTTGACCTTTTAAAAGAGTATGATGAAATAAACGCAAAGTTTTCCGAACCCATGGATGATGATGCGATGGATAAACTTATCCAGAGACAGGGAAAAGTTCAGGATAAACTTGATAGTTTAGATGCATGGGATCTTGATTCAAGACTTGATATGGCGATGGATGCACTAAGATGTCCACCTCCCGAAACCAAAGTAGGTATAATCTCAGGTGGTGAGAAAAGACGTGTTGCTTTATGTAGATTACTCCTTCAAAAACCAGATATCCTCCTTTTAGATGAACCTACAAACCATTTGGATGCAGAAACTGTTGCATGGCTTGAACAGCATCTGCAAAAATATGAAGGTACAATTATAGCTGTTACTCACGATAGATACTTTCTTGATAATGTAGCCGGTTGGATTCTTGAACTTGACAGAGGGATGGGAATTCCATGGGAAGGAAATTACTCTTCATGGCTTGAACAAAAGCAAAAACGCCTTCAAAATGAGGAAAAATCTGAGAGCAAAAGACAGAAAACTCTACAAAGAGAGCTTGAATGGATTAAAATGTCACCAAAAGGAAGGCATGCAAAGTCCAAAGCAAGAATAAGCTCCTATGAAAAAATGCTCAGCTATGATGTTGATAAAGTTGAAAGTAATCTCGAAATATTCATACCACCAGGACCAAGATTAGGAAATAATGTTATTGAAGCATCTTCCATAACTAAATCCTTCGAAAACAAACTGTTGGTCGAGGATATGTCTTTTAAACTACCTCCAGGTGGGATTGTTGGTGTTATTGGTCCAAATGGAGCCGGTAAATCTACTCTTTTCAAAATGATTACAGGAAGCGAAAAACCGGATAGTGGAGATATAAAAGTAGGTGAATCTGTAAAACTTGCATATGTTGACCAGAGCAGAGATGATCTGGATTCTGAAAAGACAATATGGGAAACAATTTCAGGTGGAACAGATACAATGCTTGTTGGTGGTAAAGAGGTTAACTCAAGGGCCTATGTCGCAAAATTTAACTTTTCAGGTCAGGAACAACAGAAAAAAATTAAAGTTCTTTCTGGTGGTGGAAGAAACAGAGTGCACCTTGCAAAAGTACTAAAGGAAGAATGTAATGTACTGCTTCTTGATGAACCGACAAACGATCTTGATGTGAATACGATGAGAGCTTTGGAAGAGGCACTTGAAAGCTTTGCAGGTTGTGCTGTTATAATCAGTCACGACAGATGGTTCTTAGATCGTATTGTTACACATATACTTGCTTTTGAAGGTGATAGTAAAGTTGAGTTTTTCGATGGAAACTTTACAGAGTATGAAGCTGATAAGAAGCGTAGGCTTGGTGCTGATGCTGTGAGACCAACAAGGATAAAATATCGCGAACTTACCCGCTAATAAAAGTCTGTGATTCTTAATTATTAAAAATTGCACTTTTGAAAATATAAGACACAAAACCCCTGATTCATTTAAGAAAAAGGGGTTTTATTTTTTAATAATGATATAAATACTTTTTAATTAATCTTCAACTGATTCTGCTATAAGAAGTCTTCCTCCACAAAATCTACAAAACAATCCACCTGGCCATATAGTTTTACATCTCTCACAAATTTTTTCCCGATTTTCACCAAACGTTATTGGCTTTTTCTCTTTATCATCTTTGTCATCATCTTCAGCCACAGTTTTAACTCCTAATATTAATTAAACAAAGTATAATTTAAATATATAATAATTTTAGGTTTTTTGGCAAGTCTCTAATTATTTATGGGCCTCTGATAATTAGAATTTTGATTGAAATACAAATTATAAAAGCTTTAAGTTTTATAAAGGCTTAGCATTAGAAAAAAATAAAAGGTTGATTTTATAACAGTTCTTTTTAATGCATTCGTTCGGAAAAAAGGTGGAGGTTAGGTATACCCCCTTATAATCTAAATATAAATATCCAGGGTACAAATTTGACTTAATACCATAATATATGTATATTTAATAAGATTCTTTAGAAAAAACAATGGTTTGACTTCAACAAAATCTATTTCATAAATTAACAAACTTAAAAACAATAAACATGTAGCTTTTTTGTATTTTATTGATTTTCAGGAGATTTGGAATGTCTGAAGATACATATAAAGATCCCCGTGAGATATTCGTTACCATCGCCTGTATAGCAGGAGTTTTCATAACTTTTATAACCGGTCTTCCTTCAATATTCAGGGGAGAATTGGTGGGGAAAATAATTGCCTTTTACGGTTTAGTGCTGGTTGCGAACCTTATATATCTACAAATTACAAAGAACATTCAAGTCGCATCACTATTTCTTCTCATAACTGCAAATATATATTTTCTTTTCCTGCTTGTAAAAGGTGGTGTATCAAATACCGGGCCAATGTGGAGCTTTGTAGTTCCTCCCTGCACAGTCTTTTTAGCGGGGCTTAGAAAAGGAACCGTACTTATCGTTGCTTACTTGTTTATAACAGTTTTTTTTATATCCATGGGTTTTTTGAACGAAGGCAGTCTATTTGAAGTAAGGGATTTCCAGCTAAGGTTTGTTCTCGTATATATGTTTGTTGCTTTTGCATCAATATTGAATGAGTTCACAAGGGAGAAGAATTTCAGCAAGTTGAGTATTGAAAATAAATTCAGAAAAGAGTCCGAAGAGGAACTCGCTGAACTCAATTCTCAGCTTGAAAATTCACGGATTATGCAAAGCGAGATATCTGAAACAATAGGCCAGGAGGTACAGGTAATTTCAAATAACCTGATCGCTGGATCGTCAAAGGTTGCTGGAGCAAGTAAGCAACTTGCTGTTGGGGCATCAAAACAGGCAAGTTCCTTAGAGGAGATTGCCGGCTCAGTAACTGAAATTTCTGTTTTAACAAAAACAAATGCAAAAAATTCTATAAATGCAAACGATCTTTCAGAAAGAGTGATAAAAGCGGCAAAAAATGGAGTTCAGCAAATGGACACTATGGTCGCATCAATTACTGAAATTAATGATGCAAGTAATGAAATTTCACAGATCATAAAAACCATTGATGATATAGCTTTTCAAACTAACCTATTAGCTTTAAATGCAGCTGTTGAAGCTGCAAGAGCAGGAAAGCATGGGAAAGGTTTTGCTGTTGTTGCACAGGAGGTAAGGATCTTAGCGTCAAGATGTACAAAAGCAGCAAGTAGAACCTCTGATTTAATAGATAGTTCTGTAGGAAAAATTGAAAGTGGAAATAAAATTGCTGAGAAAACATCTAAGGTTTTAGATGATATAAATGCGAAAATTAACGATATGGGAACTCTTGTTGATAAGATTACCAAAGCAAGTAAAAAACAGGTTCAGGGTATTGAACTTATAAATAATGGATTGTCAGATATTGAAAAAGTAACAGTTGATAATGCGGGAACCGCAGAAGAAGTATCATCATCTGCTGAAAACTTGTCGATGCATTCAAATAGGATTCAGTCTCTTTTAAATTCAATGATAGATAGATTTAACGATTTAGAAGAGGTTCAGGAAGATGAGAATGAATATGAATTAGCAGAAGAAACATCAACAATTCATCCACCAAAATATACAGAGGAGATAAGTCCTGAAGATATTATATCTTTAGATGATGATGAGTTTGGTCGCTACTAGATTGTTTTATCTAAAGGGAACTTCTAATAAGCAGTTATTAGAGTTCCCCCTAAGTATTTCCCATTAACGTCCGATAATAATTGCAAACTCGCTAAAGGTTCACTAAATGTTTTTATAAGTTAAGGTTTTGCTATATGGAGAAGGAAATATCAGAAAAGATTTGTATTGCTAATACATTGAAAGGGCTTGTTAATGGATTATCAGTCTTTTCAAAACCAAGTAAGGTTGCACTTATTTATGCGATTAAAAAAGACGGTTCATTAAAAGTTTGTGACCCTCAGAATTTATTAATGGGTCATGAGCTTATAATCAAAGACATATACCTGGTAAAAGAGATTTGGAAAAAAATACCAGAAAAATTTTTTGAAGAGAGTGAGGAGTTCTATACTGAAGATAATCTTCAACTATCAGGTTTAATTTCATTTGGTGGTAGATCAAAATCAGTATTCTACCAAATGTGGTTCACAGAACACCATCTCGATATGTGTTCAATTGGTCCAACTCTGAAACTTCTGGAACAAACGGCACTTCTTTTCTCTCTGGATTACGCAAACAGAAAATTAGGGGTTAGTTCATCGGGTTATGTGTGGCAGGATTTTTCAAATTTAGCTGTCCATGACTATCTGCATAGTGAACTTGATCTGAAAAAATCTAATCTTAAGATATTTGATATATTAAAAGCCATATTAGAGATATCTAAAACCCCTGAAGAGGGTGCCTGGGCAAGAGGTGATATAGTATTTACTGACCTTGCTACTAAAATGGATTATATTTTAAAATTTTCAGAAGACGAAAAACCTTTTCTCCATGATTATAAGTATGTAAGAAAAATGCTACAGACTGTTGAAAGATCAGACAGATCTTTAATATGTGATGGAACCTATATCTATGGTATCTCAAATGAAGAAGCTCTTCCCAATATGATAAAAGTTGAATTTTTTGGTGATCATGGTTTTATATCTATTGGAAACAGAAAAATATGTAGCTTTTCGGATGGAAGTTACTATTCTTCTAATAGGAAAGCTAACCTGGTTGATGTTGAAGAGATACTAATTGAGCGCTTTGATGATATAGATGATGCTCAAAGATTCTTATCTAGAATCTCCGTTTTGGTACACAGTGCTGAAAGAAACAGACATGGATGTAGTATTGTTATTGATCTTAACAAAGAACCGATTGAATTATCAGGTCAAATACCTGAAAAACCGTTAGATCTTAAAGATACTTATATGCTCCAGTTTGCAAAATCTCTAACACGTATTGATGGAGCTTTACATATAGGCAAAGATCTTACTTTACATGGTTTTGCTTGTCTTTTAGATGGTAAAGCTATAAAAGAGGAGAACAGGGCAAGGGGCGCGAGATATAACTCTGCTCTGAGATTCACATATGGAAAAAAAAATATTGTTGTTATTGTGGTTTCATCGGATAGACCTGTTTCTATAATTGCAAATGGGAAAGAGTTAAATTCTAAAGAGATATGGAAGCCACAAATGGAAAAGATTGTATCATCGGTTTTACTGGAAGAGATTTTGTAAAAGATCTTTAAGCAGGCGTCAGTGTCTTTTTATAATAAAAAAATATTTGCGGTTCTATTTTTCTCAATATTCAATGCAACCTTAGGTGTTGGAATTGTAATTCCCCTCCTTCCTGTATATGCTCATGATCTTGGAGCAAGCGGTTTTTACATAAGTATGATATTTGGATCATTTTCAATCTCAAGAACTTTTTTCCTCCCATACTTTGGTAAACGTTCAGATAAATACGGGAGAAAACCCTTCATTGCAATTGGCCTATTTTGCTACACTCTGATATCTCTTGCTTTTATATACTTTAATAGTATGGATTCTCTTATAATAATCCGTTTTATGCAGGGTATAGCATCAGCTATGATAATGCCAGTAACCCAGGCTTATGTTGGTGATATAACCCCCAAGGGAAAAGAGGGATATTATATGGGGCTTTTCAATATGTCCATATTTATAAGTTTAAGCATTGGCCCTCTTGCCGGTGGATATATTTCAGATTTTTTTGATGGCAGACAAATTTTATTTATGGGTGAAATAATAAAAGATGGTCTGACTGTAACATTTCTTTGTATGGGAATTCTATCTACTGTAGCTTTTCTGGCATCAATTATTTTTCTCCCTCATAAATCTCTTGAGAAAAAGAAGAGCAAGAATCAGGATGATTCCTGGAGTAAGTTTTTTAAAGATAATGAGATCTTAAGCATTTTTATATTCAGAATGGGTTATACAATATGTATTGCTATAATATGGTGTTTTATTCCTGTTTTTGCAGATAAAGAGTTCAATCTTTCAAGTGGAAAAATTGGAGTTCTCGTAACATCTGGAGTTTTTCTTAGTGGTATTTTAAACACACCTCTTGGGCACCTGGCGGATAAAATCTCAAGGAGAAAAATGGTTAATGCAGGAGGGTTTATTGTTGCCATATCACTGGCTCTCATTTTTATATCGAATAGTTTCTATGACCTTATTTTTGCTGTATTTGTATTTGGAATTGGTGGAGGTATTTCAATGCCAGCCTTAATGGCAATTGCTGTTCGTTCTGGAAACAGAGTTAAAGCTATGGGTTCTGTAATGGGAATACTCACTCTGGGACAAAGTATGGGGATGCTTACAGGATCGCTAATTGCGGGAATTACAATGGATTATCTTGAATTAAGATATGCTTTTCTATTGGGATCGTTAATCATTATTGTTAGTACGTTTCTCTTTAACAAATTTTATACTAATACTTGATTTTCCGGCAAATAGTTCAGAATCATTTTTTAGTTTGTTTCCAAAATCCTTATCAAGTTTTAATAGCTTTAGTGATATTTTTTTGTACTCTTTAAATTTACCTGTTTTTCTATAAACATATCCAAGACCATAGTAAAAAAGAGGATTATCAGGATCAAGTGATATTGCTTTCTTATATGATTTAATAGCAAGAGTAAGTTTCTCATTTTTTGTCAGAGCATTACCATAATAGTTGTAATATGCTGCGCAGCCATTGATCTTTAATGCTTTTTCATAATGCATTGATGCCAAATCAAACTGACCTTTATTATAGTATAGTTCTCCTAAAAAAATATGAGCTGTTTCATTTCCATAATCAAGGTCAATTGCTTTTTTTAATGATTTTATAGCTTTAAATGGTTTATTGTCATGCTGGTAAGCTCTTCCAAGCGCAAGGTGAGCATTGGAACTATCCGGCTTCTCCAAAACGGCCTGTTCATAGTTTTGAATATTTGGGCCAGCATAGAGATAACCACAAAAAAAAACAATAAACAGATATAATGTTGTTTTTAAGAACTTCATTAAATTGTCAGAAAACCTTCCAATCACATATTGTTTAATTGATCTCTCAGGTCTTTTCCACACTTGAAAAAAGGTAATTTTTTGGGTTTAATAAAAACCTTTTCTCCTGTTTTTGGATTTCTACCCATATAGCCCTTATACTCTTTCACATGAAAACTACAAAGGCCCCTTATTTCAACACGGTCACCTGTTGAAAGTGCATCTGCCATGGAATCAAAAAAAATCTGAATAATTTTTGCAGAATCTGATTTACCAATATCTGCATTGTTTTGAAGGGCTGAAATTAATTCAAGTTTATTCATGCTTAACACCTAATAAATTTTAATATTAATTTTTTTAAATAATAATACTCTAATTTAAAAACGATTTAAAAAAATTTAACCTATTTATTTTACTGCACAAAATCAATGTGGAAGCAATAAGATAACTTGAATAAATCAATAGGTCAAGATAATACTCACAAAAAAAACATATTTAATTATATATAGTTAATTCAATCGTTTAAAAACTTTCAAGGTCGATTAAAGTAGTAAAGTATTAGATCTGTGCTCTCTGTTTTTATTTTTCCCTTGAGGGAACCTCTAATAATTAGAATTTTGATTGAAATACGCAGTAGTTCGGTCAAAACATGCAAACAAAACTAGAGCTTTTTGTTTTATAGGCTGTTATTTGAGGTTTCCTGAATTTAACAAAAAAGATTGGATTCCCATATAAATTCTTCAGTTATTAAAAAATAATATCTATGAATAGCATTACTATGAATTGTATAGGTTTACTATGGCAATTATTTAATGAATTGTTGGTCCTTTATCATCGTCATCATCGTTATACCCTCCATCAATAACGTCAAACTTACTTTTTCTTTTTTTATGTTGCCATTGAAGATATCTTAAATGAAGTTTTTTATAGTTGAATATATCAAGGGGATATTTAAGGAAAAGATATCCGATAAAAATACCTCCTAAGTGATATGCACCAGCAGGATTGGCCTTAGCAAGTAGAGTAAGTACAGTTATTATTATAGTTCCATAACTCAGGTAAACAGCTCTTACCGGAAGCACAAAAAACAGGAGGATTGTGGCATTTGGATTTAAAAAACCAAAAAGAACTATTATTGCGAGCAGGCTTGGAGTCATTCCATAAAATGGCTGTGTAAAAGGAGCTTGAGCTGTCAACGCAAAAACAAAACCAGTAAGACCACCAACAATAGCTGCTATATAAAATAGTGAGAAAAAACTACTGGTCCCATATTTGGATTCAACCTGTGAAGCAAAAAAATAAAAAACAAGAGCATTTATCAAAAAACCAAACGGGCTAGCAGGATTATGGATAAAGAAATGGGTCACAAATTGATAAAATTTAAACCCGTTACTATTTAAAGGATGTAAAGCAAGATAATTTGTAACTGGAATATTTACCCAGTGCTCCAATAATAGTTGTACAATATATATAATTCCATAAATAATAAGAAATTTTTTTCCTGATTTAGAAAGAGTGTTGCCAAAACCTGATTGATATCCTCTCAATTTTTATTACTCCTTTATGGTTTTAGAGTTAGAACACTTTTAATATTTTTATCTATATGACGATCACTGAAATAAATATAGCTTTTCTCACCGTTTACAAAAGGTTTAATCTGATCTTTAAAATGTGGCGAGAATGTTCTGCCGCTAACACCACCAGCTATAATTAAAAGCAATTTATCATCATCAGATAAATCAGAAACCATCCTCATTGATGCCGATATTGTTGTATCATAATCGTTACTGAAAGAGTAGGACCCCCTTTGTAGCGTTTCAACTGAACCACTATATGGAATTTTACCTGTTCCAAAAAAATCTTTAAAGAAACCATCTCTAATTAAAGGATTTGTAAAGGTTATGGTGTGCATCTCGCTCCACCTCCAATCCTCAATATCCTCTCCAAACTTTTCAGTTAGATTTTCTATTGTTATTAATCCGGCACTTTGAATTAAAGTTTCAAGATTTTCAATTTTATAAGTTAGTGAGTTATCAAACCATTTTGAGTTTCCTTTTAAAAGCATATTCTCATATTTTTCCTGCCAAAAATACCAAAGATTTAACATGTTTTTTGTATTAATTGGTCCAAGTTCATCCCGGAAAACATGGACGGCCAGATTCTTATACAATTCATGAAAGATTGAAGCTCCAACACTGTCTTTAGAGTCTTCAAAATCCCAGTCATTTAATGTTTTTCCAATTTTTTGAGTTTCCGGATGAAGCAGGAGTGCGCTGGTAAAAACAGGAACCAGTCTTCGAGCCATTATATTGTGTGTATCATGTTGGAATCGAAAATGATCCTCCCTGGATTTTTTACCAGGAGATGATAGTAACTCACTAATACGTTGATATCTGTAATACGGAGAGTAATAGGATGAATAGTAATAGGGGTAATTTGGGGGTACAGTTTTATGATTTCCATTGCCAATCCAATCTCTTTTACTATTTATCTCATGTGGCATTTCATCAAACGGAATCCATTTTTTCCAATTATCAATACTATTTACAACCTTTGTTGGTAGACTCCCTCCCTTATTACGTCTTATTGGAATTTTGCCAGTGGTTTGAAACCCAATATTACCATTTTTGTCAGCTATTAAAAAATTTAAATTTATAATTGAAACTGATTTCAGGATCTTCCTCACACCATTAAAAGTCTTGGCTTTTAAAAGGTAATCAAGACCCAGATTTTTGCCCATTGATTCATAGGGAGCCCATCGTACTGTTATAATTTTTTTGTTAAATCCATTTAGAACATCAGAAATAACAGGACCTCTCTTCGTTAATCTGATTTTAATATTCTTAATTGTATATGAGGACCCATTTTTTATTTTAATGGCTTCATTTATAATTACAAAAGGTAATTGTACAGACCCTTCAAGATACTCTGAACTATTTAAGGGATTTACTCTTTCTATATACAGATCCTGTGCATCTCCATATGAATTTGTAATACCGCATGTTACCCACTTGTTCCTTCCAACAAATATTCCTGGTACCCCAGCTAAAGTTACCCCAGCTACCCTAATCTTATCCGATATTAATACCGATGGGTACCACGGACCAGGTAACATCCTTGTATCAAGATGGGGGTCATTTGATAAAATAGGTTTCCCATTCAAAGACTTTCTAGACCCTGTAATCCAGCTGTTGCTGCCAAAGCTAAAATTGTCATACATAAAGTGATCAAGTTTGTTAATAAACATTTTCTCAATTTGTGAATAGGACTGAACCTCTTTTCTGCTTGAAAATGATAGAAGCTCTCTAAATCTGCTCAAGCCAACCTTATCAATAATTTTAGTGGATATAATCTCTGTTTTGAGGTTTGCTGCTGATCCCCAGCCCATATAATATAAAATCGATAATGAGTCCTCCATCTTCCACTTTTCAGGTTCAACTCCTGCAAGTTTAAATTCCAGATGATGAGTTGATTTTCGACTGTTTATATACGCATTCACGCCTTCAGCATAATTTTTTAAGTAATCTATGGATTCCTTATCAAGTATCTTAAGATGTTTTTTTGCATTTCTTAAGAAACCCAGAGTTCTCATTTTTGTATCTGATTTGATACCTTTTTGACCAATAATTTCAGAAATTCTGCCTGTTGCAAAAAATTTTGCTAAATGCATCTGAAAAAGGCGATCCTGGGCAGTAGCAAATCCCTGCCCTCTTATAAGGTCTCTTAAATTTTTGCCATATATATAAGGTACACCAAGATTATCCCGCTTGATTTTTACATTTTTTTCCAGTTTGGATAGATGAAGTACACCATCTGTCTTATAGTTATTAAGATATCTTACGAAGAAAAAGGTTAAAACTAAAACAGAAAGAAGAATGGTAAGAATAATTGAGAGCTTTTTCATAATTTTTCCAAAAATAATATTTTAAATGGGAATCTCTAATAATTTATTTTTGAACAACTTAAGAAGTTCAAACAAAAAAACAGTAATTATGTATTTAAAATTATTTGAAATTTCCCGTAATGAATTACCACTTTGCATAGTGATCCTCAGTCCAGCCAGGGCAATCGTCTATTAGAACCTTATCACCAGAATCATCAATAACAAACCCTTTAAAAATTCCACTTAGTTGTGAAAATACTGAATTGAAAATAACTGCTTTTGTTTTTTGTTTTCTTGTATGTTCAGGTATAAACGTAAGCTTAACTTTCCCATCAAAAGATTTGATTTGCCATTCACTGTCAATTTCATCAAATCTGAAATCAACAGTATCAATCTTTGTCATTTTATTATCGATCCAAAATGCATTTTCTGTATATCCTGTTTCATTAACCCCGCATGATAGGTTTAATCCAAAAATTCTTCCACATGATAGAGTCGATACAGCACATGCCCAGTTCCAGAATGTATTCCGTCTCATATATCCACAGGTCCAGTCAGAAATTGCCATATGATCAGGTGAACTTAAATTGTATTGATCCGATCCTATTATTAATTCACCCTTGTCAATTTTAAGAGGAAGCTCCTTTTGTGTATATGTCAAGCCACTATATCCAGTTCTACTACACAATCTTACTGGATTTTGGGAAGCTCCTAATTTTAGATCAATTTTAATATTGGAGCTTTCAGCTAAAATATTTTTACCTTCAATTTCTATATTTAGTTTTCCAAACTTAAATTTGCTAAAAGTATTTTCCGGATCTGTTTTTATGAAACGGCTTTTTTTAGATGGAAAAAAAATCTTTGAACTTTCGTATGATATATTTTTTTTTCTATCATAGATGTGGATAAAACCATTTGAAATCAATTTAAGGTCAACAACAGCAATACCAATCATGAACCTTTTGCCAGATATTCCTGTAAAATGAAATTGATTAAGTCTGTTTTTAAAACCCCTTATTTTTTTTCCAAAAGGAGACTTTAAATCGTAATCTTGTAAATTTATCTCAACAGGGGTATCAAATAAACCGAAATTAACTTTTCCGTTTTTTACAATGTTCATTTTTCCTCTTTTTTTTGGAAAGCCTTTGGAGTCATTATTGTGATTCATTGTATATAATCAGTTATATGCGTATAAAACAATTTAATAATCCATAAAAAATAAATAAAAAAATATTTTTGAAAAAAATAGTTGAATATTGGAAAGTATGATGATACAAAAAGGAGTTTCCATATAGCAGATATATTTGTTACGTGGTTTTAGGGCCGATATAGCTCAGTTGGTAGAGCATCTCACTTGTAATGAGAATGTCCTCCGTTCGATTCGGGGTATCGGCTCCAGCACAATTGGTGGGGTTCCCGAGTGGTCAAAGGGATCAGACTGTAAATCTGACGGCAACGCCTTCGGAGGTTCAAATCCTCCCCCCACCACCACAAAAATGGAGGTCTTATGTAGGAGATCTAATTTGAAATTAGATCGATTTAACTACATGACTGCCTACGTAAGCATGCGGGAGTAGCTCAGTTGGTAGAGCTTCAGCCTTCCAAGCTGAATGTCGCGAGTTCGAATCTCGTCTCCCGCTCCATTTATATATGAAATCATTATTGATTTTATTGTGCCCACGTAGCTCAGTTGGTAGAGCGCTTCCTTGGTAAGGAAGAGGCTCAACGGTTCGATTCCGTTCGTGGGCTCCATCTGTTTTTGATTAAGATTTATGAGCTTGAGAACATTAGTAAGAGTTAAAGTAAGAATTTAGATAAAAAATTGAAGTTGGGAGGGCAAGATGTCCAAGGAAAAATTTGATAGAAGTAAACCCCACGTCAACATCGGTACAGTTGGTCACATTGACCATGGTAAAACTACATTGACAGCTGCAATCACAAAACAGCTTTCCTTGAAGAGCGGTGGACAGGCAATAGCTTTCGATGAGATTGACAAAGCACCTGAAGAGAAAGAACGTGGAATTACAATAGCAACTGCACACGTTGAATACGAAACTGACAACAGACATTACGCACACGTTGATTGCCCTGGTCACGCTGATTATATCAAGAACATGATTACTGGTGCAGCTCAGATGGACGGTGCAATTCTTGTTGTAAGTGCTGATGATGGACCTATGCCTCAGACAAGAGAACATATTCTTCTTGCTCGTCAGGTTGGGGTTCCAGCTATCGTTGTGTTTCTAAACAAGTGTGACATGGTTGATGATGAAGAACTAATTGAACTTGTTGAGATGGAACTTCAGGAACTACTTGATAAATATGAGTTTCCAGGAGATGACACTCCAATTATCAGAGGAAGTGCTCTTAAAGCTCTTGAATCTGATGATGCGGGAAGTGATGCTGCTAAGCCAATTTTCGAATTGATGGATGCTTGTGATTCTTTCATTGCTGAACCCGTTCGTGATACAGACAAAACTTTCCTAATGCCAATCGAAGATGTTTTCAGTATTTCAGGTCGTGGTACAGTTGTTACCGGCCGTGTTGAAAGAGGAATCATCAAAGTTGGTGAAGATGTTGAGATTGTTGGTATCAAGGAAACAACAAAAACAGTATGTACTGGTGTTGAGATGTTCAGAAAGCTTCTTGATGAAGGTCGTGCTGGAGATAATGTTGGTCTTCTTATCAGGGGAACAAAGAGAGAAGAGGTTGAGCGTGGACAGGTTGTTGCTAAGCCTGGATCAATTACACCTCATACAAAATTCTCTGCTGAAATTTATGTTCTTAGTAAAGAGGAAGGTGGAAGACATACACCGTTCTTTACAGGTTACAGACCTCAGTTCTTTTTTAGAACAACTGACGTAACAGGTATATTAAACTTGCCAGAAGGCGTTGAGATGATAATGCCTGGTGATAACATCACTATTACAGCTGAACTAATAGCTCCAATTGCAATGGAAAAAGAACTTCGTTTTGCAATCAGAGAAGGTGGTAAAACTGTTGGAGCTGGTGTTGTTGGTGAAATAATCGAGTAACACAAGGAGTCCCTCTGGTGAGAACAATAGTAACTCTTGCATGTACAGAATGTAAGAGGAGAAATTACACAACAACAAAGAATAAAAGAACTACACCTGATAAACTTGAGTTTAAAAAGTATTGCAGATTTTGTAAAAAGCATTTGCCACACAGAGAAACCAAGTAGGTGTTAATATAATAAACCGGGGTATATTCCCCGGTATGCAGGTCAGTAGCTCCAACGGTAGAGCATCGGTCTCCAAAACCGAGGGTTGCGGGTTCGAATCCCTCCTGGCCTGCCAATTAAATTTTTATTAAGTGATAATTTTATTTATCATTAAGTTACCATGGGAGTAAAATGGCCAGGATACAGCGAAAAAAAACACTTCAGCAAAAAAAGAAAAAACGTGTAGGTGCGAGTACAGCTGAAAACAATACGGAATCGCTTTCTGGAAAATCCAAACCTACTTTGAAGGCAAAGGCTGCAAAACCAGATAATTTTATTACAAAAACACAGCAGTTTTTTAAAGAGGTAAAGATTGAATTTAAAAAAGTAGCATGGCCTTCTCGTAAACAGACAATTCAATCAACTATTGTTGTAATTATACTTGTTATAATTATCTCAATATTTTTAGGTTTGGTGGATTTTGGATTATCAAGTTTAATCAAGCTGGTTCTTAATCAATAAGGGGATGGAAAAGTGGCATACAGATGGTATGTGGTCCATGTATATTCCGGATTTGAAAATAAGGTAAAGGTTTCTTTAGAAGAAAGAATTGAAGCTTCTCCTTATAAAGATAAGTTCGATGAGATAGTTGTTCCAACAGAACAGGTAGTTGAGCTTGTTAAGGGTGAAAAGAAAGAGTCTTCAAGAAAATTTTATCCTGGATACATTCTTATGAGGATGGAACTAAATGATAATACTTGGCACATTGTAAACAGCACAGCCAAGGTTACAGGTTTTCTTGGGAGCAAAGATAAAGCAACCCCGATTACTGATAAAGAAGCTGAGAAAATTTTAGAAAGAATGAAGGTTGGTAAAGAGAAACCCCAACCAAAATTTTATTTTGAACCTGGTGACGACGTTAGGGTTATTGATGGACCTTTCTCGAACTTTAATGGTTCTGTTGAAGAGGTTAATCCTGAAAAAGGTAAGATCAAAGTTCTGGTAAGTATATTTGGTCGTGCAACACCAGTTGAACTGGACTTTGTTCAGGTTACAAAATTATAGTATATATTTTAGGAGTAAATTTTAAAAATGGCAAAAAAAGTTATTGCTCAAATTAAACTTCAGGTACAGGCAGGTAAAGCAAATCCTTCGCCACCAATTGGGCCGGCACTTGGTCAACATGGTGTTAATATTATGGACTTTTGCAAAGCTTTTAATGCCAGAACTCAAAATGATGCAGGTATGATTATTCCTGCTGTTATATCAGTCTATCAAGACAGATCTTTTACTTTTGTTACAAAAACTCCTCCTGCGTCTGTTCTAATACTGAAGGCTGCAAAACTTGCAAAAGGTTCTGGTGATCCTAAAAAAATAAAAGTAGGAAAAGTTACACGCGATCAGGTTGTTGAAATTGCAAATCTTAAAATGGAAGACCTGAATGCCAATGATATTGACGCAGCTGTAAAGATTATTGCAGGTACAGCGAGAAGCATGGGAATAGAAGTCAAATAATTTAAGGGAGCTAGAAAGTTAAATGCCTAAGCATGGTAAAAAATATTTAAAGGCAGTTGAAGAGCATGTTGGAAAAGGTCTTAAAATTGACCTTAACGAAGCTGTCGACAAAGTTGTAAAATCATCATTTGTAAAATTTGATGAAGGCGTTGATGTAGCTATGCGACTTGGTGTAGACCCAAGACATGCTGACCAGATGGTACGAGGTACTGTTATATTACCAAATGGTACTGGTAAAGATGTTCGTGTGCTTGTGTTTGCAAAGGGTGAAAAAGAGAAAGAAGCTCTTGACGCTGGAGCAGATTACGTTGGTAACGATGATCTTGTTGAAAAAATCAAAGGCGGATGGTTTGAATTTGATAAAGCTATTGCAACGCCCGATATGATGGGAACAGTTGGAAAAATTGGTCGTGCTTTAGGACCAAGAGGCTTGATGCCAAATGCAAAAACTGGTACAGTTACTTTTGATGTTGAAAAAGCTATTGCCGAATTAAAATCAGGGAAAATCGATTTCAGAGTTGAAAAAACAGGGATTATACATGTTTCTGTTGGTAAAGTTTCATTTGGAGTTGAAAAATTAGTTGAAAATGCGACGGCTTTTATAGATATGATCTATAAATTGAAGCCAGCATCAAGTAAAGGTATATATGTTAAAAGCCTTACTTTAACTTCAACTATGGGTCCTGGTTTTAGAATAGATCCAGTTAGTTTAAAAAGTTAAACTAAAGAGAGTTAGTTTAAAAATTAAACTAAAGAGAGTTAGTTTAAAAATTAAACTAAAGAGTTAGCTTAAAATAATACTTTTAGTATTTTAAGAATATAATTTAATTGATACTGTTAAAGACAGTAGGTTCACTTAAAATTGTGTTTAAACGGCGTTGCCGGCCTACCGAGACAGATAATATTTTTGTTTTGGTGTGATTTGTTGGTACCTCCGTATTTTTAAACGGGAAGGAGGTGTTTAGTATGAATTTAGCAAATAAAAAAGATTTAGTTGCTGATATGCATGAACTACTTGGGAAATCCCAGATAGTTTTCACAGTAGATTATAAAGGGTTGAATGTTTCTGATGTTTCAGCATTAAGAGCAGAGCTTAGAAAAGCTGAAGTTGAGATGAAGGTTGTTAAAAATACTCTCTTAAAGCGTGCATCCGAGGATACGGATTACACTGTTTTAAATGAATATTATAAAGGACCCACAGCTGTAGTGATGAGCTACGATGATCCGGTAGCTCCTGCAAAAATATTGACTGAATTTGCAAAAGACAATCCAAAGCTTGAAATAAAAGCTGCAGCGATGAACGGTAAAGTTATTAATGAAGCTGAGATAAAAGCTCTATCTTCATTACCATCGAGAGAAGCTCTGCTTGGACAGGTTCTTTCTGTAATGAATGCAGTTCCGACTTCATTTGTAAGGGTACTTAATGCAGTACCAACTGGCTTTGTTAATGTTCTTTCCAATATTAAAGATGAGAAAGAAGCAGCTTAGCTAAAAATATTTAATTTTTGAAAAAACGCGATAAAATCGCTTTCCATATGGAGGAAAAAGAGAAAATGGCTGATATTACTAAAGATGATGTAATTGAATTTGTAGCAAATATGTCTGTTCTGGAACTTTCAGAACTTGTTAAAGAGATGGAAGAAAAATTTGGTGTTTCTGCTGCTGCTCCTGTAGTAATGGGTGGAGCTATGCCTGCTGCTGACGGTGGAGCTGCTGCTGCTGAACAAACTGAATTTGACGTTGTTTTACTTTCTGCTGGAGATAAAAAGATTGCTGTAATTAAAGAAGTTAGAGCAATAACAGGTCTTGGTCTAAAAGAAGCAAAAGCTCTTGTAGATGAGGCTCCAAAGGCAATTAAAGAAGGTGTTGCAAAAGAAGAAGCTGAAAAAGTTCAGGCTCAACTTGAAGAAGCGGGTGCTCAAGTAGAATTAAAATAATAAAAAATAAGTTTTAGATTTATTGTTACTGATTGCGGAACATAAATGGTGTCGTTTGTCACCATTTATTTCCGCTGATTCTGTTTATAGTTTAATAAAAAATTTGGAGATGCTATGTCCGAAAACCCTTTATCGTTCAAACGCTTAAGGAAGAAGTTCGGTGGGAAACATATGATCGCTGACATACCAAATCTTATAGGTATGCAGAAGGATTCATACAATCGTTTACTACAAAGGAATGTCCCTCCAGAAAAGAGAAAGGACATAGGGTTACAGTCTGTTTTTAAGTCTGTATTTCCTATTAAAGACTTCACAGGGAGCGCCTCACTTGATTTTGTATCTTATGATTTTGGAGAGATAAAACATACTGAGGAAGAGTGTACTCACAGAGGTATGACTTACGAGATATCCTTGAAAATCAGAGTTAGATTAATGGTTTTTGATGTGGATCGTGATGCTGGAACCTCTAATATCAGAGATATTAAAGAACAGGAAATTTACTTCGGAACAATTCCATTAATGACCGGAAGAGGAACTTTTATCATTAACGGAACTGAAAGAGTTGTCGTAAGTCAGCTTCACAGATCATCCGGTGTGTTTTTTGACCATGATAAAGGCAAAACACACTCAAGCGGAAAAATAATATACTCCGCAAGGATTATTCCTGTTCGTGGATCCTGGATCGATATGGAGATTGATCCAAAAGACATCGTTAATATAAAAATTGACAGGAGAAGAAAATTCCCTGTAACAATCTTATTCAAAGCATTTGGTTATAATAACGAAGACCTTTTGAACTATTTTTATGAGAAAGAGAAAGTTATCGTAAAAGATAGCGGCCTTTTCAAAGTATTTAATGAAAAATTCATGAAAGGTCGAAGAGCAAGTTATGACATTGTAGATCCTAAAACTGGTGAAACAATCGTTAAATCCGGAAGACTTTTTACAAAAAAAGCAATCAAGCAATTTATAGCTACTGAACTTGAGCACTATCCTATTAAACAGGAAGATATTTTTGGAAGAGGTTTCGCCTCAGTTATCGAAGCAAATGGAGAGGCTCTTGTAAAACCAGGTGAACTTTTTGATGAAGAGGTTTTTGAAAAATTAACAAATAATAATATTGAGAGTTTCGAATTATTATATGTTGATGAATCTTTCAGTTCTGACTCCATTAGAAAAACACTTGTTTCAGATAAGATCGATACAAAAGAAGAAGCTTTAATTGAAATATATAAAAGATTAAGACCTGGAAATCCTGCAACACCAGAAGTTGCTCAGGATTTTATCGACAATATGTTCTTTAAAACTGCATATTACGATCTTTCAGGTGTTGGCCGAATGAAAATGAATCACAGACTCGGTGCAAAAACTGTTATTGATGTTTTAACACTGAGAAAAGAAGATATTGTTCTTACAGCAAAAACCCTTGTTAATTTAAGAGATACACAGGGAGTAGTTGATGATATTGATCATCTTGGTAACAGAAGAGTAAGAGCAGTTGGGGAACTTCTTGAAAATCAATACAGAATCGGTCTTGTAAGAATGGAGCGAGCAATAAAAGAGCGAATGAGTATGCAGGAAGTTGATGCTCTTATGCCCCATGACCTTGTTAATCCTAAGCCGGTATCTGCAATTGTTAAAGAGTTTTTTGGTACAAGTCAGTTGTCTCAGTTTATGGATCAAACTAATCCGCTTTCTGAAACAACTCACAAAAGAAGACTTAGTGCTCTTGGGCCCGGTGGTTTAACAAGAGAAAGAGCTGGTTTTGAAGTTCGTGATGTTCACTCTTCACACTATGGAAGAATTTGTCCTATTGAAACACCTGAAGGACCAAATATTGGTTTGATTGTTTCCCTATGTACATTTG
Source organism: Desulfobacterales bacterium (assembly GCA_024226555.1). GTDB lineage: Bacteria > Desulfobacterota > Desulfobacteria > Desulfobacterales > JAAELO01 > JAAELO01. Next base: position 56,019 of record JAAELO010000198.1, on the reverse strand, counting down.
CAAGAGTTAATGATTTTGGTTTTATTGAAACTCCTTACAGGAAAGTTGAGGAGGGCAAAGTAACAAAAGATATAAAGATGTTAAGCGCTTTCGAAGAAAAAGGACTTTATATCGCTCAGGCTAACGCACCTTTAACAGAGAAAGGTGAGTACGTAAATGAGATGGTAACCTCCCACGTTGAGGGAGAGCTTGAGATGGCTGAAAAAGAAAAAATTCAGTTAATGGATATTTCTCCAAATCAGCTTGTTAGTGTTTCAGCTTCACTTATTCCATTCCTTGAAAACGATGATGCTAACAGGGCTCTAATGGGCTCAAACATGATGCGTCAGGGTGTTCCACTTACACAAACCAGATCTCCGCTTGTTGGAACCGGAATAGAGAGCATTGTTGCAAGGGACTCAGGAGTTACAATTGTTGCTGAAAAAGATGGTATTGTTGTTGAAGTTAATGCATCAAAAATTATCATAAGACATGAACTGGATGAGGAAGAAAATCCCGTTCGAATTTACAAACTTCAAAAATTTGTAAGGTCTAATCAAAATACTTGCTTTAACCAAAGACCAATCGTTAAAGTTGGTCAATTTGTAAAAGCTGGAGAAGTTATAGCAGATGGTCCTTCAACTGAAAAAGGTGAACTTGCTCTTGGTAAGAATGTTACAGTTGCCTTCATGCCATGGGGTGGTTACAACTATGAGGATTCAATCCTTGTAAGTGAGCAACTTGTACGTGATGGTGTTTATACTTCTGTCCATATCGAAGAGTTTGAAGTTGTCGCAAGGGACACAAAGTTAGGTAAAGAAGAAGTTACACGAGATATACCAAATGTTGGTGAAGAAGCACTGAAAGATCTTGATGAAAGCGGTATCATTAGGCTTGGTGCTGAGGTAAAACATGGTGATATTCTTGTTGGTAAAATAGCTCCAAAAGGAGAGACTCAGCTATCACCTGAAGAGAAGCTTTTGAGAGCCATATTTGGTGAAAAAGCAGGAGACGTTAAAGATACATCTTTAAGAGTTCCTCCAGGAGTTGAAGGAGTTGTTGTTGATGCAAAGGTTTTCATAAGACGTGGTGTTGAGAAAGATGAAAGAACACGTTCAATTGAAGATCTTGAGATAGAAAATCTTGAAAATAACAGGGATGATGAAATTAAAATCATCGAAGAGTCTGTTAGGGAAAGATTAAAGAAGCATCTTATTGGAAATACATGTAGCTCAGACCTGAAAAAAGATAAGAGTGTCATCTTACCCGAAGGAACTAAAATCACAGAAAGTTTTGCAGAAAATGTTTCTGTGGCAGCCTTAGAGGGAATAGTGTTAGATGACTCTGAAGCAACAGAACATATTCATGAACTGCTTGATAAGTATAGACATTTAGTTGCAAATGTACGAAATCATTTTGAAAAGCAGGTTGCAAGATATGAAAAAGGAGATGATCTTCCTCCTGGTGTTATAAAAATGATCAAAGTATATGTTGCTATGAAACGTATACTATCTGTTGGTGATAAGATGGCAGGAAGGCACGGAAATAAAGGTGTTGTTTCAAGGCTTCTGCCTCAGGAAGACCTTCCTTATTTTAAAGATGGAACACCTGTTGATATGGTTTTAAACCCACTTGGTGTACCTTCCCGTATGAATGTTGGACAGATTCTTGAAATACATTTGGGCCGGGCAGCAAAAGCTCTTGGTTCCCAAATTGAAGATTTGATTGATCAACAGAAAAAAGATGAATTAAGGAAAAAACTAAAAGTTGTCTTCAAAGATGCTGATGAAGTTAAGCATATTGATACACTTGAAGATGACGAACTTTATAAATTTGCTGGGAACTATAAAGAAGGTGTTCATGTTGCGACACCTGTTTTTGATGGTGCAAGTGAAAGTGATATCAAAGCTCTTCTTGAAGAGGCTGGTGTATGTCAGACCGGTCAGGCCACACTTTTTAATGGTCAAACAGGAGAGAGATTTGATGGTAGAATTACAGTTGGTGCCATGTATATGTTGAAACTACACCACTTGGTTGATGACAAAATACATGCAAGATCTATTGGGCCATATTCACTTGTTACGCAACAGCCACTTGGTGGTAAGGCGCAGTTTGGAGGGCAGCGTCTGGGAGAAATGGAAGTCTGGGCAATGGAAGCATACGGTGCAGCACATGCACTTCAGGAATTCATCACTGTTAAATCTGATGATATGACTGGTAGAACAAGAATGTATGAAAAAATTGTTAAGGGTCAGACTGTACTAGAGCCAGGTTTACCAGAATCTTTCAGAGTTTTAATGAAAGAACTGCAAAGCCTCGGATTAGATATGAACCTTATTGAAGGAAATTAAGGAGAAGGTATTGGAAACTATATACGATTTCTTCGCCAAACCGGTTGATCCCAAGCTTTATGAGAGTGTAACTATTTCACTTGCATCTCCGGAACAAATAAGACAATGGTCAAATGGTGAAATAAAAAAACCTGAAACCATTAACTACAGAACATTTAAACCTGAGCGTGACGGACTTTTCTGCGCCAAGATATTTGGTCCTACAAAGGATTATGAATGTAATTGTGGTAAATACAAACGTATGAAACACAGAGGTGTTATTTGTGAGAAGTGCGGTGTTGAAGTTATTCAGTCTAAAGTTAGACGAGAGAGAATGGCTCACATCGAACTAAGTACACCTGTTGCTCATATTTGGTTTTTAAAAAGCCTTCCAAGTAAAATAGGTAATCTTCTTGATATTACACTTAAAAATATGGAGAAGGTTCTTTACTTCGACAGCTATATTGTAGTTGATCCAAAAGAGACACCCCTTCAGAAGTACCAATTACTTTCAGATGAGAAGTACCATGAAGCCATGGAGCTATATGGGGATACATTTGTTGCAGGAATTGGTGCTGAAGCAGTTAAAATGCTTCTTGAAGAGCTGAATCTTACAGAAATATATAATGATCTTAGAGATGAAATAAAAGCTACAAACTCCCTTGCAAAAAGGTTAAAACTCTCTAAAAGGGTTAAAATTGTTGATGCTTTTAAAAATTCTGGGATTGATCCTATATGGATGATCATGTCAGTTGTACCTGTTCTTCCTCCGGATCTAAGACCTCTTGTTCCTCTTGAGGGAGGTCGTTTTGCTACATCTGATCTAAATGATCTTTACAGAAGAGTTATTAACAGAAATAACAGATTAAACAGACTGGTAGAACTAAAAGCTCCGGATATTATTGTTAGAAATGAAAAAAGAATGCTTCAGGAATCTGTTGATGTTCTTTTCGACAATGGTAGACATGGTAGAGTTGTTACCGGAACAAATAAAAGACCTCTTAAATCCTTGAGTGACACTCTTAAAGGTAAGCAGGGTCGATTCAGACAAAACCTGCTGGGTAAACGTGTTGACTATTCAGGACGTACTGTTATTACAGTTGGTCCTGGTTTAAGACTTCACCAGTGTGGTCTACCTAAAAAAATCGCTTTGGAACTTTTTAAACCTTTTATTTATCATGGTCTTGAAAAAGATGGTTATGTCTCAACTGTAAAAAGTGCTAAAAAAATGGTTGAGAAGCAAACTCCTGAAGTTTGGGATACGCTTGATAAGGTTGTTAAAGAGTACCCTGTTATGCTAAACAGAGCACCAACCCTTCACAGATTAGGTATTCAGGCATTTGAGCCTGTTCTTATTGAAGGAAAAGCCATACAGCTTCACCCACTTGTTTGTACAGCCTTCAATGCCGATTTTGATGGTGACCAGATGGCTGTTCACCTTCCTCTTACAATTGAAGCTCAGGTAGAAGCAAGAGTTATAATGCTTGCAAGTAACAACATTCTATCTCCTGCAAACGGACAACCAATTATTGTTCCAACTCAGGATATAGTACTTGGTATCTACTACATGACAAGAATAGTAGAAGGTTGCCCAGGAGAAGGAAGTTATTTTTCTAGTCCTGCTGAAGTTAGAAATGCTTATGATGCTGGAAAAATACCAATCCATGCTAAAATATTTGTCAGATTAAATGGTGTAAAAGTTGATACAACAGTTGGTAGAGTTTTCCTTTGGGATATAATACCACATGATCTGATAGCAAATCTTCGTCATATTAAGGTTTCAAGTAAAAAACTTTCAAAGCAGATTTTGAAGGAACTTGATGAGGGTGCAGATTTTATAGATCTTATTCATGAGCATTCAAAAACAAGAGCGAGAGAAAATGATGGCTTAATTGGTAAACTTAAGCAAACAGATTTTAAGAAGATCTTTGATTGTGATGAGAAAGTTGCTGAGAGAGTTTTCAAACTTGGAACAGACGAAGTTAGTGAAATTGTAGCTTCTGGAAATTCATACTTTATTTTCAAAATGCTTGATTCAAAAACTGAGATCGAATTTGAGATGATCAACAAGTTGCTTGATAAAAGTGGTTGCAGGCAATTAATCGACTATGCATACAGAAATATTGGACCTAAAGCTACTGTAATTCTCGCTGATAAGTTAAAAGATATCGGTTACAAGGCTTCTACTGAAGGTGGTTTGTCCATATCTATCGATGCTATGATTATCCCGGAAAATAAATGGGATATTATCGATAACTCAGAAAATAAAGTTAATGAGATTAATAAACAGTATACAGAAGGTCTTATCACTCAGGGTGAGAAATACAATAAAGTTGTAGATATCTGGGCAAAATCAACAGATGATATAGCTAATTCCATGATGGATACGATGAAACAACCGCCTCTTACAAAACAAGCTGAAGAAACTTCAGATGATATAAGGCTTCTTAATAAATATGATGATAAACTTAACCCAATCTTTATGATGGCAGACTCCGGAGCAAGGGGTAGTAAGGATCAGATGAGACAGCTGGCTGGTATGCGTGGTTTGATGGCGAAACCATCCGGTGAAATCATTGAAAGACCTATTACCGCTAACTTTAGAGAGGGATTGACAGTTCTTCAGTATTTCATCTCAACTCACGGTGCCCGTAAGGGTCTTGCCGATACTGCACTAAAAACTGCAAACTCTGGATATCTTACCAGGAGACTTGCTGATGTTGCTCAGGACTGTGTTGTTCTTGAAGATGATTGTGGAACAATGATGGGTATTGAGGTTGAAGCTCTTACCGAAGGTGGTGAAGTTATTCAGAGAATTGGTGAGAGAATTCTTGGGCGTGTTACCCTTGAAGATATTCTTGACCCTTTTACCGATGAAATAATTGTACCATCTAATACAGAGATTGATGAATATTATCTGGATAAGGTTGAGAGTGCCGGTGTTTCAAAGGTTAAGATAAGATCAGTTCTAACATGTAAAACAAAGTTTGGTGTATGTGCAAAATGCTATGGTAGAGATCTTTCCCATGGTACAACTGTCGAGATAGGCCAGGCTATTGGTATTTTATCAGCCCAATCAATCGGTGAACCTGGAACCCAGCTTACCATGCGTACTTTTCATATTGGTGGTACAGCAAGTAGAAAGGTTGAGGTTGCAGAGATTAAGTCAAGGGTTTCCGGAAGTGTAAAATTTGTTGATGACCTTAATATTGTTACCACTGCAGAAGGTTTGCAGGTTGTTATGAACAGACGAGGTGGTGAGTTCGTAATTTTAGGTGAAACAGGTCGTGAACTTGAGAAAAACTCTGTGATTTACGGAGCTCAGCTTAATGTTGAAGATGGAGCAAAGGTAGCTCCTGGTGATATACTTGCATCATGGGACCCCTTCACGGTTCCGATCCTTACAGAGGTTTCAGGAAGAGTTAAGTTTGGAGATATTATTTTAGGCCAGACGATGCATGAAAAACTTGACCCTGTTACTGGTAAATCAAGTAGAACAATCACTGAAGGAAAATCTGCAGACGTTAGACCAAGAATTTCCATTAAAGATGATGCAAACAAAACTGCACTTCTTCCATCATCAGGTGGACTTGCAAGATATCCTCTTCCTAATGAAGCTATTCTTCTGGTTGAAGAGGGTGACGAAGTTAGAGCTGGTGATGTTATAGCTAAGCTTCCAAGAGCTACAACAAAAACCAAAGATATTACCGGTGGTCTTCCAAGAGTTGCAGAGCTTTTTGAAATTAGAAAACCTAAAGAGACATCTGTACTTAGTGAAATTGATGGATATATTTCGATCTCCAAAGGAACCAAAGGTAAACAAAAAGTTACAGTAACTCCTGTTGGAGTTGGTGACAAGAAAGAGTACCTTATACCAAAAGGTCGTCATCTTAATGTTTTTGAGGGTGACTTTGTTAGGGCCGGTGAGAAACTTATCGGTGGATCTGCAAATCCTCAGGATATACTTAACATTAAAGGTGAAGTTGCTCTTGCCAGTTATCTTGTTGATGAAGTTCAACAGGTTTACAGGCTTCAGGGTGTACGAATCAATGATAAACACATAGAAGTTATTGTTCGTCAGATGATGAGACGTGTTAATATTATTGAAGTTGGAGATACTGATTTTATAGTTGATGAACAGGTTGACAGAACCAGATTTGCTGAGGTTAACCAGGCTGTTGTTGAGAAGGGTGGAGAACCTGCCGTTGGTGAACCTCTGATTCTTGGTATCACTAAAGCATCACTAAGTACTGACAGTTTTATCTCAGCCGCATCTTTCCAGGAAACCACCAAAGTTCTTACTGAAGCAAGTATCCGGGGAAAGAAAGATGACCTACGCGGTTTAAAAGAAAATGTTATTATGGGACGATTAATTCCTGCAGGAACTGGTGTTAAAACATACAGAAAATTCCAGATTAATGTTCAGGAATCTGCAGAAGTTGAAAATGTTGCGAACGAATTTTAATAACAGATTATAGCAGCAGATTATACGAACAGTCCCTCAATTTTAAGGGCTGTTCGTTATTATTTGTATTTGTTAACAGATTATTTTTTAAGCTTAAATCTATCAGGACATTTGTGCAGTTTTTAAATTAAACTTGACATAGAAAATGCCTCGTTATATTATTCTGTGATTTGTCATTAGGTGAAGATTAGATTTAATTAAAGGAGTTTGAAAAGAATGCCTACTATTAACCAGTTGGTAAGAAAGGGACGGAAACGCAGTGTTAAGAAAACAAACACTCCTGCCCTTAAAGGTTGTCCACAAAGAAGGGGAGTTTGCACTCGTGTATACACTTCAACTCCCAAAAAACCTAATTCGGCATTAAGAAAAGTTGCCAGAGTAAGATTAACCTCGGGTATGGAAGTGACTGCTTACATCCCTGGTATGGGCCATAACCTTCAGGAACACTCAGTAGTTTTAATACGTGGTGGAAGAGTGAAAGATTTACCTGGTGTGCGTTACCATGTCGTTAGAGGTACCTTGGATACATTAGGTGTAGAAGATAGGAAACAGGGTCGCTCCAAATACGGAGTTAAGAAACCTAAATAATTTTAATTAATTAGAGAGTAACGATATATTATGCCTAGAAGAAGAGAAGTCCCTCAAAGAGAGGTAATACCTGATCCAAAGTTTAACAGTAAACTAGTTACAAAGTTTATTAAAAGCATAATGAGTGACGGTAAAAGAAGTACCGCTGAGAAAATTGTTTATACATCACTTGATCTTGTTAAAGAAAAAACACAGGATAACCCTCTTGAAGTTTTTGAAAAAGCGATGGAAAATGTGATGCCTCAGGTTGAAGTTAAATCCCGAAGAGTAGGTGGATCTACTTATCAGGTTCCAACTGAGATCAGACAAGCAAGACGACAAGCACTTGCAATGAGATGGTTAATAGCTTACTCAAAAAAGCGTTCTGAAAAGAGCATGGCTCAAAAGCTTGCATCTGAATTTGTTGATGCATTCAATAACAGAGGCGCATCAGTTAAAAAGAGAGAAGACACCCATAAAATGGCAGATGCAAACAAAGCTTTTGCTCATTATAGATGGTAAGATTATTTAACAAATTGTAAATTTATTATACTTATTCTCTTTTTAATAGGGAATAAGTTTGTATTTTTAATAAGGTAAGGGAGGACAAAATGTCCAAGGAAAAATTTGATAGAAGTAAACCTCACGTCAATATCGGTACAGTTGGTCACATTGATCATGGTAAAACTACTTTGACAGCTGCGATAACAAAACAGCTCTCATTAAAAAGTGGTGGCCAGGCAATAGCTTTCGATGAGATTGACAAAGCACCTGAAGAAAAAGAACGTGGGATTACTATTGCAACGGCACACGTTGAATATGAAACAGACAACAGACACTACGCACACGTAGATTGTCCCGGTCACGCTGACTATATCAAGAACATGATTACTGGTGCAGCTCAGATGGACGGTGCAATTCTTGTTGTAAGTGCTGATGATGGACCAATGCCTCAGACAAGAGAACATATTCTTCTTGCTCGTCAGGTTGGTGTTCCAGCTATTGTTGTGTTTCTAAACAAGTGTGATATGGTTGATGATGAAGAACTAATTGAACTTGTTGAGATGGAACTTCAGGAACTACTTGATAAATATGAGTTCCCAGGAGATGACACTCCAATTATCAGAGGAAGTGCCCTTAAAGCGCTTGAATCTGATGATGCTACAAGTGATGATGCTAAACCAATTTTCGAATTGATGGATGCATGTGATTCTTTCATCGCAGAACCAGTTCGTGATACGGACAAAACTTTCCTAATGCCAATCGAAGATGTTTTCAGTATTTCAGGTCGTGGTACAGTTGTTACTGGCCGTGTTGAAAGAGGAATCATCAAAGTTGGTGAAGATGTAGAGATTGTTGGTATCAAGGAAACAACAAAGACAGTGTGTACTGGTGTTGAGATGTTCAGAAAGCTTCTTGACGAAGGTCGTGCTGGAGATAATGTTGGGCTTCTTATCAGGGGAACAAAGAGAGAAGAGGTTGAGCGTGGACAGGTTGTTGCCAAGCCTGGATCTATTACACCTCATACTAAATTCTCTGCTGAAATTTATGTTCTTAGTAAAGAAGAAGGTGGGAGACATACGCCATTCTTTACAGGTTACAGACCTCAGTTCTTTTTTAGAACGACAGACGTAACAGGTATATTGAATTTACCAGAAGGTGTTGAAATGATAATGCCTGGTGATAACATCACTATTACAGCTGAGCTAATCGCTCCAATTGCAATGGAAAAAGAACTTCGTTTTGCAATTAGAGAAGGTGGTAAAACTGTTGGTGCTGGCGTTGTTGGCGAAATAATTGAATAATATTCCAAAGTCAGAGTAAATTATCAATGAATACCAAAATTAGAATTAGACTTAGAGCGTATGATCATAAGCTTCTCGATCAGTCAGCACTGGATATTGTCGAAACAACAAAAAAAACCGGAGCGAAAATTGTAGGACCTATTCCGCTTCCGACCAGAATTAATAAATTTTGTGTTTTGAGATCACCACATGTTGACAAAAAGTCGAGAGAGCAATTTGAAATCAGAACCCACAAACGCCTGTTGGATATTTTAGAGCCAACCCAGCAAACTGTTGATGCACTTATGAAGCTGGATCTTTCTCCTGGCGTTGATGTGGAGATAAAACTGTAGCTTAGGAAATTGTGACTACCATGTGTAGAGGATTAATTGGAAAAAAACTGGGAATGTCGGGAATTTTTTCACCTGATGGAAAATATGTACCTGTAACAGTGCTTCAGGTCGGTCCATGTGCAGTTACTCAGGTTAAATCAAAAGAGACAGACGGTTATAGTGCTCTTCAGCTTGGTTACCAAGAGAAGAAAGATAAGCACTCAAACAAACCTGAAAAAGGTCACTTTGAAAAATCTGGTGGTAAAAATTTCAGATTCCTAAAAGAGTTTAAGGTAGAAAAACCTGAAGATTTTGAAGCAGGGCAAATAATCTCACTTGATATTTTTAATGTTGGGGATATTGTTTCTGTAACTGGAACTTCAAAAGGTAGAGGTTTTGCCGGAGTTATAAAAAGACACGGTTTCGGCGGTGGTCGTAAAACTCACGGTAGTAGAAGTCACCGTATACCTGGATCAATAGGTTGTAGTGCATGGCCTGCGAAAGTATTTAAAGGTAAGAAATTACCAGGTCATTACGGAGTAGATAAAGTATCCGTTAAAAATTTAGAAATAATCGATATCAGACCCGAAGATAATGTTATTCTTGTAAGGGGTGCGGTCCCTGGGTCTAAAGAAGGTCTTATTCAGATTAATAAGATCTAGTTAAAGAATATGAATTCAAACTGTTAAAACAATTATCAGGTTTTAACGTGGGGAATAAAATGGCTGTTGTAAGTGTACAGAATGCAAATGGAGATAAGATCTCAGAGGTTGATCTTCAGGATAGCATTTTTAATATCACAGTAAAAGGAAGTGTGCTGCATCAGGTTGTTAAAATGCAACTTGCAAGAAAGCGCTCCGGAACAGCTTCCGTAAAAAACAGGGCTGATGTAAGTGGAAGCACTAAGAAGTTATTCAGGCAGAAGGGTACTGGTAATGCCAGGGCTGGAAGTGTTAAATCACCTTTGAGAAAAGGTGGCGGAGTTGTTTTTGGACCTCAGCAGAAATCCTGGGATTTTAAAATCAATAAAAAAGTTAGAAAATTAGCACTTAAGATGGCTTTAAGCAGCAAGTTGCAAAATGAGCAGCTCATTGTCGTTGATAGTTTTGGGCTTGATGAGATCAAAACAAAAAAGTTTAATGAAGTTATTAAAGCTTTGGATGTAAAGAAAACTTTAATTGTTTGTGATGATGATGATAAAAATCTTATTCTTTCGTCAAGAAATGTACAATGTGCTAAAGTCTTAAATTCTGATGGCTTGAACGTTTATGATATATTGAGATATGATAACCTGATACTTATCGAGTCTTCGGTTAAAAATATCGAAGGGAGATTATCATGAATCCATATGACATCATAAGAAAACCTCTAAATACTGAAAAAACAAATGTTCAGCAAGAGCTTTATAATATGGTTTCATTTGAAGTTTTAAAAACTGCAAACAGAATCCAGATAAAAGACTCCATTGAAGAGATTTTCAAAGTTAAAGTTGAAAGCGTTAGAACTATGCAGGTCAAAGGTAAACGTACTCAACGCGGAAGAATTGCTGGTAAGAAAAAAGACTGGAAAAAAGCAATTGTAAAATTGATGCCAGGCGAAAAAATAGATTTCTTTGAAGGTGTTTAAACCAGGAGCTAATGATGGGAATTAGAAAAACTAAACCGACATCACCGGGAAGACGTTTTCAAGAGTATTTTGATTTTGAGGAAATTACCACAGATGTTCCTGAAAAAAATCTTTTAAGAAAACTGAGTAAATCCGGTGGACGTAATGTCAACGGTAGAATAACCACCAGGCACAGAGGTGGTGGACATAGAAGACACTATAGAGTTATAGACTTCAGAAGAGATAAAGACGGTATCCCTGCAAAGGTAGCAACAATTGAGTATGATCCTAACAGATCTGCTCGTATTGCCCTTCTTCACTATGCTGATGGAGAAAAGAGATACATTCTTGCTCCTGTTGGAATCAAAGTTGGAGATCAAATTGAAACAGGTGCCAATGCGGATATTAAACCTGGAAATGCGCTTCCATTGGAAAACATACCTCTCGGAACTCAAATTCATAACATCGAATTGAGAACCGGTAATGGTGGACAGATTGTTAGAAGTGCCGGTACTTTTGCTCAGCTTATGGCTAAGGAGAAGAGGTACGCTCAGGTTAAGCTTCCATCTGGAGAAGTTAGACTGATTCTGTTGAAGTGTAAAGCGACTATAGGACGTGTTGGTAATACCAAGCATGAAAATGTTGTTCTTGGTAAAGCCGGTAGAAGCAGATGGCTTGGAAGAAGACCAAGTGTTCGTGGTGTGGCTATGAACCCTGTTGATCACCCAATGGGTGGTGGTGAAGGACGTTCATCAGGTGGTAGACATCCATGTTCTCCATGGGGATTACCATCCAAAGGATTCAGAACACGTAAGAACAGAGCTACTGACAAATTTATTGTTAAACGTAGAAAAAAATAAGCAGGAGATAATATGCCTCGCTCGTTAAAAAAAGGGCCTTACGTGTGTAGTAAGCTTGTAAAAAAAGTTTTACAGGCAAGCGAAGCAAGGTCCAACAAAGTAATTAAGACATGGTCACGAAGATCAACTATTATACCTGAAATGGTCAGCATAACTCTTGCGGTTCATAATGGAAGAAAGTTTGTTCCTGTTTTTGTATCTGAAAACATGGTTGGTCATAAACTTGGTGAATTTTCTCCTACACGAACCTTCTATGGTCATGCAGGCGATAAAAAATCTAAAATGAAGAAGTAATAAAGAAAAGGGATTATCAAGATGGAGGTTAAAGCTGTAGCGAAACATGTGCGCATTTCACCTCAGAAAGTCAGAAAGATAGTTGGCGCAATTAAAGGCAAGCCTGTAGAGTTTAGTTTAAACACTCTCAAGTTTATGCCTCAGAAAGCAGCTGGACTCGTCGAAAAGGTTATGAGATCTGCCGTTGCAAATGCTGACAATAATAATGAACTTGATGTAGATACTTTAATAGTAAAAAATGTGATTGTTGATCAGGGGCCAACTTTAAAAAGATTTAGAGCAAGAGCCAGAGGACGTGGCGCACGTATCCTGAAAAAAAGTAGTCATATAACAGTCGTTTTGGTAGACGAAGCGGTTTAAAGAAGGAGGAACAACCTTGGGTCAGAAAGTAAATCCAATAAGTCTTAGATTGGGTATTGTAAAAACATGGGAGTCTCGTTGGTACGCCGACAAGAACTACTCTGATTACGTACTACAGGATTTCGAAATTAGAAAATTTCTGAAGAAAAGGCTCTTCCATGCAGGTGTTTCCAAGATTGAGATTGAAAGGTCATCAAAAAGAGTACGCATTAGAATTTTTACAGCCCGTCCAGGTATTATTATTGGAAAAAAAGGTGTAGAGATTGCTCAACTGAAAAAAGACCTTACTAAAATGATATCTCAAGAAGTTATGATTGATATTCAGGAAATAAAGAGACCGGAAGTAGACGCTCAACTTGTTGCTGAAAATGTAGCATTGCAATTGAACAGAAGAGTTGCTTTTAGACGTGCTATGAAAAGATGTGTCTCTTCATCAATGAGATTTGGAGCACAAGGAATTAAGATTATTTGTGCAGGTAGACTTGGTGGTGCAGAAATGGCACGTACTGAGTGGTACAGAGAAGGAAGAGTTCCGCTTCATACAATGAGAGCAGATATCGATTACGGATTTTTTGAAGCCGATACCACATACGGTAAAATCGGAGTAAAAGTATTTATTTTCAAAGGTGAAGTCCTGAATAAAGATCAGAAATACCTTGGGAAAAGTCAATAGGGAGCAAGGTAAATGTTAAGTCCAAAGAAATTAAAATTTCGAAAAAGACAACGAGGAAGAATGAAGGGAAAAGCCAAAGGCGGAGCTTCTCTGAACTTTGGTGATTTCGGACTTCAGGCGGTTGAATGTGGGCATATCAGTGCAAGAGAGATAGAAGCTGCTCGTGTTGCTATGACAAGACACGTAAAGCGTGTTGGTAAAATGTGGATTCGTTTTTTTCCAGATAAACCAACAACAAAGAAGCCTGCAGAAGTTAGAATGGGTAAGGGTAAAGGTGCCACTGATTCATGGGTAGCAGTTATTAAGCCTGGTAGAATTTTATATGAGATGGAAGGTGTTCCAAGAGATCTTGCAAAAGAAGCTCTTCGATTAGCTTCTCATAAACTTTCTATTAAAACCAGATTTATTGAAAGGGAGCAGGTCTAATGAAAGTTAAAGAGATAAAAGAGATGTCTCCTGAAGAAATGGCTGCTAAAGTTAATGACCTTAAAGAAGAGTCGCTAAACCTAAGATTTCAGAATAGTTTTGGGCAACTTGACAATACTTCTATGTTGAAGAAGGTTAGAAAAGACATAGCAAGACTAAAAACAATTTTAAGAGATAGTTAATGCCATGGATAAACGAGGAATGAGAAGACAATTAACAGGTACTGTTGTTTCGGATAAAATGGAAAAAACGGTAACTGTACTGGTTGAAAGATTCGTAAAGCATTCTCTTTATAAAAAATATGTAAGAAGACATGCAAAGTACGCTGCTCATGATAAAGACAATTCATGTCAAATCGGAGATAAGGTACTGATTACAGAATCTAAACCTTTAAGTAAAAATAAGAAATTTCGTGTCTCAAGAATAATTGAGAAAGCTCTTTGATTAAAGGGAAATAAAAATGATTCAATCAGAAAGTAGATTAAATGTTGCAGATAATTCAGGAGCTAAAGAAGTTTATTGCATTAAAGTTCTTGGCGGATCCCACAGAAGATATGCTTCTGTTGGAGATATAATTGTCGTTTCTGTAAAAGAAGCAATACCAAATTCAAAAGTAAAAAAGGGTGATGTTACAAAGGCAGTGATTGTCAGGACTAAAAAAGAGATTAGAAGACCTGATGGTTCACTTATAAGATTTGATGACAACTCAGCTGTTCTTATAAATCAGAATAAAGAACCTGTTGGAACCAGAATCTTCGGCCCTGTAGCAAGAGAACTGAGAGCTAAGAGATATATGAAAATAATATCCCTTGCACCTGAGGTTTTATAGGATTAACCCTCTGGAGAGTTATAATGTCAAATATAGGATCTCGAATAAAAAAAGATGATAAGGTGAAGATTCTTGCCGGTAAGGACAAAGGAAAGATTGGAAAAGTCTTAAAAATTGTCAAAAAAACCGGTAAAGTTGTTGTTGAGAATATCAACATTGTAAAAGCACATACAAAGCCAAGCATGGCAAATCAGCAAGGAGGAATCGTTGATAAAGAAGCTCCTCTTAGCATATCAAATGTAATGCTTATGTGTGATAAATGTGATACTCCTACTGCAACAAGAGTTAGAGTCAAGAAAATTGAAGATGGGAAAAAAGTTCGCATCTGTGTAAAATGTAATGAAACGATTGCATAGGGACGAGGGTTATAAATAAATGACTGATTTAAAAGCACTATATAAAGAAGAAATTGTTCCCAAGCTTAAAGAACATTTTAAATATTCAAATGTTATGCAGGTTCCTAAAATCGAAAAAGTTACAATAAACATGGGTCTTGGAGAAGCTATCCATAACGGAAAACTCATAGATTCTGCGGTTTTAGAGATTGCAAGTATAACAGGTCAACAACCTGTTATTACTAGAGCTAAAAAATCCATTGCGGCATTTAAACTTCGAGAAGGAATGCCAATTGGTTGTATGGTAACTTTGAGACGTGAAAAAATGTGGGATTTTTTAACTAAGCTTGTGAACATCTCCTTACCACGTGTTAGAGATTTCAGGGGTGTGTCAGGAAAAGCATTTGATGGACATGGAAATTATACTTTAGGAATTAAAGAACAGATTATATTTCCAGAGATTGATTATGATAAAATCGATAAAATCAAAGGCTTGAACATTACCGTTGTAACATCTGCCAATAGTGATGAGGAAGGCAAAGAACTTCTAAAACTTTTAGGAATGCCATTTCGTAACTAAATAGGAGTTCAAAAGGAGGAAGGTTTGGCAAAAAAATCTCTAATAGTAAAATCGAAAAAGACGCCAAAATTCAAAGTTCGTGGTTATAACAGATGTCCAATTTGTGGACGACCAAGAGCTTTTATAAGAAAATTTGGAATTTGCAGAATTTGTTTCAGGAGTCTTGCTTCTCATGGTAAGCTTCCAGGAGTAACAAAATCAAGCTGGTAGGCAATGGTAAGAGAACAGGAATTAATTGAATACCTACATTCTTCTTACAGTGGGAATGTGAAGTTCAGTTATAATAAGTCTTGTTCCAGAAATTAACAGCATTAACTTTTAAAAGCTGTATGGAGATAACAAATGTCAATGAGTGATCCAATTGCTGATATGCTGACTAGAATCAGAAATGCAGGAAAAGCACATTTCAGCAATGTTGATATTCCAGGTTC
This sequence comes from Desulfobacterales bacterium, assembly GCA_024226555.1. Classification (GTDB taxonomy): domain Bacteria; phylum Desulfobacterota; class Desulfobacteria; order Desulfobacterales; family JAAELO01; genus JAAELO01. The sequence continues at coordinate 40,169 of JAAELO010000198.1, read as the reverse complement.
AAAGTTAAAGGTTGAAATTGCTAAAGTTTTAAAGTCCAGCGGATTTATTAAAAATTATAAATTCGTTCAGGATGGAAAACAGGGTGTTTTAAGAGTTTATCTTAAGTATGATGAAGAAAAAACCCACGCAATTTTCGGAATTGAAAGAGTTAGTAAACCAAGTAGAAGGGTTTACACTAAAAGTAAAGAAGTCACAAAAGTATTAAACGGTATGGGAGTTGCCATCCTGTCTACATCAAATGGTTTGATGACAGATAAGGAAGCAAGATTGAAAAATCTTGGTGGTGAAATCCTTTGCAATATTTGGTAAGGAGAAATTATGTCTCGAATAGGAAATAAACCGATTCAGATACCAAATAATACAAAGGTATCATATACAGACAAATTGGTGACGGTAACAGGTGAGAAAGGAACATTAACTCACACTGTTCATGCGGCAATTGATATTAAAATTGCTGACGATGTTATCAATGTTGTTACACTTGGTTTAAATAAAAAAGAAGGCGCTTTTCAGGGACTTACAAGAGCACTAATAAACAATATGGTTAATGGTGTTTCAAAAGGTTTTGAAAGAAGTCTTGATATAAACGGAATTGGATACAGAGCTGAACTTAGTGGAAAGAAGATTATTTTAAATATTGGATATTCCAATCCAGTTGAATTTGATCTTCCTGAAGGTATAACTGCTGACGTTGAAAAAACAAAAATTAAACTTTCAGGCATTGATAAACAACTAATTGGCCAAACTGCAGCTCGAATCAGAGAACTTAGACCTCCTGAGCCTTATAAAGGTAAAGGTATTAAGTACACTGAAGAAATTATTCAGAGAAAAGCTGGTAAAACAGCAGCAGCTTAACCTAATTCTGTAAAGATAATATAAGAGGATACAAAAATGGGTTCTCAGTCTAGAAAAGTGACTAGATTAAAAAAGAAAATAAGAATTCGAAAAAAGATCAGAGGCACAGCAAGTCAGCCAAGATTGTCTGTTTTCAGAAGTTCTAAACATATTTATGCACAACTTATTAACGATGAAGATTCATCAACTATAGCCGCTGCATCAACAATGGATAAAGAACTGACATTCGGTGATGAAGTTAAAGGAAAACTTGGAAAAGCTAATATGGTTGGAAAACTTGTTGCAGAAAGAGCTATCGAAAAGGGTTGCAAAAAGATAGTTTTTGACAGAAGTGGTTTTCTATATCACGGACGAATCAAGTCTTTGTCTGATGGTGCAAGAGAAGCTGGTCTAGATTTTTAAATATTAAGGAGGCATTCCCTTGTTCAAAAACGAAGCGGATGATAATAAGTTAGTTGACAAGGTTGTTCATATTAACCGGGTTGCAAAAGTTGTAAAGGGTGGACGTAGGTTCAGCTTTAGCGCAATTGTAGTTGTCGGTGATGGTGAAGGACAAATTGGGTATGGGCTCGGAAAAGCAGGTGAAGTTCCTGAAGCTATTAGAAAAGGTATCGAAAAAGCCAAGAAAAACATGGTTAAAGTTAGCCTTTCTGAAGGAACTATTCCATTCAAGACTATAGGTAGATACGGTGCTGGTAAAGTACTTTTAAAACCTGCGTCTGAAGGTACAGGACTTATTGCTGGTGGTGCTGTTAGAGCTGTATTGGAAGCTGTTGGAGTTAAAAACATTCTAACAAAATGTATGGGTACAAACAACCCTCATAATGTTATTAAAGCGACAGTCGATGGTTTGATACAACAACAAAGCTTGGAAAGTGTTGCTAAAAGACGCGGTCTAAGTGTTGATGAATTATAGCATAGGTAAGAGGAAATAAGATGGCTTCAAAGATAAAAATACAGCTGGTTAGAAGCATGATTGGCAGACCTGAAAAACATCGAAAAATCTTACGCGGGATGAATCTTACTAAAATAAACAGAACTGTTGAACTTGAAGATACTCCATCTATCAGGGGAATGGTTCAAAAAGTAAAGCATCTTGTAAAAGTTGAGGATATTTAAATGAAACTTTATGAATTATCTCCAGCGCCTGGTTCAACAAAAGCACGAAAAAGAATAGGTCGTGGTGTTGCTTCAGGTCAGGGAACAACTGCTGGTAGGGGATATAATGGTCAAAATAGTAGATCAGGTGGAGGTACTAGACCTGGATACGAAGGTGGCCAGATGCCTATACATAGAAGACTTCCTAAAAGAGGATTTACGAATATCTTCAAGAAGAGATATTCCATTATAAATGTTAAGGATCTTTCTCGTTTTGAGAGTGGAGCCGTTGTTGATGAACTTGCTCTTGTTAAAGCAGGTCTTGTTAAAGGCAGATATGATGGTATCAAACTTCTTGGTGAAGGAGATATTGATATAGCTCTTACTATTAAATCTTGTAAAATCAGTGAAACTGCCAAAGAGAAGATTACAAAAGCTGGCGGAACAATAGAGGCATAATTATATGAGTCTCCAAAATATGATGAATCTCCCGGAGCTAAAGAAAAAGATTTTTATTACTTTGGCTCTTTTGTTTGTATACAGAATAGGTGTTTTTGTTCCAACTCCCGGTATAGATCCGGTATCTCTTGCAACATTTTTTGAGAGATTTCAAGGTACAATAGTTGGCATGTTTGCAATGTTTACAGGTGGAGCCCTTGAGCGCTTCTCTGTATTTGCACTTGGAATCATGCCATATATTAGTGCTTCTATTATTTTACAACTTTTAACGGTTGTGGAGCCAAATCTTGAAAGACTTTCAAAAGAGGGAGAACAGGGAAGAAAGAAAATAACCCAATATACAAGATATGGTACTGTTGTTTTAAGTATTATACAGGGATTTGGAATTGCTGTTGGACTTGAAGGTGCTGGAGTTGTTATAGATCCGGGATGGTCTTTCAGAATAGTAACAGTAATAACTCTAACAGCTGGAACCGCATTTATTATGTGGTTAGGTGAGCAGATTACAGAGAGAGGAATCGGAAACGGTATCTCACTTATTATATTTGCTGGTATTGTTGCAAGGATGCCTTCAGGTGCTGTGGATACATTTGACTTTTTATCTGAAGGAACCCTTGAGGTATTTGAGTTTGTTATTGTAGTAGTTCTAATGGTTGCTGTTATAGCGCTAATTATATTTTTTGAGACAGCCCAAAGAAAAATACCTGTTCAATACGCAAAAAGAGTTGTTGGAAGAAAGATGTTTGGAGGTCAGAGTTCACATCTACCTTTAAAACTGAATACATCTGGTGTTATTCCACCAATTTTTGCATCTTCAATAATAATGTTTCCGGCAACGCTCGCAAACTTTGTTGATATAGCAGCTTTAAAAGTTGTTCAGGAATATCTGCAACCAACTGCAATTACATATAATGTAATTTATGTTACATTTATTATATTTTTCTGCTTTTTTTATACTGCAGTAACTTTTAAAACTGATGATGTTGCTGATAATATGAAGAAAAATGGTGGTTTTATTCCTGGGATAAGACCAGGTAAAAGAACTGCAGAATATATAGACAGGGTTCTTACAAGGATCACTGTTATTGGAGCAATTTATGTTTCGGCAGTTTGTGTGCTTCCTCAGTTTATGAATGCAAAATTAGGGGTTCCTTTCTATTTCGGTGGAACCGCTCTTCTTATTGTTATCGGAGTTGCAATGGATACAATAGGTCAAATTGAGTCACACATGATGTCCAGAAACTATGAAGGATTTTTGAAAAAATAAATCCTTGTATTTATAAATAAAGTTAGAAATCAGATATAGACAAATAAATATTTTTGTGTTAATTTGAATGGTTTTTTATGGTTTCTGCTAAATAAAATAGGTAATAAACGGGGGGAAACAATGGCAAAAGAAGAACCTATAAAGGTTCAGGGTGAAGTACTTGAAACTCTTCCAAATGCAATGTTTAAAGTAAAACTTGAAAATGGACATGAAGTTCTTGCCCATATTTCAGGAAAGATGCGCATGCATTTTATAAAGATTTTGCCAGGTGATACTGTTACTTTGGAATTAACACCATATGATCTAACCCGTGGTAGAATTACCTATAGATCAAAATAAAGTTTTATACTTGTATTGAGGAGTCCAGATGAAGGTCAGAGCTTCAGTAAAAAAAATGTGTATCAAGTGTAAGGTAATTCGCAGAAAAGGCGTGATTAGGGTTATCTGTGAAAATAAGAGACACAAACAGAGGCAGGGATAGGAGGATAGGAGTTTGGCAAGAATTTCAGGTGTAGATTTACCTAAAAGAAAGCGTATTGAAATATCGCTTACTTATATTTATGGAATAGGGTTAACATCAGCCCAACAAATACTTTCAAAGCTATCTATTGATCCAAACTTAAATACTGAAGATCTCAGTGATGATGAGATCAACAGTATACGTACTTTGGTTAATAATGATTTTAAAGTTGAAGGTGAACTTCGTTCAGAAGTTTCTATGAATATAAAAAGACTGATGGATCTTGGTTGCTACAGAGGACTAAGACATAGAAGATCTCTTCCGGTTCGTGGACAAAGAACGAGTACTAATGCTCGTACACGTAAAGGCCCAAGAAGAGCTGCAGTTAAAAAGAAATAGTAGACAGGAGAATGGTTGAGTTATGGCAAAAAGTAAAACTCGTACCAAGAAAAAGGTCAAAAAAAATATATCAAGCGGAGTTGTTCATATTCAGTCTACTTTTAACAATACTATTGTTACAATTGCAGACAAAGCGGGCAACGTAATTTCATGGTCTAGCTCAGGTATGCAGGGATTTAAAGGTTCCAGAAAAAGCACACCGTTTGCAGCTCAGCTTTCAGCTGAAGATGCTGCTAAAAAAGCAATGGACCATGGAATGAAATCTGTTGAAGTTTATGTAAAAGGACCTGGAGCAGGAAGAGAAGCCGCTCTAAGAGCGTTACAGGCAGCAGGTTTTACAATATTATTAATTAAAGACGTTACTGCGAATCCGCACAATGGTTGCAGACCTCCAAAGAGAAGACGTGTATAATTACATTTTTAAGTAAATTGTAAGGGGGAAAAGTGGCAAGATATAGAGGACCTGTTTGCAGACTTTGCAGACGAGAAAATATTAAGTTGTTTCTGAAGGGTGATAGATGCTTTTCTGACAAATGTAGTTTTGACAGAAGATCATTTGCACCTGGCCAACATGGTCAGAGACGGATGAAGCATTCAGATTATGGTATTCAGCTTAGAGAGAAGCAGAAAGTAAAAAGAATTTACGGACTTTCTGAACAGCAGTTCAAGCTTACTTTCAAAAAAGCTGATAGGAAAAAAGGTATTACAGGTACTAACCTTTTAACAAACCTTGAGTTAAGACTTGATAATGTTGTTTACCGTTTAGGTTTCACAAATTCAAGAACTCAGGGACGTCACTTTGTAAAGCATAATCATTTCACTGTAAATGGAACAAAAGTTAATATTCCATCTTACATTGTAAGCAAAGATGATGTTATAGAGATAAAAGAAAAAAGCAGGAAAATCCAAACCATTAATGACTCTCTAGATGCAGTTGTTAGGAGAGGACTACCAAAATGGCTTGAAATTGAAAAAGATCAATTCAAGGGATTTGTTAAGAGTTTACCAGAACGTGAAGACATCACAATGCCAATCCAAGAACAATTGATTGTTGAGCTTTATTCAAAATAACTTACAGTCGATAACTTGAATTCGGTTTTGAAATCGATTTCATAGAGAATAACTCTGGAGATTAAAATATGTCATCTAATGAACTCATATATATGAACTGGCAAGAATCTATAAAGCCAGAAAAAGTTCAGGTTACAAGTACAGACTCTTATGGTAAGTTTGTTTGTGAACCTCTTGAAAGAGGATTCGGAACAACAATAGGAAATGCACTTAGAAGAACAATACTTTCATCCTTACATGGAGCAGCTATTGTTTCTGTAAAATTTGATACAGTTTTGCACGAATTTAGTGTGGTTCCAAATGTGCTTGAAGATGTATCTGAAATAATTCTTAATTTAAAAGAGATACGTCTTAAGATTGATGATCCTGAGCCCCAAAAAATATACATTGATTTAGAGGGAGCAAGAACAGTGACTGCCGCAGATATTGTATCTGCAAATGGTAAAGTTGAAGTTCTAAATCCTGATAAAGTGATAGCAACCATGAATGAAGGTGCAAAACTTCAAATGGAAATGGTTGTAAAAGTGGGTAAAGGTTATAATCTTGCAGCTGAAAATAAAGATGAAGAAGCTCCTGTAGGAACTATTTCAATAGACTCAATTTTTTCACCAATCAGGAAAGTTAATTATACTGTTTCTAACTCAAGGGTCGGTCAAAAAACTGATTATGATAAAATGACACTTGAGGTCTGGACTGACGGAAGTCTTAGGCCAGAAGATGCAATTGCATATGCTTCAAAAATTATAAAAGAGCAACTAACAATCTTCATAAATTTTGATGAAGATATAGAGCCCGCTAAAGAAGTAGAAACAAGTGCTCAACCTAAAAAAGAGTTTAATGATAACCTATACAGGAATGTTGAAGAGCTCGAACTATCAGTAAGAAGTGCAAATTGTCTTAAAAATGCTGATATTGTTAAAATCTATCAACTTGTACAGCGAACCGAAGCTGAAATGCTAAAAACAAAGAACTTTGGGCGAAAATCACTTAATGAGATAAAAGAAGTTCTTACAGAGATGGGCTTATCCCTTGGAATGAAACTCGAAGGATTTGTGCCATTAGAAGAAACAGCTGAGGAAGAGGAGTAGAGACTCATGCGTCATAGAAAAGGTGGAGTAAAGTTAGGAAGAACATCTTCTCATAAAGAGGCTATGTTCAAAAATATGGTTACATCTTTGTTTAAGCATAACAGCATTAAAACAACAGATGTAAAAGCTAAAGAGCTAAGAAAATGGGCGGATAGAATGATTACTCTTGCTAAAAGAGGAGATCTTCATGCAAGACGCCAGGCTTTAGCTGTAATTAGAGAAAAAGCAGTTGTTCATAAACTTTTTAATGAAGTTGGTGATCGATTTAGCGATAGAAATGGTGGATATACAAGAATTACTAAAGTAGGTTTCAGAAAAGGTGATGCTGCACCTGTGTCTATTATTGAAATCATTGCTCCTGTAGTTCAGGAAGCAACACCAGCAAAAGAAGCTAAAACTGAAGAGTAAAAATAGGCATTAAATTGCTTAAAGAAGCTTTGTAATATTAAAATATTACAAAGCTTTTTTTGTTTTAGTACCTTTTAATTAGATTCATAGAGACAAAGAAACTATTAATTCTTATGAACTCTCTATCAAAACTAATATTACTAATAAGTTTATCTTAAGGTATTATTCTTTCAGATCAGATCATAAGGAATCCATAACTGCCCTGCGTTATTCAAAAAGAACTGTGAATAATCGCCTCGTAATTTTTCTCATAATAACTAAATTGCATGCAAAACATTAACAAATCCACACCATAAGTAAGTTACAGACTTTTTGTATAATAAAAAAGTATCAAACCCCAATTAAAAGGTAATTAATGTTTTTCAGATGATCTTTTGATTTGTAATTCAATAGTGATTTTATTATACAAAAGAGGCATTATCTGCATGTTTTATGGCATAGATTGCTATAGCTCAATTATTCAATCCTTCATACTATCTTATTTGTAAAAGGAACCAAATGATGGTTTCTGAACAAATAAGAATCGTGAAATTCATATATAAAAATGAATAATTATTAGGAGAATATTATGATTAACACTTCGCTGATTACTGGTGCATCAGGTGGAATTGGAGAGGAAATGGCAAGGTATCACGCTTCAAAGGGTGGGAATATAGTTATGGTTGCACGAAGTATAGACAAACTCCATGAATTAAAGTCTGAACTTGAAAGCAATTATAATATAAAAGTTACAGTTATTGAATCAGACCTTTCTAAAGCTGATTCAGCAATGAAAATTTTTGCTATCACTGAATCTGCAGGAATACAAATTGATATACTTATTAATAATGCAGGTTTTGGAGGGCATGGAAAATTTCATGAGAGAGATTTGATTAAAGATCAAGCTATGATGCAAGTTAATATGGTTTCTCTTGTTAATCTGACACATCTGTATTTGCAGGGGATGGTAAATAGGAATTATGGAAAAATTTTACATGTTGCATCAACAGCAGGTTTTTTACCAGGTCCTCTTCAGGCGGTATACTATGCGACCAAAGGATTTATTGTTTCATTTTCACAGGCGATAGCACAGGAACTGATAGGGTCGAATGTTACGTCAACAGTATTTTGTCCAGGTCCAGTTGCCACAGGTTTTGTTACTGCTGGTGGATTAGAAGGTGTTAAACTATGGGATAATGCAACAACCGCAAAATCTGCGGCCATATGTGGATATGAAGCAATGGTGAAAGGAGATCTCCTGAAAATTAATGAGAAAAAACTTGGATTCGTACTAAACTGGGTAGTTCCTTTTCTTCCAAGAAAAATTTTATTAAAGATATCTCAGAAGGCTATGGAAAAGAATTAAGTGTTATGACAATGAAACTGGAAAATTTTGACTGTTGCTCAATCTGTCCATGTGGTTTAAATCAACTTTTCACTATTTAGCCTTTGCAGAAAGCAATTAATTTTAAAAAAAGATTCAGCAATAATTATTAAATACTAACTTTTGGGAATCTCTAATAACTGATCTTTTTGCGAAACACAACGTTATGACAAAAATAAAACTGTAGTAAAATCAACCGTTGTTTTTAGTTACGCCTTGTTTTTCATCAAAAATTCTAATTATTAGAGATTCCCTTTTGGAGATGATATGGAAGCTTTTTTACATAATATGGAGTGGGTAATTGTATTGAGATCAGATTTGTTGACAATGATTTTTGAAGGGTTTACATTTTTAGGATATAGTTCTTTTCTGTTAATATTTTTACCCGTTGGATTTTGGATTCTTGATAAAAAAATGTTTATGCAAATAGGGCTTCTGCTCATTCTTTCTGCGTTGTTAAATGCATGGTTGAAAGATTTATTTCAAGATCCTCGTCCGGACCCGATATATCAACTTGATCCTATGGTTGGAGATTCATGGGGATTTCCAAGTGGACATGCTCAAATAGCAACTGTGCTCTGGATGTTTATTGCCTGGGAAATTAGACAAAAATGGTCATGGATACTCTGTTCAGTTATTTTTGCTGGTATATGTTTTAGTCGTTTATACCTGGGCGTTCATGATGTTGAGGATATACTTGGTGGAATAGCATTAGGTTTTGTAACACTGATCTTACTCTATTTTCTAAAAACAGATCGTTTTAAATGGTTAAAAACAATCCCTCCTGTTTGCCAGCTTTTAATATTGATAGCAGTAGAGGTGAATATTTTTATCACCTGGCCAGGAAAAACACCAAATGTTTATTATGGATTCGGAACAATTCTTGTTGGATTTTGTGTTGGGGTTATTATTGATCAAAAGGGAATTCATTATCAGAAACATTCAAAAATACTGAGACAGGTTATAGCCGGATTTATTGGCGTTTTAGGATTGGTTGTGTTGAGAAAGGGTATGAGTCTTGCTGTTAATAATTTCATACCAGATAATTTAACTGTAAATATTGTACAGGCTTTTATAGTGGGTTTATATATGACTGCTATTGCCCCCTGGTTCCTGATAAAAGTTAAACTTGCAAGTCAGAAAGTTACAGGATCTTAAGATTCATTAAAAAAATAAATTGTTCAGAGATACGTAGCCTTTTATTCTAATATAAAGAACCATGCCATCCGGGTATGGTCAGAGCTCAGAGGATTTACCGTATGAACGACTCTATGCTACCCCTTATATTGGATCGTCCCCACGATATCAATAAAAAGAAGTAACACATGAGTCGTTTTAAAAAGCTATCACACATTATGGAGATGCCAATATCATATTGTTTGGGTTCCAAAATATAGATTAAAGATTTTGACAGGTAAAGTAGCGGATGAAGTAAACCACTGCGTAAGATCTTTTTCGGAGGAATTAAAATGTGAGTTAGTTGAGCAAAATATACAAATGACCATGTCCATATTCTTATAATGATATCAATTTATTAAATAGTAAAAGATGGATGTTGGACACGAATACTTATCTGTAAATGCTTCTGGTTGAGATGGTACAGTCTTATCGGACGTAGAAGGAACCTTTTGAAATTGGAAATTTGAGGTCTTAGTAATCAAGGATTTCACAATCTTAGCTTTAATTTTTGGATATCGATTTTGAAGTATTTTTCTGGTTTTTGTAAATGAATCCCTTACTGTATAATCTAACAAACTAATATGCTTTTTTTCATAATAATAACCTATATTCTCTTAATTAAGCTTGGTTTATATATTTTTCTTCTCTTTTTTAACAACGTAAAGATCCTCATCAGCTATTTTTAAAAGAGCCAATGCATCCGATGCTTCATCAGAATCTGTTGAGGCAATCCCAAAACTAAGAGATATAAATAGTTTTTCATTACCTATCTTTAGAGGAGTTGTTTTAAAGAAATCTTCAGCACGCTGCACATAATATTTTGCAGCTTTCAGGTCTGTTTCAGGAAGAATAATGACAAATTCATCGCCGGCAAAACGAGATACAATCTCTGTACTCCTACTATTACCTTTTAAGCTATCAGCAATAAATATTAGAATTTTGTCGCCAATATCATGTCCATACTTGTCATTTATAATTTTAAAATTATCAAGATCTGAAAAAATAACTGAAAGAGGGCTATTGTACCTTTTTGTCCGTTCAAACTCTCTTTTAAGAGCTGTCTCCATAATCCTTCTGTTTAAAAGTCCTGTTAACGGATCATGATAAGCCAGGAACTTTAATTTTTCATGGGCGGTAACATTTGAAAGACAAAGTGAGACTTTAAGAGTTAACTGCTCTAAGAGTGATGTATCAATTCCCGGTTGAAATCTTGAAACAGATATATCTCCCTGATTTAAACTTCCTATCAGTTTTCCATCTATAGAAATAGGAGCTATAGCTATAGATTTAACAGGTTTAAGTATGTCTTTCTGGATAAACTTACTATATTTTTTGAGACCATCATTAATAAGAAGGGGTTTAGTTTTATCTTTTATGTATTGATAGAAATCATCTTTTTTTATAAGTTTCAAGTGATTCTTAACAAGTTTAGATTCAATATTATCAAGCATTTCAGAAAAATCTGTTTCTTCAATAACAGTTAGCCAGACAAAAGGGATCTGAAAACTTATAATTATATCTGTTAAAAGTACCTCAAAAAAATCTTTAAAATTTAAAATAGAAAGGATTTTAGTTTCAACCTTATTAAATTTCAGTGCAGTCTTTTCATTGAACTTTATAAGTTCTAATATATTATCAAGATTATCCATAGAATTGTATTTAATTTGAATTATGATTTTTGGGATACAATTTTAGCATCAGCTATTTGATTAAACAATGTTTTCATTTAATAATTATATTTAATTCGAAATTGCATATTGTAAAAAGTTGAAATCAAATGTAATATTGCTCTCTTTAGATTTCCAATAGATTTGTGCAAAAGCTTAAAAAATATATTTTTACAAAAGAAACTACCAAAATATAAGGTCAAAAATGATAACTTTACTTGATTATGGGGCTGGAAATGTTCGGAGTGTTGTAAATGCTCTTGAATATATTGGGGAAAAAGTAAAAATTGTCAATAGCCCAGATGATATTTTATCAGCAGAAAAACTTGTGTTCCCTGGTGTTGGCAGTTTTGGAAATATGATCAAAATTCTTAATGAAAAGAACTATGTTGATCCATTAAGAGATTATCTAAATGAAAATAAACAATTTTTAGGGATATGCCTTGGCTTACATGCTCTTTTTGAAAAGAGTGAAGAATCTAATGAGATATATGAAGGGCTTGGCTTTATAAAAGGATCTGTTACAAAATTCAATGTTGATCATTCTGTCCCACAAATTGGATGGAATGGAGTTAACATAAAGAAAAAATCCGGATTTTTCAGTAATTTTCGGGGGCAGGAAAAATTTTATTTTGTTCACTCTTATCATGTAAATCCGATTGATGATAAGGATGTTCTTACAACAACAAACTATGGTTATGAATATACAAGTAGTATTGAAAAAGGAAATGTTATTGCAACCCAGTTTCACCCTGAAAAAAGTGGCGAAAATGGACTTAAGCTTCTCAAAAATTTTGTTGAACAAAAAGAATCAAATATACCTGAAATCAGTACGGATAAAACCAGAATTGCTAAACGAATAATAGCCTGTCTTGATGTTCGGTCAAATGATAATGGTGATTTGGTCGTAACAAAAGGTGATCAGTATGATGTACGTGAAGAGGGTGATGTACGAAACCTTGGGAAACCTGTAGAATTAGCTGAAAGATATTATAAAGAAGGTTCGGATGAGATAACGTTTCTTAATATAACAGGTTTTAGAGATTTTCCCCTTGAAGATATGCCAATGATTGATGTTTTAAAGAAAACCTCAGCAAATGTTTTTGTTCCACTTACAATCGGAGGTGGAATCAGGGATTTTACAGATAAAAACGGTAAAAAATATACTGCTCTTGAAGTTGCCTCAGAATATTTCAGATCAGGTGCTGATAAGATATCAATTGGAAGTGATGCAGTTCTTATTGTTGAGGAATATCTTAAAACCGGAATTAAAACAGGCAAAAGCTCCATTGAAGTTATCTCTAAAGTTTATGGAAATCAGGCTGTTGTCATATCTGTAGATCCAAAAAGGGTTTATGTTAAAGAAAAAAATGAGACAGCTCATGTGGTAATTAAAACTGATCAAAAAGGTCCTTCTGGTGAAGAATATTGTTGGTATCAATGCACTATTAAAGGTGGACGAGAAGGGCGTGAGTTGGATGCAATTACATTTTCAAAAGCCTGTGAAGAGCTTGGAGCTGGTGAAATTCTTCTAAACTGCATTGATAAGGATGGAACAAACAGTGGATTTGATTGCGAGTTAATTTCAGCTGTTAGAAATGTTGTAACTATACCTGTTATTGCATCAAGTGGAGCTGGTTCAGTTGAGCATTTTGCTGAAGTTTTCGAAAAAACAGATGCAGAAGCAGCACTTGCTGCAGGTATTTTCCATAGAAGAGAGGTTCCAGTGGAAGCTGTTAAGGATCATTTAAAAGACAAAGTTGAAATCAGAACAAAGTCTTAAATTTAATAAAAGTGAACCTCTAATAACTGCCATTTGATCGAACTACAGCGTTATTTCGAAAAAAAATGTTGTATGTTTATAAAATAAAAGCTTTTTTTATAAGCGAATCAGCTCGTTATTTTTTCCTATGCAGAGATTTTATAAAACTGAAAGCTTTTATAAACGTTGTATTTCAATCAAAATTCTAATTAATAGAGGTTCCTTAGAGACTATTCCAATTATAAAACAATTGTAAATAAAGAAAATAAAGGATAAAATAATTATATTTTATCCTTATTCAGATAATTTTTAATAAGAGGCTATTAATGGATTTATCCCGTGAAGAGCTGATATCAAAATACAAATCAAAGTCTGTTGTTGGTGTTGAAGAGGTTCAGATTGCGCTTGCGGCAACTCCTTTCCTTTGCCGGGAAATTCTAAAGGTTGAAAATGAGGTCAATGATCTTAAAAAAAGGATTAACCACCTAAAGAGTCAGCTTAAAAAGACCCCTCCAGGAAAAAGAGAGGGTAAAAGAGGAAATGCAAAATGGTTAACTGAAGTTGATGAAGACAGAAACCTTCTCAAAAATGATTTTGCAGGAGTTTTTGATACAGTTAGTACTAAGCTTGCAACCAATTCAATTCTTACTGTTTTTGCTAATATCAGAAGTGGTTTTGATACAATATTTGATTTCACGAAACTTGATAAAATATTTACAAGAAGAGTCATCTTCCATATGAAAAAAGTTATGTACAACTTTAAACAGGTTGGTATAGGAAGAATAATTCTCGTAGTAAACAAAGACACAAAACCATTAAAAGCTATTTTTGAAGAAAGAGAAATGGAATATCAGCTTTATACTGTTGAGTCTATGGAAGAAGCAGAAGCTATACTTGCAACTGATGCAAGGGGTTTTTTAAAAACATAAATTTTCTTTTTAATTGTTTTAATTATTCTATGAAGAGGATTTGTTTTGCGAAATGTCTAAAAAAAGTTTTTACTTAAGTGGGTTTTAGAAAAAAATGAAACTTCTATAAATCATTTAAGAAAAAAAAATTATTGATAGTTAGTTATGAAGCTTCAATTCTAAAGACTTTTCCAGTTAATCAATCAATTATTATAACCCGCCCCTAAAACAGATTGCTATTCTAAAACTAATTACAACATAGTTAATTTAATTAAAATTGTTAATGAGCTAAAAACCGATTATTAATAAGCAATTTTTATAATTAAAAACAAATTTTGAATTTAATATACCGTAAAAATAATTAAATAATTCTTGAAAATATTCTATGTTGAAGTTATATTCAATATCAATAAAAACATAAGCACGTATCTGAGTTGTAATCTTATAATAATGATGTTTCACATATAGAATCCACTTTTTTTATACATATGAAATCTGGAAGAGTCAGAAGTCTTTGATTCGATATAGTGAATTTGTTGATTTAACCCACAGCTTACATCAATGTGATGTCAGGTGTGAAAAGAAAAACAGATGGGGGATAAATATGAAAGTATTAATGCTTAACTCCAATCGATTCAGAGAGATTCCTGCTATTCCATTCGGAATGTGCTGTGTGGCCACTGCGATTGAGGATGCCGGGCATGATGTTAAGGCACTTGATCTTTTTTTTTCAAAATCTTGTGTTAGCGATATGTCAGACATAATAAAAGAGTATGGTCCTGAAGTCATCGGTATAACCATACGAAATCTGGACAATGCATCTGTAATAAATCCTGAATTTTTGCTTGAGCCGATAAAAAAGGATATCATTGACCCATTAAAAAAAATGTTCTCAGGAACAATTGTTATTGGAGGGCCGGCAGTTGGTATAAATGGCCCTGAAATGTTATCCTATTTTGATCTTAAATTTGCTATACGTGGAGATGGTGAGGCTGCGATCGTTGAATTTCTCAAGAGAATTGAGAGTAAAATTCCAATGGACGGAATGGAAGGTCTGATTATGAGGGATGGAGATGATATTGTGGAAGACAATCCTCCGATGTTCGTTATGGATATTAATTCATTGCCCTTTGCAAAGCCTTATAAATATGTGGATGTTAATGGTTACAAAAAACTGACAACTCCCCTTCAGATACAAACAAAACGTGGATGTGCACTCAAATGTACATATTGCACATATAACAGGATAGAAGGTACTAAGTACAGGATACGAGACCCACAGTATGTAGCAGATGAAATAGAACATCTTGTAAAAGAAACCGGAATAAACCATATAGGAGTAATGGACAGTATTTTCAACCTTCCTTTATCCCATGCCAAGGATGTTCTCAGGGCAATAGCTGATAAAAAGATGAAGCTGAAACTAACTGCAATGGAAATAAGTCCCGCAGGAGTTGATCAGGAGTTTGTAGACCTCTTGAAAGAGTTTAAGATAGAGTATGTTATAATGTGCGCCGAAGCAGGTTCCGATACAACGCTAAAAGGTTTGGGAAAGAATTTTACTAAGGCGGATATCTTCAGAGCAGCAAAATTGCTTAGAAAAGCGAAAATAACAATGGTCTGGTCATTGTTGCTTGGTGCACCTGGAGAAACTGAAGAGACTGTAATAGAAACACTGGACACAATAAAAAAAGCATCATCTATGCGCGATATGGTTTCAATAGCAGTCGGTATAAGAATCTATCACAAAACTCCTATCTCAGAGATGATAGAACTTAAAAATAGTTTTTATCCGAGGGATAACTACCTGTTTCCAGCAAGTTATACCCCGGAAGGCATAAGCATGGAAAGAATGAGATATCTTGCCATGCGTGCAGCGTTGATACATCCAAATTATTACTTGCTTGGAATGAGAGGCCCCTCGCCCTTTCTCATAAGTACAACAAAGATAATTAACATGATCTTAAGAATGAATCAAAATCCATTTATCATCCATATGGTTTTTAAGAGATTACAGAATCTTATGGGTATGGGTTTTGTTAAGCGATTTATATTTGACTACAAGAATAAAGATCTTCTTGAGAATGCCTGAGCATATGTAAACTGAATTTATTTCGGGTTACATATTGCGTTTTAATCAATAGCACTACACCCTCTTATTTGGTCTTAAGTTTTAATGTATGTCTAAGGTGGTATCTGTGAACTCTTACCTTCGGGATGGAGACGTTTTTTTCTTCTCCGTCCCACCTTTAAAAAAAGATAGATTTAAAAAATACTCCTAAGAATTGTCCCTTCATCTTATAAATCATATCTCTTTACGAAGTTTAATTGTTTAAAATGCTTCGTGATTATTTATATGGAATGTATATGTTGCAATATGAATTAAATTCAATATATGAACAGCGGCATAAAGAATTAATATATTGCTGTTTTGTGTTTTAATAAAAACATCTATAGGTTAAAATTAAAAATATGAATAATATAAAGAATAACGGTGTAAAAACTATAATACAACAACTATAATACAAATATTAGGGACAGTTTTATAATAGTTAATATATTAAGTATAGAAACAAAAAATGATTGACAAAGATGTTTTTGTTAATTATGAAGTATTGTCTTTAGATAATATATTATATTCAGAATCACTAAATAATTAGTATAAAATAATTTATAAAAAAGTAATAAAATGTTTTATAAATAAATATTACATCTCAGTAATAGTTTTACAGTATCAAACCAAGACAGACTTAATAGTATTAAAAAAGTATTTAAACAATTGAATTGTATGATTAATAAAATTGTATGTTAGTAAAAACTAACAAATAATTATAATGGTGAGCTATAGATCACTAATGGTGTAATTGAACCGATTCTAATTAAGTAGTTGTTCCAGTAGTTCTAAAAACATAGAATCGGATGTTGATTGATGGTTTTGTAAAAAAAAATCTGCGGTGTTGCAGAGCATAATTAGACATTCGACGTACTAAAAACGTATGTTTTCATGACTGATTAAATTTTAACGCCTTGCATTTGAAGTTTTACTTAAGTAACTTTGTTTTACTATCACATATTTCCGCAACAGAAGGAGAACTATATGTTAGAGAGAGCAATGAATTTCCCTTACCATTTGACTTCCCAAAAGACATCAACATTGGTTGATTTGCTGAATAAGCAATCTCATCTATATAAGAATAAAGCAGCGTATCATTTTACCTCATGGTCTGAAGATGGAACAGAGCGTGATATCCAGTTAAGTTATGCAGAGTTGGAGTCAAAAGCCAAAGCTATTGCAGGAAGATTGATCGCATTGAAGGCAACGGGAAAGCGCGCATTGTTGCTATATAACCCTGGACTGGAATATATCAGTGCTTTATTTGGTTGTTTTTACGCGGGTGTCATCGCAGTTCCGGCATATCCACCACTTACATCGCGACTTTTTAATCGTTTCAAGGGAGTTGTTACTGATTCAAATATTGAATTATTTCTTACAGTTAAATCCATGGAAGATCCAATAAAATCAGTTTTTCAGGAGGGTGATTGGGGATCGTACAAATCTGAACAGACATGGTTAACAACAGATGATAATCTTGAAATGTGGAAAGAGCATTACCAGCCCCTTGAAATAGAAGGGCAAACGGTAGCAATGTTACAATATACTTCAGGGTCAACATCTGATCCAAAAGGAGTAGTTCTTACACATGAAAATCTAATACATAATATGGAAATTCTTCATAAATGCTTTGAAACAACCAATGAATCAGTACTTGTATCATGGCTTCCCTTTTATCATGACATGGGGTTGATTGGAACAATTTTTGGAAGCTTGTATTGTGGCGGTGAGATTTACCTCTTTTCTCCCATGGATTTTCTTCAGAATCCGTTTAGATGGTTAAATTTGATTTCAAAGACAAAGGCTACTATTAGTGCATCTCCTAATTTTGGATATGATCTTTGCGTCAAGAGAATAAGCGAATCCCAGAAAAAAGATCTGGATTTGAGTCATTGGAAGATCGCATCAAATGGAGCAGAACCTATACGGGAGAATACTCTTTTACGCTTCTCACGCTATTTTAAAGAAAGTGGATTTGATCCTCAAGCCCACTTCCCATGTTATGGGCAAGCTGAATCAACGTTAGCAATATCCTGTTCCAGAGTCGGGGAAGAAAAACCGATCATTTATTTAGACAGGAAGGAGATATCCAAAGGGAAAGTAAAGAAAGTTGATAAAACAAATCCGAATTCCCAATCATTTGTGAGTATTGGCAAAATTGCCCCGGATACAGAAATTAACATTGCAGATCCATTTACTTTAGAACAATGTTCTTCAAATGAAATTGGCGAAATTTGGTCTAAAAGTCGCAGCGTGGCAAAGGGTTATTGGGATAAATCGCTGGAAACAGAAGAAACGTTCCAGGCATATATAAAAAACACTGATGATGGACCATATTTGAGAACAGGCGATTTGGGATTTGTGATTGACGATCATTTATATTTTGCAGGCAGATTCAAAGACTTAATTATTTTTCGTGGTCAGAATATCTATCCACAGGATATAGAGCAAACCATAGAAAAAATGCATGCTTCGCTTAGAGATGGTTGTAATGCTGTTTTTTCTCTGGAAACAGAAGCTTTGATTGTAGTTCAGGAAGTCAAAAAAGGTATTGTTTCTGTAGAAGAATTAGAACACATTGGTGACATAATTCATCGTGAAGTAATTAAACAACATGGATTCCAAATATCCCAAATCGTATTTATTAAAGCTGGTAGTATTTCTAAAACAACCAGTGGAAAGATCCAGAGACATCTTTGTAAGAAAGGATTTCTCTCCAGTCAATTGAATGTAACTTATTTATGGAAAAGAGATAAAATTGATCCCAATTCAAATTCTGTTATTTTAAGCTCCCTTTCATTGGAACAAAAAATTCAAATGGTTATGGTCACAATTCTCTCACATATTACCAAAATACCATTAAAAGAATTTGAAACAGATATGGATGATTTTGAATTTGATTCAATCACTTTAGTTGAGCTTATCTCAAATTTAAATAGATTATTCAGCATAGATATAGCAATTGAGTCCATGATGGAATGTAATACTATTGAGTTAGCATCCATATTTTTAGCATCATATTATCCAGAAGAGTTCTCTATATGTGATGATATTTTATCTGGTTTGAGAAATGAAGGTTTAAGTGCTGATGATAGTGATAAATCGATTCGCTCATTGGGTACTATAGATCTGGAAGCTCTTGAAAAATACCCTTTTTTTGAAAAATATTCTATTATCAAACGAAATTGCGAAGTGACCAAACAGGAATTGAGAAGAGTAAAAATCGAAGATAAAGAATATATGGATTTTGCATCCTGTAACTACCTTGGTTTTGATTATCACCCTGATATTATGAAATCTATATCCCCTATGATTGATGAATGGGGAGTTCATCCTAGTTGGACCCGTGCAGTCGCTTCACCCGCTCCCTATCTTAAGCTGGAACAGGAGATTGCAAAATTAATCGGCGCACCATCCACATTGTTGTTTCCTAATATAGCCATGCTGAATTTTGGGATACTTCCGATTCTTGCAGCACCAAATGGAGTTATAATAGCCGATACTTCAGCACATAATACTATTCAGGAAGCCTGTGAACTTGCTGCGTATCGGGGAATCACATTTGTACGTTGCAAACATGCAGACCCTAATGATCTTGAAAAACAACTGAAACGGTTTCAGGATAAATTTCCAATTATCATCGCTGTTGACGGTGTTTACTCCATGTCCGTTAAATATCTTGATCTGCCGGTTTATTCAGAGTTGGCTAAAAAATATAATGCATATCTTTACGTTGATGATGCCCATGGATTCGGTCTTATTGGTGAATCTCCATCAGAAGAGAGACCTTTTGGTTATAAAGGAAACGGCATCGTTAGGCACTTTGATATGGATTACGTGGAAGATCATATTATTTATATCGCGGGTCTTTCAAAAGCATATTCATCCCATGCCGCTTTTGTAACATGTTTGAATGATGAGATGCGTGAAAAATTTCAAATGGCATCTACCTATATTTTTTCAGGACCTGTTCCAGTTGCAACTTTAGCAAGTGGGCTTTCTGGGCTCAAAGTTAATGAAAGCGAAGGCGATGCATTGCGAAGTACAATATTTCGCCTGAGTGAAAAACTGGTAATAGGTGCAAAAAATCTGGGGTTTGAGGTGGATAATAGTCATTTTTTTCCAATTATTTATGTGGTTATCGGGGATATGGAAAATACTTTGGAAGCAATTGATATGGCCCAAACAGAAGGATTGCTTTTAACACCTGGAGTATTTCCGGCCGTTCCTCTTAATCGTGGCGGTCTGCGGTTTACTGTAACTGCGTTGAATACAGATGAAGAGATCGATAAAGTTATTAATGTTCTTGAAAGAATTAAGGATCAGATTCTTTTATAAATTTTTATTCTGGAAAAGGAATTATGAATTCTATGGTTCAAAATATCGAAGAGAGTCAAAGTATAATAGAAAAACCTATGAAAATAGGGGGATTAGAAATTGCAGGTCGTGTATTTAAAACCGCCACAGCAGAAACCAAGGCAACAGAAGATGGGTTTGTGACTGACGAGTTGCTTGAGTTCTACGAACCAATCGTAGACGCAGGCACCCCGTTAATAATGAGTGGCAATTTATACACCTCAGCCACCGGTAAATCTTCCTACAAAATGACCGGGGTTGACAACAAAGACAAAATACCAGGATTAAAACGCTTGGCAGATCTTGTTCACGCAGGAAAAGCGAAAATTTTTGGTCAGATCAACCACTGTGGTCGTCAAATTGTTCCAGAAGCAATGGGACTTGATTCAGCGGTCTCTGCATCTAATGTGACTGAAAAGTTAATGGGAACCAAACCACGTGCTCTAAGGCATGATGAAATAAAGGAGATAACCGAATCTTTTGCATCCGCGGCTGAATACTGTCAGGCAGCAGATTTTGACGGGCTTCAACTTCATGGCGGTCATGGATATTTGATCAATCAATTTCTAACACCATATACTAACCGTCGCACAGATGAATATGGAGGAAATTTTAAGAATCGAATGCGCTTTTTACTGGAATCCTATCATGGGATTCGTGAAAGAGTTGGGCCGGATTTTCCGTTAATTATTAAACTTAATGGGGATGATAAACTTTTTGCCCGCAATGGTTTAGGTATTAGCCAGATGCTTGAAATTGCCAGAATTCTTCAGGAAGAAGGTATGGATGGAATTGAAATAACAGTTGGTCACTATGAATCTGGTTTCCCAATGATTCGTGGCAAATTCGATACTTATTTTCACTCTTTTCTTAATGAGGGATTTGGGCATCAGGTTAAACCATTTAGACGTTATGGACTGGAACTCTTTAAATATCCGATCTCAAAAGTATTAAATAGGCTAAGATCTTATCAGGAGGGATTTAACCTTAAGTACGCTGTTGAGTTTAAGAAAAACCTTTCTATCCCTGTTATTTGTGTCGGAGGATTTCAAACAAAACCGAAGATTGAAAGCGCCATACAAGAAGGATTATGTGATGCCGTATCTGTTGGGCGAGCAATGATTTCTGATCCATATTTGTATAAGAATTTAATAGAAGACAAGCCTGGTCCTGACTGTGATTTTTGTAATGGCTGTATTGCAAGGTGGGGCTCTATGCCTGTTGAATGCTATAATGAAGATATAAAAAGACAGAAAGATATAATGCTAGCTCACCAAAATTAGAGGAAAAAAATATGCTTGTTTTAATATTTAAATACTGTGTTCCTGTTTTTGGCATCTTGGGATTTGCACATGCTTTTTACAGGGTGTTTATTGAAAAAATGGATGCTAAAAAAATGGGACTGGTTCCCAAAGTACTACATATGTATGGTATTGCCGATTTAATGCTTTCGATTGGATGGCTTGCTGTTTTGATAGGACTTGTGATTGATGCGATTTGGTATCGTGAATTAGCCTTTCTGTTAACCGGAATGTTTTTGTTCGATTATCTGGTTAGTTTGCCATCTTTTGAACTTATGGGTGATCGTCTCTTTAAATACTGGTCAAGTGTTGGAGTAATTGTATTTATATCCTATTGTGTGTGGCTTTAACACGAGGAAACACAGTTTATATTGCTAACTATTTGGAATGGATGGAACAGTGAATATAATATCAGACGCCACAATATTAATGACAGACCAGATGATGCAGAAATATTACACTAAAGAAGCATCTCATGAAAGTTGTCATTTATTTGAATTGGATGGGATGGAGTCTTTGAATTTGCTCTGCCATTGGCAAAAAGTTGAAGAATTGGTTGATTCTCTTAAATCTCACTTTTTCCTTATTGCCGGTTCATCAAATTTTCACCATTTGGAAATAGCAAAGTTATATAAACTGACCAAAGAATTACAGAAACCTGTTCAGTTAATATTGTTTGATCATCATATGGATGCGCAGGAGTACCGGGAAAATGATGGAATACTTACATGTGGAAACTGGGTTTCTTTTGCTGTACAAAATGGGTTGATTGATTCTGTAATCATGTGTGGTTGTGATGATGAAACCAGAATTCCATTATTTGATCAAAAACTCCAGCATTCAGGAAAAATGCAGTTTCATTCAGATATCTCCCGACCACTGCCAAATGGTATTCTTTCGAAAGAAAAACCAACCTATATAAGTGTAGATACAGATATTTTAAACATTCCAAGTGATTGGGGGAAAGGAAGTGTAAATATTGAGGATTTTCTTGCCTCACCTGTTTGGGAGCAATTAAAGGATGTTGATGTTATAGGTGCCGGTTTGATGGGACATGTGACAGACAACCGTAGAATTAAAGATATGCTGAAGACAACTGCTAATCGTAAAGAAGTATTAAAATCATCATTTTTTTCTGTGAAAGAACTTTATGCGGATATCGTTTATGGTATTTTTCCAAAGCTTTGGGCAAGCTTGACATCCAGACCGTTGTCTCCTGATTTTCAATATCGAATCATGCTGTCAATATATAAAAAACTGGCAGCACTTAAACCTAAATAGAAAGAAGTAAAAAAAATAAAGGAAAATAATATGAAAATGAAAAAGTATCTTATTTTGTTCGGACTTATCTGGATTATTCTGTGGTGTCTGACTGGACTCTACCATGGTATAATCCATGAATCATACGCAGAGATCATGTTGCGGTTTGCCAAAAAGGGTGATTTAGTAAATTACTGGCAAACATGGAGAGATTGGAAGTGGAACTCAACAGTGCACTCCCACGGAATCTCGTTTTCATTTTTAGTTATATTTCTTGGTCATATCTGGCCTGACATCAAACTGAGCGAGAAAATCAAAAATATTTCAGGTGTTTCAGCGATTATTGGAATCGCAATGGCTGGAATTTTTGGAACATTAAATATCCTTTTTCTGGATGGAATTGGAGACCTGTTATTATTGGGAGCCTTTATGGTTTGCACATTTGGTTATTTCAGAGGGCTAAAACATACTTAAAAATTTATGTTTAAAACTGGAGATATAGATGAGAATATCAGTCGGAACTAAATAGGAAAAAGAGTACTTGTCACATTATTCGAAACTGGGAGTAACTGAAATGTTTGGCTCTTTTCGCTGGTCAGCAATGGGAAGTGGTCGGGGATCCATTGTTTTACCAGAGCTAACCCCGGAAAGTGCAAAAGAATATATTGAAGAAGTACCATCGATTGGGTATGGATTTTTGCTATACCCTTAATGCTTCCTGTTTTGGAAATAAGGAGTTTGATCCAACCAAAATTAATAGTATTATGGAAGAATTGGAACTAATAGGTGACATTGGTGTTGATTCTGTAGCTGTTACAATTCCTTCGTTGATTGAAATGGTAAAGACGAAACTTCCAGGAGTTAGAGTAAAAGCTTCTGTAATTAACCAGATCGGTTCCGTTCATAGTGTCAAATACTTTACTGAGCATCTTGGAGTTGGTGAAATCTGCATTGGAATTGATAATAATCGTGATTTCAAATTGCTGGAAGCTATGCGAAAAGCTACTCCAATAAAGCTTGAAATCCTTGCTAATGAAGATTGTTTGTTTCATTGTCCTTATCGGGCATATCATTATAATATGCAATCCCATGGAAGTAAAAAAGATGATCAGTTTGGAGGAAGATATATAGACTATTGCGTAATGAAGTGTATAAAACATAGAGTTCTTGATCACAAGGAGATAATAAAGGCAAGATTTGTAAGACCTGAAGATGTTAAATATTATGAAGAGATTGGGATCGACAGTATTAAGATCAGTGCAAGGCACTTACCAAGTGAATGGGGGATGAGGTCAGTAAAAGCTTATAGTGAAAGAAAGTATGAGGGTAATCTGGGAGATATCATAAGCCCTATTGCTATGAGTATTCCAGAAGATTCACTACATCGGATTAAACACTGGTCTGAAGAAGAGTGGGAAATAATGAAAGCAACTGTTAGTACTCCTGCACCCAATATATACATTGATAATCGCAAGCTGGATGGTTTTTTGGAACACTTTAGAAAGAAAAAAAACAGTTGCGATCAAACTCTATGTGGTGAAGAATGCGAATATTGTGGAAAAATTGCTGAAAAGGCAATTACAGCAGATCCGAATCAGCAATTAACAGATGATTACATTTTGTTAATTGATGAAATGCTAAAAATGGTGACAACAGGAAGTTTGGTAGAAAATAATTTATGGTCAACCCCCGAAGAAGTTAATAGCTAATCGAGTTACAGTCTGAAAACAGTAATTGGGTAGGTAAAAAAAATACCTACCCAATTACTTCGTTATGTTAAAAAAATATCTGTAAACTTTATAAAATAAAAGCTTTTTATAAACGAATCATTTCGTTATTCTTTTGTAGATTTTATAAAAGTTTTAATCAAGATTATAGTTATTAGGTTTTCTAAACTGAACCAATTGAATCATCTAATTTTTTATGGTAATTTTTTTATTATAAATAAAGAAAAGAATTAAAGTTAATTTCATGAAAGGAGTAAATAATTGCTTGGATTAGGGTTGACAGTTATAGCAGTACCTGTTGTTATTGGATTAATAATCCTTGGAATTATCTTTGTAGTCAAAATTATAGCAAAAAAGGATTAAAAGTTATTAGAGGTTCCCATGTTATAACTGAAGAACCAGATGATTAGGAAGTAAAGCAAAAAATGAAAAAACTTCTGTTAACATCCATATGTGTACTTTTTTTTATTTCAACTATCCTGACACAGGGGGCGCACAAGAGATTTTAACAAGGCCTAATGGATCATACGATATTTTGTATCGTGATTATATGGTCAGAAGTAAGCCCTGAAAAATTATCTATGTATAAATTAATTGCTAAAATAAGAGATTCCTCAGATCTGGAATGAAAGTGCCTGATGAAATACTCGGTGTATGAAAAGGGTTGGTATTATGTAATGCCTAAGCCTAAGGTACAGATGCTGCCTGGAAGGTATTTGATAAAAAAACAATCTGGTATTATTGGTGGAGAAATTAAAAAACTAATAAGTTTCACATACCACACCTAAGAAAAATTCAAGTGGTTTGTACATTGGAGACAACCTGAACAATTCTGGGAAATGGCGAGATGGTGTTGCTACTCGTGAAATTGGTCCTTTTATGTTTTTATTATCAGTTGGGATTAGATAACAAATTGATTAATTCTCGTTAAATTCCCGTTAATACGTCTACATTCTCGCTGATTTAATAGCCAGGAATTCCGAATTTATAATTTAGAGGTTTCCATAGATCTCATATTTAAAATGTGGTAATATCTACAGGTTACTATGTTCGTCAAAAGCATAATATTTCTAACACGAGGCTTTCATCCCCATGAAAAAAAAAATAATTCTAACAATCATCTGGCTTTTTATTCTCCCATTTCATCTGTTTTCACAGGAAAAAGATACCATAACATGGATTGAAAATGATTTTCCTCCGGTATGGATTGTGAAAGGTACCTATAAAGGAACCGGTGGTGCTCAATTAATTCAGAATTTACTCAAAAAAAAACTGACCGGATATAATCATCGGAAAATCAGAACAAATGTAACAAGATTTCGCTATATGATGAAAAATAAAGAAAAAATTTGTGATTGTGCGACATTCAAAACACCTGATAGGGAAAAATATATGTATTTTTCTGCCATACCTGCAAGTTTTATCATGGCAAACGGAATCATAACAAAAAAGAGCAGCTTGCATAGATTCAGTGATTCTCCTGAAATTTCACTTAATGACACTCTGAAGGATAAAGAACTAATTTTAGGAGTTACCAGTGATAGGAAATTTGGGGACCAAATCGATACAGTTTTAGAAAAATACAAAGGAAGTCGCAATATCTACAATAGAATTGCTGGTGATTTGACTAATGGGTTAGTTGGGATGCTAATATATGATCGTGTGGATTATATTCTGGGATATGACTGGGAACTTCAATATCTGGTTAAGAAGTTCTGGTCACCCAAAAAAGCAGAAGGATTGATTTTTCTTCCTCTTAAAGAAACAAAGCCTTATTTAATGAGTTATATTGTATGTACAAAAAACGAGTGGGGGAAAAAAGTTATTAATGATATAAATCAAATTCTTATTAGGGAAGTTCCTAAGAAGGGATATCGCAATATCTGGGAACAATGGATGTCTAACAAAAAACTATACAGAAAACTCTATAAAGATGTTTATTTGAAAAAAATTTCAAAAATGATTTTCAAAAATAATGTAAGTTCATGATATTAGTGGATGTATAAATTATGACAAATAAACGCATCATCTTTAATGTTCTAATTCTTATGGTATTGTTACCATGGTTAAGCAGTTGTCTTATCTTACCAGAAAGACAAACGGCTTCTTTTACTATCAGTGGGAGGGTGATCCGGCTTGATCACAAGGGGCCTATTCGGGTGATACTAAACTTTATAGGTGGAACTGAAACATCTCCCCGGTGTATGCCGATGTGGACCGAAGTTGATAAGAATGGTGACTATACACTAACTACAGGCGATATCAATTTTTATGATTTTCGCGCTATTGGTGCAATTGCTACGATCAGCTCCCTTTATGCTACTCCGGCGATTAAGCATCTAACCTTTGAGTTGATTTTTTTTCGTGCGGGGCTTGCACCTGTGATTATTCACGTTGAACCCTTTAATTTATCAAAAATGGGAAACCAGGTTTTTGTACCTCCGTTTTTTCTAAAATCATTGAACGAAAAAACGTATACTACTGAACTACAGCAGCTGCATAAAAAGGAGATCAAATCATTTGAAAAGAAAATAGCTCCCGGAAAAATAACCTCTGTCATGCTTGCTAATAAAGACTTTCCCACTGTGGAAAACTGCGGAACTCCGGGGTGCAAATGGGTGCAGTTGGCACCGGAAAAAGGAGGTTTGTTCTGGTATGGTTGTATCGATCAGGAACGGATAAAAAAGACCAGGCTTCTAAAGACAAAAAAGAAAACAGCAGAAATGGCCAGTAAAGATATGTATGAATATCCTATGTACGCACCTCTGAATAAAATACTGGGTGGAGGACTCTGGTGGCTTTTGAAATCCCATCCCGATGCTGTGGAATATGCTGAGAAGCAAAAGTAATGTATAATTTGACTATTTATCATGTAATCCAAACCTATTTTGGTTATCTCCTATTGCTAATGTTAGAAGGCTGATCAAATCTTTACTTGCCCGTTGAAGAGTTAAACTTAAGATTTGATCAGGATCTTCCTTAATCTGTTATTTTGGCTAACCTATTCAGAGTGTATAACTTTGTGTTAATTGCAATAGATGTACTGTA
Organism: Desulfobacterales bacterium; assembly: GCA_024226555.1. Taxonomy (GTDB): domain Bacteria; phylum Desulfobacterota; class Desulfobacteria; order Desulfobacterales; family JAAELO01; genus JAAELO01. Next base: position 12,379 of record JAAELO010000198.1, on the reverse strand, counting down.
GAAATTACTGTTAATAATAAATCTTTGCGGTATACTATACTCAACAAAAATTAGAAGTTAGTCAATGAACCTCTAATAATTAGAATTTTTATAAACATGTTGGAAGGTTTTGAAAGCAATGAATACAATGTGGAAGCAAATAAAACACCTATTAAGGAGAAATAAATCTGTTTAGATCCAGGTTTACACCAGTTATTTCTTGTTTATAACTTGGTTTTCTTGCCAGAGCTCCTCATAACGAGAACTATAAAAATGATTATTGCAATGGTTGGAATTACTATGAAGATTATTGCAAATGTTTCAAAGAAATTATCAAGAGAAGGAGTTTCATTAATATTAACGAGGTAATACTTATTTTTACTAACCTTTTCTCCTGCTAAGCCAGCAAAAAAGTTTTCAATTGAGGCTCTGCCTTCAAATTTTTCTCCTATCTCATAGTAGTAGCCGGATATATCCGCATCATCTCCATTGTAGAAATTTGCAAATGGTTCAAGGAAATTATCTGATGAATATATGCGCCCTTTAAATATATGATCTGTGTTTGACAGGAGATCGAATACATTTTTACTTCTTTCAGAATCATCGAACCTGTTTTTTTGGGTTTTATTTGCAACAGTATTTACCAAAGAGCTTTTATATAATTTTTTTATCTTCTTAAAAAGGGGACCTTTGTGGAGATGAAAGACTAATGTTTGAGGTAATCCCTCCAATCTGAAATTTAAACTATTGAGATTGGTTTTAAGAAAATTAGTATTTAGTACTATTGATTTTAGGTTTATTTTTCTTTTGGTAGTAATAAATGAGTTGTTTTGAATATTACTTGTAGAAAGAACAGATGGTTTCCCATTAAAAAAGTGATACGAAACATCTCTATGGGGTGTCATTACAGCAATAAAGAAAGGCATGGACAGAATAAACAGCATGCTTGCAATGATAACCTCTTTGATTTTGTCTTTAATAAAACCCTGAATCATATCATCCTCTACTACATTATTTAATCAGCACCTCTTAGATCTCAAAAAGATGCTGTGATTTTTTTGTTGAAAATCCCAGTGATTTATAAAAGGTGTGGGTTTCATCTCTCTTTATATTACACCTCACCCGGATTTTAAGGCCTTTTGTTTCAGCCCACTCCATCGCTTTCTCTACTAAATGCTTTCCTGCTTTTTTTCTTCGATAGTTTTTTGCTACAACCAGACCACCAATTTCTGCAAATGAAGAAGATGATACTCTATTGGTTATGAAAAGATGTATCCACCCTTTAATTTGATTATCATCTTCAAAAATCCATAGTTTATCAAGGTTTGATTCCATGATCCTGGAAAGTCTTTTCTCAGCTTCTTCTGAGGGGGCAGTATATCCTAAGTCATTAATTAGTGAGTTTATATCACCAAAGTCTTTTTCAATTGCTTCTCTAATTTGCTGCATTATTGTCTCTCTTAAACTGTTATCTCTTTAACAAACACACCTTTTCCTTCTATTTCTACTTCAATAATATCATTGGTTTTTACCACATTTACTTTAACAAAACCATCTCTTCCTATCTCCTGACCCTGCTCAATGAACAGGGCGTTTGTATTTACCTTTTCAATATTGTTTATGTGATATGCTCCCATTACTCCTGAAGCTGTACCTGTGACCGGATCTTCAATGGTTCCTGAAAATGGTGATGAAAAATGTCTACCATGCATATGTACATTTTGGTTATAGGTCTCTAAACAAAAGGGATGAATAGATGAGCGGGGGATCTGACTAAGAACTTTTGGGAATTCCTCTGTTTTTGGAGACATCTTATTAATGGAACTTAGTTTTTTGATGGGGACTATAAGTGTCCAGATACCAGTGCTTCCATAAACTATGGGCCATTTATCTTCGATTTCATTCTTTTCTATTTCCAAAACATATGCAAGTTCATCTGCGCTATCTTCAAATTGAATAAACTTTGCAGGAATTTGTTGCATCTTTACACTAACGTTAGAACCTTGCTGATTTATTCTGGCATTAATAATACCGGCTTTTGTTTCCACACTGTTTATATCTAAGATTCCTTTTTGTTCATAAAGGGCTATGAGTGAGGCAACGGTGCCGTGTCCACACAGATCCATCTCATGACCAGGTGTGAAGTAGCGAATTTGGATATCGGCTTTTTTTGAAGGGATGATAAAAGCTGTTTCATTGAAACCTACAATATGTGCAATATTCTGCATTTCTGTTTCTGTGAGATGGTCGGCATCTAAAACAACCCCGGCAGGGTTTCCCCTGTTTGGTCGTTCTGAAAAAGCGTCGTATTGATATATTTTCATGATCCTGTTAAATGTTATTTTTATTGGTCTAGGTTTTTTTTTAAATAATCAGCTCCCTAAAAGTATTATAGCTTTTTTCCGAATAACCCTGTCTGTTGCAAAGAGTGCTGTTAAAATACAGATAAGGGTTGTGACAATAACTATAAAAACGCCATATTCCCATTGGAATGACCACAATCGGTCGAAGAAGTAGAATGATACTCCATAGGAGAAGATGAAACTTATTATTATTGCGAATACAGATGCTGTAAGGCCAATAAACCCAAACTCGAATGATGTAATTTTTCTGATATCGTTAAACCCTGAACCCAGAATTTTCAAGAGATTAATCTCTTTCTCATGTTTTTTTGCTTCGTGTCTTGCTATGGAGTAGATTGAAACAAGTCCTGCTAAAATGGCCAGATATGCCATAAACTTTATTGATAGTGATAATTTGTCTGTTATTCTCAGGATCTGTTCAATGGTTTTTGTGACATCTATTACTGAGATATTGGAAAAATTATCAAATATCATATTCTTTAGTTTCTGTCTTTCCGATACTTTGATGGCAGAAATGGATGCAAGATAGGTCTTTGGAGCATCATCTAGAACTCCTTTTTGAAGTAGCATATAGAAGTTTGGTTGGAAACTGTTCCAGCGAACTTTTCTAAAGTTTACTACTTTTCCGGTAAGGGGCATCCCCTGAATATCAAAACTCATGATGTCCCCTATCTTAATCTTATTGTTATCAGCAAAAGATTTTGCAAGGGAAATTTCAAAGGGTTTATTGCTCTCAAAATCCCATTTATCTTTGGTCAGAGGGATTCCTTCAACAATGTTTTCAGAATTACCAAGCTCATCCCTTGTGGAGAAATTATATTCAAGGCGCCTATATCTTCTGCGGCTTTTCTGGTCCATCTTCTTTCTTCGCTTGTAAAAACCTTCACCATTTATGGAAGTAATTCTACCGATAACAATTGGAGATATATTTGAAAGATTATGGTTTTGTTCTTTAATAAAATCCTTTACTGGATTTAGTTGTTCCTCCTGAACATCTATAAGGAAAAATACAGGGATTTTAAGTCCTTCCGGTCTTTCTATCTCCTCCTGTATACCATGCTGAATCTGAGGAATCATGTTAATAAGAAAAACACCCATTGAGATCGTTACAAAGCAGGATATTGAAGATAGTTTGTTTCTGTAGAGATTCCTGAATGCTATCTTTAAAATTACACCGGATTTTTTTGAAAGATATTTACATCCATTAAAAATCATCCAGCCAAATAACCCAAAAATAACCATTATCAGTAGAAAGCCTATGGTAAAAACAGAACCTTTTAAAATTGAATCTGTAAGTATGGTTGATAGAATCAGAAAAAGTATAAAAGCTGGTAGAAAGCCAAGGCCAGTCATGACTTTGTGCTTAACAGATCCATTCGAGTTTTTAAGTTCACGAAGAAGAGTTAATGGTTTTACATTGTAGACTCGTGCAATAACTGGGAGGCAGAAGATCATAGCTCCTGCTGTTCCCATGGTCAATGCTGTAATCGTACTCGTTGTATTAATAGAGATGTTTAAACCTGTTGGAATAATACCTTTAAGAATAACCGGGAAAACAGGCAGTATAAAAGCAGTGAACAGAATGGATAGAAGTGAAGCTAAAAAGCCCAGGAAGAAAAGCTGCCCAAAGAAAAGAAAACATGCTTCAAACCTTGTCGCGCCAATGCTCATAAGTATCGATATCTCTTTAAGCTTCAGGTTCAGATATCCCCTGAAAAGGTATGCCGTGGCTATTCCTGCAAGAAAAAGAGCGCCAATAGCTATGAGTCCCAGATAGCCCGCAAAATTATCTATAATTCTGCTTAGTCTTCTGTTTACACTACTACTGTCAAAAATCCTTATCTCCGACTCTTCATTGTAAAAATTTTCATATTTTTTCTTTAGTTTATCTGTAATTTTTTTTATATCAGTTCCATCGGGGAACATGTAGTATCTGATATACCTGACTCTGCTTCCATATTTAATTAGTCCGGTTCCTTTTAACTGGTCTAAACCAATAAATATTTTAGGGGCAAATTCGATAGAAGTTACAGCTTTATCACTGTCTATTATGTAGTTATTAAGTTTAAAATGTTTACTTCCTATTTGAATTGACTCCCCTCTTTTAAGACCAAAAGAGGTGGCAAGGTCCTTTTCAGAAAGGGCAAATGGAGTTTTTTGAATCGTGGAATTAATCGTCGATGAGTTATTACTATCCACATGGAATTTGCCATAAAGGGGAAAATTCTCATCGATGGCTAATATTTGAGCAAGTTTTGAACTGTTTTTCCCCTTAACCATAGAGTAAAAGACTGTTTGCCTTGATTCTTTCCTGTTTTTACCCAGTATCTCTTCTGTTATTTTATTCTCTTCAGCTGTTAACGGGCGGCTGGACATTATCATGAAGTCAGCGGTTAAAATCTCCCTTAAGTTATTCTCCATGTATTTGTTAAAGGAGGAGGAAAAGGAGTTTATGGCAATAAATCCGGTAAGTCCAATGGACATGTTCAGAATAAAGAAAAAACTAAACTTTCTGTTTTTAAAGATCTCTTTTATAGCAAGTCTTAAAAAAAGTTTCATACAAGCTTTCCTTTGGCAAGTGTAAGCTCGCGTTCGCAACGGGAAGCTAAATCAGGATTATGGGTTACAACCACAAGAGTCATATTTGATGAATCCACAAGATCAAATAGAAGATCTGCTACTATATCACCGGTTTTAACATCAAGATTTCCGGTTGGTTCATCTGCTAACAGAACTTTCGGTTCAACCACAAGAGCTCTTGCGATGGCTACTCTTTGACATTCGCCACCACTTAACTGCCCTGGCATATGGTCTTTTCTGTCTGTTAATCCTACTTTTTCAAGTATACTAAGAGCCTTTTCCTCAATTCTATCTGATTTTAATATCTCAATTGGAAGTTTTACATTCTCTTCAGCCGTTAAATGTGGCATAAGATGAAACTGCTGGAAAATCATCCCTGTTTTTCTGGCCCTGAACCGTGCAAGTTTATCCTCACTCATCCCATTAATATCTGTTCCGTCTAAAATTACAGATCCGCTGTCAGGACTGTCCAGTCCGGCAATAAGAGAAAGAAGTGTTGTTTTGCCACTCCCGGATTGTCCTGTAATGGCAGTTGTTTCACCTTTACTAATTCCGAAGCTGCAATCAGTCAGTACCTGAAGATTTCCTCTCTCTGGTTGAGGATAGGATTTACTTACATTTTTAACATTTAAAATCATAGTTGCTCCAATATATATTTAAGAACGTGCTTTGCTATTATCTTTTGTCCCGTTCTGTTTGGGTGTATACCATCAGCCTGATTAAGTTCAGGGTTTCCTCCAACTCCCTCAAGTAAAAACGGGATAAAAACAACACTGTATTTTTTTGCAAGATCTATATAAACTTTTTTAAAGCTTTTTGTATAAGACTTACCGTAGTTGGGTGGTATCATCATGCCTGCCAATATAATTTTCATTCCACTCTTTTGGGCGTAAAGAATTGTCTTATCAAGGTTCTCCTTCATTTTAATGACGGGTAAACCTCTAAGCCCGTCGTTTGCACCAAGTGCAAGAACCAGTATATCAATTTTGGCTCTTTTAAACCATTTCAGCCTTGATAAGGCACTTGCGGTTGTAGATCCACTAATGCTGCCATTTATAACTTTGACATTGTAACCTTTTGTTTTAAGTATTTCATCTATTAGTGATGGATAGGCTTCCTCTTTTTCAACACCTTGTCCTGCGGATATAGAATCTCCTAAAAACAGAACTTTAGTCCCTCCATAGGAGGAGACAGGAATAATAAAAAGCAAAATAAATATCAGGTTTTTAAGTTTCATTTTTTTCTCGTAAGTTTGAGTTCAAGGGAATTTCTAATATCCGCCTTTTAAATTTATTATTACTATTTGAAGAATAAATGCAAGTAAGTGACTTTGTCTTTGAGCAATATAAATCTCAATAAAAGTATGATTATTAATCATATAGACACTTTATTAAATATAGTTAAACAAATATTAAGAATTGTAAAGAGACCATTTTTAATAGAAAAATATTTGACATATAGTTCGATGTCGTACAATATGAATTATGCTTAATGAAACAGAATTAATAATATATACAATTTCACAGATCAGGGATAAAGCTCACAAATTTATTATTGCTGAACTTAAGAATCATAATATTAAAGGGCTTCTTCCTATTCATGGTGATATTTTATATGTTCTTTTTTCTCATAAAGAGCTTTCAATGAAAGATATTGCAAAGCTTATCGATCGTAAAAAATCTACTGTAACAACTCTTATTGAAAAGCTTATAAAATTAGGTTTTATTGATAAGAGAAAGGATGTGAATGATAAAAGATCATTCATAATATCTCTGACTGCTAAGGGTAAAAGTATTGGCGGGGATTTAAAAAGTATCTCAAAGCGTTTGATAGATAAGGTGTATCAGGATATGGGAGTTGAAGACAGACTGCACCTTGCTAAGCTTCTCAGGAAAATAAACAGTAATATCATGTAGCCTCTAATAATTTGGATTTTGATTGAAGTGCAACGTTTATAAAAGCTTTTAGTTTTATAAAATCTCTGCACTTCAATCAAAGGACAATTATGAGAGGTTATATATCATATTAGTTCGATGTCGAACAAAATTAATTTTTACGAGGAAAAAACAATGAAAAAAATGATTGTATCAAACAGGCCATCCTCTTTAAGAACCTTATTAAAAGCATATAAAACAAAAAAACACAGGCTCAAAAGAGCAGGTGAGATAGATGATATTGAGGTTGAGTGGAAGGATATTAAATTAAATAATAAATATATAGATAAGTTTAATAAGATCTGTAATCTTCAGAAAAAAAATTCTCTCAACATATTATACCCGTTCACAATGATGTATCCCCTTAATCTCTTTTTGATAAGTCAAAAAGAGATTCGAGTACCTATGTTTAAAATGTTGACCATTCGGAATACTACTACAACCTACAAGGATATTGAAAAGAATGCAAAACTTCTGATCAGAAGTAGAAGCAATGGTAAGAATTATATTAAAAACGGTATGGAGTTTTATATAGATTCACAGATTGAATCTAATGGGGAAACAGTTTGGGAAAACAGGTCAACTCTTTTTATACCCGAAAAAAAAGAAGGTGCAGATCAAAATTATAAGCCCCACAAGCTTGAAGAAATCCCAGATGCCGAAATTCTAAAAAAATGGTTTTTACCTGCTAAAAATCGATTAGGTTTTGCAAGAATCATGGGGGATAGTAATGGTATACACTATAGTAAAAGATATGCAAGAAAGTTAGGTTTTAAGAGAGATTTTGCCCAACCTGTTCTTGTTAGTTCAAAATGTATAGAATCATTACCTGAAATATCAGGTGATGGTCCACTGAAACTGGATCTCTTTTTTAAAGGTCCGGTTTACTTTAATAGTGAATTAACTCAAAAAAACTTGTTTGAAGAAAATAGCAACCGGTTTGATCTCTACTGTGAGGGGAACGAAAGACCTTGTATAAGTGGTAAGCTTGAAAGAATCTGAACTATAGGGGATCTTATTGATCCCCAGTTTTTTCTAATCTTGTTTCTTATTCTGCCATCTTAAAAGCTTTGAATGCGATTCCACGGGTTAACATCAGCAATCCTTCGTTCACTGCTTCATATATATCTTTGTCAGTCCAGCCAGCTTTATTAAGGTTTACAATATCAGATTTTTCAGTTGTTGCCGGATCTGAAACCGCTTTAATAACAAATTTAAGAAGTTCAATCTCCTTTTTCTCAAGAAGAGCGTTATTTACATCATTCAACAAAGCATCAATGCTACCATCATCATATTCACACATGCCCTTTAAAAGTTCCTGGTTAAGATTGATACAATAGGTGTAGTCCTCATCTATTGATATAAAAAGCCTTATGTGGGCAAGAAATGATGTACTAAGATTGGATTCGTTCACATAATATTTCACAGTATCAATCAGATTTGTGAGTATATCAGGACTTGTGCTGACCATTTGGATTGGCAGTGGAATCATTCCCGCCATTCCATTAAAATAATCGTATGCTTCCTTAACTTTTCCCTCAGCATTTTCAGGTTTAACAGTTTGTAATAATGACATTTTATTCTCCTTTTATTTTATTTGTTCTTAATTTTGATTCCATATTAAACCTTGTAATTTTATTTTGGAAGTGGCATATACGACTATAAAATGTTGATATGCGTCATGAAAAAAGAAATGAGATAATTATGAGAAAAATTACAGTTTTAATACCTGAAGGAGCCTCTTTCAACATTTGCTATTCCCATGGTTAATGGATGCCTATGAAAAAGGTGCTGATATTGCCAGTATTTGCACAGGTTCCTTTTAACTTGCAGAACAGGTCTATTAAACAACAAAACGGCTACAACTCATTGGTTTTGTTAATGACTCTATCAGGCGATATCCTGAAGTTATTCTAAAACCAGAAAAACTTATTACAGATGAAACAGATCTCTTTTGCTCAGGTGGAGCTAATGCAGGAGGAGGTCTTGCATTATATCTTGTTGCTAAATATGCAGGAAAAGAGGTTGCATACCAAACCGCAAGGGCTCTTCTTATGGATGGACAGTTTCCCAATCAGGAGATTCGCCAATGAAATATCTCCAGAGAGTAAGAATTGAAAATGCAAAAAAACATCTTGAAAAGGGTTTGAAAACTTTCGAAGAAATTATCTATGATGTTAGTTATGAGGACAGCAGTACATTTAGTAGAATTTTTTTAAAAAATACCGGCTCTCACCAAAGTTTTACAGGGATAAATATAGATAGCCTCTTCTTTAGTCATATTATATCTTGATTGTCATAACTAATATTTGTCATTTATTACGATATCATTTCAGACCTTTGGCGATAAACTTTATGTTTAGAGAACGATAGGAACATTAAACATAGAGAGAATTTTGTTGACATGTTCATAGGTATATAGTTATAGACTTATGAATATATGCGCTAAGGAGTACAAGATGAAAAACAGAATGAGTATGCTATCCGAGGTTTTTAAAGCTTTAGGGGATATGAACAGGCTAAAGATAATTAAAATGCTTGCCTCAAATATGGATGAAACATTATGTGTGACAGATATTGCTGAAATATTGAAAATATCCCAACCTGCCACATCTCAACATATTAAAAATCTCAAAAATATTGGTATTCTAAAAGAGAATAAAAAAGGATTCAGGGTTTTCTATTCGGTTGATGCAGAAAATCTGTATGAGTATAAAAAAGAGATAGATCAACTCTTCCTAAAAGCTTTTGAAAAGTGTCCTCATGATTATTCATGTGAGGATTGCAAATATAATAATTCGTGCGGATCTTAGGTTTCCTAAACTAAAACAAGGAGCAGACATGATTGAAAGAAGTATTAATGGAATTACATTTCTAACAGGTACATGGCCACTTTCTCAGGAAAAATCAACTCTCATCTTTATCCACGGTGCAGGTAGCTCATCAATCTTCTGGAAATACCAGATACAATCTTTGAGCGATGATTTTAATATTGTAGCTATTGATCTTCCGGGACATGGAAGGAGTACAGAACAGGGCAATGATAAAATTTCAGATTATGCAGAAGTAGTTGATCAATTTGTAAAAGATTTAAACATGAAATCTCCTGTTATATGCGGCTTGAGCATGGGAGGAGCAATAACTCAGCAACTCCTTTTAGATGGAAAAGAGAACTACAAAGCTGGAATAGTAATAAATACCGGGGCTAAATTAAAAGTAATGGGGATGATTTTTGATATGATCAGAGATGATTTTCAGGGGTATGCCGATACTTTTGATATGGTTGCTATTTCTGAAAAAACTGAAAAGTCAAAACTAAAATATGTGGTTGATGATCTTCGTTCAATGAATCCTGAAGTTGTTTATAATGATTTTATAGCATGTAACTCTTTTGATGTTATGGAAAGATTAAATGAAGTTAAGGTTCCAGTTTTAGTGCTAACCGCAGAAGAAGATAAACTCTCACCTCCAAAATATGGTACTTTTATTGCAGATGCTGTCGATAACTCTTTTCATGTTAGTATTAAAGGTTCCGGGCACATGTCTCCGGTTGAAAAACCGGAAGAAGTTAATATTGCAATTAGTGATTTCCTAAAGGAACTCATGCCTGCTTAACTGGTCAGGTTAAGGAAACCTCAAATAATTGGAGTTTTGATTCAAATATAGTGTTTATAAAAGCTTTTAGTTTTATAAAATCTCTGCATGACAAAAAATAACGAGCTGATTTTACAACAGTTTTTTTGGGGTAATAACGAAGTTTTTCTCAAAAAGAGCAATTATTATAGATTCCCTCTGGTTTAAAGGTAATTCCTTTTTTGAAAAACGCAGTATTTGTTTAAAAGAACATTTATTATAGATTCCCTTTAAGTAAAAATTTAAAAAAGTTGAATAGGGTGAAATTAATACCCTACCAACTCACCGGAGATAAAATTTTATGAATTTGGGAAAGCTACAACGGAGTTTTTGACCCTTGTCTTTACCATTATTAGAGGTTCACATAAATTTAAAATGTACAAAATTCCAGAAAACTCATACAGATATGAAGAAACTATAAAACGAAGCAGGTTTATTACGACCGTTATTCATGCACCAACAGAAAAAGAAGCAAAAACCTTTATCGCTGAAATGAAAAACGAGTTTTCAGATGCATCTCACAATTGCTGGGCATATGTTGCAGGCCCACCGGGAGATACCAACAAAATAGGTATGAACGATGATGGAGAGCCACACGGAACAGCTGGAAAACCCATTTTAAATGTTCTTCTCCACTCTGATATTGGTGAAATAGCAGTAGTTGTAACAAGATACTTCGGAGGAACAAAGCTTGGAACCGGTGGCCTTGTAAGGGCCTATTCAGGTTCTGTAAAGAATACTCTAAGTAAATTACTCACAAAAGTAAAAAGAGATACAATCTTTATAACCGCTGTTTTAGATTATGCAAACCTAACTGCTGTAAAAAGGATCATCGAATCCTATGATGCAAAGATTATTAATGAAAAATTTGAAGCTGAAGTATGTCTTGAAATTGAACTTCCAAAACAGGATAAAGTAAGTTTTGAAAATACCGTAAAAAATATAACATCAGGCAGAATACAACTCACAGAAAACTTATAATTTTTGTAATTGATTAATGGGAACCTCTAATAATTAGAATTTTGGATAAAATACAAGCCATTTCAAAAAATAACGAGCCGATTTTATTACAGTTTTTTTTGGAAATAACAAAGTATTTTGCCAAAAGAACAGTTATTAGAGATTCCCTAAGGTCAAATGATTTAACCCATGTCCTTTGCTACATAAAAAAGGGTGACATCTTGGTATGAAAAGTTGTTTTTGATTGAAAAAGCCTTATACTAAAATTTGACTATATTTGGTAGTAAAAGAGGTTGTTAGAGATACCCTTAAAAAATTACAGGGTAGAGTAGATTTTGCCATTCTTCAGAAAGAAGTAATGCTGGCGCTCCAAAAGCAGGAAGATGTTGAATTGAAAGACCTTGGTACAATTCCTGATCCGATCAAGCCAATAATAGTTTCATGTATTAACGGTTAAAAACGATAAAGGAAAAGTTTCAGGAAATAATTGAAGTTGGGATCAATCGAATTACGCAGAATGATAAAGTTTTAACAGGTTAAAAAAGAGGTGTTTTTTTGAAGCTATTTATAGTGAATGTCTTGACGCGCCCCTAAAGACAGGGTTGTGGAGTGTTTTCTTATTGACTATGACTGCTATTTATCTTTCATATATTTGATTCAGAAAACCATTAAAACAATAACATTTTTATATTATGAGTTGACATAAGGATGTGAAATTGATCCTATTGAAAAGGTTTTTAATTCTAAAATCAGAACAATTTTAACTCTCTGATAGAATCTATTGGTTTTATATATGGAGGGAACCTCTAATAACTGATCTTTTTGCGAAACACATCGTTATATCAAAAATAAAACTGTAGTAAAATCAACCCGTTATTTTTTGTTATGCCTTGTTTTTCATCAAATATTCTAATTATTAGAGGTTCCCTG
>JAAELO010000197.1 GCA_024226555.1 Desulfobacterales bacterium | reverse complement strand
ATTTACGGATATTTTTGTTTTTGGCGTGTTTTTGCGACATTATTATTCTTTACAATATTTTTGTTATTAATGTTTTGCCTCAGACGGAAACGGATATTTTCTCAATCTAAATAAGCTATAATAAATAACTTTATTTAGAGGAGAAAATGATGGAGCCTAAAAAAAGAATTAGATTTACCGTAGAAGAAAAAGTAAACATTCTCAAACAGCATTTGCTGGAGAAGAAAGCATTGTCTGATCTATGTGATGAAAACAATATTCATCCAACGATGTTCTATCGCTGGCAGAAGGAGTTATTTAGTAACGCAACATTTGCCCTTAAAAATGGCAAGGACAAAGAAATCGTTAGATGGAAAAAGAAAACCTTAGAGCTTGAGGAAAAGCTTACCAGGAAAAATGAGGTTCTCTCTGAACTGATGGAAGAACATGTTGCTTTAAAAAAAAGTCTTGGGGAAAGCTGAAAGGTATTTGGGTTGCTCATGACATACGTGACAAAGTAGTGGACTTTGTTAACCGGTGGTCTGTGAAGACGGACATAAAAGTTTGCCAAATAGTAATCTGGATTGGT
>JAAELO010000196.1 GCA_024226555.1 Desulfobacterales bacterium | reverse complement strand
TGTTCTGTTTCTTCTATTAATGATGGTTGCTTTTCATTATTTTCAGATAATAAATCATAGTAACGCTCTATAATCTCTGAAAACTGGATTATTAAAAATGAACATATCTGTTCTATATTTGAATATTGATAAAAAAATTCAGCGTCAATAGAAAGCTGGTATTTTCTATTTAGCTTCTGGGCTAGAAGTGTAAAACGGATTGAATCAAAACCATACTCTCCAAGGTTTCTATCTATTGCTATTTCCTGGGATTCTCTCTTTAAAATTTCAGCAACAATACCCTGAATATCAGTTTTTAGATTGGTTTTAGTTGAATTGCTTAACCTAAACTTATAGTTTTCCTCTTCTTCTCTCTTTAATATCTTATCAGAATCATTATCTCTACTAACTTCAGTTTTTTTGCTAATTCTAAACTTTGATAAAATATCAGATATTTCCATTACTACCATTTTATCTCTATCAATTTTCTTGTTTAATGTGAGTGGAAAAAAATCTATATAATAATATGCTGTTGGTACCATATAATGTGGAAGAAATTTTTTTAGAACATTTCTCAGATTTGAGTTTGATAATTCACTTGAAAATTTATTAGCTATTAAAAAAGCAAATATATTTTTATATCCACTGTCTTCCCTGACTACAACAACAGCTTTCTGAATACTTTTTTTCTGTTCCAATACAGACTCTATCTCTGCTAACTCTATTCGAAATCCATTAATTTTTACTTGATTATCAATTCTTCCAAGACATTCGAATGTTCCATTTTTTAAACAACGTGCTAAATCACCTGTTTTATATATTCTTCGATTATTATCTGATGGATTTTTTATAAATCTGTCTTTTGTCAAATCGTGTTTATTCAAATAACCTCTTGCTAATCCATCACCTCCTATATAAAGTTCTCCTGATTCTCCATTTGGTAAAGTTTTTAAATTGGAGTCAAGGATATAAAGCTGAGTATTATCAATTGGCATACCAATGCTAATGTTTTCATGTGAAGAAACTTTGCAGATTGAAGACCAGATCGTTGTTTCTGTGGGTCCATACATGTTCCAGACATCAGAGCTGTTTTTCAATAATTCTCTGGCTAACTTTGCTGTTAGTGGTTCACCACCACACAATATTTTAATTGGATTTTTCTGCTTCCAATCAGCAGCGAGGAGCATTTGATATGTTGAGGGAGTAGCTTGAATAATTGTTGCTTTACTATTTTCTAACATCTTTTTCAATTTAATACCATCTCTGGAAACTTCTGATGGAACAATGTTAACAATTCCACCTGTTATAAGGGGTAAATAGATTTCCAATGCAGAAATATCAAAACATATTGTGGTTAGAGCGAGCATATGATCATGCCTCATAAAACCTGGTTTTTTTGCCATACTATTAAGAAAATTTGATAACCCCCCGTGTAAAACTTCAACACCTTTCGGTTTTCCAGTAGAACCCGATGTAAAAATTACATATGCAAGATTGTCAAAAGTAATATCTAATCTAACATTTTTTTTCTTACTAGCTTTAACAATTTTTCCCCAATCATTATCCAACCTGAGTAAATCAATATTTACTGAGGGTAGTTTTTCCTCAACAGATGTATCTGTTAATATAAAAGTCAATTCAGCTTCATTTATTATGTAAAGCAGTCTGTCTTTGGGATATACCGGATCCAACGGAACATATGTTCCTCCAGCTTTCATAATTCCCAGTAATCCGATAACCATTTCAATGGAACGTTCCATGAAAATACCAACAAATGTCTCAACTGTTACTCCATTCCGGTTTAGATAAAGAGCAAGTTGGGAAGCTTTTTCATTCAACTCTTTATATGTTATTTGCTTATTCTTACAAATAACAGCCACTGAATTCGGGTTTAGACTTGCCTGTTCTTCAAACAACGTATGCATGCATTTTTTATGTAAACATTCCATTTTTTATCTCCGTAATTCGAATAAATCACTTCCTGCATAGGAGGAGGTTTGATGAAGCCCCTCGAAGGGGACATTATTGAAAAAGCCCCTAAAGGAGCTACAATTATATTTTCATACTTTATTTATAAATTTCTAAATTATCCTGATTTCTGATGTAATTTTTTATTACTTCTTCTTCAAGGCGACTGCATTACTATGCTGAAAAATATTGTTATCAGAATTATTACCTTTTTCATTTTTAACAGCTTAAGGGAACCTCTAATAATTAGAATTTTGATTGAAATACAAGGCATTCGAAAATATAACGAGCTGATTTTACAACAGCTTTTTTTCGTAATAACGAAGTAGTTCGGTTAAAAGACGGTTATTAGAGATTCCTTTAAATAGAACATTTCTCTTGTTTAATTACTGGCGAAATGTCCTTTTTTATTTTGAAAATTAACATTGAACAATACACATAATGAAGGTAGTAAAAATAAAGAGCTGTTATTTTTAAATAGTAAGCTGTTGCAAGGTTGATTCAGTTCTAAAGCATCTTTTATCTTTCTGTTTCATTTCTGTCATCATTAAGGCTCTCTGTTTTTTTAAGAAATTACCAACGAGAACCTTTAAGTACTTTTTTCAAAAGAACTCTACAATGAAGCTAATACTCATGCTCAAAAAATTTTAAACACCTCCCGTGTTTTATCAATTGTATCTTTAGCTTTAAATTCAATGGGACGGTATGACTTTTTTTGATTTGAAGGTACTGCCTTTCTTAAGATCATTATCAAGCTTTTTTAAAGCAGCATCAAATTGAAGCCTAACATACGGTATTGAATTACAAGAGCGGGTTTAAACATTTGTGATTCAAGCATGTGATTACTTCTCCAAAAGTTTTAAAAAAAGAAAACACTTCACTTGGTCTATTTCAAAAGGTTTTTTAAGACATGAGCAAATAATGTTTGAGTGAAAAATTCATAGTAAATAATTGAGAAAGGCAGCATAAATGTTACTCTTCTTTGTTTAATTAATCATTCAAGGGAATCTCTAATAATTAGAATTTCCCTTTTGTAATTTTCATAGGATTTTTTAAAATACTTTTTTGAAATTCTGTGACTACACTCAAAATGGAAAGGAAACCTATCTTTTTTTGATACAAATTGAGTTCATATACAATCTATCGATATTAACTTTAAGAAATGTATCCACTGCAATTTCAGGAGAAATAATAATAGGCTGACTCCTTATGTTAAAAGAAGTATTTACAACACAAGAAACACCACTTTTCTCTCCAAAGGAATTTATCAATTTGTGAAAATGAGGATTTTTGTCAGCATTGACAGTTTGTACACGAGCTGATGAATTAACATGTGTAATCCCAGGTAAACGATTTCGCCATTCAGCTTTTACCTGACATACCGAAAGCATAAACTCAAATGGGTTTTGATTAATAATATCAAAATACTCATTTACTTTTTCCTCTAAAACTGCCGGTGCAAAAGGTCTGAATCCTTCTCTGAGTTTTACTATTTTATTTAATTTCTCTTTTATATCCGGTACAGTTGGATTTGCAAGGATTGATCTATTTCCTAACGCCCTGGGTCCATATTCCATTCTACCTTGAAACCATGCAATAACACATTCATCTATTAGAGACTGAGCAGCATGTTCAGCGGCTTTTTCAATCGAATCAAGATCTTCCACAATAATCTGGTTTTCAAAAGCTTTTAATGATGCTAATATTTCATTTTTGCTAAAAGAAGGACCATAAAATGGTAAATCAGACTTTATATTTCGCCTTCTAAAATTATTATTCTGATTACCGACGTAAAATGCAGCTCCAAGAGCTGAACCATCATCACCTGAGGCAGGTTGAATGTATATTTCATCAAAGAGTTTTTCCTCTATGAGTTTTCCATTAAAGCTACAATTTAATGCTACTCCACCGGAATAACAGAATTTTTCATATCCTGTCGTTTGCTTCCAATACTTTAAGACATGAATTAAACATCTCTCCAGACATTCTTGAGTTGCTGCTGCAAAATCAAGATGCTCTTTTTCTAACTTATCGCTATTATTAGGAGTTGAGATAACATTTTCATTTAAATAATTACGGAAATAACGAAAAAAAGGATCTTTGCCCGTATATCCTGTTAGCTTCTGATAATTTATATTAAAACGTCCTTTATTTTTCAGTGAAACTAATTCATCGAAAAATGGTCTGAATTTTTCCGGATTTCCATATGGAGCAAGCCCCATAACCTTGTATTCATCTGAATTAAACTTAAAACCAAGATGCATAGTAATAACAGAGTATAAAATACCAATTGAATCAGATATATAAAAAGAATCTAAAACTTTAAAATTTCCATTTTTTACAGAATAAATAGTAAGGGAATTCAGTTCCCCCATACCATCGCAAACCATACATAAAGCTTCATCAAATCCTGATGGATAATAAGAACTGGAAGCATGTGAGATATGATGATTAACTGATTTGAATTTTTCTTTTGTTAAAGATATGTCAAAATTATCCTTCCATAATTTCATTTGTTGTTCAGGAGATAGAATTAATTCGTAATATCTGTTATTAACAGCCTTAAAAAGATCTTCCTCACTTCCAAAATCAAACCCATGTGCAACATAGTCAATTTCATCAATAGTTAGACCTGCTTCTTTCAGGCAATAATTGATTGAATTGATGGGAAAACTATCACATTTTTTATTATACGTAAAACGCTCTTCAGCTGCGGCAGCGACTACCTGTCCGTCAATAATTATTGAAGCGGCACTATCAAGTCCCTGGACTATTCGTTCTTCTCCAGAAATAGCTTCATTGTTCAATTCATTATATTGCATAGCACCATTTAATCCACTATATCCCAATATTTTCATATTTTTTATCCTTTTACCTTTATTAATATTAACCTTGTAATAAATTACTATCAAATTTTCTTGTATATTTTATAATTTTTCTCATTGTAAAATGAGACGCAAGAAAAATAAGGAACTTTGGAAGATGGCAATCCTTCACAGAAAATCAGGAAATCATATAAGCTATTGCCGAGATTATTCATGTACCAAAAACGATTTGCTCATGATATTAACATGCCAGTTTATCAGGTATTTTTTATTTAAAAGTTTTTCCAAACTGCCTAATTATTAGAGCTTAAGTTAAATTATCTTCTTTTATTTTTGTGTATTTAATTGCCGGTTTAATATTATGACTTCTTTCCTCTAATTAAAAAACGATTAAAACACTTCATCATATTCTATATCCATTAAACTCAATGCGGACTCTATATCCTCTTTTGAAATTGGAGTTTCAATAATTTCTAATGCTTTTTCTCTACTTAAAACATCCTCCCTAACAAGAGTGCTAAGTTCAGATTCATGTTGTCCATAACCAAAATTTTCCCTAATGATATATTGAGAAACAAAATTTAACTTACAGTTGGTGGAACCTTTAGGCCAGCTCATTTTAGGTTTTCTAAAATTAAATTCCTTTATTAAAAAATCTAAATTATTCTCGATATCATAGTCGACATACTGAAGAGGATTGCAATAATACACATTTGGGAAGTTCTCATAAAAATACATCCCTTGATTAATTAATACTTCAATTCTTTCTTTAAAGGCTGGAGCTTTGGATAGTTCTTTTTTTACATGTTTATCTGAAATATCAAATATCCACTTTAGCTCAGTATTTTTCATATACTGTTGACCTTTTGAAAAACCACCAAGTATTAGTGGAATGTTATATTTAGTTGCAATTTCTCTACAATATAAATCAATCAATGCATGACAGATTCTGCAATAATATATTGGTTTTTTTGATAACAACAAATAACGTGCAATATTCTTTAACTCTTGTGTTTTATAAATAATTAAATCAACATCAAGTATATCTACAGCATTATTAATATTAAGATACATTTCTTTCAATGAAAATCCATTGTCAATAAATACTGCCAGTGGATTTAAACCAAGTTTCTTTTTGGCATAATACAGGGTCATTAAACTATCTTTACCTCCAGAAACAGCAACAATACAGTCGTATTTATTTTCATTACCTGCTTTTAAATTATCTATTGTGCGCCTTAACTCTTCATAACCTTCAAGTTTTTTTTTTTTTGAAGGTTTATCAAATTTTGTATTGTTACATTTTTCACATATACAATTATTATCCAGTTTTACATAATCATTTACTTCAGGTAAAACACATCTACTACATCGCTTTGCCATAGAACTCTCCTCCATATTATATTTTATAGCCGCCCAGACTAAACACTCTAAAGGGAACCTCTAATAATTAGATTTTTTGATGAAATACAAGGCATGACCAAAAATAACGAACCGATTTTACAGCAGTTTTTTTTGGTAATAACGAAGTATTTCGCAAAAAGAGCAGTTATTAGAGATTCCCTAAAGGCTATTTTTTAATTATTAAACATTTATTCTCTTATGCGTTACCTTGATTCTTAAAGTATTTTTCTATCATTTCATCATCAAGACCAATTGTATTAATTCAATATCCGTAACTATTCAGCTAAAAAAAATGCAGCTACTATCATTTATGCCTGAGAAGATTTTTGGCTAACTTTTTAAATTTCAAATATATTCTAAGATAAAGTACACAGCAAATATAGAGCTATTAAATAATTCATTAACAGTTTTTTTTAGGGAATCTCTAATAAATATTACTTTGTGGGTGTTATGCAATTAAATATTTCTTGCAACAAGAAGAATATGCCGCATATGATCGATTACTAAAGAAGTATTTTTCGCCTCTCTTATAAACATGTTAGAGTCTTTTTTTCCCATCTCTTTAATTATTCTTTTTTTTGAGGCTAATATTCCAGCATAAACATCAAGTTGTCTTTGTTTCCAATTTGATATTTCGTAATACTCTTCGACTTCAAATCCGGCGTTCTGCATCATAACTTTATAATCCTTTATCGCAAAAGGAAGATCAGCCTCCCAGGAAGTTAAGATAAATCGAGCATTAGGTTTCAAGATACGTTTAACTTCCTTAATTGCAGCTAATTTGTCTGATACCAAAACAAGCGTATCAATACTTATGGCACCATCATAACTTGAATCTGATTTTTCTGTCCTACATATGTCTCCTACATAAAAATTAGTTTGGCCATTTAAATCAAAATCAATAGCTCTTTTTTTACAGTGATCAATACCAACAGCAGATATATCTACCCCTGTTAAAGAACATTTTGTCTCTCGAGCAATCCACATGCCTGGACCACCTCGTCCGCATCCAAGATCAATTAATGATTGTCCATTTTCAATACATAGATGATCAGCTATATATTTCAGTTCACCCATACCAATATAACCACCCGGTTCAATTTCCTCATTATAATCAGTTCCATACACTTCAGCATAAATATCCTGCAGTGCCTGACTCTTCTTTTGGCCTTTATACCAATGATCAAATATTTTTCCTACTCTAATTTTTTTATAGATCATAAAAAAACCAAAAAGTGCTGCTAAGGACTCAAATTTTGCTTTAATTTTATTCATTTTTTATTTTTCCTTTACATTAATTACATATAGCTTCAAATGAATTACTATGTCGTTTCCAGCATTTAACTATTTTCAATATTTTGCTGTACTGCTTTAGAATACTTTATACTGTATTTGGAGACATTTTAACTCCCCAACGGAGTAAATTATATGAGGTAAAATAAGACATTCAAATAGTGAACACATACAATCACTGATTAATATTATTATGTATTTTTCTATAAATTTAGGGAATCTCTAATAACCGCCTTTTAATAGAACTACTACGTTTTCGAAAAAAAACAATTGTAGTAAAATCAACCCATTGCTTTTTTCTCAGTATTGTATTTATTTCAAAATTCTAATTATTAGAGGTTCCCTTTAATGAGCATAATCAATTTTTTAGAAATTCAGGCAAAGCTCCGCTCTTTCAGATACATTTGTATTTTATATTTACAATGCAAAAAATACTTTTCTAATACAGAGATACAAAAATATATAGCTACTATCTCTTTTCCGCAGGTCTCATTTCAACAATATTTTCCTGCACCATTCAATTTAACGCTTTAATTAAATTTTATCTTACAGCGCTTTTGTTGGTTTTAATGGTAATTTGAGCTATTTTAAATAGCTCCGCTTTTCAAAAGTACATTTTATAATTATAGGGAACCTCTAATAACTGATCTTTTTGCGAAACACATCATTATAACAAAAAAAACTGTAGTAAAATTAACCCGTTATTTTTTGTTATACCTTGTTTTTCATCAAAAATTCTAATTATTAGAGGTTCGTTCCCTATAATTAAAAAAATATAATTTACTTCTGTTAACACTTGTTTATAAGGAATCAATATTAAGAATATATACAAAAATAAGGAGAGGGGGGTTGACAATAAAATAAGAATAAACTATAACTATACGTAATCACTGAAGGTTATACTTTATCTTTAAAGTTGGCCTCAACAAAATGGGAATGTTACAGCATTCCCATTTTTTTTAGTATTTAATCCTTTTTATTCCAAATTCAATATTAATTGTCTATAACAACACAACTTTTTTTTGTAAAGTCTTTTTTTAACATGTGTATTAAACACAATGACAATACCATTGTTCCAGACTTTACAGGTGTTTAACCAATATATTACTTTGCCATTGTAATCCTTAATGACAATATTTAACAACACTATGAAATGCCTTGCTATTATAGGCTTATATCATATCGAGTCAAAGCCGATCCATTTTTGAACAATACAAATGCTTACGACACTTAAACATTAAAAAAATTAAAAAAAACATAAATAAAAACCAATACTATTTAGGGTTAATTATTCTTATTATATTAAAATCATAAATATTGATCTGAAATTGCTAATTATGGTTCGGAAAAGCGAATTGATAAAAATCATCTAAATCTCATTTTTAAAAAAATTCCCAAGTTTTCTTTGAAGTAAAATCCGTTGCTCTTCCTTTAGCAGATGTTTTGCGAATCTTTTCACTCTCACCCCTTGTGATAAAGGGTTAGTTTTATGAAAATCTTTACCAGTTTTGCAAGGAAAGCATAAATATGATCCCTGATCATAGATGTCTTCAAATGAGGCCTCTTTAATAATTGATTTAGGTAATCACAGTGTTCAGGAGTAATTTTATTCCCGTTATCATACATTGATTTTATCTTATGAATCATGATCCACCCTTTCATCTAAGCCTCCCAAACATTTGTTTGAGAGATTCTTACCTGTATGGGTTTCATTTTAAAAGTTTTTAAGGGTCAATTTTATTGACAGCTTATGGATCATTATAGATGACCATTAACATCTTTATTGGTTATCCTGACCATAAAGTTTTTGATTGAACTTTTTACAAAAAGTTTATCGCCTTTATAGATAGATACCTATAAAGGCTTGATCTGTAATTAAGTTACTTAGAAGAAGAGGGCTCCCTTTACAAATTTGTTCAATTCTTAACCGGAACTAAAGGTTCCTTATAATACTTTTATATCATGTTTTATCTTGACCACCTCTATAGCTATAAAGCCTATAATTATGTGGTTTCCGAGGGTACGAAGTTGTCTTTAATATAATTTTCGAGCTCTGCCAGAATATCTTTCTGCTGAGAATCCAGATTCAGGAGTCCATCCTGTTTTATAGAATCAATCTCTTTTAAGGCGGCTTTTGGAGTCATTCTTTCATGCTTTTTGAAATCCATCAGGGGTTTATCACCCTCTTTGGGATTTATTTTTGCAAGGTATGGTTCAAAATTGTAATGGGAGTCTTCGGGAACAAGGCTCCTAAAATTTCTATGCATTATTCTATGACCAAGCTCCCGATTATCATTTGTTTTGAAGCTTCGAACAGCTTTATATTTATCTTCCGACCGTAATTTGTGGAATGTTTCACAAATTACCCTCTCGTCATCATCCATAAAGCCATTTTGATAAAGAGATGTATCAATATCAAGGTCTGGTATATTGTCGTATTTGTAGGTCCTGAAGTGGGAAGATATCTCTTTGAATATCTCCGGATTATTTTGCAGCCATTTAATATTCTTATCCATTTCCTTTTTGCGTTCCGGAACAATTTTTTCAAGGAAGCGCTCTTTTGGTGGCAGGAGGAATTCAGGCTCTCCAAGCTTTTTTCTTATTGTATAACAGTGCTCACTGATATTGTCTTTTGTTGCATTTCTTAGCTCAGGAAAGTCAAGTCTTAGCCAGATCCATTGATTTTTATAAGGAATGGAATTGCCAATTAAAAGAACAGGAGCATGAAAGTTATTTTTATTCCCAAAAGAACCTGAAGACATAATAGCAAGTCTGTGTATTCCTGATTCACTCTGGAACACTTCCGGCATTTGGTTGGTTCTCTCTAAATCTTCATTCTTATCAAAATACCTTGTAAGGTATTTCCACATCTCTTTTTCCTGCATAAATTTTCTTGCAAGTTCGATTGTGATATCAACATCCACCGTTGCATCATGTGCCTGCCCATGTGCCAGATCATTGGCTTTGTTAAGGTTTTCAAGCTTTAGTGAAGTTTTTTCTTCTATTACAGGCCATTTTATAACGTCTCTTTTGTATAGACTATACATAACTGCCATTGGGAATAGGTCCATACGTACACACTCGTTTGCAAACTGGTGAGTATAGGGAGTAAGAAGATTTCTGTAAAATGAAAATCTCAAAAATTCATCATCAAAGCCCATTGTATTATAGCCAATACTTATTGTTCCTGGCGTATTTATGAGTTTGTGTATTTTACAAACGGCGTCATATTCAGTCAGACCTTTGCGGGTTTTCTCAATTGATATTCTATGGGTTATTGATGCCAGTGGTGATGGGATAATGTCTGGTCTTAATTTAACATAAAAGGAGTAGCGTTCAATCTCTCTTAGTTTAGCATCGCATCTTACTGCTGCAAATTGCAGTATCTGATCAAAAGATTTGCTTAAGCCCGATGTTTCCAAATCATAAAATAAAAAGTTACGCATACTCTCACTTTTTTTTAATATTAAGGGAATCTTGAATTAAAATTTTTTAAAGGATCATATTAATGCTTTTCATCATCATCAAGCATTATTTCAGATATTTTTTGGGATAGTTGTATAATACTGAAAGGTTTTTTGATGAAACCATCGTATTGAATGGCTGTATCTTCTTTGTATGGGCTTGATAACAGGATTTTTATATCAGGAACAAGTTCTTTGAACTCATTAAATGTTTTTGATTCTCTTTCCGGGATAGAATCCAAAATAACCATATCTATCTCACTATTTTTCTCTTTGAATATTTCATTTGCTTCTTTTCTGCCATTTGCTGTTATTACCCTGTACCCGATCTCTTCAAGCATTGGTTTTCCAACTTCAAGTACCATCTCCTCTTCATCAACAAGAAGAAGGGTGTCCACACTACTAACTTTTGCGGTTTCAGATATGTTAAGTTTCGCTGAAGCAGGCAGAAATATACTAAATGTGGTTCCATTACCTTCACTTGATATAACATCAATAAATCCACCATGTTTTTTCACAATTCCAAAAACAGAAGCAAGTCCAAGTCCTTTCCCACTACCCTGTCCCATTGGTTGGGTTGTATAAAAAGGTTCAAAGATACGACCCTTGATCTCATCTGTCATCCCACATCCGTCATCACGAATGATAATCTGAACAAAACTTCCTGATTTTACACCGAAGGGTTTTGCCCGATCCTTATCAAGGGTTCTGTTTTTAGATTCTATAAAGAGATCACCCTTACCGGACATTGCTTTATAAGCATTTACAAAGATATTTAGAAAAACCTGTTCCATCTGAGCAACATCTGCATCCACTATCCAAAGATCATCTGTGTAACTCTCATGTAGTTTGATATCTTTTTTTGTTTCTGAAAAGAAATCCACCGTTTTTTTAATAGTAACATTTAACTTTGCAGGTTTGAGATCAGAATTTCCACTTCTGGCAAATCGCAGCAGTTTATTTGTAAGGTCAGAAGCCCGTTCAACACAGTTCTCAATGTTGTTGATATGTTTGTTAAAAGGTGCAACATCCGGACTTTTCATCATTATAAGAGATGTGTTGCCCTGTATACCCATCAAAAGATTATTGAAATCGTGTGCAATGCCACCGGCTAAAGTTCCAATAGATTCCATTCTTTGAGCTTCCTGCAGTTTCTTTGCAAGAATTTGCCTGTTTTCTTCCTGCTTCAATCGCTCAGATACATCTCTTATGAAACCTCTGAAGCCTTTTAAAATTTGTCCATCCTTAACAGAGGATAATGACATTTCCATGAAGATATCATTATACTCAAAGATATCTAAAACAGATTTGTTTTCTTTAAGTGCCTTTTCAAAAGTCTCTTCCATCTTCTTGAACATGGGTTCAGGAAGAAAACCCTTCCCGTTTAGACCAGTCAGATCATCTTTAAGAACACCTAAAATTCTGCAGAACGAATTATTAAAAAATGTAAATGATCCTTCCTGATCTGTTTCAAAGTATCCTTCATCTATATTCTCAAGAATATTTCTATATTTCTCTTCACTTGCTTTTAATACAACTTCAATTTTTTTTCTTATATCGATCTCTTTCTCAAGTTTTTCAGTAGAGACCATAAGATCTGCTGTTCTCTCTTTAATTTTTTGCTCAAGAGCTGCGTTTATATCATTTAAAGCTTCATCACGTTGTTTTAAAGATTCTGTCATGGAGTTAAAAGCTTTTGCTAAACGACCGATTTCATCCCCTGTTTCAACCGGTATATATTTTGCTGAACCTCCCTTTCCAATAACTTCAGCTACTTTTGTAAGTCTTCCAAGTGGCGATGTTAATCTTTTTACAAGAAGATAGATGGCTAAAAGTCCTGAAATTACTAACAGGATCTCGATGGAGACTATTTTAAAAGCAAAGGATTTGAGTTGTTGGTTCATTGATGTTCTGTCCATTGTTACCTTGACAACACCAACAACTTTTCCCCGGGATCTTTTTGTGTTTAAAGCATTAAAATAGAATGATTCAGAATGAGCATCTGTGCTGATTACCGGAGCCCAAAACTCAATGAAATATTTATTGATATTTATGTAGGGGGTACTGCTTCTTTTAAATTTTTTAATAATATTGAGTAGATCTGTTTTAAAAGAATCAATATCTGGTTTCTTATTTTTGTTTATTTTGTAAAAGGGTATTTCCCAATCAACTCCTGCAACATAAACATCTAAAACATTCTCCTGTATACTAACTCCTTCAACAGGAACTTCCAGGTAATTTCTGCTCCCTGTAAAAATACCGATCCGGGAATTGTGTGCAAGCATTTGAGAGATAATGGTTCCATCTTTAACCATTTGATTGAGCCTCTCTTCACTTTGGTCCTGAATATAAAGAAAAACCAGAAAAAAAGATGCAACGATTATAAATGCGCAAAAGGTCGCAGATATTTTCAGTGCAAAATTGTTTCTTATTTTCAGAACCATTTGTTTCATAACTCTTTTAAAATCCTTGCAAATATTTAAAAAATATCACTCCAATTTTAGTATCTTACAGGTCTTCATTATTTTATTAGATGGGCATTCTTAACTAAATTATCAGTAAGTTTAATATTTAAAATTCTGGCAACATTCAGATTCACAATCACATTCACTTTTGATGCATGTAAAGAATCTCTTTTTATTTTCTTTCCGGATTTGATAATTTCAGATAGTTGAAACGCTCTTTTTCCAACATTATAAAGGTCTGGTTCAATTGACAATAGCGCTCCCATTTCAGCATATTTTCCTGAGAATGCCACAACCATAATTTTATTCTCCATGGCTGTGAGAAAAAGATATTCAATAACTTCAGTACTCATTAATGCTCTGCTTGGAGATAGTAACAATATGTCTATATTGCCCTTTATTTTTTTCAGCGCTTTAATATAGTCCCCGGAGTTTTCAGATTTTGAAAGGAAAAGATTAAAATTATTAGCCTTAGCAGCTTTTCGGAGCTCTCTTACATCTTCAGAAAAATTGTGAATAAACCCAATATTTTTAAAATTAAGCCTTTTCCTGATTTCAGACAAAACGGTCTCTTTTGACAGAGACATACTGATACCTTTAATATTACGGTTTTTTATAATTCTTTCCGGAGAAAATATTGTGGAATAAATTACGGGGATATTAAGGTCTTTGACGAGATATAAACTATCGGCTCCTATTGCATAAATTAAATCCGGTTTCTCTTTTTTTAAAATTTTTAAAGGGTTAGTACCTTTCATCTCTGAAAGAATAAATCTTTTTGTTCTGTTGCCGGATAGTTTTTTAAAACCTTCATAACCCATGTCATAGGGCTTGATTCTCATGCTTTGTAAAACAATATTTTCTCCGGCAAAAGCAGGCCATCCCATCAAAAGAATAATTACCAGTGCAAACGCACCAGTGCATAGTCTTCTGACTGAGAAAACAGAATTTAAAACATATTGATTCAAATGCGTAACCCTTTAGAGTTTTTTAAGGAAACCTTAAGAAAACTGAGTGTTAACATTGACTTGCACTCGTAAGAAGCAATGTGTCTATATTTATAAACAATAAGAAAAACCATATCTTAACCTTGGGGTAAATTAATCATTTATAGAATAAATTTTCCACTAAAAAATTCAATTTTTCCAAAAAATCTTATTAAAACAGTTTTTATCAATTTAAAAAAAAGAACCATCTCCCTTGTAAATACTTGTTAGTTGGCTTTTAAATAGGTATAAATACCTATTCAAAATTATAGGTGTGATTTTTGGATTTTAAAATTATACCGCTTGAAAAAGAAAAACAAACGTGTTAGCTTATTTATACACTTAATTTGCTGATTTAATTCTATATTTACACCCTTTACGGAGACCTTTGTTTTATTATGCGTTTTATAGTGTCTAAAACCCTACTTGTATCTCTGTGTATTTTTTTAATTATTCCCGTAAATAATTCCTTTGCAGTTTCAAAAAAAGAGTGGCAGGACCTGAATCTCTTTTACGGCAAAGATGATCTGGTCGTAACATCCACAAGACACCCCAAACATATCTCACATGTACCTGAAAACATTGAAGTAGTAACCTCTGAAGAGATAGAGAAAATGAATGTCCATACAGTTGCTGAGGTTTTAAGCAGGGTAAATGGTGTGTTTGTTAATAAAAAAGGTAGTGATTTTGGAAGTAATGCCGTTATAAAAATTCAGGGGGTAAGTGCACAGGCGCATGTAAGAGTAATGGTTGATGGCGTCCCATTTAATAATGTTTCAGAGGGGTTTCCTTCTACTATAAATTTTCCTGTGGGTATTGTTGAAAGAATAGAAATCATAAAAGGACCTGCATCTTCAGCATGGGGATCATCCCTTGGTGGAGTAATAAATATAATTACTAAAGATCCTGTTAAAGAGAAACTTATATCAGGTAAAATACAAACATCTTACGGAAAAGAAAATTCCCAGGATCATCGTCTTGAACTTTCCGGGACAGAAGGAGATTTTGGGTATTACCTTTACGGCAATATTCAGGATTCTGATGGTTTAGTTGATACACGATATTATAAAAATCAAAATTATTTCTCAAAGTTGAAAATTTCTCCTTCAAAATATTTTGAACTTACATTAAGCTCAGGATATAGCCAACCTGAGTTAAATGCCGGATACAATTCAGGTGCTACTGAAAAGACAATCCAAAAACTTCCAAAACACTGGGTTCTTGGAAGTATGATATCAAATTTTAATGATTCAATCTCTTTCGATATTAATTTAAGTTATGTAAAAATTAAAGGAATTAGTGAATACAGAAATGTAACAACGGACGCGTTGAATGATACTAATGAATATGAAGAGGATATTTTTTCTATCACAGGTCAGGTATCATACAATTATAACGATCATACTCTGGTTATTGGTTATGATGGTGCTAAATCAGCAGAATATGATTACTATAGTTCTTACGCATCTAATTTTTATGATGAAGTAGATAAAGATGCTTATTATTTAAACAATACCTTTAATTTTGGTGACTTAACAATAGTTCCAGGTTTCAGATATGACAGATACAATTATTTAAAGTATGCAGATAAGTCTTTCACTAGTCCAAGCTTTGGAGCTGTTTATAGGATTAATTCAGATAGTACTATTCGTGCTACTGTAGCAAAAGGTTTCAATGCACCTCCACTGGGTTGGCTTAAGAGTGAACCTAATCTTGAAAATGAAGAAGTAATCTCATACCAAGCTGGTTTTGAAACAAGAACTATACCATATTTATGGTTAAAAACTTCCATTTTCTATAATTGTCTTGAGAATAAAATTGCAGAAGGTGGTACTTTAGAAAACCTTGGTGACATAAAAAGGTATGGATCGGAAATTGAAGTACGAACATTAAAAATAAAAAAGTGCATGTTCACAACAGGCGCCTCTTTTGTCAGGTCTAAATATGATTACATAAGTAGTCGCTCAAAAGATCCGACTAATAAATATACCCTTAATATTGGATTGACATATGAGGACAAAGAACCTTACAAAAATAGTAATTTTTTTAGATGTAGCATTACAGGCTATTTTATATACTGGGACATTGATAATAATGAAGAGTATGATGATTTTATCTGGGATTTTAATCTGAATAAAAATATAAATTTTAATGGTTACTCAATGGAGTTTTTTCTTGTTGTTCATAATATTTTTGATGGTAATCAATATATAAATGGAGAGATAAATGAGAACCCAACCTCGTGGTTGGAAAGCGGTTTAAAGTTTAAATTTTAAATGTTTTTCTAATAATTAAAAGGGAGAAATTATGAAAAAAAGAATTCAAGTTTTAAAACCAGGTGTTGATAAAGACAAATTTGATTATGATTGCTGTCGTACAAATCAGCCTCGCCAAATCGTTTTATAAGTATAAGATCCAAAACTAATGAGCTGAGGATAAATATAACCATATAAAATGATAGTTTTTAAGTAGCATTGCTGGTAAATGATAGTTTTTAAGTAGCATTGCTGGTTATTTTAACTTGAATAAAAATATAAATTTCAATGGATCTTCAATGGAATTTATTCATAATATTTTTTTAATGAAAAACAATATATGTAGAAATAAATGAAAACCCAACTTCATGGTTGGAGAGTTTAAATTTTAAATGTTGTTCTAATAAAAATTAAAAAGGAGACAATTATGAAAAAAAGAATTCAAGTTCTAAAACCAGGTGTTGATAAAGACAAATTTGATGATGATTGCTGTCGTACAAATCAGCCTCGCCAAAATTAAAAATAAAGGGGCTGAATAGCCCCTTTATTAACAATAACAGAATAGCATTTTATATATGATCCTTTCAAAATACCTTAAGATTTTCCCATGTGATAAAGATTCAGATTATTTAATTATCTACTCTACAAGAAAAGCATCTACTATTCGTATTGATAGAGAGATGTATGATGATATGAGAAACGGTAATCTGTCTGATGAAGAAACTGCTATGCTCACAGATTTAGAAATTCTTGTTGATAGTCCAGAAGCAGAAAGAATAGATCTTGAAAACTATATTAATGAAAGAGATGGTTTGAGCACCACACTAAGGTTAACAGTTGTTTTGACCCTTGATTGTAATTTTGATTGTTCCTACTGTATTGAAGGTAATATAAAGGGTAAACACGACTTTAGCAAAGAAAGTGAAGATCTTCTTTTTAAATTTATTGAGAAGAAATTTACAAAAGAGATGGATACTTTAAGAATAGATTTTTATGGTGGGGAACCTCTTTTACGCAAAGATATGATTCGTTCAATTTCAAATAAGGCTATTTTATTTACAAAAAACAAAGGGGCTAAATATACTTTTTCAATGGTATCTAATGGTTCTCTTCTTACTAAACAAACTGCAGAAGAATTTTCAGAGTTAGGTTTTGTAGGTGCTCAAATTACACTTGATGGAAATAGAGAAATTCATAATAAAAACCGCCCCTTTGTGAATGGCTCCCCCTCTTTTGATATTGTGTTAAAAAATATTAAGGAATCCAGTGAGTTTTGCAAGATAACTGTTAATTGTAATTATACAGAGGAAAATTACATAAATTTTCTAAATCTCCCTGAGTTTTTGAAGGATCAAGGTTTAGGGCCAGATAAAATAAATATTATTTTTTCGTCCGTCATTGATCACACTCTGGACAAAACTGCTAAGGGTTTGACAAACAAAATATCGAATACTACCCCCTGGATGCTTGCAGCTGAAAGTGATTTTTTGGCTGAGCTTTTTAAATTTGGATATAAAATACCAGAAGTTGTACCTTCAGCCTGTATGGTTGAAAGAAAAAATATGTTCTATATTCATTACAATGGAGATATCTATAAATGTCCTAATTTTTTAAACAACCCCAAATTTATAATTGGAAATTTGAGAGATGGTATTAAAGACTACACCAAAAGCCATAAACTGGGTATTTGGAAAAATGAGAAGTGTTTTGATTGTGAATATCTTCCACTTTGCTTTGGAGGGTGCAGATTTTTCTCACTAATAAGGCATGGGAATATTGATGAGTTAGACTGTTGGAAAAAATATTACGATATAAACCTTGAAACTTTAGTAAAACAGGAACTCATAGAAAAAGGTGTTATTTAAAACATATTGTTTCGGTTGTTCTTTGTGTAAATCAGTTTCATGTATAAACGCATGAAATTGTTTATATGCGTTTGTCAGGTATGGTGGGATAATCGGTTCAGTTGAATTTTGTTCTTTAAAGGTATCATGAAAATCTCTGTTTCGCCCTATATAAACAGGACTTAACCCATCATCAAACTGGTCTGATGTTATATCAATAATAAGACCATTTAGTTCTAACCATGCATGAGGTTCTTCATTTTTCAGCCCACAAACACACTTAATATTGTCGAACCCTTTTTCTATTAACCATTGAGCAAGGAGGTCACTTGTATCACCACAAGTCCCTTTTGGAAAATTATTGAAATAAGGAGGATCAAGCTCTTTATGAATAATCTCTAATACATTTCTAACTTTTAAAACTTCATTCTTTAAATCATAATTCTGCACTTCTAATACCTATTTAATAAATCTCTATTCAATTAGGAATTGAATTTACAGTAATGCTTTTACTAAATCCAGTAAATAATAATTTATATTTTTTTTTGTAGTTAAGAGTATAGAAATATACATTCCTGTCCCTTTCTTTATAACACACTAACACGTTCGATTAAAAATTAATAGTTGAAAAAAAGAAAGTTTTTTACAGGATAATCTCTTCTTGAATTTAGAATTCTATCTTAAAAAATAAGTAAAAAGATAATTATTTTCTTGATATTCTTAAATTTTCAGATTAGGTTTAAAGCACAATAAAAACGTAACGGAAATAAAAAAGTTTTAAATTTATTTAATCTCGTTTTTATTTCATAGACAAGCCGGAAAGAGGCAGCCACCTCTAACCGACTCTAAACACAATTATTCTCATACAAGGAGAACAAATTATGTCTGTATATTCTTTTACAGAATTCACAAGGTTCCGTCAACGCCTCTTTCACACGCCGGGGCAGTTTTTACACATTAAACAGTTTTATATGGAAAACGAGCATGTTTTTTACAGGCATTGTTGCGTGCTTTAATTGCTGTATTTCCTAAGTTTATTGTGTAACTGAACCGGGACTCAAATATAATAAGGCTTTTTACTTGGATTTCTGTATCATTTTAATCAGTATGCATTTTTTTGAAATCAAATAAAAGCCACTTTACTTTTTAATCGCCCCCATATTTCAGAACCGGTTTTGCGCGTGGAAGAGGTTCCCTTGAATCAGTGATTAAGTGTTAGGTCTGGCCAATGAACTGCTCCCGTGGTCAAGCCTTAAGATTTGTAACCGGGCAAAATTAATTTTTTGCCCGGTTTCAAAATCATGTTTTTGAATTTAAACTAACTGTTAAATAGAGCATTCCAACGGGAGTCCCTCTATTTGTCGTCATTCCAGAACGATACAAGAAACTTGTTTTTTTGTGGAAGAGTCAGATCGTTTATAAAATCTTAAAGAAATAAAAAGCTTTATTTTTATTTCCTCTTCCCGATTTTATAAACAAATCCATTAAGGCTTTAAAGTTATAATAATCGAACAGAAACATTATTAAAAAGACATCTCAAAATCAAAATAAAAGGAACCTTTCCATGTATATAAAGATCAACACCAACTTCGTAGATACACTGGTTAAATTCAACGACATATTATCAAGCTACGGAGAAACCTATGACCAGTGGTATGTTGGTTTAACAAGAGATCCCAGGCACAGCTTTGTAGATATACACAAAGTTGATTTTAATAATATCCACTGGATTCTGACTAATAAGTGTTCTCCTGCAATCACGGTATATTCTAAGAAAACCCTGATTGCACTTGGCTGTAAATACAATAAGGAACTGGATATGGATAGACCTGATCGCGTATACCTTTATAAAAAATGTATTAAGTAGTAAATTATTACTTAAACCTTTATTAGGAAAAGGTTTACGATCTATGCAATATTCCTGTAAATTAATGAGGTTGCGTTAGCAATGCAGGGTGAGTTTTCGCTTTATCAAAAAGCACATTTACTGATTAAAAAGATTTATACTTCTTCAATAGATTCTGAAAAGCATCTTTTTTCTTAAGTTTATTAACGGCCTTTATTAGTGCGTCTGTTTTACCAGTCTTACGATCTTTTTCATAATTTTTTAGGGAATACATAACCCAAACCTCTTTCTTGCCAACCAGGAAAAAATTAAAATCCTTTTTTGAAAATTTTAATTGTTTCATTACCGGAATTATTCCCGATTCAGTTCCAATAAATCCGTCAAGTCTGTTTCTGCTTAACATTTGAAGAGCCTGATTATAATTTTTAACCGGATACTCAATTATTCCATCATCACTATGGAAAGATTTAAGATATCGGGCATTTCTGATTATTCCTAAGGTTTTTCCTTTGAAGTATTTAAGTTTCTTATATCTCATTTTTTTATTTGTAACTATGACTATGTTAGCGTCAGTAACATATACAAGAGGGTGTAGTTTTTTTAGTTTGTCGTTACGGGTAAATACTGAGAAATCACAATCGCCTTGCTGAAGATTTAATACAACTCTTGGGAAAGGTTTAAAATTGTTATTAACAACCTTATAGCCAGCGGTCTTAACAATTAAATTAGATATTTTGTAAACATAACCTTTCATTTTCCCATTTTCCATATATCCCCATGGATGAATATCGTAAACACAAACAGTTACCTCATCATCGTTTCCAAAAGCAAAAAAAGGCAGAATAAAAAAAATTGATAACATGATTATAATCGTTTTATTTTTCACTGTTTTTTTCCTTTAAGACCTCTATTTAAATCAATTATTTAAAAGTCAGGCACTTGATTGGAAAGAAATTCATAATCCTTTGGATTGATATTATAATAATGGAGAGTTTAATAAAACTCAAGGAAGATCTGAAGTGTAAAAAACTCTATGTTAAGGAGATTAGAACAGGAATCAATAATTTTTCATCTATTAACGGGTATGATTCATCGCTGATCAGATCTGTATCGATTATGTCTATTCCCATATTTGAGAGTTTTTCTGTATCAGGTTCCCCGGGGTAGTTTCCTTTTTTACTGTCGATAAGAACAAAATTAAGAACTTCCCTTGGTTTGATATTATCAGGATCATCTTTAACAAGGTGTGCGATCAGTTTCATAATCTTATCGTCAATTGTCATTCCATACTCTTCAGGGTCTAAAGTACTTGTATTTGGAATATAGATTTTCGAGCAATAGTTCTTTTTTATAATACTACCGATACCATCTGGAAGAAGATTTGCGATCAGACTTGAATAGAAGCTTCCAATTGGGTAACAAATAAGTTCTGCATCCCTGATCTGGTGTGCCATTTTATTTTCTATATTAACACTGTATTTATTTTTATTTTTAATACTTTTACTTAACCAGATATCTTTAACTTTAGAAGATATTGGGTTATTCTCTTTACCTGTCAACCTGTGCTGACCGATAAGAGTTGTTTTATCTTCAAGTTCCGTCACAAGATGAAGATCTTCATTAACTATGGGTTTTACAATGCCAAGAACCCTTACCAGTTTTGAGAATGTAAAAAGAATTATATCAAAACTGTTGCTTGTATCTATGTACCCACTTGTAAGTATCAGATTACCGATACTTGCTTTTCTCAGGTCAAAATCATCCTTCATTAAGCTGCTGAAATGTTTAAGGTGAGTCTGGATAATTTTTTTCATCGGATTTGGTATATCTGTAATAAGATCATGACCACCATCTATCATCTGATTAAGTTCATCATTCAGGTCTTTAGGCTCAGCATTTTTTGAAAATCTGTATGCAAAGAGTTTATATACGGAAGGATTTCCGTGGAAACTTTTATCGGCAAGTGTTAAAAGCCTGTTTCGAACATCTCCAATGGCTGGGACATTAAATGCCTTTCTCAAAACGGCTGAGCTCCCACCGGAATCAAATGGTGTTATTATGTGGATTGAGTTGTGTGTATATTTAACAAGCTCTTTGCAGGATTTTTTAAGGGCTGTTCCCCCGCTAAAGAAAAGGACTCTTGGCCCTAACTCCGGTGCTTTTTTTAGTCTTTCAAGCAGAATCGGACATGGTAATTTTATTGTTTTTTTTACTTTTATCAGCATTATGAACCTCTTTTTGTAGTTTTTAAATATATCCATGACATTTACAAGAAAAATATTCCTTTTTCTGTGAAAAAGGTTGAAATAATAGATGTTTTAATAAAAAATACTTATTGGGAGCCCTCTAATAGTTAGAATTTTAGTAAAATAAAAACTAAAGCTTTTTATTTGCGTATTGAAATACAGCGTTTATAAAAGCTTTTAGTTTTATAGGCGGTTATTAGAGATTCCCTATTTTAATTTAATTAAGTGAGGTTTTTATGGAAGATCGAATAATGGATTTAGAAACAAAAATGGCCTATCAGGATACCACTATAAAAGAGCTAAGTGATGTTATTTATGAGCAACAAAAAACAATCGATACACTAAATGAAAAAATTGATCTTCTGCTTGATAGGTATCGTGATATTTCAAAATCAATTGGTGAGGTGCGGGACGAAAAGCCTCCCCATTATTAGAAAAACGTATTTAAAGAATATCGGTCAAAATAGGATTCTTACTATAAGGGGGAATGGGTAAATGGCACTATTCAAAGGCTCACAAAAACGTCTTGAAATTCTATCTAAGCTGGTTCTGCTCATTGTAACATGTGTTCTTTCATTTTTTCTAATATCACTTGGAGGAAGAGTTCTTTACGACATAGATCATTGGTCAGTGGCTCCTGTTATGAAGGATTTTAGAAGTGTGGAAGCTTTAAATAAATCCAACCTTGAAGAGGAAAAAATAAATAAGAAGCTTGCTAAAATTGATGTGCAAATTGAAAGATCATCAATTTTCAGAAACAGAGCAAGGAGAAAATATTCATCAGAAAAAAGATCATTCAATAACTGGATCAGAGCAAGGAAAACAATAGGATCATCAACTGAAGATGAAGTTATAAGAAAGAGGGCTTCGAAATTAGATAAAATAAAAGGCGTTGAGGACAGGTGGCAGGATAAAATTAATGCTCTAAAAGGAAAAAGAAACAGGATAAAAAAAACAAAGAACTCCGTTTATTATTTAAGAAATGAGATTAAGAATCAGGACAGAAGTAAGTATTCTGAAGCATACAAGAAATTTAAGGTAAAAGTATTTATCTATAGACTGTTGTTTGTATTACCCATACTTATTCTTGCAATCATAGCGTTTATAAAGCTTAGGAAAAGCAAATTAAAGTCTTTGGTTTGGGCATATATAATTTTTGCTCTATACTCTTTTTTCTGGGGACTTCTTCCCTATATGCCAAATTATGGTGGGTATATCAGGTACTCAGTGGGTATTTTGTTAACAATTCTCATTGGTATTTTTGTTATTAAGAGACTTAAGGACTATACTGAAAAGAAAAAACTTGAATTAGAACAATCTATGGATGAGAGGGTTAAAAGCGTAAAAGAGGATGTGGCAGTTAAATCCTATAAAGCCCATTGTTGCCCATCATGTGAAAAGGATTTTCTGATGAACAACTGGCAACCAAAAACAAAACTTATTAAAGAGATATTGGAAGATGAAGCACCTGATTTTTGTCAGCATTGTGGTCTAACTCTTTTTAACAAATGTGAAAAATGCGGGAATAGAAAATTTGCCCACTTCCCATTTTGCTCAAGCTGCGGTGCCAGAGAATCTCTCTAAATTATAGGCGGGTTTTAAACCCGCCATCTCTTTTAAAAAATTACAACATTTAACCATGGAATTCCGAACAGAATTAATCCAACCATAAAAGTTAATATCATCTGTATCGATATCTTACTATTAATACCAATATAGTAGGGTTGCAGAATAAAAATTCTGATGATCCAGAATATTACAATAGATGTTAGAAGCGCATTACCAAGAGATGTGTTCAAAATTGCATCTGTGTAAAAGAAAGGGATTATTGCAAATATTACCCAAATAACCAAAAGACATAAATTCATGATGTATAGAGGCTGCTCAACAAGATCCCTGTCATCTTCCGGTATTTTTGCAAGCCTTGCTTCCCAGTTCCCCATCTTTGGCATGAAAATATGCAATACTGCACAAAGTAGATGAAAACCCCCCCCAATTTTAAGTAGAAATTCGTTACTCATTTTTCCCTCCAGGTAAAAATGTTACTTGTGTGACCAAAACTAAATATAATATAACGTCGCGGATAACCTGCCGATTGATTTAGCCAATACTCTTCAACTAATTTCCTCGGACAGGTTGATCCGCCTTGTTATGTTGAGCTGTGATAAGCTCACAATCCCAACATAACACTCGACAGCAGGATCATAACGC
>JAAELO010000195.1 GCA_024226555.1 Desulfobacterales bacterium | reverse complement strand
CCTTGAGCTCCGAATCACGCAAGCAAGCAAGCAAGCAAAGCAAGCAAGCAAAGCAAAGCAAAGCAAAGCAAACCTCTTCCTTTTTTAAACAGGAATGTCATCACAACTCTCCAGCGCCGCGGATTCACGTCTTCGGCATGCCATGTCGCATTGCAATGTTGGTACTCACCAACCACATGGAGGGAGTTTCGGGCGGTGATCTCGCCGCGTGGTATGCGTTCCAGAAAAATGACACTTTCGAGAGCTCTCAGGACCTTAGAGAAGGCCAGTGGATACACCTTGGGATTGCTCCTTTAGACACCTTTGGAGCCATGGCCATGGGGGCCATGGGAGCCATGGTGGCCATAGTGGCCATGGTGGCCATGGTGGCTACGGGGACCATGGGGGCCATGGGGGCTAGGGGGACCATGGTGGCCATGGGACCATGGGGGTAGTAGAGGATATGGTGGCCAGGGCTCATGGGGGCCATGGCCATGGGGGCTATATGGGGACCATGGGGACGTGGCCATAGGGGCCATGGAGGCCATGGTGGCCATAGGAGCCATGGGTGCCATAGTGGGGGCTGTGGTGGCCCTGAGGGCCATGGTGGCCGTAGAGCCATTGTGTTGCCAGGGGGCAATGGTGGCCATGGTGGCCATGGTGGCTATGGGGGTCATGGTGGCTATGGTGGACATGGTGGCCATGGTGGTCCATGGATGCCATGAGTGCCATAGGATGCCATGGTGTTGCCATGGGGGCCATAGTGGCTATGGTGGCCATGGCGACCATGGTGGCAATGGTGGCTATGGGGGCCATGGTGGCTATGGTGGCCATGGTGGCCATGGGGACCATGGTGGCCATGGTGGCTGTGGGGGTCATTGCTGCCATAGGGGCCATGGGGGCCATGGTGGCCATGGCGGCTATGGGGGCCTGGTGGCTATGGTGGTCATGGTGGCTATGGGGGCCATGGTGGCCATGGTGGCTATGGGGGCCATGGGTGCCATAGGGGCCATGGGGGCCATGGTGGCAATGGGGACCATGAGGGCCATGGTGGCTGTAGGGGCCATGGTGGCAATATGGGCCATGGGGGCATGGGTGCCATGGTGGCCATGGGAGCCATGGGGGCTATGATGGCCATGGTGGCCATGGTGGCTATAGGGGCCAAGGGGGCCATGGGGCCATGGTGGCCATGGTGGCTGTGGGGGTCATTGCTGCCATAGGGGCCATGGGGGCCATGGTGGCCATGGCGGCTATGGGGGCCTGGTGGCTATGGTGGTCATGGTGGCTATGGGG
>JAAELO010000194.1 GCA_024226555.1 Desulfobacterales bacterium | reverse complement strand
GTTGTTTTGTTTTTTAAACAACTAAAAGCAATTCGGTCAAAAAGCATTTATTAGGTTCCCTTATAATAGTTTGTAACTCTATAGCTCAAAATTCTTATTAATTAAGAAACCTTCCAAGAGTTATGCCTTAACAGCAATTGGTTGGTCAAGTTTTAAGAAGCATTTGTATCTATAGATTGAAAAATATTCATTTATACTGTAAATAAATTAAGATTTTTATATTTCTTTCAGAATTAAGAAAAAGGATTTTAAATGGCAAAGAGTGGATCTAAAGGAAAAAAAAATATAGAAAAGCCAGATAAGAAAACGGAGAACGGGAAACCTGAAAACAAGGTTGAGAAAGGAAAATTCCGCAAGAATGTAGAATCAGTTTTAATTGCGGTGGTACTTGCTCTGATTATAAGACAACTTGTTATAAGTACATATGTGATCCCAACAGGTTCAATGCTTGATACAATTCAACTTGGTGACCAGATCATAGCAAATAAGTTTATATATGGTTTAAGATTACCATTCACAAACCAGATAATTATTCCAATTTCAGAACCTGAAAGGGGAGATATCGTTGTTTTTAAACCACCCCATAAAGAGGTTGATTATATAAAAAGAGTTGTTGGTATTGCAGGTGATACCATAGAGATAAGAAATAAAAGAGTTTTTGTTAACAATAAAGAGGTAAAAAAGGGATATGAAGTTTACACAGATCCTAAGACTTACTATCGTTATCAAACTCCAAGGGACAATTTCGGTCCTTTCAAAGTACCTGAAAATTCTCTTTTTATGATGGGTGATAATAGAGATAATAGCGAAGATAGTAGATTTTGGGGACATGTCAGCCTTGATAATGTTAAGGGTAAAGCTATGATTATCTACTGGTCATGGGACAAAAAAAACAGAAAAGTCCGTTTTGATAGATTGCTAAAACTGATGAAATAAATAAGTATAAAATTAAAAGAATTACAGGGTGGGCATTAGGCCTGCCCTTTTTTTTGGAGCACTCATAAAACAAAATAATAAAGGAAAAACGTTTTTTTATTATTTTTATTCAAGACGCTATGAATATCAAGCTAATACAAAGGGGTACATAAAGCTTCGCTTTATTCAAGACATGTCTAAATCAACCATATACATTTTAATGTTCTCCCATATTTTCCTCTCAGCAGGAACATATATATTTGGGAAAGCAGCGGCGATTTCCTTTCCTAACCCCTTAATAGTGACTTCATACAGAGCTTTTGGAGCCATGGTAATTTTCCTCATATTATCAGGAAAAGTAATTCCAAAACCAACTTTTTCTAAAAAAGACTGGTTCAATGTATTCTTACTCGGTATCCTCCTTGTTCCATTAAATCAATTTTGTTTTCTTTATGGCATTCAATACACAGTTCCAAGCCACCCCGCACTATTTTATTCACTAACTCCAATTGGAGTTCTGATCTGTTATTCAATAATTAAGCTGAAATTTCCTAAATCATTAGAAATTACTGGAATTATTATCTCATTGATCGGAGTTTTAATTATTTTAAGACCATGGGAGTCCGGAAATTCAGCACAGGAGTTAAGAACAGGAGATATATGGATTTTAGGAGCAGTATTAAGCTGGATTATTTATACTGTTTTTGCAGGTCATATGTGTAAAAAATATGATGCAATAGTTGTTACTTCATGGAGTTTAATCTTAGGGGCTGTAATATTAAGTCCTTACGTTATTTATTCATTTATTAATGTGAATTTTTCCACCATACCAGTAAAAGCCTGGCTCAGTTTATCCTGGTTAATAATAGTAACCAGCGTTGTTATGATGCTGGTCTGGAATATTTTATTAAAATATCTTAACCCTGTAAAAGTATCAATTAGTTCAAATCTTCAACCACCAGCAACAGTAATGCTTGCAGTACTTCTTTCACTTACAGGTTTTCTTGACAGCAATCAGGATACAGGCCTTATTTTCTTTGCAGGAATGCTACTGATTCTCTCAGGCGTAACTATACTACAATTTGTAAAAGATTAACTATTCGGGAATCTCTATGAAGCAAAAAGCCATGAAAAAGCTTTATTCTTGACATATTTGTATCAAATTATGTAAATTGTATAGTTAAATAAAAAAATTTTGATTCTGAGGTTTTTATTATGGGCAAAAAAGATACTAAAAGTGTTAAAAGCTCAAAAAGTTGTAAGTTTGATATTGGCGGTATGATCAATAATGAAAAAAGTGTAAAAGAACAGTTAGAGTACTATAAAGATAAAGTAATAAAACAGGATATTCTCATCTTTGAAATGAGAGCATTACTCCAGTCAGGAAAGGGGTTCGGAGACTTAATGAACCTTGAACTCCTATTACAGTCTTTCATGTCTGTTGTCCGTGAAAAATATGGATCAGTAAATTCAACGGTTCTTCTATATGACGACCTTGATCCCTCACAGGAATATTATCAGGTAAAATCCTTCCACAATATAAATGAAGAATATAAGGACCTTGAGGGCAGAAAAGAAACAATTTATCTTTTTAAATTCCCTAAAGATAATGGCCTTCTATGGCAGATAATCAGACAGGGTAATGTTTTCAGTGTTCGTGATCTAAAAGGAGATTCAAGATTTGAAACAGCATGGGAAAAATGGAATCTGGATATTCTGGAATCTGATATCTGGTGCCCTTTAATAAAGAACGGTGAAGTATTAGGCGTTTTAACTCTTGGAAAAAAAGAGTGTGGAAATCAAATTGCCGAAAGTGAATATCCTTTTCTTCAGGAATTAGCTTCCATTGCTATTACAAATATAGACTCAACTATAAAGTATGAGAAAAATCAGAGAATTCTTAAAAATATACAAACCCTTTATGATATAAATCAGCAATTATCTAATGTTAATGATTTTAAGCGTCTGTGTATACAAACCCTTTCAACAGCTGTCAATGCTGTAAAGGCTCAGAAAGGGAATCTTATGCTAAGAAGCAAAGGTACCGGTAAATTAGAAATTAAGGTTGTATGGGGTAACATCCCTGATCATGTTAGAGACAGCATTAACGATGGGATTACCGAAACCAGAGCATTTGCTCTGGATGAAGGTGTTGCCGGAAAATGTGCAATGACCAGAAAACCTGTAAGAATGAATGACAGAAAACAGATAGAACAGTTTGGTAAAAATCAGGTCCATTGCATATGTACAGTTCCTCTTATTTATGGAGGAGAGGTAGAAGGCGTAATCAACATGACCAACAAAATTGTTGTTGATGATGAAGGTAATAGCACGCTTGATCCAATTGGCAGATTTACCGAAGAGGATGAAAGCCTTCTTCTTGGATTGGCTGATCAGGCAGCTATGAATCTTCATAAGAGTAAAATCTATAATGAATCGATCACAGATATTCTTACAGGTCTTTATAACAAGAGACATTTTGAGCACATCTATCACGATGAATATAATAAAGCTATTGAAAACGGCACCACTCTCAGCCTTGCAATTACAGATATAGATCATTTCAAAAAATTTAATGACAACTATGGACATAAAGCAGGTGATGAAGTACTTTCAAAAGTGGCAATGGTGATGCAGAACTGTTTAAGACCAGGTACTATGGACATGGCCTTTAGATACGGCGGAGAAGAGTTCTGTATGCTTCTTCCGGATACTTCTCCTGAAAAAGCCAGCGATCTTATGGAGGAGTTCAGGAAAAAAATTGAGGGAATGAAGGTCAATTTTGAAAATCAGAAACTCAGTGTAAAAACATCCGTAGGTATCTCGTGTTTCCCAAATGATACTGAAACACAAAATGGTCTTTTTGAAAAAGCAGATAAATGTCTATATGAAGCTAAAGAGAAGGGTAGAAATATGGTTATAACCTACTACCAGGGTCTTCTACTGAAGTATGGTGATACAATAGATTTCGAGATGCTGAAAAAGATTGTTAAAAACAGATAAACTTTATAAAACCAATTCGCTCATAGATATAAGGCAGTCAAAACCCGACTGCCTTTTTATTTTATCCTGTTAGAGGATCTATGCAAAAATATACTGCCCACTTCGGGAACCTTTATAGATATCGC
The DNA here is from genome assembly GCA_024226555.1 of Desulfobacterales bacterium. Classification (GTDB taxonomy): domain Bacteria; phylum Desulfobacterota; class Desulfobacteria; order Desulfobacterales; family JAAELO01; genus JAAELO01. The sequence continues at coordinate 24,512 of JAAELO010000194.1, read as the reverse complement.
TCTTGATAAATGTATTGGAAAACAAGACGGACTTCTTTACACATATGATCCTGTTACCATTGGCATGATAACATCAAATGTAGCAAAAAATATAGCTCCAACTGGAAAACAACTATTAACTTTCTGGTATCCTACCTCAAGGGAAGATGTTCTGGATAAAAAAATGAAGCCGATGATGCTAAAAAGCACCATCGACTTGTATGCACACAAATCTAGCCTGGTGTTGTAATAAAGGATTACTCTTTTTATGCAATATCTCTTCGTGCGGCCATATCGACAAGTTGACGCTCACGAGTTTTGTCAATACCAAGCTCTTTACGTTTCTTATCAATATGGGCAATCATCATCCGGGCCATTTCATATGGATCTTCAGCATGACCCCACTTTCCAAACCCCTTCTTCTCAAGACCATCAAAAAGAAGATCGTGGAATTTAGTATTTTCAATAATTGGAAATGTTACTCCAAAAACAGTGAAAACACCTGAAGCCACGAAATATTGTCCAATAGCAATAGCTTTTTCACTCATCCACTCAGGAGCACAACCTGCGACAGGCAGATCTGCCAATGAATTTCCAAGTCCTCCAACTCTTACCATTTCAGAGGCTGCTACAAGAATACGGCTGTTATCAACACAAGCTCCTAATCCAAGAACCGGTGGCATACCAACGGTTTCGCACACCTCCTGTAATCCAGAACCTGCAAAATGAGCAGCATCAGGAGTTGTTAAACCAGCTTTTCCAAGAGCTACCTGAGAACATCCGGTCTGCAGTACCAGGATATCATTCTTGATAAGCTCTTTTACCAGTTCAACGTGTGCGTAGTCTTGTTTGGATCTTGGATTGTTACAGCCAACAACCCCGGCAACACCTCTAATTCTACCATTAATAATATTTTCATTTAAAGGAGTGTAACCTCCTCTAAAAGAACCGCCTAACATATAACTAATATATTCGTGGGAAAAGCCATGAACACCTTTGTTGACAATCTGTGGGATCTCAATAGGCAGAGTTCTTGTTTTAAATCGTGCTATTGCTCTAATAACAATTTCATCTGTGCACTCTCTTGGAGCATGCTCATGAAGTTCAATATGCAGTGCGTCTTCAAGGTGACATCTGTAATTTGTTGTAATAAAAACAGTATCGTAACATTTTGCAACTTTCGCAAGTCCCTGCTTAATACACTGAATATCTACTGTCATTGCATCTACTGCACCAGTTACAAGAACAGCTTCTGTGGAAGAGAAATTACCAGCATGGGGTATTCCGTGTCTTGAAAAAACTTCAAGACCAGAGCAGCACATCCCAATAAGATTTATTCCATCAGATCCTGCTTCTTTTGCAAGCTTAATTATTTCAGGGTCACCTACAGTAACCACCATGGATTCAAAAAGATTGGGTTCATGTCCGTGGATAATAACATTTACCATGTTTTCTTTAAGCACACCCATGTTGAGTTCAACCTCAACCGGAGAAGGCGTTCCAAAAAGAATATCGGAAATTTCTGTAGAAACCATAGATCCACCCCAACCATCTGACAGGGCGGTTCTTGATATTTGTTTGGTTAAGTTTTCATAATGCTGATCAACACCAATACATGTTCTGTGCATCATCTCCATAACCTCACGCATCGCACCACGGGGAACAATTCCCTCTTTTCTCCAGAGTTCAAGAGTGTTCGCAGGAACTCTTTTGGTAAAAGGGATCTCTCCCTCTACCTGAGTATAGGTTCTTTCAAGTTCACTATAAAGATCATTTGCAATGTCCTGAACAGTTCTTTCTGTAGTTTCAATATCTATGGATTTTGCGACATCAATTAATTTCTGAACATCTTTAATTTCATAGTCACTAATCTTTCCATTGACAACATCCCTGAATAATTCAAGCATGGCCATACCATGATCCGTGTGAGCCGCAGAACCTGCGGCGACCATTCTACCAAAATTTCTTGCCATGATAGTATCTATTGATGCACCACAAAGTCCAACCTTTGAATACGGGTCTTTGGAATTTAAACGACAAGGACCCATCGAACAGTGTTTACAACAAGCTGAATCCCTTCCTATTGGGCAAGCTTTCATATCCTGCGCTCTGTCAAAGATAAGTTCAACACCATCTTTTCGAGCTTTAGTGATCATCTGTGCTGTAGCATCACAGGTTGTGAGATCCTTGGGAGAGGGTTCCACTTTCTTGGAAACCTTTTTTTTAATCTCCATATAATCCTCCTGATTCGTTGTTTTTAATTTTGAATACTTGTTTTATAAAATTAATTCTTTGTTAAATTACATTAATAATATTGGTAATAATTCCTAAGATCTCACATTTAAAAATTGAAAAATGTCAATTTATGTGATCTGACTTAAATTTACTTAAGGGTTAAAGATTTATAACAAATACACTTTCCCACTTCATACTATTAATACAAGTTTCATGCCTTGTTTTCATTTTTCTTATTAAAGGTAAAAATAGAATTGTTATTAAGAAGTCTTAATTTAATAGGGTTATGAAAATTGAAGTGAATATTATAATTTATAATTAATATACCACAATGTGTCACACGGACCTTAGTATCCGATACATAAGTGTATCAGGTGTGAGACGATCTTGAAATTTTGCTTAAATCTCATAAACTTAACATTTTTATTAATGGCATAATATTTGCTCTTGTTATTGGTGTTATGAAAGGTTATAAAAAAGAAGGCTCAAGAGCCATAAAAAAGAATCTACGAACAGTTTTTAGTGGTAATTTAGATGATCTATTAAAAAAAATAGAGTCATATCCGGTTGATTCAATAATCGGACCTGTCATCTCGTTTTTCTACCACAAAGATCCATTTATTAAATTTAGAGCTATAACATTGATTGGTAAGATCATATCTGAACTCTTTGAAAGCAAAACAGAGAAAGCGAGAGTTGTTATGAGAAGACTGATGTGGAACCTTAACGACGAATCAGGAGGAATAGGATGGGGCTCTGCTGAAGCCATGGGAGAAGCTATGGCACAAAACAGGGGAGTTGCAAAAGAGTTTGGTAATATGCTCATCTCATATATTAATATGGAAGGGAATTATCTTGAACATCCAGAGTTGCAGAAAGGTGCACTGTGGGGAGTTTTCAGATGTGGTGAAGTAAATAAAGCTCAGTTTTCCGAAGCGAAAATGTATCTCCCGAATTTCTATAGATCTAATGATAGTGAGACAAGAGGTTTTTCTCTTTTAGCTTCACTTGAATTAGAATGCGATTTAGAGTCTCTTGTAAAATGTTTTAGTAAAGATGAGGGTGTATTTGAGGTATTTATTGGGGATGAATTTGTCAGGTATGTTATCAAAGATATAGTAAATCAAAAAATTAAGACAAAGACAATTAAATGAAAAATATAAATATTAAAAAAGGCTATACACAGGTATTTGATGTTGAAAGCAGACTTGAAAAAGCTATATCCTCAAAAGAGGTTGCTTTAACTCCTTCCAGAATTCCTTTTATAAAACCTAAATTACTCGTTAAAAAAGGGGATTTATTAAAGATAGGATCACCTGTTTTCTTCGATAAGCGAAATCCTGAAATAAAGTTTTTATCACCAGCAGGTGGGGTTGTTAAAAATATCGTCTTTGGTGAGAGAAGAGTAATAAAAAAAATTTTGATAGTGATTGAGAAAGAGGAGTATGAACAATTTGAGAGTATAAACCATGACAAGATAAGTAAAACAGATAGAGCTGATTTGGTGAAACATATAATCAATGGAGGATTATGGCCTCTTTTTAGAGAACTGCCATATAGAGATTATCCCAATAAAGATAAAATTCCTCCACAGATAATAGTAAATCTTAACAGTCCTGAACCAGAGGGACCATCACCATCAGTTTATCTTGAAAATGAAGAAAATAATTTTTTTGCAGGGCTTGAAATTCTCAACAAACTTAGTGATAAAACTTTTATTATATCAGATGCCTCTGATGAAGTTCCAGATCAAATAGATAAACTAATAACACATAAAGTCGCTGGAAATTACCCGGCTAATGATCCGGGAACATTTCTCTATCATATAAAGAAAAATATTCCAGAAAACAGCAGTTGGTATATATTTGGTCAGGACCTAATAATGATAGCAAAACTTGTTCTCAGTGGAAAATATCCTACAGATAAAGTAGTTACGGTTTCCGGATCAATGAACAAAGATGATAATCTGCATTATCGGGTAAGAGTTGGTGCCCCGCTGAATGATCTGGTTAAACATACTTATGATGATTTTAAAATAATTCAGGGAGGCGTATTCAGAGGCTACGATACAAGCGACACTCCCTATTCCGGGTATTTTGAGAACTCATTTAATCTGCTAAAAAAAGAGGGTGAAGATGCTCTCTTTGGATTTGTAATGCCGGGGTTCAAAAAGAACACTGTATCAAAAACTTTTTTTTCTTTTTTAAATACTGGAACGAGAGAGATTGAATGTTCATTAAACGGAGAGGAAAGAGCCTGTGTTAATTGTGGAACCTGCTCAAAGTTCTGCCCTGTTGATATGTTTCCCAATATTACATATAAAGCAGTTTATGCTGACGAAGTTGAAGAGGCCATATTCAGTGGTCTTTTAGATTGCGTAGAGTGTGGAGTGTGTTCATTTGTGTGTCCATCTAAAATAGAATTAGCGAAAGATCTTAAAAATGCCAAATCTGAGTACTATAAAGAACAGGTGTAAATAATGAAATTTATGAGAGATCTGTTTAAATCAAATGAGAAATTTTTTACAAAAGGTGGAATGTTTGAAAAACTCCATCCTTTATTTGATGCCACAAAAACCTTTTTCTTCCTCCCAAAAGGGAAAATCCGGAGTTTTCCATTTTTAAGGGATAGCATAGAGTTAAAGAGATTTATGTCAATAGTCATTCTATCACTTATTCCACTTCTTATCTTTGGTATATACAACACCGGATATCAGGCAAACCTTGCGTCAGATAGCGATATCTCACTGCAAGGGGCATTTTTTAAAGGACTGACAATTACTCTTCCACTTATAATTGTATCCTATAGTGTTGGTTTTACGTGGGAAATAATTTTTTCTGTGATAAGAAAACATAAGATTAGTGAAGGGTTTCTGGTAACAGGCCTTTTATACCCTTTAATACTTCCTCCTTCCATATCTCTTATCCAGGCAGCTGTGGGAATATCCTTTGGAGTAATTATTGGTAAAGAAATTTTTGGTGGAACAGGAAGAAATATTTTAAACCCTGCTCTTACAGCAAGGGCATTCCTGTTTTTTGCATATCCATCATCAATGTCTGGTGACTCTGTATGGATTTTCAGTGGTAGTAATGTGGATGCAATAACATCGGCAACTCCACTTTCCATTGTAGCAAATGCCACCATATCAGATAATATTAGTATGATTTTTAATCAGGCAGGATTATCATTAAAAACCTTATTCTTTGGTAGTTATCCGGGATGCATTGGTGAAACATCAGCATTTTTATGCTTTATAGGAGGTTTGATCCTTATTATTACAGGAATTGGAAGTTTTAGAACCATCATTGGTGGAATAATTGGTCTTTTGACAACCTCATTTCTTGTTAGTTATTTTTTTAAGGTACCTTTTGCCAATGTCACACCAATTCAACATCTGCTAATAGGTGGTTTTGCTTTTGGTATAGTTTTTATGGCAACAGATCCGGTTTCTTCACCGGGTATGAATATTTCAAGATGGATATATGGTTTTTTGATCGGGTTTTTAACTGTTGTTATCAGGGTTTTTAACCCTGCATATCCTGAAGGAGTAATGCTTGCAATTTTATTTATGAATATATTTGCACCTTTACTTGATTATGTTGAAACCAGAATAAAGCTTGGAAAAAGGATGCCTAATGTCTGATAAACCGAGTAAAAGATACGTTTTTATCTTCACATTTATTATGTGTTTGGTCTCTGGTTTACTATTAACAGCAGCATCAACAGTTTTAAAAGAGAGGCAAAACAGAAATATTGAGATAGATAAACAAAAAAATGTACTGAAATCAGTGGGATTGATTAATAAAGAGGTTGTTTATTCAAATTCTGATATAGAATCACTTTTTAAAGAGAATATTAGAGAGTATTTTGTGGGGCCATCCGGAGAGATTCTTGAAAGTAATAAAAATGCTAATGACCTTCTGCAACTTTACCTTTATAACAAAAAAAGCAAGCTCGTTTCATACATAATACCTATTGAAACAAGAGGTTTATGGGGGAAAATAAAGGGCTATCTTGCTCTTAATAATGATGGCTCAACAATCGTCGGTTTTTCAGTATATAGTCACGCAGAAACTCCTGGGCTTGGTGGTGAAATTGAACAGGGGTGGTTTCAGGATAATTTTGTTGGTAAGCGAATTATAAATGATAAGAATAGCTTTGTTTCAATTAGTATTGCTAAAGGTAGGGTAAAGGATGCAATTTCTGAAGATATGAAAGATAACTATGTCGATGGCATTAGCGGTGCGACTCTGACTGGTAGTTATCTGTCAAAAGGCCTTTCATCCATACTTGCAAGATATGAAAAAGTTTCTGTCAGGTTTAGGCAGGATTATCTGAAAAACAGACCTTCAAATTAGAGGGATTTTATTCTTATGGGTTTAAGAAATTCTGAAATTTATAACACATTTATAGATGGCATATGGGATGAAAATCCAGTTACCAAACAGGTTCTTGGGATATGTTCAGCCCTTGCTGTAACTGTTAAACTGAATACTGCCTTTGTTATGGCTATGTCTCTTACAGTGGTTGCAGCTTTTTCTGGTTTAATAATTTCAATGTTAAGAAAGAAAATCCCGTCAAATATAAGAATAATAGTGGAACTTACAGTAATTGCTACACTTGTTATCATTGCAGATCAAATACTTAAGGCATATCTCTATGATATTTCAAAACAATTATCAGTGTTTGTGGGCCTTATTATTACAAACTGTATTATTATGGGTAGAGCTGAATCTTTTGCAATGGTTAATCCTCCCCATCTGTCATTTGCTGATGGATTAGGCAACGGTCTTGGTTACGGTTTGATTCTTATGCTGGTAGCTTTCATAAGGGAACTTTTAGGGTCGGGCACTCTCTTTGGTTTTGATGTTATACCTGAATTTCTAATTAAGTTCGGATATAAAAATATGGGCATAATGGTTCTTGCACCAGGAGCTTTCTTTGTTATTGGTATGCTTGTATGGTTAAAAAACTCAATTACTGGCATTGATGAGGAGAATTTATAATGGAAGATCTTTTAAATCTTTTCATAAACTCGGTTTTTATTGGTAATATCCTGCTCTCATATTTTCTGGGAATGTGTTCTTTCATTGCTGTCTCCAGAAATGTTGATACTTCAGTGGGCCTTGGATTTGCAGTTATATTTGTTCTTGGGATAACAACTCCTGTTAACTACCTGATTTACCATTTTTTACTTGCAAAAGGCGCTCTTGCCTGGGCTGGATTACCAGATGTTGATTTAAGTTTTCTTAAATTTATTACCTTTATAGCTGTAATTGCAGCGATGGTTCAGGCTGTTGAGATGGTTATAGAGAAGTTTTCACAAAAACTATATGCTTCACTTGGTGTTTTTCTCCCCCTTATTGCTGTAAACTGTGCGATTTTAGGTACATCACTTTTTATGGTTGAGAGAAACTACACATTTATTGAATCAATAGTATTTGGTATTGGTTCAGGTGTTGGATGGATGCTTGCTATTGTATCCATGTCGACCATTCTGCATAAAATGAAATACGCAGATGTACCAAAGGGTCTAAAAGGTTTTGGTATTACAATGATTGTAAGTGGGCTAATGGCTATGACTTTTATGTTGTTTTCAGGAATCAATTTGTAGAAATTAATCAATATTAACCATAGGGAACCTCAAATAATTAGAATTTTGGATGAAATATAAGGCATTACAAAAAATAACGAGCCGATTTTATTACAGTTTTTTTTGGAAATAACGCAATATTTCGCCAAAAGAACAGTTATTAGAGATTCCCTATAAATTTAAGAGTTTAAACTATGGACTATTTAATCAGTATTTCAGTTTTTTTATCGATAATAGTTTTTTTAGTGACAATCCTTCTTTTTTTGGAGTCAAAACTTATTGGTGATGAAAGTTTTGAAGTCAATATTAATGAAGATGATGACAAGACTTTTGTTGTTAACGGCTCAAAAACACTTCTTACGGCACTGCTGGAAAAGGAGATCATGATGCCTTCAGCATGTGGAGGTGGAGGGTCCTGTGGTATGTGTAAAGCTGTTGTGGAAGAGGGGGGTGGAAGTGTTTTACCCACTGAATTTGCCCATCTTTCAAGAAAAGAGAAGAACAGTAATGTCAGACTTTCCTGTCAGATGAAAATTAAAGATGACATAAAAATAAAAATTCCCGAATCATTTTTTGATATCAAAAACTATGATGCTACAGTTATTTCAAACAACAATGTGGCAACTTTCATAAAAGAGCTGGTTTTTAAAATAGATCCCCCTGAAAAAATGGTTTTTAAATCAGGTCACTATATACAGATTAATGTACCAAATTATAAATTAAAATTCAGCGATTTTAATATCGAAGAGATGTACAGAGATGAGCTTGTTTCCTGTGGTTTTTTTGATCTGAAAGCATCTTTTCCAAAAGCAGGTTTCAGAGCGTATTCCCTTGCAAATGCAGGATATGAAGATGAAATACTCATGCTTACTGTAAGAATTGCAACTCCACCATCAAAAGGGATTCAACCTGGTTTTGGTTCATCATATATTTTTAATCTGAAGCCTGGAGATAAGATAAGTGTGAGCGGTCCCTACGGTGATTTCTTCGTTAAAGATACTGAAAGAGAGATATGTTTTGTGGGAGGCGGTGCTGGTATGGCTCCAATGAGAAGCCATATTCTTGATCAGCTAAATGCTGTAGGAACCAAAAGGCAGGTTTCCTTTTGGTACGGCGCACGTTCCAGAAAAGAGATGTTTTATGATGATGAGTTTAAAGCTTTAGCTGAGAAATATGATAATTTCTCATATCAGGTAGCATTATCTGAACCTCTCCCTGATGACAACTGGGATGGTCTTACAGGTTTTATACACCAGGCTCTGAATGAAAGTTATCTTAAAAAACATGATGATCCTTCTGAGATTGAGTATTATCTTTGCGGACCCGGTATGATGATAGACGCCATTATTGATATGCTTGATAGTATGGGCGTGGAGGAAGAGATGATTGCATATGACAAGTTCTAAGGAAACCCTATAATTATGATTGAAACTTAACGTTTATAAAAGCTTTTAGTTTTATAAACTTTGCATGAGAAAAAAATAACGAGATGATTTTACGATTGTATTAAGTGGTAAGTCTATTTTACTTTAGCATCTTCTTCAGGTTGTCCTTATTTGGTTTTTAATCTCTGTCTCCACTTCTCAAGAATTTCAAAGTATGTCCCATTTTTTTTCATTCCAAGAAGAATAGTATCAAATCTATCCCGTAAATCAGTGAGATTTTTCTTTTTTGAGAAAGCAATATATGCAGGTACTGATTGAATATCAGGAGAAAGTCTTTTTATTTTTTTGAATTTTATCTTTATATATTTATTGTTTTCAAGTCTGGTTTTTTTATAATGATAGGGGATACCAAATTTATCACCAACTAAAATATCAATTTGTCCATAGGACAGGTACCGAAATAGATTTTGGGGAAATGGAGATGTTACAATCTTCTTAATAATTTTTTTCTTTCTGGCATAATCAAATTTTGCTCCATAACTAAAATCCTGTCTAAGTCCAAATACATAATTTCCGAGTTCACTTAAATCTTTTCTATATGCAATATTGGATTCTTTAAGTACAAACAGGGAAGTATATTCATTCATCAATACAACCTTGCTATAGTCAGCATATTTTTCACGTTCTGGCTTTTTAAGCATTTCGAATAAACCATCAATTTCACCATTTTCGAGATATTTCAATGCCCTTGACCAGGGTAGGAGCATAAAAGTTAATGGTTTATTCATCTTTTTAAAAACATGCTTAACAATATCAACTGACATACCATCAACTTTATTTTTTGCCTGATATTCATATGGGGGAAAATCAAGAACTCCTAATTTTAATACTTCTGCTGAAGTTTGTGAATAGAAGATAGTTAGAATACTTAATATGATGATTTCTTTTCTCATGTTTACCTCCACTGCTAACAAAGACTATGAAAATCTCCCTTATTATTTCGGTAGGGAATCTCTAATAACTGCTCTTTTGGCGAAATACTGTGTTATTTCCAAAAAAAAAACTGTAATAGAATCGGCTCGTTATTTTTTGTTATGCCTTATATTTCATCCAAAATTCTAATTATTAGAGGTTCCCTATAGATAATCCTGATATATAGATAAATCTCTATTTAAGTTTTAATCTTTTTCTCCATTTTACAATAATTTTAGAATATGTCCCATCTTTTTTCATTGCAAGAAGAGTAGCATCAAATTTATCCCGTAAATCTGAGAGGTTTTTCTTTTTTGAAAAAGCCATATATGTTGGTACTGATTGAATATCAGGAGAAAGCCTCTTTATTTTTTTGAATTTTATCTTTATAAATTTATTATTCTCTAATTTTATTTCTTTAAAAAGATGTGGTATTCCGTATTTATCACCAACTAAAATATCAATCTGCCCATAATTTAGTTTTATAAATAATTTTTTTGGGAAAGGTGATGTTACTATCTTCTTAATAATTTTATTCTTTCTGGCATGATCAAATTTTGCTCCATAGCTAAAATCCTGCCTGAGGCCAAAGACATAACTTCCAAGTTTACTTAAATCTTTTTTATAAACAATATTGGATTCCTTCAGTACAAAAAGGGAAGTATATTCATACATCAATACAACTTTACTATAATCAGCATATTTTTCACGTTCTGTTTTTTTGATAGTATCGAATAAACCATCAATTTCGCCATTCTTTAAATACAATAACGCTCTTGACCATGGTAAAAACATAAAAGAGAATGGTTTATTCATCTTTTTGAAAATATGCGCTACGATCTCAACTACCATACCATCAATTTTGTTATCTGTTTGATATTCATATGGTGGAAAATCAACAACCCCTAATTTTAAAACTTTAGCATTAGATTGTGAAATAAAGACAAATATAATACTTAAAATAACGATCACTTTCCTCATCATGCCTCCCATGCAGCTATAATAAAAATGGTACTTTACTTCTGTTTTAAATAGTCCTGATATGATGGTACATCGTATCGATGATAGAATATCCCAGTATAAAGTCTTGATTTTTCGGCAATTCTCATCGCTTCAGTGTGGTTTGTATGGTCAAACTCATCATATATCTCTTCTACATTTGCTTTTAGATTTTTCCATGTATAATTTACTTTATCGAAGGTTACACAAGGTGTAAGAATATGAATAAAACTGAATCCTTTATGTGTAATTCCCTTTTTGAATATTGCTGTCATCTGGTCTACATTTCCTGCAAATGCACGTGCAACAAATGTTGCTCCATATGATAATGCCAGTGAAACAGGTTTAAGTGGCTGATCAGGATTTCCGAAAGGGTGTGAATTTGTAGTTTGTTCAAAAGGAGTTGTTGAAGATGACTGCCCTTTTGTTAAGCCATAAATTGAGTTATCAAAAAGAAATAATGTTATATCTATGTTTTTTCGTGCAATATGGGGCAGATGGCCACCACCAATCCCCATAATATCACCGTCTCCGGCTATGGCAAAAACCGTAAGCTCTTCACGTGCGAGTTTCATACCACTTGCTACAGGAACTGATCTTCCGTGCAATGTATGAAATCCATATACATCCATAAAAACAGGAAATCTACCAGCACAACCAATTCCACTTGCAACACAAATATCTTCATTTTTAAGATTTAGCTCATTACAAGACTGTACAATCGATTGTGTAATACCAAAATAACCACATCCAGGACACCATGTAGGAAGTTCCCCTGTTCTGTATTTTAAGAAGTCTTTTTTTTCAACATCATCTAACATTTCGTCAATGTAGTTAATTTTAAAGTTATCCATTTTTGCTCCAATATATTATGATGCTATCATTTCATCTATTTTAGATAGTACATCTTCAGAAGCCATCGGAAGTCCTGATACCATATTTAATCTTTCAACAGGTCTGTTAATATAGCTTGCAATAAAATTGGCGTACTGCCCTGAATAGTTTAGTTCAGGAATCAAAATTTGCTTTGACTCATTACAAAATTTTGTTAAATCAACCTCATTTACCGGAAAAACAACAAGTGATGATAAAACTGCTACTCTATGACCATTTTTGTTTGCAATGGTAGCAGCTTCATATGCTGCTCCTGCTGATGATCCCCATGACAAAATTCCAACATCGATATCCTTTTTTGGACCAGTCCATTTTGGCTTAGGTACATCGTTTAACGCTGAATTTAATTTTCTGTATCTCATATCGCTCATTTTGGTGTGAAGTTTTCCATCATACTGTGGTTTACCCCTTTCATTATTTTCCAACCCGGTAGTAGTATACATACCGTTTGGAGTTCCAGGAATAGAGCGTGGTGATACACCTGTTTTTGTTTCTTTAAAACGAACATAGTCCTTAAGCTCTTTCTCATTGGGAGCGATATTGGAATTTAGCATTTTTTCAGTAGGTGGAGTTGGCTCATCAATATTTCTTATGCTGTTTGACAGGAAAAAATCCAGTAATATAACTACAAGTGTCTGGTATTTTTCAGCTAAATAAAAAGCTAAAGTTGTACCATCATAACACTCTTCGACCGAAGCCGGGGCTATAACAAACCTTGGGAGATCACCCGTACCACCATTAACTGCGGCATTAAAGTCACTTTGTTCTGTTTTGGTTGGAAGACCAGTGCTTGGTCCACCCCTTTGTGAATTTACAATCACTGCCGGAATCTGAGCCATAACTGAAAGTCCCATAAATTCTGTCATTAACGCAAAACCTGGGCCTGATGTTGCTGTCATAGATCTTTTACCGGCAAAACCTGCACCTAGTACATTACCAATTGCTGAAATTTCGTCTTCTGTTTGAAGCATAATACCGTTTTTCTTTGGTAGCTCGTGACTTAAAATCTCCATAATTTTTGTTGCCGGAGTTATTGGGTAACCAGCATATAGATGCAATTCGCTGTCTATTGCGGCCTTTGCAACAGCCTGGTTTCCATTAATAATAATTGATTCTTTTTCATTCTTATTTTTCCCTTTTTTAAATGATATTGAATCTATCTTTGTGAGGTTATCGTTTGCCCAGTTATAACCTTCAACAAATGAGTTTACATTATTGTCTATTACTATCTGCTTTTTCTTGGCATATCTTTGAATAATAGTGTTTTTAAACTCTTCATGATCAACTCCAAAGAGCGCACAAACAGCACCAAGGGCTACCATATTTCTACCCCGTGAATTACCAGCTGCTTTTTGAGCAAGATCATTAAATGGTATACCATAGCTTATCATCCCTGGTTCCATCCATCCGACAATACTTTTATCCTCTTCATGGTATTTCGGAGGCTTTGAATCGTAAATAACAACCCCTGTATCCTTTAGATGTCCTAACTGGGAAATTGAATGGGCATCATTTAAAGCAATTAAAATATCGGTATATTTTCCCGGAGTAAAAATTTTTTGAGTACTGAACCTTGAATGGGCAACACATTTTCCAAATCCTCTGATTTCAGAAGGATATGTATCGAAAGACATTATTTCAAAATCAATTGAACTTATATAACGGTTAAAAATTTCTCCAGATGAAATAGTACCTTCACCGGCACTTCCGCAAATTTCTAATACAATATCGGTATTTGACATTTTTTTAGACTCCATTAATCAGAATTTTTTCCACCAGGAAGTATTTACTTTTATTCCCTCATATTCAAAAATTTCTTCTTTCGGTGGTTCTATAATTTTACTGTCACCAAGAAGATTTAATGCAGCAATTTTACCCTGCTCTTCAGCATTCATCCATCCGATAGAAACCCAGTAATTTTTTAGAATTGGGTTGTATATCTGAGCACAATCACCTGCTGCATAAATATCTTTGAAGTTTGTTCGTAAATAAGCATCGACCAATACTCCTCTGTCAGTATCAATGCTACTACCTAAAATGAATCTAATATTTGGAATCATCCCCATTAAGGAGATGATAATATCCGATTTAATTTTATTATTTTGTTTTGTTTCAATTGTATACTTACTTTTACTTTTTTTTATCATCTCCACTGAATCATTAAAAAAAGTTGCAACATTATGACTTTTTAAATTCTCCTCTATTTTAAGAATCATCTCACTAGTAAGACTAATTGGCCAGAAAGCATCATTGAATAGAAGAAAAGACACTTTCTTACAAGCTTTAACAAGGGACTTTACAAAGGAAAAACTGGTCAGATCCCCACCAAGGACAACTATTTCTTTTGCTTTTTCAATCCGGTGCCTTAATCCCACAGTATCCGAGTATGTTGAAAACATTGTGAGATAATCCTGAAATATTGTGAGAGATGGAAGTATTCTTGGAGAGCCTCCTGTTGCAATTATAAGCTTTGTGTAATTAATCTTCTCCATATGTTTTAAATAAAGAATTTTTTTTTCAGGATCTATTTTTTCAACAAACTGGCCTAATCTTAACCTGATGTTCTTATCTTTGTATTCACTGTAATGTTTAACAACAAGATCTTCTGCAGGAATTCTTCCAGATATAAAATCTTTTAATCTATGTCTGTAGTAAAATGAAAATGATTCTGTTGAGATAATTGAAATTCTGGCTTTTTTATCATTTTCCCTCAATACTTCAGCAGCATTGTTTCCAGCTGGTCCATTACCTATTATAATAAAATGATCTTTTGCCGACATCTGTTTTACCCCTCCAAATCATATTCAATGAGTTCTGTCTTTGTGACATATATACAATCCATAGGGCAAACCTCATAACAAACTCCACACCTTATACAACGACTCGTATCTATAACAATACCTGTAACTTTGTTCCAATCCTGAGTCTCAATTAACTTTCCTGAAGGGTCTTTTTTAAGATCGATTTTTTCCACCATCTTTATGCAATCTCTTGGTGCAACATCAATGCATGCTGAACAATAGATACATCTGCTTACATCAATTTCATACTTAAGGTTACAAAGATAGCATCTTTTAGCCTCTTCATAAGCAATGTTACCGTCATACCCGGTTTCAACCTCACTTATTCTACTTTTAAATCTATCTTGAAACTTAAGTGACGGGATCTCGATTTTCTCAATGAAATCAAAACTTCTCTGCCTGTCAGTTGAATTAATCATTTCAAATCTTACCACATTATCTTTTCTTGCTTTTCCTGTGAGAACGTTATCAACCTCGTGTGCACACTTTCTACCAGCAGCAATAGCACTAATTACATTGCTGGCTCCGGTTAGGCAATCACCGGCAGCAAACAATTTCTTCACTGATGTTTGAAATGAATCTTTCTTATGCTTAATCCAGTTTCCATCTGTTTTAATTTTTGAAGATATTGAGGTGGGGTCTGGTTGTTGACCAATTGCTATAATTACAGTTTCTGCTTCAAGGGTGAATTCTGAATTTTCAATTTGTTCAGCCGCCCTTCCACCAGATGCAGTTGCAGAATCTATGAGCCTGTTTCTTAAAAATTCAATCTCTTTGACTTTACCATTTTCACCGATGATCCTCTGTGTATCGACAAGACTGTAAAACTTAACTTTTTCATATTTTACTTCAAATTTCTCTTTCTCATCAATAGGCATGAATTCTTCCGTTTTACGCATATTAACTTTTACATCTTTAGCTCCTAATCTTGCAGCAGCTCTTGCGCAATCCATGGCAGTAAAACCATCACCTATAATTATAACTTTATCACCAATTTCCGGTTTTTCACCATCATTGATCATCTTCATGAACTCTAATCCATTATAAACTCCCTCAAGATCCTCCCCTTCAACTCTCATCTGATTTGGAAGTGAACAACCTGTTGTGAGAATAACAGAATCAAATTTTTTAAGTATGGAATCAAGTGTTATATTATCTCCAACTTTAGCGTTGTACTCAATATCGATTCCAAGCCTTAATATATTTTCAACCTCTATATTTAAAATATCCCTTGGAAGCCTAAACTCTGGTATGCCATACATTAGCATACCTCCATGTTTTCCATTTCCTTCAAATATTTTTACTTTGTGTCCAAGAAGTGAAAGTTCTCTCGCTGCAGCAAGACCGGATGGACCTGCACCAATAACCGCTACTTTTTTTCCAGAAGATTCGTAAAGGTTTTCTTTAATTCTATGCATTGGTGATTTAAGATCTGCAGCAGATCTTTTCAGATAGCAAATACTTACAGGTTCACCAAGATCTGAATCACCATGCCTGCACATTAATTCACAGGGTCTGCTGCATATTCTACCAAGTACACCCGGAAGAACATTATACATCCTGTTCAGATCATAAGATCTTCCATACCTCTTTTCATATATACACCGTATGTAACCAGGAATATTTGTATTTGCAGGGCATGCATTCTGGCAAGGTATGTTTTTTGCGATCGCACTTAAATCTCTGGGGTCCTTTGAATATAGTATAGTATTGGTTCTGACTTTCTCTTTAATGGGATTATTATTCAAAATTCACCTCATTAATAAATGTATTAATAATTTAAGGCCTGGAGATTTACTTTAATACAGGGCTCTTAAACAAACTTAATACTTTGCAATTAATGTGCCTTCTATAAATTATTTAAGGGAACCTCTAATAATTAGAATTTTGGATGAAATACGAGGCATTTCCAAAAATAACGAGCCGATTTTATTACAGTTTTTTTTGGAAATAACAAAATATTTCGCCAAAGGAGCAGTTATTAGAGGTTCCCTTAAGAATGAATTTATTACTTACTCCTATCAAAACAACAAGCTCGTTATTTTTTCTAATGCAGAGATTTTATAAAACTAAAAGCTTTTATAATCTGTATCTCAATCAAACTCCTAGTTATTAGAGGTTCCCTTTAGTCGGTCTTATTTATTCACATGGTATCCTAATTGCATATTATATTTTAAAATGTTTTCTAATTTGAGGGAACCTCTAATAATTTGATTTTTGTTGAAATACAGGCATGAAAAAAAATAACGAGCAGATTTTACAACAGTTTTTTTTTGAATAACGCAGTAGTTTGATAAAAAGGAGTTATTAGAGGTTCCCTTATTTCTAAAATATAAAAGGGGAGGAACAATGAATCAGTGGGATTGTTTGATTTGCTACAACAAAATTGAAGCGGATAATCTTCCAGCCGAATGTAATTCCTGCGGTGCCAACTCAAAATCAATAGTACTGTCTTCGGTTGAAGGTGAACCTGCAGATCCTAAGAAATTCAGAGGTGTAGCACAAAACCTTGAAGATACGAGAGACCGTGCCCGGATGAAGTTAAGAGGACTTTGCGCCGTTTATCCCCATTGTGATGGTGGAGATGATAAAATCTGCCAGAAAGAAGCGTATGGTAAACCCATTGGTTTTGGTGGAGCAGGTTCTGGTTCTTCATTTGCTGCAAACGTTAAGTCCCTGGATAATATTCGTTTAAAGATGAGAGTTGTTGGGGATCATTTTACTCCTGATACAGAAACAACTTTCCTTGGAGAAAAGATCTCAGTTCCCGTCATGGGAGCCTCAACAGCAGGAATTCAAAACTATAATCATACCATTACAGAACATGATTTTTGCAGGGCTACAATAAGAGGTTGCCGGGAAGCTGGAACAATAACCTGGAGAGGTGATACTTTTTTTTATACTCCTGAAGATAATCCTGCACTATCAGCCATAGAAAAAGAAAAAAGTAAAGTAGTTCAAATCTTCAAACCCAGAGCACAGGATGTATTGAAACAACTGATTGAAATGGCCGAAAAAGCTGGTTGTTTAGCAGTTGGGGTTGATCTGGATGGTTGCGGTTCTACAATTATGGCAAGAAACAATCAACCGGTATTTAGAAAATCTGTAAAAGATATTAAGGAACTTGTTTCTTTCAGCTCACTTCCTTTTATAACCAAAGGAATTATGACACCAGAAGATGCTGAAGATTGTGCTGAGGCCGGTGTATCAGCTGTCTCAGTATCTAATCATGGTGGACGTGTTCTTGATTGTACAAGAGGAGTGGCTGAAGTATTACCAGCTATTGCTGAAAGATTAAAAGGAAAAGTAACCATTACAGCTGATGGTGGTGTAAGAACAGGCTATGATGCATTTAAAATGATCGCTCTTGGTGCAGATGCCGTTCTTAATGGAAGAGATGTTATTCGGGCAGCAGTTGGATCAGGATCAAAAGGTGTCTTTTTTCAAATGGAACGTTTCAAACAAACTTTGAGACAGGCCATGATGATGACAAGATGCCCTGATATCAGTAGCATTAACAAAAAAGTTCTTGATTAAGGAGAAGCCCAGGGCTTTTAAAATTCTTTAATAAAAATCTGGAGGAAATATAAAATGAGTTTTGAATCTATTGAAAAAATATTGGAATTTGCGATTGATAGAGAAAAAGAGGCTGTAGCATTTTACAGTGATTTGATTAATAAAGAACATTTTCCACCTGCTAAAGACACATTCCAGGAATTTGTCTCTCATGAGCAGAAACATGTGGAGTTGATTCAAAAGTTCCAAAAAGATCAATCTGTCTTAGATGGATACAAAGTTGAAGATATCAAAGATCTGCATATTAGTGATTATATGGTTGAGCAGGATTATGTCGAGAACATGATATATCCGGATATTGTAACTTTAGCTATGAAGAGAGAGGAAGCTGCTGTAAAGCTCTATAAAGATCTGGCTGCAAAAGCCGATGATGAAAAGATTGAAAAACTGTTTAATGTCCTTGCCACTGAAGAGTTGAAACACAAGAATAAGCTTGAAACAATTTATGATGATTTTTTGGCTGCCCAGGACATGTAACACTTGAACGTTAAAACAAGTATTTGTCGTAATTGGACATGCGTTTCAAACAACTCTATCGGTATAAAATACATACAGCTTCATTGCTTGGGCCGTGTATTTACAGCAAACCAGACTTTTTGTCTAAAAATAATAAAGAAAAAAAAGCACTCTCTGAACAAGATTATATTTAAGATCTTATAAAACTGAATTAAATAGAAGAGATACATAAAAAAGTTAGGATTATTTATATTTGAGAAGTGGCACAAATCATGTAATATTTATAGAAAATAAACAATCTAAACCAAGGTTTGTTATAGTTTTATAGCAAATATCCCATAAGGAGGATAACAGATGAGTGATAAAGAATGTTATTGTGCAAACTGTGGAAGTGAAGCTGATATGACAATAGTTTGTGATGGTGATGAGGAAGTTAAAAAGAAGCTGATTGCTGAAAAGAAAGCAAAAAAAGAGAAAGTTGAAGCAAAACTTACATGTAAGAACTGTGGAAGTGAAGCTGATATGTGGATCAATGTTGATTGATATTTGGTCATGACAAAATGTCTGTCAAGACTTAACAAGCTTGACAGACTATTCTTTTTTACTCATAAGGGTACCTCTAATAACTGCTCTTTTTCCGAAATACTTCGTTATGTCCCAAAAAAAGCTGTTGTAATGTTTATAAATAAAAGCGTTTTATTAACGAATCAGCTCGTTATTTTTTGTTATACAGAGATTTTATAAAACTAAAAGCGTTTATAAACGTTGAATTTCATCAAAAATTTCTAATTATTAGAAGTTCCCTTGATCTACCTTAGATACCTTAAAATTTGTCCTTTAAAAGGTTTTTTAAGGTAATCTGCATTTATTGGTTTACTTTGACTATGGGAATAACCTAAGGAAATCATTTTTTTGCTGAAACGTCCATGATAACCTCTTCCCGGATCAACAAGTATAACCTCACATTTTTGATTTGTATGGTTATCAATAAAATCTGACAGGAGGTCAACATGATCTCCCTCATACAATAGGTCACTGCCTATAATGAGATCAAACTTACCTAAATCTGTAGATTTATCTTTCCAATTGGTTCTTGTGAAAGGGATAGCTTTACCTTTATTTAATAGAACATTTTCAACAAGAAATCTTCCGGCCTCAGGGTGAATATCTGTAGCTGTAATATCTGCTAAACGATGATTTAAAACCAGACTTGACAATCCAATCCCACAACCAACTTCAAGAATCCTCTTTCCAGCAATTTCATAGTCAAACATAAGGTGTGCAAGAACTTCACTTGATTCCCAGACAACTCCAAAAAGAGGCCATGAGGCTGAAGAGATTCCTAATTTTTCGGCTTCTCCCCCGACATCAAGATACTGTTGTCTGTCTCGTAATGATCGTACATGAATATCAACTTCATCAAACTCGATGGTTTTATAACTAACACGTAAAGAAGACATAAATCTCCAAATGAGGGTCAAACGCAGCATGCTCACATAAAGGCAGGTTTACTGACGCATTTATGGACACTATACACATATCAGCCATATATAGCTATTAAAATATATAATATACTGAATATATTAATAAAATATCATGTGGGGAGATCAAACTTTGTTCGTTAAAAACGAAAACAAATTAACACTTAAATAAAAACTTGCTTTTATGTGATTTTTCAAACCTTATTTTTGTCAAAAAAGAATAAAAAATCGATTCTTTTTGATCAAATTGTTAATAATTCCATTTTGGACAATTGGTTCTGCATAATGTAATAAATAAAAGCTTTAACGTTTATAAAAAAATATTTTATATAAAATCTTCAATTTTATGCTCCGGGATATTTTTTCAATAGATCTAAATTAATAACATATGTATTTTATGAATCTCTTCATATTTAAATTATTTTTTAAATTAAAAAAAATAATTTTGTTTCTTTGGCTCACCTTGATTGTTAGATTTAATAATGCCTTGAATAAATATCCCAATAATTATTGATGTTTTTTAAAATCGAATTTTGTAGTTTTTTATTTATCTTTTTCAATATTTTGAATTAGAAAGACTCTTTTAAAATTTTGGATTATCAAAGACTAATAAATCATAAAATAAAAAAACATTGAGATTTATTTAAGACATGGCACAATAATTGAACCTACTTAAATTGCAAATAATATAAAATTAACTATAATTTAAGGAGAGGAAAATGAGATGCCTGATAAAAAGAGAAAGAAATTCCGAATTAAGTGTGGATGAAGTCATTTAACAACATTGACTGAAGAAGAGATAAAGACACAATATCCTGATCTTGATAACGCAACAATGGAGTGTGGTGAGTGTTAGGCTGCTATGGATTTGAAGAGGGTATAAAACAATTGCATCTGAATAGCAAAGGTCATTAATGGAATCTAAAAAGGCTAAGTTAAAGCAGTTCTATAAACAATTTGCTAAAGATGACAAAGTACTGATTGCAATTAATGCAGATCCGGATGCTATTGCAAGCGCCATTGCTGTAAAAAGGTTATTATGGAGAAAAGTTAAGAGCGTAACGATATGTAAAACGAATGTTATCAAAAGGCCTGATAACGTTGTAATGGTAAGACTTTTAGGAGTTAAAATAAAACATTATGACAAGGTCTCGACCTCTAATTTTACAAGGTTTGTACTTATAGATTCTCAACCTTCACATAGTGAACTTTTTAATAAATTTAAGTTTGATATTATAATTGATCATCACCCGGATACAGATCCGGATGCAGCATTTAAAGATATCAGGCCCAAATATGGTGCTACAGCAACAATTATGACTGAGTATTTGATTGCAGCAAAAATAAAACCTTCAGAAAAACTTGCGACGGGTTTATTTCATGCGATTAAAACAGATACAAGTAACTTTGAAAGACACTCCGTAAAAGAAGATATGGATGCCTTTCAATATTTGTATCAACACTCAAACATTCATCTGGCAAGAAAGATTGAGTTTTCTGAACTACAACCAAACTTTCTTCAATATTTCTCAAAAGCCCTTAATGAAAGGGTTTTAAGGAAAGGGGCTTTTTTTGTACATCTGGGAAATGTTCCGAATCCAGATATATGTGTTCTTATCGCAGATTTTTTTATGAAGGTTCACACGGTAAAGTGGAGCATTGTTTCTGGAATTTATAAAAAAAAACTGATTGTTATTTTTAGAAATGATGGTTTGAGAAAGAGTGCGGGTACTGTTGCTGAAAAAGCATTTGCTAAATACGGATCAGCAGGTGGGCATACAAGTATAGCAAGGGCAGAGATGTTTACTGCTGATTTAAGAAAGAGTGGAATTAAAACAAATATACAAAATATAAAAAACTGGGTCGTTGAATCAGTTTGCATAAATTTAAATAAATAAGGAACCTATAATAATTAGAATTTTAATTGAAATACGAGGCATGAGAAAAAATAACCTATGTTTTAAAGGCTATTCTTTTTCGAAAAACGCAGTAGTTCGGTCAAAAAGCAATTATTAGAAGTTTCCATTAGAAAGTCGGGTTATTCAATGTCTGAAAACAAAGATAAAAAAGAAAAATTGTTAGTGAAAAATCAGGATATGTCATTTGCAAAATTTGTTAATGATAAATCCGGTTCTGATATCAACAGATGTTTTCAATGTTTTGCATGTTCAGGAGGTTGTCCTTTTTCAGACCTTATGGACCTCAATCCAAATGTTGTAAACAGATATGTTCAGTTTGGGTTGAAAGAAGAGGTTCTGACCTGTTCAACAATCTGGATCTGTGTTGGTTGTAATACATGCTCATACAATTGTCCCCAGGGTGTTAATATTCCAGCGATGATGGATACTTTGAGAGAACTGGCAATAAAAGAGGGCGTTAAGATTGGAGAACCTTCAATTCTTACTTTTCACAACGAAGTGATTAATTCCATAGAAAAATATGGAAGAACCCACAAACTTGAAATCATGATGAGATACAAAGCTGCAGAAAGAGAGTGGTTTCAGGATATGGATGTGGGTATTAAAATGCTTCTTAAGAGCAAGCTTGATCTTGGACCATCGAAAATAAGAAATAAAAAAGACCTAAAAAAAATATTCAAATCTGGAAGTGAAAAATGAAGCTATACGAACAAAAAGCATATGCGTATTTTCCCGGTTGCTCTCTTGCAACTTCAGCAAAAGAGAATAACAAGTCATTACTTTCAATGACAAAAAAACTTGGAGTTGATCTGATTCAACTTCCCGATTGGAACTGTTGTGGGAGTTCTTCAACCCATAGTATTAATCATGGACTTGCTATTGATCTTGCAGGAAGAAACCTTTCACTGGTTCCGACAAACCTGCCACTGGTTGTAGCTTGTCCTAGTTGTTACATCAGACTTTGTCAGGGGTACTATCAGATTAAAGAGAGTAAAGAACTAAGAGATAAGTATGAAGAGATGTGGAATAAACCCTTCAATGATGATCTGAAAATAATCCATCTCTTTAAACTTCTTGAAAATATGAATATTAAGAATAGAATTGCGAATTCTAAAATCTTAAAAGACATTAGTTATGTACCATATTATGGATGCATGCTTTCAAAACCTATCGATATTCCAAAAGAGGAAAATTATAACGGAACAATTGAAAGCGTTATGAAATCAATGGGTGCAAAACATGTAGAATGGTCATCCATGCAGAAATGTTGTGGAACCTTTTTGTCTGTAACACATCCAAAATCCATAACACCAATTGTAAATAACATTATAACTGAAGCTATCGATTCAAAAGCAGATTGCATCGTAACAGCCTGTTCCATGTGTCACCTGAATCTTGAAATCAGATGTGATCTTGGTAAAAAATTACCGATCCTTCATCTTACAGAGCTAATCTCTATTGCACTCGGTTCGAAAAGTTATAAGAAATGGTTTGCAAGACATCTGGTTGACCCATATCCGCTACTAAAAGAAAAAGGCGTCTTTGATGACGTTGCATGATCGATTTTGCTGCAACTACGTGGTTTTGCGCCTTGTATTTGCAGCAAACCAAAACATGCTATAAAATCTATAATTAAGGAAACCTCTAATAACCGCCTATAAAACAAAAGGCTTTAGTTTTGTTTGTTTTAATCGAACTACACGGTTTTCGTTGATCTAACCTTGTACTTTTTTTGTCTCCGACGACAATTTTTTGAAAAAATTGATAAACAGATTATTAATAATTTAGTTTAAAATTAGCAAAGAGTAAATCGAGATTTACTCCCGAATCATGTAATATGGAATATAGGAGGTTTTAAATAGGGCAAATGATGATCCTATCTCTTAACCTTTTCTCCACTCGCCTTTTTTCTTTTTAGTAATCATTGAGAATACAATGTCTTTGTTTAACCATTCCCAAGATTTGGAATATGAAAGATATCCTTTGTAGCTCCATGAATATTCTTTCATTTTTCCTACCATTCCAGCCTTAACTGGATTCTGATGAATATACCTTGCAAGCTCAAGCAGGTAGCTATCATGGTGTACCAGTATAGATTTGAATCTTCCTCTAAAAAGCGATCCATCCAATCCATGTCTTTGGTTAAATCTTTGAGTATAAATACTGTTGATGTGGCGCATCACCCTGGAAAGGTTACCTTTAGGAGTCTGTAAAAGAATATG
>JAAELO010000193.1 GCA_024226555.1 Desulfobacterales bacterium | reverse complement strand
TAAAATCTGCCCGGTGTGAAAGAGGCGTTGACGGAACTTCTGTTTCTCGATAAAAGATATGTTAGCCATGACTCTTTGATTCCTTTACGTAAGCTAAGAGTTGCGGTTAGAGTCGGATTCGAGGGTGTGACCTCTTTCCGGCTCGCTCTGTTTAAAAACATCTTGTTTCAATGTAACTTAAAAAAATCCTATCGTTTTCACAGGTATGATTCAAGAAAAAAATAAATTATTTTTTACACAAAAATTAAATATTTTCTCTTTTTTTAAAATCAAACCAACATTTTCAGAAATATAATTATCTTAAATTTAGAAATAATGATCAAAGCAACCATGGGGTCAAGTCTGCCATTGACCTTTAAAAAGGTTATTAGCAGACTTGACCCCCCCCACCTTTTTGGTTCATCCTCATATGGTGGATTTCTGCCTACTGTTAAAACTGCCATGTTCACTATTGCAGGAAGGTCGGGTACTGCCACTATTCTGCTTGTGGATACTCTTGGAGAGAATGGGAAACTCTATACGAAAGGTATTTTGGAAAAGGGCAAGCCAAATGAGGAAGAGCCTTCAATGAACATACGATTACGCTTAAACAGCGGCATATTCAAAAAAATTCTGAATGGCACGGATGCGGAGTATGAATATAGCAGTGATTTTCCCGCAAGCAAACTTACTACAGAAATGGATTGGGATGATCTTGTATTGACCGAAGCAACAGAAAGAGGACTTAAAGAGCTTCTTGCCTGGAAGGAACACGGTCAGAAACTCATTGATGATCTGAACATGAAACGAACGATTCAACCAGGGTACAGAGCTCTGTTTTATGGTCCATCAGGTACGGGTAAGACCATCACAGCCGCAGTTATAAGTAAAAAAACCGGGATACCCGTTTACCGGGTGGATATTTCCCAGATAAAAGAAATAATGGTGCCACCCGAATTATACATCTTTTTTTCTTGAACAATTACAAATGTTTGGATAAAGTTGTTATTAAAAAAAGTTTTTTCTTATACTCAACCAGGAGGATATTATGGGAAGACCTTTAAGGATGCTTGTTTCTGATCAAAAAACTGCTTATCATGTTATTTCAAGAACTGCTTTATTGGGTTTGCCTTTTGATGATGCAGATAAAGATATGTTTGTTAAGATCCTGAGGAAGTATGCCTCTATTTATTTTGCAGATGTTCTTGGTTTCTGTTTTATGAGTAATCATTTTCATCTTGTTTTACAAATGCATCCTGAGGATTACTGCTCAGATGAAGAAATAAAGAACCGATTCAAAATGTATTATGGAAAAGATCTGGTATTTCCTGAAGAGAAACTCTCATACTTTCGAAAAAGATGGTCAAATCTTTCTGAGCTTGTGGGAGAAATAAAACAGACCTTCTCAAGGTATTTTAATAGAAAACATAGTCGTAAAGGGACTCTTTGGGCAGAACGTTATAAAAGTGTTATTGTAGAAAATGGTGAAACTTTAATCAATTGTCTTGCCTATGTGGATCTGAATCCTGTGAGAGCTGGTATGGTTGAAGTTCCTGAGAAGTATCGCTGGTGTTCAATGGGCTACCATGTACAGCAAAAGAACAAGTACAATTTGCTATCATTGGACTTTGGTTTAAGAGATCATGGTTATAAAAATGATAGTGAAAAATTCGATAATTACAGGCGATATGTATACGAAATCGGTTTGGAAATCCAAACAAAGAGTTCAGGCATAAAAGAAAAAATAGTTAAAAAAGAAAAAAGGCGGGATTTTAAGCTAACAAAATCGGATAGGTTTCTTTATAGAACTCGTTATTTTACAGATTCGGGAATAATTGGTTCAAAGGAGTTTGTTAAAACCCACTTTATACGATTTAAACATATGTTTCAGAGCAGCCTGGAAAAGAAGCCTAAGAAGATCAGAGGTTTTGAATCGATGTATTCATTACGGGAATTACGAGACTAAATTAGTTTAAATTTTCTTTCACTTTAAAAAAAACAAAATATCTAACCAGAAAGCATAACCACGTCCTTTTTTCTATGATTGCGTAGAACTCAATCCTTTTTTTAAAAAATCCTTATTTTTTTAATGAAAAATTCAAAATTACTTCCTGTTTTTTTAATATCCTGTTGTGAATCACAAAAAATTAGAGCTTTTTTTTCATCAAGTTAATTGATTTTATGTATAATTTGGGTGGCACCATTGTTTTTAATATCAAGTGGTAGGTAAATTCCATCATTCTAGTTTATTAGGTGGTAAATCTGTTGCATCTGCTGGAGAAATTACGGTAAAAAATGGAATTGTTCATAAGATTACTCGAAAAAGCGGACATTATATGCCTGAAGAAAAATATTTACAGCAATTTGTTGATGAACTAAAGGTAAAGGGTGTAAATTTAAATAAAGTAGAAATAGGAGGTTTTTAATGAGTTTGGATATTATAGATAATAAAAGGTTTTTGAGAATACCATTATATAAACTTATTTATATTGAGGATTTGAAATCATTTAATGGCCTTTCAAATTCAGAATTGTTAGAATTTGAAAGAGAGTATTCATCTGAAGAGAGGAAAAAAATTATTGAATCATTAAGGTGGGGAGCAAATAATAATGGATTTGATTTTACTTCCTTATTAGAAGGACTATCTTATTCTAATGAATCGATATATGACTATATTTGTATTTTATATAATCAATTGAATGATAAATAGGACTCAAAAGGGTGAAGAAATTGACAATGCAGTGAATATTTACCAACTGAGAAATTTTATTTAGCATTATGATGATTAAGGACAGCTTCGCAAGGGGCTTTCCTTTTTTTATTGTGAAGCGAGGGTTTAATACCAGCTGCTTGGGGGATCTTTTGAGCGTTGATAATTCCAGTTTTTTCCAGTAGAGGTTTTACTGTCACTCCTAATGGTAAATTCGGCCTTAGGGAATGGTTGATGGCTAAACCTGATGTAAGTTTTGATCTTGACAAAATGAAACAGGATGGTTTTATAATTAAACATTTTTAAATTAAAATGGGATTAAGATATGGATGATCAAATACTTTTTAAGTTTAGTATAAAAAAGCACAATGGGAGTGATCTGGAAATCGAGGGATTTAAGCATGTTGATGGTGATCATTATCGTCAAATGGGTTTATTTATCTCCACAAAAACAATACCAGAATTATTAAAAATAATCACAAATAAAAAGATGATTAAATGTGGAAAGGTCAATGATGTAATTGATAATGGTCATGATAATATTGAATTTGCATTTCGTGGAAGTGAACAAAAACCTATTTTTACTATCCTCAATAATGGTCATAAAATGTTGAATGGCGATGTGGACAGTGGCATCATAAATATCCCCCTGGACTTCATGGGGCGAATTGAAGAGGATATGAAATATATTAATCAACTGGCAGAGAAACTAAGAAATTATATTTAGCATTTAAGACAATTAAATATCCTGAAAGAATAAGGGCAGCTTCACAATGGGCTG
>JAAELO010000192.1 GCA_024226555.1 Desulfobacterales bacterium | reverse complement strand
TGGAAATTTGACACTAATCTTTCAGGGTCAAATCTGCTCTTGACTTTTTTGTGCCTTTTTCATTAAATTCTCTATATCAATTCTAATATTTTTATCATCTTTGATTAATTTTTTAAACTTCAAGTTTACAGTGCTATAAGTATTCATTTGAAAAAGATCAGCAATCTCATTCAATGTAAAATTACAAAGATGCCTAACAAGATAAATCGAAGCATCCCTCGGTTTGTTAAACCAACCACGCCTTTTTATAAAAAGATCTGACTTGTGTTAACCTTATAATATCTGCACACACTTTTAATAATATCTTCTAGGTTCAGATTTAGATCTTTTAAATCAGTGATTTCTTCAGATTTTTTATCAAAATAATATTTTTCTCTAATTATAGTTATAAAACTTTCAGGCCCTAAAATTGATGGCAATTTTAAAGATGAAAAAATTCTGCTAACTTCTCCAGTTTCATCTTTTTCCATAAACTCAATAAAAGGTTTAATTCTTCCTTTTTTCTTTTTAGTAATCATTGAGAATACAATGTCTTTGTTTAACCATTCCCAAGATTTGGAATATGAAAGATATCCTTTGTAGCTGCTCCATGAATATTCTTTCATTTTTCCTACCATTCCAGCCTTAACTGGATTCTGATGAATATACCTTGCAAGCTCAAGCAGGTAGCTATCATAGTGTACCAGTATAGATTTGAATCTTCCTCTAAAAAGCGATCCATCCAATCCATGTCTTTGGTTAAATCTTTGAGTATAAATACTGTTGATGTGGCGCATCACCCTGGAAAGGTTACCTTTAGGAGTCTGTAAAAGAATATG
>JAAELO010000191.1 GCA_024226555.1 Desulfobacterales bacterium | reverse complement strand
TTAAAACCGGGATTAATGTGTATAATGATAAAGGTGTGTTTATGGTTAACAAGGATACAAGCATAAAAGATTCTGAAATACTTGAAAATTTAAAACGTAATGGTATGTATACCATTCCTGTAAATATGCTTCATGGTGGTTTGTGGGATAAATCAGGAAAAAAAATACCTGTTAACCCACCTAAGAAAAAAGCCTCAAAAAGAGGGGTCTCAAGATTAAAGGCTCTGGAAATAGAAAAAGAAATAGCAGATCAGCTTAAAAGGATTAAAGAGCTGAGGGAAGAATCTATTACTCAGTTCATGATAGCTCAACAGAATATAAAAAAAGCCTTTTTAGATGTTAAAAAATCAGGAGGCCTTTTTGATTTTGAGCTAATTCAGGAAACAGTGAAACAGATCAATGAATTTATGAGAAAGGAAAAAAATGCATTCTCTTTTGTTATGAAGGATCTGTTTTTCTGGGATGATTATTTTTATACCCATTCCACTAATATCTGCATAACAGGAATAAAGATCTTAAGACAATACTGTAAACTTATGGATGGTTTAAATCAGGAAATTCCATATTCAAATTCAGAAATCAACCGGATCTCTGTTGGTTTTTTCCTTCATGATATAGGTAAGTCAATGCTTCCAGAAGAGATCTTAAACAAAAAAGGCAAATATACAGATATAGAAATGGAAAAAATGAAAACCCATTCATATCTTATTGGCTCTGAAATTCTTAAAATAAACAAAATAGATGATGTATTTATAAAAAATTGTGTAATGTATCACCATTCAGAACTTTATGAAGGTGAAGAACGCTGCTATCCTGAAGCTAAATTCAGGGAACTCCCTGAGTATGTTAAGGTATGTAAACTAGCTGATATTTATGATGCCATGACATCTAAAAGGTCTTATCAGGATGCACAAAATCCTGTTTCGGTCGTAACAACTTTATTTAGAGACTATGCAAATAAAGAAAAGGTACTGCAACTTTTATTACACTCTTTTGTGAAATCCATAGGAATATATCCACCAGGCAGTATTGTAACTTTAAAAAATAATCAGAATGGATACGTTCTGGATAGTTCAGGACCAATAATCATTCCTTTAACAGATACATCCGGTAAACCACTTGGTGGAAATCATGACCCTGTTAATCTTGCTCAAAGCAGTGATGAAAACCTCAAAGTTGACAGCTTAAAGCCCCTTATGTCTCCAAAAGAAGCATATAATATTCTTCCTGAGTTTCTTAAAGATTTTTAAACTCTAAAATGGATATTATTTTAAAAAACAACATAAAGATATCTGATGTTCCTCAAGGCATCCTGAAAAGAATTACAAATACCCTTACCCTTAATAATCCCAAATATTCAGATAACATTAAAATGGGAAGATGGAATAAAGGAACCCCTGAAAAATTAACCTTTTACACTATAGTGGGGAGAAATGTTGAGATTCCACGTGGGTTTATGAGACCTTTAATTAATATCTGCAAAGAGGAAAATACT
The DNA here is from genome assembly GCA_024226555.1 of Desulfobacterales bacterium. Lineage (GTDB taxonomy): Bacteria > Desulfobacterota > Desulfobacteria > Desulfobacterales > JAAELO01 > JAAELO01. Next base: position 16,938 of record JAAELO010000191.1, on the reverse strand, counting down.
CAATTTAACATCATCGATAAAAGGCGGGCGCTTAAAAAGATATCTTACACATTCAATGGCAAACTTAAAGACTATCAGGTTGATGCTGTAGATATTATGCTGACAAAAGATTTTGGAACTTTAAATGCCCCTACCGGATCAGGAAAAACGGTAATGGCTTTATATTTAATAGCGAAAAGAGAACAACCCTCAATGATAGTCGTTCCGACAAAAGAACTTGCATATCAATGGACTCAAAGAATCGGTACTTTTTTAAATATTCCCGAAAGTGAAGTGGGATTAATTGGATGTGGAAAAGATTATTTGGGGGATAAGATTACTGTAGCCATGGTTCAAAGCCTCTATAAAAGAGTTGAAAAAGTTTCTCCAAAAATAGGCTATGTAATTGTTGATGAATGTCACCGGGCACCATCAAGAACTTTTAGTGAAGCGCTTGCGGGGTTCGATTCAAAATATATGACCGGCCTTTCGGCCACACCATACAGACGTGATAAACTTTCACAACTGATTTTCTGGACTTTAGGAAATATAATCCACTCAGTGGACACTGAAAAACTCAGGGAAAAAGGAAATATTCTTTCTGTTGAACCTGTTATAAGAACAACTGATTTTAATACTCTTTTAAATCCATCCAAAGATTATAGCAAAGTTCTTAAAGAGCTTATCAATGATAGCGAAAGAAATCATTTAATAGTTAAAGATGTTGCAGCTGAATCAAAGTCTTCAGAAGGTGTGTTACTCGTTCTTTCTGATAGAAAAGCCCATTGTGAGAATCTTTCAGCCATATTAAAGTTTAAGTATAAAATAGAGTCGACTGTTCTAACAGGAGATACTGATTTAAAAGAGAGAAAGCTTATATTTGATGACCTTTCAAATGGAAAAATTAAGATATTGATTGCAACAGGACAACTTGTGGGAGAAGGTTTTGATTGTAAAGACCTGTCCACACTTTTTCTTACCACCCCAGTTAAGTTCAGTGGTCGTCTTTTACAGTATTTGGGAAGAGTATTAAGACCAGCTGAAAATAAAGAAAAAGCAAGGGTTTTTGATTACATCGATCAGAATGTCGGACCTTTGAAATCTTCTGGACGAGCAAGACAAACACATTATATATAGGGAACCTAATAAAAGGCGGGGGACGGTTCCGATTGGAACCGTCGATTTTATTTTTTGCGAAAACTTTTAGAAAATACTAAAAACGGGAGGAAAAAATCGTTAAACATCCACTCGGTATGTATTTGAATATGACTATATTTTTATAAAATTACTTTGTCTATGGGGGGATAACTTCATTTTTATAGGGATTTCTCCCAAAAAACACCTATCCCTTAATTATGCCCTTATTTTTCAGCACCTTACCGACTATCTTCAGCAAGCCAGGCCGCATCTCTTTTTCGGAAGTTACTATCGCTTCTTGCATCTGTTTCTCTCCATTTAATATCTTTTTTGCGCCAACCCAAAATACGAACATCTTTTTTAATCCACTCTCTGTCTCTAACTCTGAAGTTAGATAATGGACTTGATTCCTTTGCTCTCCACGCGGCATCTCTTGCTCTAAAATTCATTTTTTTGGGAACACTCTGGGAATAAAGAGTTGTTGTGAGAAGGATAAATAGTATAATTGAAATTCTTAATAAGGTTTTCATGAGTGTTTTATCGGATCTTAATTAGAAAACTTAAGGACAAATAAAATCAAAGCTACTTTGAGAAGCATCCATAAAAATCTCTATTAAAATATTAGTTAAATTTTTTCACAAATTTATAGAGTAATATACGTTAATGATACTTTATATTAGTTAAATTTTTTCACAAATTTATAGAGTAATATATAAATTAAAGATACTTTTGTATGATTTTTATTCAAGACGTTGAGTAAATATAACAAGATTAAAGCGGTACATAAAAAATGCTTACGTATACTTTGAGAAGCATCCATAAAAAATCAGAAAAAGCGTTAATTTTTTACTCAAGACGTTATTTAAGTCTAACAGGATTAAAGAGGTACATAAAAACTTCGTTTTTATTTAGTGGCTGGGGCGAGAGGATTCGAACCTCTGAATGCAAGGATCAAAACCTTGTGACTTACCGCTTGTCGACGCCCCAGCAACGAAAAGCATGTGCTAATTATCATTCATTTTTTATTAAGTCAAGCACATGATACAAAATAAATTTTATATTCTCAATAAAGAAAATCCTGATTTCAGAAAAACACTATTAAAACTGGTCGTTTAATAAGTTTTTATGGTAAAAACTATAAATCAGCAGAAAGGTTAATAAATGAATATAAAAGATGATTTAAAATTTAAAATTACAATACTTGGTTCAGGAACATGTGTTCCTTCCCTTGAAAGAAGCTCCTGCGCTGCGCTTGTGGAAATTTCAGAAAAAAAAATACTGATCGATTCCGGGGCAGGCACAATTAGAAGGCTATTAAAATACGGGGTTCATATTAATGATATAGATATCATTTTATACACCCATCTCCATCCGGATCATACATGTGAAATAATACCTTTTCTTTTTGCATCAAAATATGGAAAAAAAAGGGATAAAAAGCTATCAATATATGCCGGCGCCGGGTTCAAAGACTTTTTTGGAAAACTAAAAGAGGCATACAATCAGTGGATCGACCCTGGAGACATACTTGACATTATTGAAATAAAGAAAACCGTTAATTTTAAAACATTCTCTATAGATATTGCAAAAGTTAATCATACACCCCAGAGTCTTGCTTATAAAATAAAAAACCGGAACTTTTCAATCGTTTATTCCGGGGATACAGATTATTCTAAGAATCTAATAGACCTTGCTAAAAATTCAGATATTTTAATATCAGAATGTTCACATCCTGATGAATTGAAAACAGATGGACATCTCACACCCTCACTTGCTGGAGAGATAGCAACAAAAGCTGCTGTAAAAAAACTTGTTCTCACACATTTTTACCCTGAATGCGAGAAAGTTGATATTGAAAAAGAGTGTAGAAAAACATATAGTGGTGAACTTATTTTGGGTAAAGATTTGTTAACCATAAACACAAGGTAGCTTATAGGGAACCTAATGATTGAAGTTTTTGATGAAATACAACGTTTATAAAAGCTTTTAGTTTTATAAAATCTTTGCATATCAAAAAATAACGAGCTGGTTTTATTACAGTTTTTTTTGGATATAACGAAGTATTTTGCAAAAAGAACAGTTATTAGAGATTCCCTTTAATATAGAGCTTGTCTTACAATCAGGTACTGTTAAACATGAACTATTATCCTGTAAATCTTGATATTAAAAATAAAAAGTGTCTTGTTGTTGGCGGTGGAAAAGTCGGCGGGAGAAAAATAAAGACACTTCTTAAATGTGGAGCAAAAGTATCCCTGGTTAGTCCTGAAATATCAGAATCGGTTTTAAAAATTGAAAATACAGATCTTACAATTCACAAAAGAGACTATAAAGATTCTGACCTTAAAGGTATTTTTATTGTTATCTGTGCAACTAATAATGAAAAATTAAATAATAAAATCAGTATCCATGCAAAAGAGAGAAATATACTGTGCAATATAGCAGATCAACCTGAAGCCTGTGATTTTACACTTCCTTCAGTTGTGAGTCGGGGTGACCTTATAGTTACTGTATCAACAGGCGGAAAAAGCCCTGCTTTTGCAAAATCTATCCGGAAAGAACTTGATGAGATGTTTGGACCTGAATATGCAGATTTTTTGACAATTATGGGTAATATCAGGAAAAAACTGCTGAATGAATCTAAAAACCCTGATTCACATAAAGATATTTTTGAAAAAATTATCCAAGGTAGCTTACTTGAGATGGTTAAAGAAAAAAGAGTTAAGGATATTGACAAACTATTACTTGATATTTTGGGCGAAGGATATATTTTTAAAAATCTTTTAGAGGTTCCATAGTAATTTTTCTAATTTGGAACTTATAATTTTGGGCGAAGCCTTACGAAGTATTAATAAAAATGGAGTAGACTATGGAATATTTAAAAACAATCTGTGTTTTGACTTATATTTTAAGCTCAGTTTCCTACATATTGTTTCTTTTTGTTCAAAAGGAGAGATATTCAAAAATTGGTTACTATCTTCTCTGTTTAAGTTTTGTAATGCATTCAACTGTAATTTTCATAGGTTTTCATGAGACCGGGCATATTCCTGCATATAATCTTCGTGGAGCTATTATGATAGCATCCTGGTCAATATCTCTTGTCTATATAGTTCTCAAGTTCAGGTATGAACTAAAAATATTAGGTACGTTGTCTGTTCCGTTAGCCTGTATCCTTTTTTTAATAGCGACACAACTCCCGGCAACAGAGCAATTTATAAACCCATCCTATAAAAGTATCTGGGTTTTTATTCATATAACAGCAATGTTTGCAGGGGAAGGTGCTTTTGCACTTGCTTGCTGTTGTGCTCTTTTATTCCTGATTCAGGAGCATGCAATAAAAAATAAAATGCATGGTTTTTTCTTCAAAAGACTTCCCTCTTTAGAACTGCTTGATAGTACATGTAACACATGCATTAATGTAGGCTTTGCAATTATAACACTGGGGTTTATAACAGGTCTTGTTTTTGCAAAAATGACATGGGGTCAGTTTATTAGTATGGATCCCAAAGAAATATTATCTGCTATTACATGGTTAACATATGCTGTACTTATACATGGAAGGCTTACCATGGGATGGAAAGGCAGAAAATCTGCAATTATGGCTATAATTGGTTTTTTATTAATCATCTTTACATTTATTGGTGTGAATTTTCTGTTTAATGGTCATCACGGTGAATTCACAAGATTTTAAGCAATATTAAGGTGATATTTCTTATTGCACAAAAAAATAATTTCATATAGTAAATTCAAGAATTTGCATATGAAATGAATTGTTGGTCTTAAATGTTTAATATTTTATTGATAGGTTTAAATCATAACTCAGCATCTGTTGAACTTCGTGAAAAACTGGCTTTTTCAGATGATGATGTAAAAAAAACCCTTAAAGAGCTTGCAAACTCTAAGGATATTGAAGAGCTTCTTATTGTATCAACATGTAACCGGGTTGAATTCCTTTTCACTTCAAAAGACAGCGAAAAATCAATAGTTACTTTAAAAAAATATCTCGCAGATAAAAAGCAAATTCCTATTAAAGATTTCGAAAAAAATCTTTACCTGCATACAAATGATGATGCTGCAAAACATATCTTCAGGGTTGCTTCAAGTCTGGATTCAATGATGATTGGAGAGCCTCAGATACTTGGCCAGATAAAGAATGCTTTCAGACTTGCATCAACTGTGAAATCATCCGGAGCCATTTTAAACAGGTTAATGCACAGAACTTTGAACACTGCAAAAAAAATACGAACTGAAACAGGGATTGGTGATAGCGCCGTCTCTATTAGCTATGCAGCAATTGAACTTGCTAAAAAAATATTTGGTTCTCTTGAAGGTAAAAAAGCTCTTCTTGTGGGAGCGGGGGAGATGGCGGAACTTGCTGTTGAGCATCTTTTAAGAAACAGAGTTGAAGATATCTATGTTGCAAACAGAACATTTAAAAATGGTGTTAAACTTGCTAAAAAATTTAACGGAACCGCAATTAAATTTGAAGAGATTGAGAGCAACTTAAAGTCAGTTGATATCATTATAAGTTCCACAGGGTCGGATAAATATGTAATTAAAAATAAAATGGTTAAAAATATCATGAAGGAAAGAAAAAACAGATCTCTTTTCTTTATTGATATCGCTGTACCAAGAGATATTGATCCAACTATAAATAAAATTACCAATGCATATGTATATGATATTGATGACCTTAATGGTATAATCGATGACAACATTGAGGAGAGAAATAAAGAAGCTGTTAAGGGTGAGAGAATTGTTGAGGAATCTGTACTAAAATTTTCAACATGGGTTGAAGAGCTTAAAGTTGTTCCAACAATTATTGCACTTCGGGAGAAGATGAAAGAAATTGCTGATTGTGAAATCAACAAAACGTATCGAAACCTCAATAACCCGACAGATGAGGACAAAGAAGCTCTTGAGCGTATGACTGATTCCATGATCAATAAAATATTACATCACCCTATTACACTTTTGAAAGGTAACAATAATCACATTAAAAGAGAGGCTGAATACTTAAATGTACTCAGAAACCTCTTTGATTTAAATTAAAATATTTTTATTTGTTTCCAGATTTTTCTTATTCTTTATGGAATAATTAAATCTTTACATTATATAGTAATCATGTATACAATGCCCTTTTAAGTACACATGTTAAACAGTTTATGAGAGGTTTGACCATGAAAAAAGAACGATTGGAAGAATTTAAAATCCTATTAAACGAAAAATTAAGTGAACTTATTGACCAGGCGGGCACTACCGTTTCAGGCATGACGACTCAAAAAGAAACATTTCCAGACCCAACAGACAGAGCTCTTCATGAGGCAAATAGAAATTTTGAGCTTCGAATCAGGGATCGCGAACACAAGCTTATTAAAAAAATTAAAAGCGCACTAAACAGAATTGAAAATGGTACTTATGGAATATGTGAAGCTTGTGAAGAAGATATTTCAGATGAACGATTAAGGGCAAGACCTGTAACCAGTCAATGTATAAATTGCAAAACCAAGGAAGAGGCCTTAGAAAAAGCTCTTGGACAATAATATTTCCTGGATAGACCTTCATATACACACTACTGCATCTGATGGAACATATTCTCCTGCTCAGATAGTTACTCATGCTGAAGAATTGAACCTACATGCTATCTCAGTAACAGACCATGATACAGTTTCCGGAACCATTGAAGTTTTAAAAACCGGAAGCAAAAGTGTGTCTATAATTTCTGGTATTGAGATCAGCTCATTTCCTCCGTTGCAATATCGTGATGCCATTTCAGGAAGCTTTCATATTCTTGGGTATGATTTTGACCCTTTTGATTCAGAATTAAATAAGATGCTTCAAAAGTTAAGAGATGGACGGGAAAACAGAAACCCTCTGATAGTTAAAAAACTTAATGATTTAGGGTTTGATATCACCCTTGAAGAGATTAAGAAGATCTCAGGGGGGCAAGTTGGAAGACCCCATATCGCAAATGTTATGTTAAAAAAAGGTTATGTTAAATCTATAACTGAGGCATTTGATGTTTATATCGCTCAGGGAGCAAAGGCCCATGTTGGAAAGTTCAGACCTGAATCTAAAGTTGTAATAGACTTAATTAAAAATGCTGGAGGAATTCCTGTTTTAGCCCATCCAGGGCTGTTAAATATCTCTGATAATAGGTTTCAAAACCTTATTTTAGAACTTAAAGATTATGGTTTGATGGGAATTGAGGCATACTACTCAAGACATAATAAAGAAAAAACAGATTTTTATATAAACTGTGCTAAAAAAAACAAACTCCTGGTAACAGGTGGCTCTGATTTTCATGGAGATAACAAGGAAAATATAAAAATGGGTGAGGGTACCGGAGATCTTGTAGTTCCCGTTGAACTCTTTCATCCGTTAAATAGGCGAAAAAAATGAAAAATATCACAAATTTTAAAGAACTTGAAAAGAACATTAATTATACTTTTAAAGACAAACAAAAATTGACAGTAGCACTTTGTCATAGTTCATATGTAAATGAAAATTCAGACAAAAAAATGCAGGACAACGAAACATTTGAGTTTTTAGGGGATGCTGTTCTTAACCTTATCGTAGGTCACATTCTTATGGATAAGTACCCAATCCTTAAAGAGGGCGATCTTTCAAGAATGAGAGCAAATCTTGTTTGTGAAACACAACTTGCCGCTATTGCAAGAACAATTGATCTGGGAAAATATATCCAACTTGGAAAAGGGGAGATCCAGACAAATGGAAGGGAAAAAAACTCAATTCTGTCTGATACTCTTGAAGCATTAATTGCTGGAATATATCTTGATGCCGGTTTTGACGCAGCTTTTAGTTTCACAGATGATAACTTTTCAATTTTATTGGATCCAGGACACACTCCTTCTTTTCAGGATCCCAAAAGTCTTCTTCAGGAATACTCTCAAATCAAGTATAAAAAGATGCCTACATATAAAGTAGTGGATGAATTAGGACCTGACCATAACAAAACATTCAAAGTGAAGCTTGAGATAGAAACACTTGTAAGTGTTGGAATAGGAAAAAGCAAAAAAGCTGCCGAACAGGATGCTGCTAAAAATGCTCTCGAATCTCTCGAAATAGGTTAAAACAGAAGTTTTCTGACCATCTTAAGCATTTCTACACAACAAAGCTAAAATTATGTAAGCAGAGTTAAGGTTGTAGCAAATACAAGGGTCAAAAAGTTAAGATATATTTTTTCTATATTTCGAACTGTTTTGCAACACAGTATTTGGTGCAAGCTCAACTCTGCTTACATAACTTTAAAACTCAAACGTTTCACCTAATTTTATAAAACCATTAAAACCATCTTTTTTTGCCTGCTCATCCCAGTCAAAATCTATAAACCCAACATGTTCTTTTTGTGAGTCAGGGGCTCTGAAAAAATTGTAAGGGGAATCTTTAACAACCATTTTTTTCCCATCAACTTTGTAATCCTGATAGTGAATCAGTTTAATTTTAGATTTAATGTGGTCTGGTAATCTCTTTGTCCCGGCTTCATCAAACCCTGCTAATTGAATATAGTTTGCATGTACATTGGTTACAAATGGTGTGAGTTCACAGTCATGGAATATAACATCTGCATCCTCTAAAAAGACAAGTGCCTGGGCATGTGAATAATGCTGAGTATCTGTGGTAAAAAATATTGATTTGTGCCCACTCTTTGAAAGGAACAAACCGTAAGTATCCATAATTTTGGTTCCGGTAACAATATGAATCTGTTGAATAAGTTTGCACTCCCAACCCATCCACTCAAAAGGTTCATCAACACTAACGGGTTTGGTAACAAAAAAAGTGTCAATATCTGCTATAAAACCTTCCATGCTTTCAAGTCCACCGCGCAAAGACTTGTTCCATAAGTCTTCCATCATATTTTTTTCACATATTAAATGGGGCGCTTCGACATTTTTAAAGTTGATTGCTTTATCAGGTTTTGGATTCATCGCCCAATCATATCTACCAAAGGCCATCTCTTCAAGACCTCCGATATGATCAGCATGCAGGTGTGAAATATAGATATCGTCAATTTCAGTTACATCTATATTATGATGATAAAGAGCCATTGGGACTTTGGAACCACAATCTATGAGAAGTTTTCTTCCATCCTCTTCAAGAAGAAAAGACTGATTAAAAAGAAGTTTACTAAAAGCATTACCACAACCGATACAAGTGACTTTCATAAGATCTCCATTTTCAAATTTGAGGTGGAGTCATACTAACAAAATAAAACTTAACTGCCTGTGAAAAAAATCACACATAGCTAATTTAGCACAATTTTAAATTGATTATTATCTTTTAACAAACTATAATTACTGATGCTTTCAGAAATACTCAGTACTTTACAGTTTGATTCAAAAAATTCTTATGGAACATAATAACTGTCTTTTGACCGAAATACTACGTTAAGCCCGAAAATAACTGTAGTAAAACCATCTCGTTATTTTTCACTTATCTTGTATTTTAATCAAAATTCTAATTATTAGAGTTCCATATACTCAAGTTTTAAAACAGGTTTATATTAATTATACAAGGAGGAAAACCAATGCTTGAAATTAAAGATTCAGTCGCTGTCATTACCGGAGGGGGAAGCGGAATTGGCCTTTCCCTTGCTGAATATTGGGTGAAACAGGGTGGAAAAGTTGTACTTGGTGATATTGCAGAAGAACCTCTTAAAAAAGCCAAAGAAAAAATTGAAGGTATGGGAGGGGTTGCAGAAATTGTAGTTTGCAACGTTACAAATGAAGATGATTGCGGTCGATTAGCAGATACTGCCATAGAAAAATTCGGGCAGATAAATCTGGTTGCTCCTTTTGCAGGAATTATTAAAGATGGACTTATGGTTTCCCCTGATAGAGAAGGAAAGGTTCAGATGAAGATGCCACTCTCAGATTTTAAAATGGTAGTGGATATCAATTTAACAGGAGTTTTTCTAACTGTTAGAGAATGCTCTGAGCGAATGATAAATAATAAGTGTAAAGGGCTTATCTGCCTTGTATCTTCCACAGGTTCACTGGGAACCGCCGGACAGATCAGTTATTCATCAACGAAAGCTGCGATGTCAGTCATGCCCAAAGTTATTACAGCCGAATTTTTCAGAAGAGGATTATCAGACAGACTGAGGTGCATTGCTGTTGCCCCCGGTTATGTCGGAACAGATATGGTTAAGAATATGAATCAGAAAGCTCTTGATAGAATTATTGAAAATGTGCCGATTGGAAGGTTAATTGAGCCTGAAGAGGTAGCTATGTTTGTAGGCGATATGTATAAAAACGAGGGGATCGCCGGTGATGTTTATTTCATACATGGGGGGCTTCGCCTTGGCTCCAAAGGGTGAAGAATCGTAAATGGCTTTGTAAAATTCCTTCATATGCTGCGTTCTAACAACCGATTAGACGCTTGAAGTACAAAGATCGTACGTCTTCGCGCCTAATCGAACGTTAACGCCTTGCATATATGAAGCGCAATAAAAAAGTAAAACATTTTTTATGCTATTTGTTTTTTACTTTGCCACAGCAATCATTTTTTCACAAATGATTTTTGATATTCCCACAGAGTTGAATAGAATAAGGTTTAATGTAGGTTGCATAGAGCCAAAGGCGAAATCCAACATTTTCGATCAAATCAGTATTTCAGAGTTTGTCGGGTTTCGTTCCTCAAGCCGACCTACTACACTTTTCTTATTGGATCTACAACCAAGTACAATAAAGATTTATTTGCAATATAACGAGATTATAGGAGGATGTTGCTGTAAATGATAAATGTTTTAGGTTTTGGAAGTTGAATACATAAATATTTGAAAGATGAAGTAAATTAAAACCAATAAATTAAGAAATGGCACCGAGGTTTTGATGTTATTTGTTTTTTGATAAAATCCTGTAAATGTGCGTTGATAAACCGTTAACGCACCCTACGCTGGGTGGTCCAGAAAATAAGAAAGCTTTTAGTTTTTTTAATGTATTATTAAAACTTTTAGAAAATTTTTATTGTAATGAAGGTTTTGTAATGAGAACAGAAAATTCATACTTGTGGCAAAGTAAAAAACAAATAGCATAAAAAATGTTTTACCTTTTTATTGCGCTTCACATATACAAGGCACTAATTTTTTGTAAGGACGAGGCGTATTTCTAATACGTTGAGGACTTACAATAAAATTATAACGAAGTATATGGGGGAATTTTACAACGCCACTTCTTCTTTTTCAATATGTTGAGGACTGGCAATAATATATAACGAAGTATATGGAGGAATTTTACAATGCCACTACTACTTCTTATCTTCTTTTTTTTCGACGTCCTTCTTCTCCTCCCCCTCACTCAACTTCGTAACTGCTTTATCGCTCTCATGAACATCTTCTACGAGTCGGTTGATAAGTGCTTTGATGCGAGGTAGGATTCTCTCAAAATGCTTCTGTTCTGCTTCAATTACTTTATGGGTCAGAACAGGCATTTTCTCTATATAGAGCTGCCCCTCCGGAGTTTTAAAAAAAACAACAAGGTTGTCAATCTCATTTTCAGTATATGTGGAAGTGTAAGCATTTCTTATATCTTCTTTAACATTATCCCAATTCATCTCAGATTCATATATAAGCGCAATTTTATGTATATAATCTTCAGCAATGGGACGAAGCTTTTTAGGTATCTTCATTTTTTTTAGTTGGGCAAGCTGCCTTTGCTTAATCTGCTTAAAAATAGATGTCATTCTCGCCTGGGTTTTAGTTACAACCAAAAGCTCATCAACAGAAGCTCTTTTTGCAGTTCCAGATGAGCAACCTGCTATAAATAAAGCTGTTAGTAAAATTATTAGTAATCTGGAAAACCTCATTTTTAAGCCTCCGAAGCATTGTACATTATCAATATATGTGTATAGAGCTAACATAAAATATATATTAAGGGAATCTCTAACAACTCTTTTTCGACCGAACTACTGTGTTTTTTAAAAAATAAAAAGCTTTTTATAAACGAATCAATCCGTTATTTTTCTCATTCAGTTATTTTATAAAACGAGAATCTTTTATAATCTGTATTTCAATCAAAATCCTAATTATTAGAGGTTCCCTTGAACCAACTCTCATTTTACAGAACTTGAAAATATATATCGGATTATTTAACTAAAACTTTTGTTTTTTATTAAATATAAGTGATATAAAAAAAACCATGAATAAAGTTGTTTTAATACTAATATTATTTCTTCTTCCAATCAATAGCTATGGACAAAATAATCATGTCAGAGTCAGGATTTTGGAAAGATATCACCCTAAAAAGGTTTTTATCTCATATCCAGAAAGCATTTTTGAGGAGATAAAAGTAAATTTAAAAAGTAAACTCCCTGTCACTTTTAATACCCCTTCGATTTATACTTTGAAAATACCAGAAATTAACTTTAAAAGACAGTATTTTGGGACTATAGCTATTTACAGGAATGAAAAAAGTGAACTTACGATTGTAAATATTGTTCCACTGGAAAAATACGTTATTTCTGTAGTATTGTCAGAACTTGGTTATAAAGAGGCAGAAGCTATGTGCGCACAATCTGTTATCTCAAGAACATGGGCACTTTCCCACATCAGGCCGGAAAAAAAATGGGACTTTAATGATTTGACAATAAGTCAGGTTTATAAAGGAATAACAGATTATGATGAAAAAGCTCTTAATCGAATATCGCAGACTTTTGGAAAGGTCTTAACATTTGATAATAGATTTGCTGAGATTTTTTTTCATGCTAAATGCAGCGAAAATATATATTCTGCATATGAAGTATGGGGAAAAGATATTAAATACCTTAGAAATAAAAGATCAAATATAAAAGATCCATATATCTGGAAGACAATGATAGAGCGAAAAAAACTGGGCAAAATCTTCTCGGTACAAAAATCAAACTATATTCTTAGTAAAAAAAATGGAAGATTATATATTCTTGCCGGGAAGAGTATGTATCCAATAGATAGATTCAGACTTATGGTTAACAGAGAACTTGGATGGCGCACTTTAAAATCTATAGATTTTAAAATTAAAGCGGAAGGTGATTTTATTTATTTCACAGGTAAAGGGCACGGGCATTTGGTTGGTTTTTGTCAGGAAGGAGCTGTTGCTATGGCAAAAAATGGTTTATCCTATCAGGATATTCTAAACTATTATTTTCCCGGATGTGCTATTGAAGATGTTCCATGATCAAAAGACTTTAAATTTTCAGGTATATTTACAAAGAATTCCTCTCTTTTTTCAATAAACTCTCCTAAAATATAGACATCTTCCTCGATTGCTTTTATTTTTTCAAAACTATCGATGGAACAAGCAAAAAGCAGTTCATAGTCCTCTCCTCCGGTATAAATATACTCAAGTGCCTTATTTTCGTTATCGCAACAATATGAAAGCAAATCATTTGAAATTTTAATGGATTCCGGGCGAAATTTAACCGTTAAATCTGATGCTTTTGCTATATGCCCGGCATCGCCTAAAAGGCCGTCACTAACATCCGTTATACAACGCACACCATTTTTTGAAAGAGTTTCAATCACATCAAATCTTGCTGTGGGTTTTTTAAATCTATCTATAAGCCTGCTATTATCGCTTGATCTTTTTCCTAATAGTTCAAGACCAGCCTTTGCTTCGCCAAGAGGACCTGTGCAGCAGAGAAGGTCGTGGGCTTTAGCATTTCCCCTTACAGGATGGAACTGACTAAAACCACTTCCAATCACAAAAAGATCGAGCGATAATTCCAGGCCTCCGGAGATGTTACCTCCTCCCATAGTACAATGGTATTTTTCAAGTGCTTCATTAACACCTTCATATAATTTTTTTACATAACTTTCAGAGACATTCTTTGGTAAAGAAAGGTTTATGAACAGAGCAAGAGGTTTCGCAAATGAGGCGGCAAGATCACTCAAAGTTACAACAACAGCTTTGTAACCTATCTCAAAAGGAGTTTGCCACTCCCTTCTAAAGTGTATATTTTCCCTTTGGGTGTCTGTTGATATAACAGGCTTTTTGATATCCTTTAAAAGGGACGTATCATCGACCCCGGCAGGTATTACAATATTCCCCTGCATATTTTTTTTTGAAACTGTAAGGATCTCTTTAATTAACAAAAATTCATTGGACCAGGGTTTTTCAATCTCTTTTTTGATATTTTTATCTTTTTTTACATAATCATCCATTGCAAAATCTATTTTGTCACAGCTTTTCCGGCTTCCAATTAAAACATATTCACCTAAAAATTCCCTGATTGAAGGGATAGATAATTGAGGATTATCAAAGATAATTCCACAGGCACACGTTATTTTTGCAAGCATGATATCGTTATAAACCAAAAAAGGGATATTATTGCATTTTAAAAGATCACTTATATTTTTTATCGTAATCAGATCTTCTGCTGCAATGTTCTCTTTTTTATAGATCACACATGATGATTCTTTTGAAATTGCTTTATTGGTTTGTTTTAAAAGGGAATCGTAATTCTCATTTGCATCAAGTTCAGTAAAATCACAAAATATATCTGTTAATCGTGGCATTTTTAATCCTTTAAGAGGTTTTTAATCTCAAAAAACCTTTTTACCTGGTCTTCTCCGTATTTACCGAGTTCCTTAATAACAATATCAAAGCTTTTTTCTCTACCATCACCTGACTTGGAAAAAAATTTATCTGCATAACAAATAATTTTTTCCTCAACTGTTAATGGTATCATATCTCTTTTTGGAAGTGGGAGTCTACGATCAACAATTGTTTCCATAGAAATTCCCATCAATGTATGTCTTTCGCAAACAAGCCCGTGTTTTTTATAACCTTTTTCTACTAAAATCTCAAAACCCTTAAAACCATGACAAACATATGGAGATTTTCCATGACAATTGATTGAAGGAGCATCTGTTAAAAAAATACCGATATCATGGAGCATTGAAGCTTCCTCAACAAATTGAAGATCCGGGCTTAAATGGGGTACCTTTTCAGCTATTTCAATGGCTTTATCCCTGACAGATATTGAGTGCTTCATGAAAATATCATAAAGGGTTCTATTATCAACGTAATATTCGCGAATTATTTCAAGTATATCCATATTTTTAACACAAGGGAATCTCTAAAGAAAAAGGGCTTTTATAAAAAGCCCTTTTATTGATCGGTAAATTTTAGAAATCTTAAATTACGACTTCTGATACAATCTGTGAATAGTTTGAGCATGCCAACTACCCCTGCCAGAGAAGGTTGGTAGATTTTTCTCTGTTAAATGCATTGCAATCTGATCGTATGTTGCGCCACTTTCACGCATATCAGTGATGATTTTCATTACATCATCTTTCTCATTAACACCTTTAAAATCGTCATTTCCCATCTCTGTCTGAAGATCATCTGAAGCAAACTCTTCAGTAACTTCATTTAAAGAGTCAAGCATAGAAGAACCTGTGAGATTTCCGAATTTTGTAACAGCAAGTGCTATTTTCTCCATAGCTCCGGCTTTTCTTTCTTCAGCTACAGTTTTTCTCTCTTCAAGCTCAATTAGATAACCCTGGTTAACAACGATATCTTCAAGAGAACTCCTGATCATCTCAAGGTTCTCGTGGGATAGAGCGGCTGTCTCATTCCCATAATTCTTATGTCTTTGATTTCCCCGTTGGTTATATGACTGGGATTGATTCCCTTCATAATTTCTACGAGGTGATCTGTTAAAGCGCTTCTCCTTAGAATTACTGCGAAGGCTTTGTAGAAACTCGTTCATTTTTTAAAAACTCCTTTTCCCCCAATATAAATAAAAGAATCGAACAGCAGCAACAAAACTGGGCTCAATTATGGAACATTGCACCATCGGTACAACTTTAATTTTTAGTTTTTTCGTTTCCGTTTTCGCTTAGGATACTTCTCTGTTAACACCATTAAAAACTGTTGTCAAAATAAAAAATAACCGCCGCGCAAAATAAAAACTATAGAAATCTCAATAACCTTTATCAGGAACACGAATCTTTCATATTTTTTATACTAAGAAATAAATCAAGACCGGAAGTGAGCCCTTAGACTATTAAATAACTATCTAATATTTTTAGGTTTTATTAAATTATATAGTGTTTGGTTGGTAGAGTCAAATAAATATAATTTATCAAAAATATAATTGTTTTTTAGATTTTACGATTTTTAATTATTAGTTCAAAGAGAATTAAAAAATGATTTTTTTTCATAAATAATTTTCATCTAAGGGAACCTCTAATAATTTGAATTTTGATTGAAATACAAGGCCGAGAAAAAAATAACGAGACGATTTTACAACAGTTCTTTTTTTTGAAGAACGCTGTAGTTCGATCAAAAGGCAGTTATTATAGGCTCCCATAAATTGAGCTAATAGAAAAAGCTTCGCTATTAGATTTTTTATATTCTCTAAACAATTCTGCTAAAATTTTTCTCAATTTCAGAAACAGAATACTTTATCCAGGTTGGTCTTCCATGGGGGCAATGGGACGAATTCTTACAATGATCAAGCCTTGCAAGAATATTCTCCATCTCTTTGATATCAAGTTTTTGCCTTGCTCTTATAGCTCCATGACAAGCCATTAATATCAGACTTTCATCCAGAAGTTCATCAGGTCTTTTTGAATAGTCTTTAGTAACTGCTTTTTCTGCTATTTCAGAGATAATTTTTGCAACATCACAATCTGAAAGAATTGAAGGAACTGCCTTTATAATAAATGTATTTCCACCAAAAGGTTCGATCTCAAATCCTGTTTTTGTTAACTCAGGAATTATTGCCTCTAACTCTGTTGCTTCTTTAAATGTCAGATCAATTGTTTCAGGCATAAGTAGTATCTGTATCTCGTTTTTATTATGGGATACAATCTCTTTT
>JAAELO010000190.1 GCA_024226555.1 Desulfobacterales bacterium | reverse complement strand
TGATGAACATTGATTGTGGGGAGATACAAAAGTGTGATCCTTGTCTAGATCTATATCTAGTCACATCCGTCGCGCTCATCATTTCTTGTAGGAAGTCTTGCACAAGCCTTTGAGTTGATAGCTGTGGAACTGTTGCTGATAAGCACATCGTGCCCATCTCGCGCTGGAGTGCCGGCAAAGTTTCTTTAAGATGCCTCACTGATGAACCGTTGAAGTCCAGTACTACTACCAGACTACAACACTGCTCTGACACTGTTTAGTGCTTTATCGCTGCTAAATGAGCCTTGAGGAAAGTCGATTTCAACTGCGTGATATTGCACTTTGCTAAAGGGATTTTGCCACTGCGCACGAAAACCTTGGATAACCAGACCCAAAAATGAAAAGTTGAGATAATCGAACATAAGCACTCCCGTCGTATCATTTCGCCAGGGACAAGCACGTGCTCCTTAAAGAAGAGTAATGCATTTATGCAATTTATACCCAAAATTACATACATGTATACTGGGATGGCGAAGCGTTGCCC
>JAAELO010000189.1 GCA_024226555.1 Desulfobacterales bacterium | reverse complement strand
TTTGACACCATATATCCGGATTCAGACAGATATTTTAAAAACTGTTTCACTGCACACATCATGCTGTTTTGATAGGCTGCGCTGTTGGGCCAGCCTTTTGTATTGATGGTCTGATAAATTTCAATTTGATACTCTCTGACAATATCTTTTGTGATGCCGTCAATGTGTTTAATACCAAGGGATTGAAGATAATCAAGGAATGTGTTTAATTTACGCATGATTTCACGGATTGTACGTTTTGAACGGTTTAATACTTTTAATGATCTCTCAAATTCCTTTGCCATTTTAATTAGATTACTCTGTTTCATGTTTCGGTCTGATCCTTTCTATCTGTGGTTTTACGGCTTTTCTGCTTACTTTGTCTTTCTCCCTGGGATGGGTCTTTTGATGAACTTTTTTGATATCAATTCCCAGGGATCGGATATAAATCTGTGTGGTGCTGGGGTAAACATGGCCGAGCATCTTTTGAACAGCAATTAAATCAGCGCCGTTTTTAATCAGGTCAGATGCAAAGCAATGTCTGAACAAATGCGGATTCACGGGCTTTTTTATTTTGGCTGACTTTCCATATTTTTTAACTATCGCACATACTGCCTGTTTGCATATGGGCTTTCCAGAACGGTCAACAAACAAGTGACGGTTTGTACGGTTTTTCTTTGTATAATGAGGGCGTACGCGGCTGATGTATTCTCTCAAAAAACGGACGGCATGCTTTCCAACTGGCACCACCCTGTCCTTTTGACCTTTGCCCTTGTTAATCCGCAGCATCTTTCCTGTAAGGTCTGCGTCATAAATGGTCAGTCTGCAAATCTCATTTTTACGAATGCCGGTTGAATAAAAGACTTCCATGATGGCGCGGTCACGGATACCCAGCAATGTACCAAGGTTCGGTTGATCAAGAAGTTTGTTCATTTCTTTTTTTGTAAGTATCCGC
>JAAELO010000188.1 GCA_024226555.1 Desulfobacterales bacterium | reverse complement strand
ATTTGCATGAAAAAAGAAGAGAATCGTCCCATCTTAAAAAAATCTTGACACTGGCAACTTGCTGGTGAAATGGACAGTCCTCCGGAGACTTTTTGCATTTACGCCTCTCCACGAGCAAGGGAAGAGCTTCAACAAAGCATCTAATTTTCACGCCTCTCCACGAGCAAGGGAAGAGCTTCAACAAAGCATCTAATGCTCGCTACCGTTTACTTGGTGTTAGTGGTGGTGAGTCACAACTAAATCATTTTTCCAGCAGCTCTTCCAAGTGCAGACGACAGTGCAGATCGAAACCCACTTTAACCCCACATTTCAAATCATTGATATCGGAGTGGGGGATAAAGTAGGAACCATCTCATCCCTCTAAATCCATTTAGATAGACCTAAAGACGATTACATCCGAAATATCGAGTTAAATTGGGGTTCGACTCGGGCTGGTGACGAGAAAATGCGCTTCTCCTGCGCTCTACCGGCGCTGGGTTAAATGCAAAAAGTCTCAGTATTCCCCGGTGATTTTTGGTATTTCTAAGGCGTCTCCTGTATTATCAGGTAAGTTTACATAACATTTTATGTTATACTTTATTTCTGGTATTTTATGTTATATTTTTTATTTTGAACCGTATACTATAACTCTACATATAATTTTATGTTATATTTTATTACTCTTTTTTATACTTGTTATTTGAAAAACCTTATACTATAAGTCTACATATAATATTATACATTATATTTTATTATTAATTTTTTCATTATATTTTTAAAACCTTATACTATAAGTATATATATATATATATATATTTATTTTTATATTATTAGTAGTTTTGTTTCTTATATTTTTTATTTAGAAAACCTTACACTCTAAGTACACATATAATTTTATATTATATTGTATTTTCAGTATTTTTCTTATATTTTTATTTTGGCATTATACTATAAGTTTACATATAATTTTATATTATATTTTATTATTAGTTTTCTTTCTTATATTTTTGTTTT
>JAAELO010000187.1 GCA_024226555.1 Desulfobacterales bacterium | reverse complement strand
TTATACTGCTTTCATGGTTTGGCTGATTTGTTTTCGCCTTTCTGGAAAGCCTCTGGGAATCACGAAAAATAAAATACCATAGCTGAAATTCTTTTTCAGCGAATTAATATCTAATGATCAAAAGGAAAAGTTCATGCCAATTTCTATCGATTATGACAGAAAAGAAAACGTTATTTATTCAAAAGCCGAAGGTGAAATTAAACTAGATGACATCTTTTCGTACTTCTCGGCTGTTGCCAACTTAGGTTTAGAAAAAGGCTATCGTGTCCTTGCCGACTATTCTGATGCTATTCTCGAGTTAAGCAATGAAGACATTTATGAGATGGCAGGACGGCGAACGATGTTGCCAGATACAAATAAAAAAATCAGTATAGCTGTTTTTTGCAAGGAAGATTATGTGTTTGGCCTGGGAAGAATGTATGAGGCATTACTTGATAAGGATAAATACAATGTAATGGTATTTCGTAGCCAGGAAGAAGCTAAGAAATGGCTGGGCATTTAAAGGATATAAGAACCAATCAAAGAACCAGGCCTTCAACGGGCAGTTATAGTTCATAGCGCATGAATTGACATCTGCCGCTTATTAATAATGATGAAAAGAGCATCAATCCATGTGCGTGTATCTATAGAAACGTTGTTTAATTTTTTGATAGTTCGGTGGCGTATCTGATGAGCTCGATCACTCAAAATTCAATTAAATGACCCATAACTGATCATAAGAGCCACTTTTCAAAATTAAACTTGATAATATATTGAACTAAACCGCTTCGCGGTGGCTCTCCCTCCGTTTCTCAGTAATCATCAAAATACCTAATCAAAGTCAATTTTTCTCGCATGATAAAATAATTTCGGATATCTCTTCTATATTTCATTAATTCATAAAAGAGGAGAACCGACATGACACAGTTAAGACAGAAAATGATCAATGACATGAAACTTCGCAGATTTGCTCCAGGAACCCAAAAGTTATACGTCTATGCTGTTGAAGGGCTTGCAAAGTATTATAACCGATCCCCTGATCTAATCAGTGAAGATGAAGTTTTTTCATATCTAATTTATCTTCAAGAAGAAAAAAAACTTGAATGGGGAAGTTGTAATGGTTTGGCAGCGGGGTTGAACTTTTTCTATAAAACTACAATGAAAGAAGAAAATATCAAATTCAAAATTCCCAAAAGAAAACACACAAGAAAACTTCCTGCTATATTCAGCCGATCTGATTTAAAAAAACTTTTTGATGCAACGGACAACATGAGAAACAGAATGATACTTACTACTGCTTATTCCGCAGGGTTGCGTGTGAGTGAAGTAATATCACTAAAGCCGGAGCATATAGAATCCAGTCGCAAATTAATCAGAGTCGAACAGGGCAAAGGCAACAAAGATCGATATACTTTATTATCCAGCAAGCTGTTAAAAGATTTAAAGATATACTGGAAGCGATATCACCCAAAAGAATATCTGTTTTATCCTATGGGTAACCCTCAAAGGCCTTTGACCAAAAATATGGCATGGAAAATCTTTAATAAGGCAAAGGAGAAAGCCGGTCTTAAACGTGGCCGGGGCATCCATTCATTGAGGCATTCCTTTGCCACGCATCTTCTTGAAGATGGTGTTGATTTATATTCAATAAAGACCTTTCTGGGACACAGCTCAATCTCAACTACTATGATTTATTTGCGCCTGACTGAGAATGGTCTCAAAAAGATAAAAAGCCCCTTTGACAATTAAGGGGGAGCCATGGCCGAAAAAAATAATTCAACCGCTAATCCGGAATTGGCTGATGTCTTTTGTGAATACGGGAAAGCATATATTAAATCACGCCCCATGCCCCCAGAACATTACAAAATCATGCATGACATTGTTGTTTGCAGAACAGCAACATTGGGAGGCCATGTTGAGGTCTGCGATGATTGTGGTAAAACACAAAATTCATATAATTCCTGTCGTAACCGCCATTGCCCAAAATGCCAGTCACTTACCAAAGCAAGATGGCTTGAAGCCAGACAAGCAGAACTTCTCCCTGTTTCCTATTTTCACAATGTATTTACCTTGCCCCATGATCTTAATCGGGTCATTCTGTGTAACAAGAAAATAATGCTGGATATTCTCTTTAGATCGGTATCCGATACTCTGAAAGAGTTTGCCCGGAACCCAAAGTCCAGATACAAAGAGGGTGGAGACATAGGGTTTACTGCAATCCTTCACACCTGGGATCAAAAGCTTCGGGATCATTTTCACCTTCACTGTGTGATACCGGCAGGATATCTTTCCCATGACAAAAACAGGTGGATACATTCTAAAAAGAAATATTTATTTCCTGTCAAAGCCTTGTCAATGGTTTTTCGAGGGAAGTTCATTGAACAGATGGAAACAGTATTTGAAAATGGTGATTTGATTTTCCCCGGTAGCATTGCTGATATTGGAACTGATACAGGCTTTCGGAGATTTAAGAAACAATTATATTCAAATGAATGGGTTGTTTATTCTAAGCAACCATTTGGCGGCCCCAAAAAGGTGCTGGAGTATCTGGGACGGTATACTCATCGGGTAGCTATCTCGAATAATCGAATCCTATGCATGGGAAATGAAACAGTTACATTTTCTTATAGAGATCGAAAGAATGATGATACAAAAAAGACCATGGTTCTTAAAGCCAATGAATTTATCAGGCGTTTTCTTCTCCATGCTCTGCCTAAAAAATTTATGCGTATTCGTCATTTTGGGCTTATGGCAAATCGATGCAAAAAGAGCAATATGATAAAATGTCGTGAAATTCTCGGGCAGGACAATATCCCTGATGATTTATCAAATAAGTCGGTGGAAGAGCTAATGCTGGAGCTGACAGGCCAGGATATTTCTCAATGCCCGCTTTGTAAAAAAGGAAAATTAAAAAAAATGTTTAAAATTCCTGAACAAAGCGGACCGGGGTTTTTTGAACGGATAGGTTTAACTACCCTTAAAGATACAACATAAATATCAAATTGTATTTAAATACTGATATTTTCTATACGTATCAACATAAACAGACAGCTGCGTCTGTAATCGGTAATGATCGCCATGAGAAAGAAGCAAAGGGTAAAATCAGTCAACGATATCAGAAAAAAGGAAAATATTATGGGAGTTATCATGAAGATTTTTTTAAATTCTTATAGAAATTAGTAGTCACTCACGAATCCAATTTTTACAATCCCCATAGAGAAGTGCCTCGATCTAAAAACCATTCTTCAACGGGTTTAGTTCAATAAATTTAATCTTTCATCTCGCAACTATCCGGTTTTTTACACTTTGTTTTATGCTCGGAATGATTTTTTTATATGAAGTTTGGATAGAGATAAAAGATTAAATTCTATACAATTAGTTGATTTTGATGAAGAAGAAAAATAATAATATTTTTCAAAAACCTTAGTTCATTTGCTCAAATTCCTTAGATTATGTGCCGCGTTACAGTGGCTCATATAGTGTAACCCTCAAATATAGATTACAGCGGGAAAATGTTTTCTGGCAGGGTTAGTGGTTCATAATAATGCAATGCGGGATTGAGTTGCCTCCGAGGGTCGAAGCCGAGGGAATCGGGAGTAAATAGCTCCCGACGCCCACTGTAGCGAGAGTTATATTTCATCGTTCGAAATTAAATCATATAACGCCTGAAAAGCTTCTGAACTATGCTCATGCGGCAATACCACATTTCGATATTTTGACAATATTGATTTTACTCTTTTTAAGATAGATGGTGTAAGGTCA
>JAAELO010000186.1 GCA_024226555.1 Desulfobacterales bacterium | reverse complement strand
CTGAAATCTTAGGGGAATCTCTAATAATTAAAATTTTGGATGAAATACAAGGCATTTCAAAAAATAACGAGCCGATTTTATTACAGTTTTTTTTGGAAATAACAATGTATTTCGTCAAAAGAGAGGTTATTAGAGATTCCCATAAACCTGAAAATCCCTTAATTGTTTTAAATGAACTGATTTCTTAATTCATATTCTAAGAATCTATATTTTTAGGTTGATTATTTGATAATAAACACTTAACTATGCTCCTGATACATTCAGTAAAACATAGTCTTAATGTGTATTAAAGTGAAATGTTAAAAATGATTTTTTTTGAACAATATTGAAAATAATGAGAAATATCTATGTCAAAGAATAAAAGCAAAAGAAAGTATTTTGTAAGAATTTTATTGATTTTGATTTTGTTTATAATTCTAAATAACTGCAACTTTGTAACTGACAAATCAAAAAAAAACATATCATTACTTGCTCATAGAGGACTTGGACAAACTTTTGAAATTGAAAATGCGAAATGGAATACTAACACGGCCAAAATAATTTACCCTCCTGAGCATTTTTATATAGAAAATACTATACCTTCAATAAAAGCAGCTTTTAACTATGGAGCTGATATGGTGGAATTTGATATCAGAGTTACCCGGGATAAAAAACTGGTAGTATTTCATGACTATATTATTGATTTTAGAACTAATGGTCATGGAAAAGTCTCTGACTTTACATTGAAAGAACTTCAAAAACTTGATGTTGGATATGGATATACTCATGATGAGGGAAAGAGTTACCCTTTAAGAGGAAAGGGTGTTGGACTTATGACATCAATTGAAGATATTTTTAAAAATTTTAAAGGAAAAGCTTTTCTTATCCATATTAAAGATAGTGGAAACGAAATTGGTGAGTTATTACTTATGGAATTGAGTTTGCTTTCAACTGGAGATTTAGAAAATATTTCAATTTATGGGAATGACCAAGCCATTAAAACTATAAAAAAAAGATATCCACAAGTAAAAACCTTCTCAAAAAAAATTATCAAAAAGGCTTTGATCTCTTATGAGTTAATAGGTTGGAGTGGATATATCCCAGAGAACATCAAAAATGTTCAGCTTCATCTCCCAATTCAATATACAAAGTTTTTGTGGGGCTGGCCTGAGAAATTTCTTGAAAGAATGAAATCTGTAAATACAAAGGTTTTCCTGGTCAATATGAAGGGGAAATGGTCCGGAGGATTTGACAACGAAAATGATTTAGCCCTTATTCCCGGTGGATATTCGGGATATGTCTGGACCAACAGGATTGATACAATTAGTTCCTCAGTAAAAAAAAATTATATTAAAAAAAAATAGTTATGTTATTTAAGGGAACCTCTAATAATTAGAATTTTTGATAAAAAACAAGACGTAACAAAAAACAACGGGTTGATTTTACTACAGTTTTATTTTTGTTATATCTGTGTTTCGCAAAAAGATCAGTTATTAGAGACTCCCTTAAAGGATATTAGGGAGCGTCATTAATTTTTTCTTCTGGTTAATCAAGGTTGAACTATATGGTTGTAAAAAAAGAACCCTGTGTGATAATGGTGATTATTGAAGTTTATTATTAGGAGATAAAGGTTTGAAACACATTAAAAAACTAGCAGTTATTTTTCTTTTTTTGTTGTCCTTATCCTGTCAAAAATATACTCAGGAAGAAGTCAATCATTATTTCATCGTTGCCTGTGAACACTTTGGTGGAGGAAGTTTAGAGTCAATTAAAAAAATGGTAGATTTAAATGCCGATGTGAATATAGTGAAAGGCGATAAAAAATTTACGGGTCTGCATTTTTTAAGCGATTATCATCAGCCGAACTATTTTTATGAAGTGAACGCAGCAGCAAAAGTGATTATAGAAAAAGGGGCTGACGTCAATAAAAGAGACTGGTTTAACAGGACACCGCTCCATTATGCTGCCGGCAAAGGCAATCTTGATTTGGCAGAAATGCTGTTAAGCAACGGCGCAAAACTGAAAGTCCTCGATAATAAAGGGTATCCGCCCATTGCATATGCTGTCACCGGATTAAACCTGGATCTGGTAAAAATGATGGTAGCCAGGGGAGCGACCACCGACTTTTTTGATCCGGCCCAACCGGAACTGACCTTAGTAGAGATGGCAAGAATCCGGAATAGCAACGAAATAGTAGAATACCTGAAAAGTATCAATGCTTCAAAATAGTCCCAGTAGGATGCTTTTTTCTTTTGGTTACACTACCAG
The DNA here is from genome assembly GCA_024226555.1 of Desulfobacterales bacterium. GTDB lineage: Bacteria > Desulfobacterota > Desulfobacteria > Desulfobacterales > JAAELO01 > JAAELO01. The sequence goes on along the minus strand of JAAELO010000186.1, from coordinate 33,260 downwards.
AACTTTAAGAATCGTCAAAGGTGCATTGATAACATCCTGCGACACTATACCCGTTTATCCCGACGCATCCAGGCGTCCCTAACTATTTCTCTGGATTATAATGTTTGTAATCGTGTTTGAAAAATCGTTATCACACTTTATAGCTTAACAGGTGCCTTATTGTCTTTTTTATAAAGGCGACAAGTCTCTTGACAAACACTATTATCAATATTAATTTTAGTCCGTTTTGTACTGGAACCTTTTTAATTGTAAACGGAGATAGTTATGCAATATAACTTTAAAAAATATTTCTTGGTATTCGTTTTATTTCTTGTATTTGGCATTAATTTTGATTTAATTGCTTCTGAAAATAGTGTTGGGTATCGTAATATGGTTATGTACGATAGTGTTAGATTTAGAAAACTATCAGTAATTGTCTGGTACCCTGGTGATACAAAAAAGAAGTCGAATCAGGTTAACAGTTCGGTGTTCAAAGGGTTTAAGGGAATTGAAAAAATTCCAATAAGTAAAAGAAGTAAAAAATATCCTCTACTTCTTTTGTCCCATGGCTCTGGTGGCAATAATCTTAATCTGGCCTGGCTTGCAGAATATTTTGTAAAACGTGGTTATATAGCAGCTTCAGTCAATCACCCAAACAATACAACAGGGCAAGACTCCGTTTTTGGTGTAATCCGGGTATGGCACAGGGCTAATGATTTTCGGTTTATTTTAGATAATTTATTAAAAAAGTCTACGTTTAAGAGTAGAATTGACAAGAAAAGAATATTTGCAGTAGGACATTCCATGGGAGGTAGTTCTGTTTTACTCTTAAAGGGTGCCAAACTGTCATTCAAGAAATTTCAGAATCCTCTTGATCCAGATTGCAAATCCCAGGATCCTTTTTTCTATGAGAAGTGTTCAGATATCAAAAAGGTAAACTTTAAAAAATTCGATCCGAAAATTGTGGAAACATCTTACAGGGACGAAAGAATAAAAGCTGTTGTTGCATTAGATCCGGGGTATGGAAGATCTCTTAATTTTCAAAGTTTTAATAGTCTTAAAAATTACTTTATTTTGATTGCAGATAACAAAAAAGTAGGGTTGCGAATAGGCTCTCATCTATTTCTGCAACTACCAAAGAATCACATTAGTATTGTTGATGGAAGTGATCATTTTAGTTTTCTTCCTATCTGTACTGAAAGGGGTATACGGGCTAATATACCCATTTGTATAGACAAAAACAGACAAAAAATTCATAAAAGTGTTGAGAAAAGAGTATTTGAATTCTTTGATTCCCTACAATAAAAAATGGAGAAGCATTCGGAAAGACATATATAAAATATGCCTTTCCGAAATATAATGGTCAGGCGCATTTGCCACTTTGCTACATCTGAAAATTTTTCAGAAGGCAGGATTCGAACCTGCGAAGCCTTACGGCACCTGATTTCGAATTTCTGAAGGAAATGATCCATAATCCTTTTTAAAATAATCTATCACATATTTTATAAAGTGACAATTCTATACTAAATTGAATCTTGAGAACCTCTAATAAATAAGGAGGACATTAGGGACCTCCGTGACAAATTGACATATTTTGGTGATTACAACATAGTTTTTGTATGTGGAAAACAAATGAATCAAGTTTTTATAAATATAGGGAATCTCTAATAACTGTTCTTTTGGCAAAACACTTTGTTATTTCCAAAAAAAACTGTAATAAAATCGGCTCGTTATTTTTTGAAATGCCTTGTATTTTATCCAAAATTCTAATTATTAGAGGTTCCCTATATACATTATTTACTAACTTCTTTTTTTTGTGGGATATAGTAACACCGCAAAGGTTTATTATTAACAGTAATTTCTACAGTACATCTATTGCAATTAACGCAAGCAATACACTCTGAGTCGGGTTTTTCTAATAATTTATTAACCAGGTTTGGTTGTCGGATAAAAGGACGAGACATGGAAACAAAGTCAGCATTTCCGTTTTCAAGGATACCTTCCATCATCTCTCTTCTTCTTATTCCCCCAACTAAGATAATAGGAACACTAACGCTATTTTTGATAGCTGTTGCGCAAGATAGATGATAGCCTTCTTGAAATTTAGCAGCCTTTTTTAATTTTCCCCTGATAAATTTAAACAACATACGTTTCAGCATGTTAACATTCGTAAGTAGTATATCTTCAGGAATATCCCCTTTGGTTGTAGTAAAACCGGTTTCTTTTATCCCACCACTGATTTCAATGGCATCAATTCCAATTGATTCCAGCTTTTTGCATAAAGCAATACTCTCAAACAGTGTAACACCTTTTTTTATATTATCCTGGGCATTTATTTTAACTAATACAGGAAACGTCTTACCCACCTTATTTCGAATACCTTCATATATTGCTATAAGAAAACGCATTCGGTTTTCAAGTGAGCCTCCCCAGTTATCTTTTCTTCGGTTTGTACGTGTGCTCAAAAATTGATTGATCAGATATCCATGTGCAGCATTTATTTGAACTCCGTCAAATCCTGCTTGTTTAGTTCTTAATGCTGCTTCTGCGAATGACTTTATTGTCTCTTTAATCTCTTCGGTTTTAATCTCTATAGGACGAATTCCTGTTAGACTGTCTTTCACTGAGGATGGAGATAAAGGTGTTTGGCCGATAACTTCAGGGCTGCACTGTCGCCCCCCATGGTTTAATTGTGCAATTATTCTTGACCCATTGTCATGAGCAATACTTGTTAATTTCTGTAGATCATCTATCACTTTGTCATTATCAATGACTAAATTCCGGGCAACAGCAACCCCTGATTTACTTACAAAGTAGTTTCCGGGTATAATCAGTCCGACACCACCTTTTGAAAGTCTGTTGTGAACTTTCAAATATTTATCTGTTATAATATTGTCTTCTGAAACCAGACATTCCACTGTAGCTGAGCAAACAAAACGATTCTTCAGCTCCAAAGTGCCTATTTTTGAGGGGGTGAATAATTTTGACATGATTTAATTTCAAATTCCTTTATTATCTGTTGAGCATGATTCAATAAAATCCAACTATTTGATTTCTGTTTATCAGCTTGTTAACACCTGTTTCTTTTGACTATAAACTCATAACCATACACAATAACAAATGACATAATTAGCCATATAAGCCACTTGAAGGCATTTTGTACTAATGCAACATGCATGGGATTTCCAACTAAATAATCCATTAAAGGTTGTCGAACAAACGCACCATGGATGGATGCAAGTAGAATTGAAAAGATTATGGCTGTTTTAAATGTACCAAAAACTAAAAGTTTTTCGCGGGCAAGAGAATATAGTACAATGCCTGCTAAGCCATATTCTACTGATGTAACTGCAGCAACATAACGAACGCTCCAGGATGGCTGAATATTTATCCCCTGCATTTGGTTACCTATCCAGACTGGCAACCAATCTACAGTTGCAATATGAACAACAAAGCTGCTCATTGAAGCGACTATTGCAATTACAAAAATCAGGAATATTTTCATTTTATACCTTTTTAAGTGTTAGCTAACCTTTAGCAGTCCCAACTCACTGCAGCGACATACGAACAAGCTTCATCTATTGGTTATCCGACCATCCTTTTTTCAAATGCTTCCTTTAGTATTCCATATTGTTCCAGGTCTTCAAATTTATTCCACTTCTTCGTATGTTGAGGAGCTCTGCCCTCGTGAGTCATGCCTATTTTTTGCATCACTCTGCCCGATGAAGGATTACGGCTTAAGTGAAACGCGTAAATACGATTCAGCTTCATTGTATTAAAGCTGTAATGAAGAACAGCCTTGCTTGCTTCTGTACAGTATCCATTTTTCAAGTATGGTCTTCCAATCCAGTAACCAAGCTCTGCTCTCTCAAATTGAGGAACTATAATCAACCCTATAGCTCCCATTAGTTCGTTGGATACCTTTGAGACAATAGCAAAATTTACAAGTTCTCCTGCCTCAAATTGAGGACGATGAGTTGAAATCCACTCCTCGGCCATACCATCCTCGTAAGGATGCGGTATGTTGAGTGTGGTATCTGCGATAGCTTTATCTCCAGCCAATCGCTGGATATCATTAGCATCAGAGAGTTCGAATGGTCTCAGTAACAATCGTTCTGTTTTAATTCTTGGATTTTCTTTCATTCTGTTTCCTGACTATACTTACAATGCACAAATACTCAATTTTTGTTTGTACTTTTGCAATATATTTATAATTTTTAGGGGAATCTATAATAACTGCCTATAAAACAAAAAGCTTTAGTTTTGTTATTTTGACCAAACTACATAAGTTGTTAAAAAAAAACGGAGTATCTTCATAAAAAAACTGTAAATTTTATAAAACAAAAGCTTTTATAATCTGAATTTAAATCAAAATTCTAATTATCAGGTTCCCTATAGTTAAAATTCATTTAACATTAAAAAACGCTTGTGTAAACAGCATTTCAAACCAAACCACTATGAGTAATTGTTAAATCTTTATTGTACAAAAATAGTACAAGGGGTAAATTAATATTTAACAACATCTCTTTTGAATAATTCTTATTTTTACTGATCAATACTAAATTTGAGAAATAAGGGAAGTACCAGATCAAACCGAGCAAGATATTTCCTCAGCCTGTCAGAATCATTTACTTTCTTTTTACTTTCCTTTGATATGGAAAAAAGTTTTCTTCCAACTTCAGACAGTGATTTTGACTCTTGCAGACTTATTGCTTAGGGCTTTTTATATGGTTTACAAATGTTGTAATTAACGCGTTGTACGCCTTTAGCAATAAACTAACTTTGTTATTGGTAATACAGAAAAATTAAACAGTGTGATCATATCAAAAAAAAGATACAACTGCTGACACATCGTGTTTTATGAGTTTTATAGAAATGATATTATTTATTAACTTCTCAATAGTTACAGGGGAACCTCTAATAATTAGAATTTTGATTGAAATACAAGGCATTAGAAAAAATAACGAATTGGTTTTACAACAGTTTTTTTTTCGTAATAACGAAGTAGTTCATTTAAAAGGCGGTTATTAGAGATTCCCTATATAAACAGTAAATAATTAATTATATTTAATTTGACACATCATAAAATCATAGATAGTGTTGGTATAGATATTATATTTTATATATAATCAATTTGGAGATTTATTATGGAACAAGCTAATCATATCGTTACGGTTGACAGTTCTTTTGTTAAATATGCTGAAGAATGTGTTCGTAAAGCTAATAATGGACATATAGTGACTGTTACAGAATCTAAAGAGTCTAATCGGGATTCAAAAAAGAGAAAATAATTTTCTAATTCTATTTCATGTATATTTATTTTTTAAATACATTGCATGCATTGTTGTACGTTTCTGAGTATTGCGTAAAAACCAACATATGAATAAGATAGACAGAAAGAATATCAGCAAAAACATACCCAATCCTACAATCTATTTCTTCAATGAAATAATCTGTTTCCTGATGATCAAAACATAAATATCCATATATTGCTCTTTGGTTAGAATTTTCATCAACTAAATGTGGTATTTTAAAATGTTTTCTAAAAGAATCCTGCAATCCATCATTGTTTACAAGAGTTAATGGGATAATTAAAGTGGATTTATAACATGATTCAAAAGATGTATCTTTTAATTCTCCATCAATTTCATTCTTTTTCCAGCATTCTTGCCAGTTTATATTGTTTTGAGCTGGTTTCTTTTCATTAAAATTATTAAAGTACAAACGTTTCACTTTTTTATTATCAAGTCTATAATTATAATATTTTTCATCTCTTGCTGCTTGGGGTATATCATTACAGAAATAAGGGTTTCCATTTTTATTAACAGTTTTAAATCCTTTATTATCATCAATTGGATATCTCACTGTGTATTCATACCTATCTCTATACATTGCAGCAACATCACCATTTTTTAATACAATTTTAAGACATACTCTTGGTTTTTTTTGCGAGCGATTGTTAAAGTGATCAAAAAAGTAATTACAATTCTTTTTAAAAATTTCACTTAAATATTCATTAAGCTGACCTTCGATTATTTTACAATTTTTTTCCAGGGTTTTTGGATTGCTTTTATCACCTTTATTATATTCACTCTTTATATTTTTATGGATTTCCCCTGCTAGAAATGAAAATTGGGCTAACCAACCCTGGTTATAACAAATGAATTTTTTGATCAATTTTACAAGTTCTAAATGTTTCTTTCCTTCTTCCTCTAATACTTCATTTTTAATTTTCTTTATTACTATCCTTTTAAGAAAAAATAGAAACCCAAATGAAAATAAAAATATGAAAGATACTCCAACGTATTTCAACTGAATTTTGTTTGGGAGATTAGGAAAATATTTTAGTATAATTAAACTCAGCAACCAGGCAACTAAACTACATATTATAGCTATTAAAATATTAACTATACCATTAAGGCTGAATATATCTTTTAATGATTTCATCAAGTTCCCTTATATTAGTAGGTTTCACAGGGCATTACACGAGATGAACTTACCGTTAAATATAAGAAGTGTCAATAATATATAGTCTTAAATCAAATTTGTTGCTTATAAAATGAACATATTTTGAGAATCAATCTTTCTTTTTTGCATAATGTGTTTATCAAATTTTTCAAAAGTCTGGAATTCAATAGAACAAACAAGATTTAAGGATTGTTCGCTTTGCAGAGGATTTTCTTTGTTAATATATTTGGGGGATAGGCTTCTGTAAATTTAGAATTCTATATTAAGGGAACCTCTTCTAAGTAACACTTTTTATATATTATGTGTTATTAGGCAGTTAGGTTCCAGAGTATCTATTCTGGAGGAGTCGCTAATAACTAGAAATTTGATTGAAATACAAGGATGAGAAATAAATAACGAGCCGATTTTACAACAGTTTTTTATTTCGAATAACACAGTAGTTCAGTCAAAGAGCAGTTTTTAGAGATTCCCTTAATAGACTTCTTGTTCGATCACTATTGAACCTATCGATAGAATTGCCAACCCCATCTACTCAAAGGGAAATATCAGATCAAACCGTGCAAGATATTTCCTCAGCCTGTCAGAATCATTTACTTTCTTTTTACTTTCCCTTGATATGGAAAAAAGTTTTCTACCAGCTTCTGACAGTGATTTTGACTTCTTGCAGACTCTTATTACTTCAGCTAATTGAACCTTATCAAAAAGATCAAGATTGATTGCTTTCTCTTCACCAAGTACTTCGTTCAATATTTCAATGTCATGATCTGTCTCTTTACCTTTCCAGGAACTATTCAACCTATCGATCTCTTCAGAAACAACATTTTTATTCATGATGCCTCTTTCTGCAAGGGTTGCCATTCTTGTTACAGCGCCATTCAGATCCCTGAAATTTGCAGACCATATTGCATCTTTGGATTTGGCAAATTTAAGGAACAGGTCTTTTGATTCCTTGTTGAATCTCACCCTTACACCACTTTTTTCAAAGAATTCTTCAATTTCATAGGTAAGGTTTGGTTCAATATCTTCAACTCTTTTGTTTAAACCGGGCATTTTGAATGTCCAGAGGTTAATCCTTGCAAGAAGGTCCTCCCTGAATTTCCCTTCCGTAACTCTTTTTTCAAGATCTCTGTTTGTTCCGCATATCAGTTGGAAATCACTTGTTACTTCACTATCTGAGCCCATGGGAATAAAGCATTTCTCTTCAACTGCACGCAGGAGCATGGTTTGTTCGTCTGCTCCCAATTCACCAATCTCGTCTAAAAAGAGCATTCCATCATTTGCAGCCATTAGAAAACCATCTCTTTGTTCAAGGGCTCCTGTGAAAGCTCCTTTTTTATGTCCAAAAAGTGCTGACATAGCGGCATCGCCTTTAAGAGTTGCACAGTTTAACTCAACAAAATTTCCTTTAACCTGATGTTTGGATTTCTTAAGATCGAAGATCTTTCTTGCCAGTCTTGATTTTCCGGCTCCTGTTGGGCCTGTTAGAAGCATTGGATCATAACTTCTTCCGGCAACATACTCTATTCGTTCAATCAGAGCATTAAACTCTTTGTTTTTGGTTTCAATACCAGATTTTAAGAGTGATATGTCATCTCTTTTCTCCTCTAAAAATCTCATTGCAATGTTATCATATTTGGACAGATCGAGATCTATAATTGTAAATTCACCCGGGTTTTCACCATTACGTTTTTGAGAAGGGCTTGACTGGATCAGTTTTGCCGGAAAATATCTTGATTCAGTGAGCAGGAACATGCAGATCTGTAAAACATGGGTTCCTGTTGTAATGTGTATAAGGTATTCCTCGTTATCCGGATCAAAGTTATAATTCTTTGCAAAGTTGTACAGTTCTCCGTAAACCTCTCCAAAATCCCATGGATTATTAAGAGCCACAGGAAATGTATTAACTTTGGTTTCAGGTGATACATCATTAATATCTTCAACAACAGTACTAACAAGGTTTTTAAATCTTTTCTGGTAAATGAGTTCAAAGCGGTCCACAAGGAAATCTTCATGCTGACAAAGGGATATTGAAGGGCGCCACCTCTCCCACCTTTTTACACTCTTACCACTATCAAGATTTGATCCTAATACACCAATAACGACATTTTTTTTCATATAATCCTCTCTATAATAATATATTTATTTATATAATTTTATAATTTATGAGTCAAAGCAATTCTTATGTTTTTCCATAAAACCCCGGTAAAAGGTGTTTTATTATCTTTTATTTTTTTTGGCACAGCCCCTGCAATATAAATTCCCAGACATTAAAGAAAAATCTACTTGAAGATTTATCGAAAATGCTGAAAAGTGGATAGAAACAAGGAAAGTAATAAAGGAAAAAACGATGATAAAAATTGACGGATCATATGGAGAAGGTGGTGGACAAATCTTAAGAAGTTCGCTTGCACTTTCGCTTATAACAGGAAAACCTTTTGAGATTAATAACATCCGTACAAATCGAAGAAAACCAGGTCTGATGAGACAACACCTGACTTGTGTTAATGCCGCTGTTGAGATTGGAGGCGCTAAATGCTCCGGGAATATAATAGGTTCAACAACTCTTGAATTTAATCCAGGTGAGATTGAAAGTGGTGAATATGAGTTCAAAATAGGAACAGCAGGAAGTGCAACCCTTGTTTTACAATCTGTTCTGCCAGCTCTTTTAAAAGCTGAAGGAAAGTCAAAAATTGTGCTTGAAGGCGGAACACATAATCCAATGGCACCACCATTTGATTTTCTGGCAAAGTCTTTTATACCTGTTCTAAATAAGATGGGAGCAGATATTAAGGTAGATCTTGAAAACTATGGCTTTTATCCAGCTGGTGGAGGAAGGTTTACTGTTGAGATTACACCTTTTAACACTATTACCCCTTTAGACCTTTCTGAAAGAGGTGAGATCAAGGGGAAAAGAGCCGTTTCAATAGTTACCAATCTGCCTGACAAGATATGTGATCGGGAACTTAATGTGATCAGGAAAAAACTGCTTTTTGATGGTGAGGATCTGATTTCACAAGATGTGGAAAATTCCAAAGGCCCTGGAAATGTATTAACTGTTGAAATCGAATCTGAGAATATAACAGAGGTTTTTACAGGTTTTGGAATCAAAGGTGTTAAGGCTGAACAGGTTGCTAATGGCGTTGTTAAGAAGGTTAAGAGATATCTGTCAAAAGATGCTCCGGTTTTTGAGTATCTTGCGGATCAGCTTCTTATACCATTTGCAATGGCAGGATCAGGTTCGTTTAGAACAGTAAAACCAACAAATCATACAATAACAAATATAGATATAATTCAAAAATTTCTGGATGTGACAATCGAAATAGTAGAGATAAATGAAGATATTTTTGAAATTAAAGTTACGAGGTAAAATAAAATGGAATGGACTAAAGAGAAAGAATCATACAGAGTACCTATAAAATCATGGTGTGAAGACCTTGAGGATGGCGGACTTGCCCAGGCGGAAAACCTTGCTAATCACCCGAAAGTATACTCACACATAGCTTTAATGCCCGATTGCCATCAGGGCTATGGAATGCCAATTGGGGGTGTTATTGGTTGTGAAGAGGCCGTAATCCCCAATGCTGTTGGAGTTGATATTGGCTGCGGTATGTGCGCTGTGAAAACAGATGTGAATGTTTCCGAAACTAATATTCAACTTTTGCGGGATATGACAAAACGAATTAAGGGGACAATTCCTGTTGGTGAAGGACATCCACATAGATTGGAACAATCATGGGAAGGATTTGAATATAATATAAAAGAGTTTAAAGATGCCGGATGGTATTCAAACAGAATTGCTGAACTTGCAAGACAGAACCTTGGTACGTTAGGTGGAGGTAACCACTTTATTGAAGTTCAGAGAGATGAAGATGGAACAATCTGGCTTATGATCCATTCGGGGTCAAGAAACCTTGGAAATATGGTTGCTCAATATCATAACAAAGTGGCAATAAAATATATCGAAGATAACGGTCTTTTTATTCCTAATAAAGACCTTGCTTACCTTCCTTCCGGTTCAGATGAGGGTAAGGAGTATATTCGAGATATGAATATGTCCCTGGCCTATGCCATGGAAAACAGAAAAAGAATTATGGAAAATTTCAAAGATGTATTTAAGACTTTCTTCAATGATGTGAAATTCGAAGAGGGTGCAAATATACACCATAATTATGCTGCCCTTGAAAAGCATTTCGATAAAGAGCTTTGGATACACAGAAAGGGTGCAACTTCTGCAAAGAAAGGTGAAGTAGGTATAATTCCGGGATCAATGGGAGCTCCTTCCTATATTGTGGAAGGAAAAGGAAACTCTGAATCTTTCGAATCCTGTTCACACGGAGCCGGAAGAACAATGGGTCGCATGGAAGCTTCAAGAAGATTAAGCATAGCAGAAGCTGACAAGGCCATGGAAGGTATTGTTTGTGACAGATGGAAGAAGCAAAAGAAGCGCCTTAAAAACAAAGCCGGGACACATGATCTTGGTGAGGCTCCTCAGGCTTATAAGAATATCGATAAGGTTATCAAGCAGGAGCTTGATCTTATCAAACCTCTTGTTAAGTTGTTTCCTCTGGCTGTTGTAAAAGGATAATATGAAAGAACACATTGAAAGGGGTTATGAAGCATTTAAGGGGTTTCCATTAAAAGACAAAATTGATGGATGCCCCTGTTGCAGACTTGATTCATCTGAGAAAATTTTGCATACAAAATCTCTCAGGTCTCTGTCATTTGATGATTTGGAAGATTTTATATTTAAAGCCATGACAACCTTTGGTGATGTTGACGATTTTAAGCATTTCCTGCCAAGGATTCTGGAGCTCTATATCGATGATTTTTTTGGAGCTCCCTATGATATTGGTATTCTCTTTTCAAAGCTTGAGTATGCAAAGTGGGAGGCATGGCCTGAAGAGGAGTATGGTGCAGTGGATCAGCTAATAAAAGTATGGATTAAAACTTTAAAGAAATCAAAATCAGAAGATGATTTGGAGATTCTTGAGAACATTAGAAGCGATATGGATATTTATAAAACAGATCTTGGGAACCTCTTCTTCTAAACAACTAAAATATAGATCAAGCCTTAGGGATGAACTAATAATAGTGCTTTAAGGCTATATTTATGTAGAAGCATTTCAAAAATATTTAAAAGAAAAAACCTCCCTGCCCGGAACTGAAATAAAATGCTTTGCTTTTATTTTAATCCAAACTTTTGAAAAGTTTGGAACCAATAGAACAAAAATTTTTTAGCTTTGTTCGCTTACAGGAATATTTTTTATCTATTTTTATTTCTAACAATTTTGTTTACTTCTTTACATGGTAAGACCACTTGATGTATCCTTATTTTTCGTATATCAGAGACATTTTTTAAAGGAACATATGCAAAAGCCAATTAAGCCAGCTGAATTTGTTGAAAATAGCCTGATAACAGACATAATATCCGGTGTTTATCCAAAAAACTCTAAACTCCCTGGAGAAAGAGTACTTGCTGAAAAAACCGGTGTTACAAGACCTACTCTAAGGGAAGCTCTGCAGAGGCTTTCAAGGGATGGATGGGTAACAATCAATCATGGGAAATCTACCATAGTTAATGACTTTTGGGAAAAAGGTGGTTTGGGCATATTAAGAACTTTAATAAAATATATTGACCTTATGCCAGATAATCTATTGAGCTCAATGCTTGAGTTCAGGACTATTCTTTTTCCAGAAATTGCAGAGTTAGCTTACAAGAGAAAACCAGAAGCAATAATAAACTATCTTGATGGATTCAAACAAATTGATGATCCTGAAAAATTTTCTGAATTTGACTGGAATCTACAACTTGAAATGGCCAGATGCTCACAAAACCCTTTATTCCCACTAATTGTAAACGATTTCACTACTCCTTTTAATCATCTTGCAAAGATATATTTCAGGTATAAAAAAGCAAGGGATGTATCTTCAATCTATTATAAAACCATAAGAGATGCATTTACAGAAAAGGATAGTGATGTAAAAAATATTGTTAGAGAAGTAATGATTAATTCTAATCTGATATGGGATGAACTTGTTTAATGACTGATGCTATCTTGAAATTACTTTTTAGCGGGAAAAGATAAAGAATGCTTTTTCCTACATTCTCTTTTGCAGTTTTTTTTATCATTGTTTTTACAGTGAGCTGGGCTCTTCACAAACATGAAGTTCCATGGAAACTCTTTTTGTTATTTGCAAGCTACTACTTCTATGCATGCTGGAATGTGAAGTACACTATACTAATATTTTCAATAACGACGATAAATTATGTTCTTGCCTGGGGAATTTACAAAAGTGTTTCACATATTCGAGCAAAACTGATTTTAACACTGGCAGTTTTTATCAGCCTGGGAACACTTGGATATTTTAAATATTACAGTTTTTTCTTTGAGTCCCTCAATTCATTTATTGCTTATTCAGGTGCTAAGTATCAGTTTACAGTGGGGGACACCCTTGCAATTGTAGGCATCTCTTTTTTCACATTTCAGGCCATATCTTATACCGTTGATGTTTATAGAGAATCTGTCACACCAGATATTTCTATCAAAGGTTATTTGGATTTTCTTGTATATATCTCGTTTTTCCCACAACTTGTTGCAGGACCAATTGTCAGGGCGAAAGTATTTATTCCTCAGCTGCAAAAAGGAGTATTCCATGGAATTCCGGATATTCATATGGCGATGTCTCTTATACTTTCAGGTCTTTTCAAGAAAGTAATAATATCTACATATCTACAGGTACATTTGGTTGATAATGTATTTGCAACCCCATTAAACCACTCCCCGATCGAAGTCTTGCTTGGTATTTATGGTTTTTCTGTTCAGATCTTTTGTGACTTCAGTGGTTATTCTGATATTGCCATAGGTTGCGCCATGCTATTAGGAATAAGATTTCCTGATAATTTCAGGAACCCTTATAAGGCAAATAACATTAGAGATTTTTGGCAAAGATGGCACATAACACTGTCAACATGGTTAAGAGATTACCTTTATATCCCCCTTGGTGGAAACAGAATGGGGGAGAGAAAAACCATGATCAATCTATTTCTAACTATGCTCCTTGGAGGATTATGGCATGGTGCTTCGCTTTCATTTATTGTATGGGGTTCTCTTCATGGTTTGTTTCTAGTTTTTCACCATATTTATGAAAATTTTTACATAAAAACCTTCAGTTCAAATTTCTTTCTGCATAAATATCGGGATTTGTATAATAAAGTTTGTATCTTCCTGACTTTTCACCTTATTTCGTTTCTATGGGTATTTTTTTATCACAGGAATCTTGATTCTGCCCTTGATGTTTTCAAAGGACTTTTTAATTTCAACAAATCTGTGGGCCCAATTGAAGTTTATGTTATTTTATGTATAATAATCGGAATTGCTATCCATTTTAAAGGTAAAAAGATAAGAGATATGTATCTTAATTTTCATACAAAAGCTCCATTTTACTTGAATATTGGATTGGATGCTGCTATTTTTATAAGCATAATAAAACTAAGCCCTGATATCATTCCACCTTTTCTCTATTTCCAATTCTAATGATATAAGACTCTTATTATAAGTAGAGTATTTGTTTTTTTTGTGATATTTTTCAAATAGGTCAAAGAGAACCTTTAATAATTTGAATTTTGATTGAAAATACAAGGTTCCCTTAAAATTTTAATTTATTGATCTCAAAAACCGTATTATTGTTGACTTTTAAATGTAAACTTTAGAGATTTAAGCTTTATCTTTCATTAAAAGAGTGTATGGACTGGTTGAATGAAACAAATAGTCACATATAGTTCACCTTTCAAAACAATGGTATTTCTGCTTTTGCTTCTATTTGTGACATTTTTTCACGAATCAGAAAAAATAGCCCACTTTGCATCCGGTAAGAAAGCCAACAACATTGATGTTGACACAACATTTAATTTTACAAATGGTTTTTATAGTTGTGTTTTTTCGATGGCTGACTCCATTGAATCATTCAAATCATTCACAGGACTCTCCTACTATTATAAAGGGGAGGAACTCATTCTTGATAAGGTCAGTGAATCTCCGGTTCTTTTTAAAAAAGAGAAGATCATAAAAGAAAATTCAAGGATAAAACCTGAATTTAAAGAGATAAAAACACCTGATAAAGCAATTAAAACAAATTCTTATATTAAGAAAAAAGACATAAAAATTCCATTCGGAAAACAATTAACTAAAAAAATAGTTAAAAAAATTGCAAAAAAAGGTTTTGCTCCTCCATACAGATTTCTATTCGTTGGAGATTCTATGGTTCAATCCCCATTAGGAATAGATATAGAGAAAAAGCTCATGGGAATTCCAAGGTCTTCAGTGATTAAAAAGGGTGTTGTTTCTTCAGGTTTGTTAAGACCTGATTATTATAACTGGTCTTCTAAGCTTAACAATTTTATAAGTATTTACAACCCGGGAATTGTTGTTATAATGCTTGGTACAAACGACATCTCCTCCTTATACCACCCTGGCAAAAAAAGATTTTATTCTTTTAACAGCAAAAGAATGAAAAAATATTATCGAAGTAACGTAAAAAACCTGATGCAGATTGTTAAAAATTACAATCTTAATGCTTTCTGGATTGGTTTGCCAGCAACTGAAAAAGATGAAATCAATGAGAAACTTGAAGTTATAAACTCTATCCACAAAGGTGTAGCTTCGGAGTTTGATAACATCCACTACATCGAAACATGGAATCTTTTAAGAAATGAAGATGAATCCGTTAAGAAATTTATAGTAACAGAGGGTAGAAAGAGGAAGATAAGGTCCAGTGATGGGATCCATTATACTGAGTTTGGTGGGGCCTTTACAGGAAAATATATTTTTAACAGTATTACTAAAACAATCAAGAATAATCAGCAGACTCCTCCTAAACGATATGCTAAAACTGTTAAAAAATCATATAAATCCCAAATTTTTAATAAACGTATATTTTTACAAGCTTACATTCCCCAATCAGATGATGATAGTTACCCGGCTGTCTATCTCTTTTCCGGAATGAAAAGAAATACTATCTCTTTTTATAATAAACATGAAAAATACTTAAGATGGTTATCCCAGACCTTCAAATGCATTGTTATCACACCTCATATATCAGGTACCTGGGCTGAATCTGACTTCAATCACAAATCAAATAAAAGCTTTAAAAATGAGCTTTTACCATTTATTAAAGCAAAATTTCCAGTCAATAGCAAAATATCACTGGTGGGGATTAATGAAGGTGGTGCCGGTGCACTGAAATTAGCCCTTGAGAACCCAGGTAGTTTTGTTTCTGCAAGTTCTATTAATGGTCTTTTTTATAAAACTAAAAAGAAAAAAAGTAGTTTTATAATCTCAAAGGACATCAAAATTCCTTTTAGTACAAGACTTTTAATATCATCAAGGGGTAAAGCCAGAAACATCTCTTTTTTTACAAATAAAGTAAAAGAGATTCTTAAAGGCACCGGTGTTAATCTTACAAATTCTGAAAATAGCAATTACAAGCTTTATAAATATCTTATCGTTGAGATAAAAAATCATATCAGATACCACGTTGCTGCTGTTAACCACACTGTACTTGATTTAGATGAAGTAGACGAACATGGTAATACTCAATTGATTAGAAGTATTAAAAGAGGTTATCTTGATATTACCAAAGACCTTTTAATGGGAAATGCCAGAGTTAATGTTCAAAATTTAAATGGAACAACTCCTATGATGACAGCTGCTCATTATAACAGACTTAAAACAGCAGCTATTCTTATTGATAACAATGCAAAAATTTATATTAGAGACAAATCCGGAAAAACGGCTTTAATGTATGCAGCGTCAAGGGGCAATAACAAAATTGTGAGCCTTTTAATAAGAAATGGGGCTGATGTTAATGCCAGAGACCATTATGGATCAACCCCAATTTTAATGGCATCACAAAGAGGTCTACTTAAAACTGTTAAAATATTGCATCGATCCGGAGCGAAAATTAACATATTTAATAATGATAAGAAATCACCATTAATGGAAGCTGTAAAAAGAGATCGATTTGAAATATCAAAGTATCTTTTAAGTAACGGATCAAATGTAAATGATAAAGACAACTTAGGGTGGACTTCACTTATGAAATCCTCACTTCGGGGTTATGTAAAAATAACAAAACTTCTTTTAAAATATGGAGCAAAAGTTAACACAAAAGATCTGCAAAAAAGAACTCCTTTAATGGCCGCTGCATGGAAAGGTAAAACAAAAATTGTAGAGATGTTAATTAAGGAAGGGTCTGATTTAAAACTCAAAGATAAACATGGTGAAACCCCTTTAATTAAGGCTGTTAAATACAATAAAAGAAGAACTGTTAAATATTTACTTTCGCAAAAAGCTAATATAAATGAAGTAGACCTGTCATTATCAACGCCTCTGTTACATTCTGCTAAAAGTGGTCTTTATCATATGGTTAAACTGCTTCTTAACTCTGGAGCGGATATTGAAAAAGTTAATTCAAATGGCTGGACTCCTCTGCAGATTGCATCAATGAAAGGTCACAAGAGAGTTGTTGACATACTCCTTAAAAGAGGAGCGAAGGTTAACGTTGTAAGTTCCAGTGGAAAAAATGCATTGATATATGCCACATGCGAAGCCCATCACGATACGGTTAAGCTATTATTAGATTATGGTTCTGATATTAACCTTAAAGATGAGAATGATAAGTCATCTCTCCATTATGCAATAATAAATAATTTATATAAAATTTCTGAATTATTGATAGTAAAAGGAAATTTCCCATCACAGGATGAGTTACCGTATATTATTGAACTGATAAAGAAATCAGAACTAAAAAAACTGGCAACTCTGATAAGTACGGTGCAAATCATTAGAAAAGGGGATGCCCTTTTTAAAAAAGGTATTTATAAAGAAGCAATAGCCCAATATAAAACAGCAATAGCACTTGAAGAAAAAGTTAATAGAGTATCAGTTATACCTGATATTCTCAGTAGTATTGGACGATGTTTTTTTGAGATGAAAAAATACAAAAATGCTCTTACTTACTACAAGAAATCTATGAAATATCGGGAAAGAAAGGAGTTAATTGCAAATAATTTTAATAATATTGGAAAGACATATTATACAAATAAGAAATACTCCTCTGCGGTTAATTATATGACTGGTTCTCTGATGCTTTCTGAAGAGATCAAGTATAATGAAAAAGGTTTTGTAAGCAAAAAAGAGAATGACAATCTATACATAGTAAATGTTAAACAAGGATTGTCTGGCAAAAAACCTTTCTTAGCAAAACTCTATAGTAAAAGAGTAAAACTAAAAAAAGACAAAAAAAAGCAACTTGAAAAGCTGATTAGTTGGGATGCAATTAAAAAAATCAGAGATCAGATTAAAGATGACCAAATAATACTAATATACACAGACTACCCTAAATTTGATCTTCAACTGCTTTTAACACAAAACAATACATTTATAAGAAACAGTAAAAAAATATTTATTAAAACAAACAGGAAGAGGTATATTGGATATAGTAAAACGTTTCTCAAAAATTATTTTAAAACTTTAGGAAAAAGAAATTCAGAAATAACAGCAAAAAAAGCTGAGATCCATAAAAGAAGATTTAATAAAATATTTAATATTAATTATGATATTCAGGTAGATCCAAAAATGGAAAATTCATCTGCTTCAAAAGCCATTGGAAAAATATTCTTTGATTCCCACAAAGGATAATTTTTCAACAATAATGTTTTTATTTAATATCAATTTATGATAACTGTTTATCTTTGCTTGCTTAGGGAATCTTTAATAATTTACTTTTAATATTAGCCTTGATTAATTAAAATGAAACTATACACTTTTCTTTTCCTGATATTTTTTTGTAATGTTGTTTTTGGATCTCCTTTAAATCACAATACTCAGTTCCCAACACTATATATGTTTATGTCACCGAAAGCTGAATCACCCGATATAGTTGAAAAATTCAGATTTTCAGTTTCACTTGATCACACAAGTGTACATATCAATAAGAATTCTTCAAAATATGATGTTTTAATGGATATGGAGTATACAGCGGTTACATCAACCCTTGAGTACAAAGTTTTTGACAGTACATCAATATCTCTTGAAATACCTGTTATCTCAATGAATGATGGTTTTCTTGACAGACCCTTAGCTGACTACCATGAAGCCGGAAATTTTCCAGATTACGGCAGAAACCTTAGGCCACACAATCAGTTTGATTACTATATAAGACAAAACAATAATGATTGGTTTATAGCTGAAAAGGGTGGTTCCCATGTTACAGATTCAACAATTGGTTTAAAATATATCTTTTATATGGGTGAAAATTTCAAATGTTCCGGATCATACAGGGTTAAAGTTCCAATAGGTGACGATAAACTTGGTTTTGGAAGTGGTAAATTTGACCACGGTTTGTTTATTTTGACAAAATACAAATTGGATAGCTTTGTTATTTACCTTAACTCTGGTTTTATATTAATTGAAGACCCAAAAACCATAGGTGCAGATATAAAAACAAATGATGTTGTTTCTTTATTTTTTGCAACAGAATATATGTATGATGAGGATTTAAGTTTCATAATCCAATTTAATGGATTTACTAATCATATTAAAAACAGCGATATCGACAACTTCGATAATAGTACCGTGGAAGTATCATTAGGTTTCTCATATCAACTATCAAATACTGTAAAGTTCGAGTTTTCTTTTTCAGAGGACCTTACTTACAGAGCTTCAGCACCTGATTTTACATTTCAAACAGGACTTGTAATGAATTTTGGTTCCTAACTTAAGGACTTCTTAGTAACATTAAATTCAATTTAAGCCGGGACTATTTTGTATCCCAACCTTTAGGCCTGCCCCAAGCTTTGCGATTACAAAACGTTCATAAACAAAAAAAATTGTGTTAAGCATTATTTTTTTAAATCAGGTTTGCTTAATGCGTTTAGCATATTGATTTGAAAATAATTGTATTCCTGTTATCCTATAAAAAATACCCGGAACACATCACTTTATCTATAGCTTCATGTAAACGATTATTTTTTTGTGCGGGTATTGTATCAAAAGTGGTTGCTAAAAAATTGAAAAAAACCTTGAACACAAAATCGTTTATAATATAGTGAATTTGGATTCAATTTTAATTGTGACTGTTTGCCCGGCGATAGACATGAAAGTTGTGAATATCTGGAGTTGTTGAAATTAAAATATTCGGCACGAAAAGGTTTAAAAAGGCATCATCGGGCATTGTATGATATGGAGTACTTGTAAATGAGGAGAAAAATCGTTTTCGCTCTATTCTAATAACTGTATTTTGAACGAACTACTTAAGTTGTTTTAAATGAAATAAAAACAAAACAACGGAGTATTTTGAAAAAACATAACTGTAGTAATGTTTATAAATGAAACTTTTTATAAACGAATCAATCCGTTATTTTTTTCTCAGCCAAAGATTTTATAAAACTAAAAGCTTTTATAAACGACGTATTTCAATCAAAATCATTATTATTAGAGGTTCACTTGAGATAGAGCAACATGTTTTCAGATCAAATCAGACCAGAGGCAAACTGTGACAAACATGAATAAGAAATTTATTATTAGTATCGTCCTCCCTACCCTATTATCGATCAGCATGTTCATTATAGCTTTTTACTTTTTCTTTATTCCCATGTTTGAAAGCAGCATGATGGATGGAAAAAAGGAGGTTATTGCTGAACTGACAAATACTGCCTGGAGTGTCCTTGCTGAATACAATGACGCATACAGAAAAGGTGAATTAACCCGGAAAGAAGCTAAAGCCAAAGCGGTAGAGCATGTTGGTAAAATGCGCTATGGCAATGAGCAAAAGGATTATTTCTGGATTATTTCCACTGTTCCGGAAATGATCATGCACCCCTATAGAGAGGAACTCGTAGGCAGAAATCTGGCTGATTTTACCGATAACCATGAAAACAAGCTTTTTGTCGATGCGGCAGAGTTAGTCAAAAAAGAAGGCGCGGGAACCATACGATACTACTGGCAATGGAAAGATGACTCATCCAGAATTGTTCCGAAACTCTCCTACGTAAAGGGTTTTTCTGAGTGGGGCTGGATTATCGGAACCGGAATCTATCTGGAAGACGTAAGGCTTGGGATCAGACAATTAAAGATTCGACTGTGGGTTGTCTCATCGATTATCATCCTGATAATCATTTTTTCCCTTTTTTATGTACTGCAGCAGAGCAAAATCATTGAAGAGAAAAGGAAAGAGGCGGAGAATCAGCTCAAGCTCTCGATTAAAAAGTACAAGATTCTTGTTCAGGCATCACCTGAGGGGACCCTGATGGTTGTTGATGAGAAGATCGTATTTGCCAACATCAGATTTACTAATTTACACAATGTAGATAATGAAAACGTGATTGGTTGCTATTTCTCGGAGTTGTTCGAAATAGATTGGAAGTATCTGGTGTCCCAGCTTGAAAACCCGAAAAGAACCTATTCTTTTGAAACCAGATTGCTTAAGGCCAGAGCTGGGCTGGAAAATGTTGTGGTCTCAGTCAGCCGGGTCATGCATTCCGGCCAGTTGGGCTATTTCGTGGTTGTAAAGAATGTCACGAAACATAAAAGGCTGGAGTTCAGGGCGCAAAAACTATCCGATGAAATTGAGCTCTCTTTACAGTTGATGAATCAGCCGATATACAACCTGATCAACGAAAATATCTACTGTAGTCATACAGATACCATAATAGATGCAGCTGTTCTTATGTCTGACAATCAAACCAAGATCATTTGTGTGAAAGATGACAGTTGCAATATCATTGGGGTTATTACCGATTCAGATATGAGAAGCAGAGTTATTGCCATGGATGAATCTCTGGACAAACCGGTTTCATCTTATATGACATCCCCAACGATAAGAATTCATCAGAATGCTCTCATGTACGAGGCTGTGATGCTTTTTAACAAGCATCATGTCTCCCATTTGCTGGTTGAAAACAGTGCTGGGCAGATCATTGGTAATATAAGCAGTCAGGAGTGCCTGGAGTTGCAGCGTAACCTGATGACCTATATGATGCGTGAAATCAATGAATGTACTGTTGTAAAGGACCTGAAAACTATTTACAACACGGTCCCCCTGCTGGTTCAGGCCGTTTTTACCAGCACAGATAATATCAACAGCATATCCCGGATAATGACAGCTATTGCTGATGCTATAAATACTCGTATCATCGAACTGGCTGTCAGGGAAGTTGGTCCTCCACCCTGTGATTTTGCTTTTGTTGTTACGGGGAGCGTAGGTCGCGGTGAGCAAACCCTGAAAACAGATCAGGATAACGCCATTATCTTTGATGACATGGAGGAGAGCAAAGATTATTTTTTGCGCCTTGGTGAACTGGTTAACGAAAATCTTCATGTTATTGGTTATACACGCTGTAACGGTGATCTGATGGCTGGTAACCCTGAATGGTGTAATTCTTTGAATACATGGAAAAAACATTTCTCTGACTGGATTAATAATCCTGATATCAAAAACGCATTGGACAGCTCTATTTTTTGCGATATACGCTTTGTATATGGGAAAAAAAATATTGTGGACCAGCTGCAGGAGCATATTAAAGAAACTCTTGAAGGCAATACTCTCTTTTTCAACCAGCTGGCAAAAACGGTTGTCAAACTGAAGCCTGAATTCGAAAACAATCGGGTCGATATCAAAAACTTTTTGCGCCCGATTGTATGCTATCTGAGGATACATGCCCTTAAGCATGCAATTCAGGAAACTAACAGTTTGTTACGTCTCGATCAATTAATCGGCTATGGATATATCCAGGAAATGACCGGTCAGGAAATTGAAGAAATGTACAAATTCTTAATGCATCTGCGTATCAAAAGGCAGGTCAATCTGATTTTGGACAACGATCTTCCTGTAAATCATATTCTTCTTCAAAATCTAACGTCAATAGAAACGGGCACTCTGGTAAAAATCCAACAACAGGTTTCAAAACTCCTTGATGAGCTTCTTTCTACATTTAAATTGACCGAATCTTAGATTGAGGGACCTGATAATTAGAAATTTTATAAACTTCGTATTTCATAAAAAATTTCCTGATTTTTAGAGGTTCCCTTAGAGTCAATTTTTATTAATGGGAATCTCTAATAATTAGAATTTTGGATGAAATATAGCGTTTATAAAAGCTTTAGTTTTATAAAATCTCTGCATTTCAAAAAATAACGAGCCGATTTTATTACAGTTTTTTTTGGAATTAACATAGTATTTCGCCAAAAGAGAGGTTATTAGATTCCCTAATGAAAATTTAAAAAACAAAATCAGAAATATATAAAATTGATATATAGATTCCTACGGGCAAGCCTCGGGTCCTCTTTTGCTACAGCTGTCGGTGACCATGCCGCTTGTAAAGGTTCATTCAACAGCGGGTAAGCCCTTGGAGTTCTGTCTTCGACCACATAAAAACAGTTATCAAAATATGTTTATATTCCTTTGCTGATTATGTTTTTTTTATGGGTATTTTCATTACTTGCATTCTCTGAAGAGATAGTGATAGGGTGCGATTCTGAAATTTTTATTATTTTTTTGGAATGTGACCAACATGGCAAAACTGAGCAGGGCTGAAGGCTCTGTCGGTGCAGTTGTCAAGCTTCTGCAGGAGCAGTTGTGGAACACTGTAAACTTAAGCAAACGCAACCGTGTGAAACTGCATTCCTTACCCCCGCACAGGGCTGAAGGTTCTGTCGGAGCAGTTGTCAAGCTTCTGCAAGAGCAGTTGTGGAGCACTGTAAACATGAAGATGGAGAAAGAAACATGGAAGAACAGAAGTATCAACAGAAGAGGAAGAAGTCCTCTGAATTTGAGAGTCGGGACGCTTACCTCAATCATGAACTGTCAATCATGAAATTCAGAAGGTGGAGACTTAATCTCCCTTTTAGAGATTATAGTGTTGAACTTGAGGATATGGTTCCTGCATTAGCAGCAACAATTGGTAAAGTTGTCATGGTTACGGCGATGGTCGCAGTTTTTGCACATCAATTTGGACTGTCACCTGAATTTGTCGCTGAAAACGTACGTTATGAGCTCCTTATTGCCGGAGCTGTATTTGTTATTCTTTTCTCTGCAATGCTTGTTCCCAATGCAAACCTTGCCGGAACCCATGGCCCCATGATCCCTCTAATTCCGCTGATAGCAACGGCCGGGGGGCATCCACTCGCACTCGGGATAATGGTATGTGTTTTTGGTCTTATCCTCGCATTTTCAAAGGGGGGGTCAAAACTGGTTACCCTAACCGGGGTTGGCGTCCGTGGAGGGCTCTTGATCTACCTGGGGGCCGTCGGATTGCTTGGACAGATAACCAAAACAAATACATGGGCAGGTGCAACTGATCAGGGATATATTTCATTCGCTGTTATTGGTATTACCGTTCTTATTTATGCTTACCTTGCCAAAATTGGTAAACGCTGGTTGTCAATTCCACTCTGTTCTCTTATTGCAGGTATTGTTGCCTTTACTCTCGGTGCTGACTTCTCATTTACAACAGCTCCCGGGCTTCCACATTTCAGCCCTTTTTACTGGTGGGGAGAAACTACAGGATGGCAGCTTGGCTGGCCTGAATTGAAACACTTTATCGCAGTTACTCCTTTCGCGATTCTTGCAGTGGCTATGTGGTCTCCTGACTATCTTGGACATCGTGTTTTTCAGGAACTGAACTATCCTAAAGATGCTGAAGGTGTACTTATGGATGTTGATGACACCATGGTTGTTGCTTCCGTGCGTCAGGGAATCGGTTCTTTCTTAGGTGGTGGTAACCTTGCTTCCTCATGGGGGACATATATGATTCCGGCGGCTATTGCCAAGCGCCCAATCCCAGGGGGTGCACTTCTTACAGGTATCATGTGTGTGCTTGCGGGTGTTCTTGGATACCCGATGGACCTTGCAATGTGGGAACCGGTTCTTCGTGTGGCTCTTATTGTTGGTGTTTTCCTTCCGCTTCTTGAGGCAGGAATGCAGATGATCCACAAACACAAAGATTCCTTAAGTGCAGGTATCTGTATCTTTTCATGCGCATTTGTTAATCCGGTTTTTGGATGGGCATTGACAATGCTTCTTGATAACCTTGGTCTTATCGGTGACACCGAGCGTGCCAAAGAGTTATCTCTTACAGATAAACTGATAATTCCAGGTGTAGCCTTTATTATCTGTGTTGGATCTCTTGCTGTTGTTGGTCAGCTACCAGGAATCCCCGGACTTTTTAAATAGCTAACGCTTCAAATGGAATTCAGATAGGACCGGGAATCATCTCAATATCTTCCCGGACATTTCAAAGGGGCAGGCAAAAGCCTGCCCCTTTATTATTTGCGCTTTAGCACGAAAAAGCCTCTGGTTCTGCTGATGGAAATATGTTTTTAGTTTTATAGTTATTTCAAGATGCCCAGTTCACATTTTAATTTTGGTCTACCACATATCGGGTAGGTCAGAAGCCTTACGAGTAGATGCCCTCTAAAAATACTTGATTAAATAGTGTTTTTTAATATTATAAAAAGCAATATTTCATCAAATATTTTTTAAAACTTATAGCCAATTTCTGCGAAGTAAGTATCAAATTTTGTATCTGCCTTTACACTATCTGCATTAATTTTATAGATATCTCTTCTCACACCTCCAGCTATAAAAAATTCACCTAATGCCATAGGACTTGGAATCTCTAACAGTAATCTTGCTGTAAAACTACTACATTCATTATCTTCATTAACTGCAAGTGTTCTTACCTCTCCTTGCAGAATAATTGGAAGAAATGTAAGGTCTAATTCCAAACTCGCATAAAGTTGAGGAATTGGCGCACTAAAGTTGGTTTTATCTTCTGTTCCTACTTCAGCATCAAGAGTTAAAAATCTAATATTTAATCCAATTTCAGCCTCTAAAATTCCTGCTGTTGATAATCCCACCGCTGGAATTCTATAAAAAAAGGCACAATCAGCTGCAAATATATCCAATTTTGTAAATGCACCGGTTCCAACATCTACACCTGTATAAGTTAAGTCTTTAGAAACACCATCAAAATCCATTTTTAAATGAGTATAATATATGTTGGGTAGAAGTCTGGGAGAAAATATCTTAATTCTTACCACCTGGTTATTATCAGTTTCATCAAAACCAAAATTTGTTTCAAGATCAAACGTTGAAGACTGTCTGTAGTTAAATTTACCTGAAGCCCTGGACTTTGATATACCTACTGCAACTTCAACACCTAAATCTAAAAGAGCGTATGATGATGTTGGAACAGCTAATAAAATAATTATACTCAATAGCAACACTAATGGTCTCATTTTTTATCCTCTCTTATATCATTTAAATCAAAACGGTTAAAAACCGATTATTTTAAATCGTTCCTCACACAAAATTGTGTAAAAATTGAATTAAAATGTTGAAAACATGAGATATTTCCATGGAATATCTCAATACCGGTACAGAATTGATCAGAAAAACGTTCTGAATGCAAGGGGATAATATAAAAAGCGAGATGTGCGTACGGAAGGTAACACTTTGAGAACGGTCCAACTCTAAAACCTTTGAATTTAGACCTCTCAACAGGAGGCGCCGAATTCGAATCTTCCAGTAATGATGGAAACGGGTAGAAAGTGACTTCTGGTAATAACCGTGGAAAAAACTGCCGCTAATAATTTCGGTTGAGCCTGTTTTTAATAGAAAATGACACTGTTCACATATCTGTAAAAGAGTATGCTTCTTTAAAGTGTATAATCATAAAAAGATACATTGAGCCTATATTATTTTTCGGGTATGTGTTTAGGATTTTGATTGAAATACAAGGGTAAGAAATAAATAACGAGGCGATTTTACAACAGTTTTTTATTTCGAACAACGCTGTAGTTCGGTCAAAAGACAGTTATTAGCGACTCCTCCAGAATAGATATTCTGGAACCTAACTGCCTAATAACACATAATATATAAAAAGTGTTACTTAGAAGAGATTCCCTTAAATGATTTTGAATGATGATTTTTATAATAAGATTAAACTATAAATATAATGATAAAATCTGAAACAAAAATTATTCCAGAGTTTGCAAATATTGAGAAAGCAAACACAATATTAACAACAAATGATGAATACGTCCAATCTATGCATCCATACGAATGGTCTCTTAAGATGCAGGTCTCTCAAGAGATATCAAAGGAAAGATATTTTGCCTTTCTAACTAAAAATATTCTTGAGTGGAATAAAAATGAGAAAATCTTTTTAAAGACTGTGATAAATAAATTAAATATTAAGCTTGCTGAACATAAGATTAATATTTGTGAAAACATAGTTTTTATTAAAACCACTGGTCATGAAGAATGGAATTGTGCTTATACACGTTCAAATGCAATAATATTACCTGAACGAAAACTGAATTCAAATAATGATAAGATCGCCATACTACGACTAATTTCACATGAGTTTTTTCATATTTTAACCAGAAGATATCCGAAACTTAAGTCCGTTCTATATGCCATAATTGGATTTCAGAAAATAGAAAACAGTGAACTATTACTTCCGGAAAAGTTAAAGCAAAAAGCACTCACAAATCCAGATTCACCAATAAATGATCATTATATTACCATTATGCATAATGGTAATACAGCACATGTTACACCTATCACTCTTTTAAAAAATCAACTTGCAAATGTTGATACTTCACAAGATATTATAGAAAGTCTTGAAACACATCTTCTTGTGCTTGATAAAAAGAGTGATAAATGGAATATTAAAATGATTGATAAACAACCATGTGTTTTTGATATTAAGCATTTGGAAGGAAATGAATATTTTGACATCAGTGGTAAAATATTTGAACCGGAAGAGATTCTTGCAGAATGTTTTGTTAATCTTTTAGTAACAAATCAGGAACCTCCATTTTCAAAGATAATACGTCAAATGAAAGATAATTTATCATATTTCTTTGACTCAAAGGAGACAACGTGCCGGGTAGAATTCTAAAGCTTTTAATCAGTTCCATTATAATTTCTTTCGCTCTTACAATTGTTGGATTAATAGTTCATTACTTCATAAAGGATTACCACTCTCTACAGAATGTTCTCTTTATTGTTGGATTAATTGCAATGGGCTGGTTTTGTTTAGGCCTCTTGGGATTTTATAAATTACGGGGCAATTATGCTTATTTACTGGGCAGATCTGTGAGTAATCAATCTTCCGTTGAGGGAAATATTCAGGATTTTAAAGATATCAGATCTTTGCTTACATATGGACTAAACTGGTTTATTGCTGGTTTGTTAGTATGGCTTGTAATGATTTTAGTATAAGGGACCTATAAACACAATTATAAAAATCATAAAGTTAATAACGGAGTGTTAGATATGATTCTATTTGAAAAACCCGGAAAATCAAATACAGATGATGTTCTTAAGTATGTTAAAGAGAAAGGTAATGAACTTGGGATCAAAACCTGCGTTCTTGCAACAACAAATGGGGCAACTGCTGAACGGGCAGTAGAGATATTAGAAGATTTCAACATTGTTGCTGTTACACATTACACAGGGTTAAAAGAACCGAATTTTCAGGAATTGACAATAGATAGAAGAAAGCAACTTGAAGATTCAAATGTTAAAGTATTGACTTCCAGTCATACTTTTTGTGGAATTGGCAGAGCCGTAAGGGTCAGATTTAACACATATCAGGTTGATGAAGTTATTGCAGAAACACTTAAGCTCTTTGGTGTTGGAACAAAAGTAGCTGTTGAAGTCAGCCTTATGGCCGCTGATGCAGGATTAATAACAACAGGAGAAAGTGTTATCTGTATTGGTGGAACAGGAACGGGCGCCGATACTGCATTAATATTAAGAGCAGTAAACACTCTGGATTTTTTCAAACTGAAGATTCGGGAATTTATCTGTAAGCCAGCTCTTTACAAGTAATACATTTATGAAAATTATAAAATGTAATAAAAAATATTTAGACCAGTTGGCTGATGTCGTTGAAGAGTATAAACAATTTTGCGGCGCATCACCAGCCTTGAAAGAAACAAGAGATTTCTTTGAAAAGCTTATGAATAATGAGGATTCTGTCATTTTTATTGCAATTGATGAATCCGAAAATGTTCTTATGGGATTTGTGAATCTTTATCCTTCATATTCCACAATAGCTTTAAAACGCTTGTGGATATTAAACGATCTGGGAGTATCAAAGAAATTCCGGGGAAAAGGTGTTGCGAAAGCTTTAATAGACAAAGTAATAGTTTATGCTAAGGAAACCAATGCTGTACGCATAGAGCTAAAAACTCACAAAAGTAATAGAAATGCTCAGAAATTATATAAAAATATTGGGTTTGTAGTAGACACTGATCATATCTACTACAAAGTTCCTATAAAAAAATAATACAAGATGATAAATGGAAAATGATCAGATTAAAATTAAATTTTTTACAACTTCCGATGCCAATGCTTGTTTTCAAACTCGCTCAGAAGCCTTTAAAAAAATATTTCATGAAGAGATTGGTGCTGATACTGTCACCTCTGTTGTTAATGCTTATCTGCCCGAAAAATATATTAAATTAAATGAATCAATACCAATTTTTGTAGCATTGATGGTAATGAACAAGTTGGATTTATTGCATTTCCCGTTTTGTTGAAGATACAATAGAGATTCTTTTCCTATACATCAGGCTTGATTCTCTTAGAAAGGGCATTGGAGTAAAGCTTGTAAAATATTTTGAGAGCTGGATTAAGGAACATCATCGCAAGATAGAACACATAATTTTAAATACTGCTGTTCCAAAATACAATCAGAAGTTTTATGAGAGGATTGGTTTTTCGAAATCAGGTGAGAGTGTATGTGAGTATCAAGAGGGATCAGTTGTTGCAGTTCGTCTAATGAAAAATATAAAGTAATTTACGTTTTCAGGAGCATCTATGCCTTTTGCAAAAAGTGGAAAATATAATATTCATTACCAAATCATCGGCCAAGGTAAACCTCTTGTTCTTTATCACTGGTCTCTTACAACTCTCACTTCATGGTATGAATTAGGTTATGTCGATCAATTAAAATCAAAATACAAGTTGATACTACCAGATGCATTGGGACATGGAAAAAGCGATACTCCATATGGTTTGGAACATTACACTCTGAAACAGCGGGTCTATGATCTTGTAGCTGTTCTGAATTCTGCATATATTGAATCATGTGATTTTTATGGATTTTCCATGGGAGGCTGGGTGGGGTTCGGACTTCCAATATACGCACCGGAAAAGTTTAATTCAATTATGATTGGAGCAGCACACCCTTTCGACTCATCCATGCAACCCATCAGAGACCTTATAGTTTCCGGGATTGAAAATGGAATGGAAACTTTTATAAATGATTTCGAATCTTTCTTTGGGAAACAGACAGAAAACCAGAAGGAAAAGATCAGGCAGTTTGATTTGAAAGCATTACTTGATGTTGCACAGGATAGAGAAAACCTTGAATCACATTTCCCTGCAATGTCAGGATCAAAAATATTCCTTTTAGTTGGTGAAAATGATCTTGCATTTGATAGTATGAAGAGATGTCACCAAAAATTGAAAGGCTCAACTCTTAAAACATTTCCGGATCTTGATCATGCCGGACTGTGTATAAGGCCAAACTTTGTGGTTTCCAACATTACAAAATTTATTGAAAGGGGCTAATAAAATGGAAATTTCTATAAATAATGATTTTTGTTATCTTTTCAGGGTTCGGTATTCCGAGTGTGATGCTCAAAAAGTAGTATTTAATGGAAAATATGTTGATTACATTGATATTGCTGTTACTGAGTTCATGAGAGTAATATGGGGAAATTACAATGATATTTTAGCAAGTGGCGTAGATAGTCAGGTTGTAAACCTTACAATTAGCTGGAAAGCACCCGCACATTTCGATGAAATTATCGCAGCAACGGTTAAGTCTGTAAAAATTGGAACGTCCTCTTTCACCTTAGGAGTTGATTTTTATAATTATGAAAATTCTGAATTAATTGCAACTTCTGAAATTATTTATGTAATGATAAGCGCAGATCAACATACTAAAATGGAAATACCGGATGATATGCGCCTGCAACTAGGGAAAGGCGCTAAAGGAATCAAAGTTGATCCGCTTTCTAACGCCATATAATAAAGTTAAAAAGCAAGGTGGGATTAAAGACATTCACAATTGGTCGTCATTCCCGAGAGGATTTTAGGCTGTGTCACAAATCACTTTTCTCTTCTTTAGAGTGAAAATATTTTGAAATTTGAGCTTCAAAAGAATTAGTACGAACAGTCGTCATTCCAGAACCTGATTAAAGCTTGTTCTTAATCAGGTATCAGGTCGCTTTTAAAAACTATAAGAAATAAAAGGCTTTAATTTTATTTCTTCTTCCGGTTTTTATAAGCAAATCCAGAGGTTTTTATTTAATTTTCTTATTTGTGACAGTCTCGAGGATTTGAATTGTTTTTAATTCAAATCTGAGTCGGGTCGTTTTTAAAATCATTAAGGGGAACCTCTAATAATTAGAATTTTGGATGAAATATAGCGTTTATAAAAGCTTTAGTTTTATAAAATCTCTGCATTTCCAAAAATAACGAGCCGATTTTATTACAGTTTTTTTTGGAAATAACAAAGTTTTTCGCCAAAAGAGCAGTTATTAGAGGTTCCCTAAGAAATAAAAAAGCTTTAGTTTTATTTCTTCTTCCGATTTTATAAACAAATCCACTGTTTTTAATTTAGGAGACTCAGCTAAATAGAATTGTTCATATGAAGTTTAATCTAAACCCTCCAACTTTTTATTAAGATTTACACCATATTTTTTTGATGTTATTGTACCTTTTTTATAAATTTTATTTAATTTTAGGAATATCAAATGAAAAAGTATTTTTTAGTTTTAATTGTTTTAATTGTTTTTATCGTTTTAACTGGTTGTAACCCTATGGAAGAAGCTTCGGCTCTTAAAAATAATATAAGTGAGAAAACCACATGGGTTTATATGCAGTTCAATGTTCATGAAAATAATCAAATAGAAACATATTACTATTATGGACGAGTCGCAAAACCACTTTATGATAAAATTGCAAGTAACAAAATAACAAAAGGCTTTATTCTACTTCGTGAAGTAAAGTATTGGGGAAATGATAATCTGATTCATGACTATAAAAGCTCAAAATACTCAGGAGATCTTACATTTCGGATAGAAGATATAAAACATATAAGGGGAATCAATAAAGAGCCAATAGCAGGACGTGGTTCAGAGCAGTTCGATGCGCCTAAGACACAGGTAAAAAAAGAAGATAAAAAAGTAGCAAAATCTAAAACTAAAAAGTAACTTTATTATGGAAAATAACAAACCAGTTCTTTACATTTTTTCAGGTCTTCCCGGAACAGGAAAAACGACACTATCACAACTGCTTGCTAAGAATTTAAAAGCAGTTCATTTAAGAATAGATACTGTTGAGCAAGCAATCAGAGATTTATGTTCATTCAAAGTTGAAGGTGAAGGTTACAGACTTTCGTACAGAGTTGCATCTGATAACTTACGTTTGGGCCTTAGCGTTATATCAGATTCCTGTAATCCAATTGTATTAACAAGAGATGAGTGGGAGCAGGTTGCTGTTGATTCTGAATCTGAGTTTATTAATATCGAAGTAATCTGTTCCGATAAATCTGAACATAGAAAAAGAGTAGAAACTCGTAAATCTTCAGTTAAAGGTCTGACATTACCAACATGGGAAAAGGTTGTAAATAGAGAGTACGACATCTGGACGTCAAAAAGAGTTGTTATAGATACCGCTTTTAAAACTGAAGATGAAAGCTTTGATGAACTTCTTTCTGAAATTAAACTCTATTTTAATTAGAGGGAATCTCAAAAATAAAAAGATTAAGAAAAAAGTCTCCCTGCCGGGTCTGAAATATAATGCTTTGCTTTTATTTTAATCTAACCTTTTGAAAAGTTTGATAAACAGATTCTTTAAAAACATGATTGGTCGTCATTCCCGAGAAAATTTGGTTCGATTTTTTTAACCAAATTTGAGTCGGGAATCCATGCTATTTAGGACATAAGTATTAATTTATAGTATTCTTGAGATAGCTTATAGTAAGTAGCAAATCTCAATTAAGAACAAAAAAAGCAGAGTTATAAATAACTCTGCTTTTCTTTATTCTAAAACTCTAAGTAATTGAAAGTTGTAATGAATTGTTTAACTTCGTAGAGTGTTATTTTGTAAACACTTACAAATTTAAGTTTATTTTAAGTTGAAAAAAAGTCATATTTACATTCGAGCTAACTTGCATTTCTTATAGGTTGTCATCAAAAAAACTAAGAAAATTTAGCCTTACTTTACTCTTGTTTTAATACAAAATAAAAAAGGCCTTAAGAATTTAATCTTGAGACCTTTATAAAAAGAATTTCCGGAGGCGTCCTACTCGAACGCAAGGCTGCCCCTGCAGTACAATCGGCACTATCAAGCTTACCCTGTTAAAAATTTATTTTATAACTTTAAATCGGATCGTGTTCGGGATGGGAACTTTCAACAATCAAAGGAAAGTTAACTGTTATAGTTTTAAATATATGAATTAGCATCTTAAAGGAATTGCATCTCTTAAAAAAGATAAGAGTTCTCATAAAAGCACTAAGTAGATTAGCTTTTTTAATATTTTCAATTTACAAATAAAAAAAGGCCTCAAGAATTTAATCTTGAGGCCTTTATAAAAGAATTTCCGGCAGCGTCCTACTCTCCCACAGGGCTGCCCCTGCAGTACCATCGGCGCTATCAAGCTTAACTTCCGTGTTCGGGATGGGAACGGGTGTGACTTTGACGCTATCGCCACCGAAAAAATT
>JAAELO010000185.1 GCA_024226555.1 Desulfobacterales bacterium | reverse complement strand
TGGCAAAATACTTTGTTATTTCCAAAAAAAACTGTAATAAAATCGGCTCGTTATTTTTTGAAATGACTTGTATTTTATCCAAAATTCTAATTATTAGAGGTTCCCATTAATTGTTTTTTTGATATGAACTACTTCGAATTGTTTTTTGTCAGAAAAATGCTCGATAAACAAAGTTTTATCAATTTTGAGTCCAAATTCTTCACAAACTCTCTTAAGGAAGTTTTGTGTATGAGTGTAGCTTCCTATTGAGTTCCCTTCACCTGTATTTGAGAATATACAGATATAAGGTTTTAACATATGTACGTTTTCTGTGATTAAAGATACATCAATTATTTTAAGATTATATGATCCAGGCCACCAGCAGATTGTTGTTTTCCCTGAGGTTCTGGTTCCGTCCCATTTGAATGTGTCATTATAAATCAACATATAAAAAACCTTTTGTGGGAACCTCTGATAATCAAAAAACAGCTACCTGAGGTTATGATTTTATAAATTTGAGAAGAAAAGAGTTGATGGATGCAATTAAAAGGTATTTTCCAGATATTGAAAAACACATAATATGGAAGCGTGAAACCTCACTTACAATGGTTGATGGAGCTCAGGTA
The DNA here is from genome assembly GCA_024226555.1 of Desulfobacterales bacterium. Classification (GTDB taxonomy): domain Bacteria; phylum Desulfobacterota; class Desulfobacteria; order Desulfobacterales; family JAAELO01; genus JAAELO01. The sequence continues at coordinate 4,671 of JAAELO010000185.1, read as the reverse complement.
AATATCGATCAAACACAAAAGAAGAGACCAGATGTAAGAGTCCCTCGATTTGAAAATCTGTTTCTTGTGGGAGACTCTGTTGCAGCTGAAGGAGGTGGAGGAGATATAGGTAACGAATCTGTTTTATTGACCTATGAGGCTATAACAGGTAATAAATTGAGATAATTTGTTTTTTGATTAGAATCAGGGGAAGTACCATATGCCAAAAGTAGTTGATCATGATAAATTCAGAGAAGAACTCCTAACGAGATGCTTCAATATTTTCAGTCAAAAAGGATATTCCAAAGTCTCGATCAGAGAAATCGCCAAAGAAACGGGGGTTTCCACAGGAACACTATATCATTACTTCAAAAATAAGGAGAACATACTTGAACAACTATTCTCCTCTATCCGCAGGAGAAATTTTGATCAATATCTTGCGATGACTGAAAATGTAGATAATAAAGAAGACCGTTTTAAGTTGATAACAAACTTCTGGAAAGAGCATATTGAAGAGTACCAAAAGCTCTTTCTTTTAGCAATCGACTATATGAGAACAAAAGATTCTAAAAAAGCACTCAAGGTTTTCCATGATTTTGCAGATTTTTATATTAAAGTATTAACTGATAACCTTGAAATACCAGTTAAGAGTACAGAAATTTTATACACATATCTAACTGGTCTTGTTTTTAATTCTCTTATAACACCAGATATTATCAAACCAGATGAACATATAGACATGATTAATAAGATCCTTCTGATAATGACTGAAAAAAACAGTAAAGATGAAGATAGTTTTTCAAAACTAAAAAGTTTAATTAAATGATTCGAACAAATTCACAGGGAATAACACAGAAGGTCGGGTTAGCGTGTTCATAATTTTAAAATTGCTTTTAATGAAAAACCGACAATCTTTAATTGAACAAGAAGTTCCCGTAATTGAAATTGATTTTTCACAATATTAACACTAATATTCAAACAGAGCGATCTTGATTCAGGTGGACTTACTTTATCTTTTAAATACAATATCTTATAATTGGAGAATTAGGTGTAGACTCAACTGATTTTCCATTATGGAGTTGACCCAAATACGGTTCTGAAATGTTTTCTTTTATTTGAATCTTTAATTTCCAGAAACAAAAAAACAAAGTTTGATATTACAGAAAATATAAACTGTATTATTATTTTCACATTTCCCATCAATCCATATTTAAGAAATCTTTAATTTTTTTAATATCTTAAAAAGACCTAAATAAAAAACAAAGCTTTTTACTAAAGCTTAATTTTAATCCTGCTATTTCCTAAAAAATTATAGTTTAAAGAATTTTTTTTTTTTTAGCTGGATAGCTTAAAACAATTAAGGTATTAGTTTTACGGCATTTTATATAATTTAATCCTATAATTAAAAAAGAGAACTTAAAATGAAACAATTTGTTAAATTTTTACCAATTATTACAGCCTTGTTATTTTTTACAACGGGACAGCTTTTTGCAGTTAATATTACTGAGGATAGTAATGAAGGCATGTCGAGGTTTTTTTCAGCTCATAAACCTAACTATATTCTTATTTATAATTCATACCATCAGGCAGATGATAAAAGTTTTCCATCAACTGAAGATGAAATAAAATTCCAATTCAGCTTCAAACATAATCTAATGTGGCTGGATTTTGGTAATTTATATTTTGGATATACTCAAAAATCTTTCTGGCAAATTTATGATGATGAAAACTCAAGACCATTCAGGGAAACAAACTATAATCCTGAAATCTTTTTCAGAACAGCAGAATTAAGCGGTTTATCATTAGATATTGGTGTTGAACATGAATCAAATGGCGGTACTGTTGAATATGATTCAGGTGGTAATGCTGTTGATAAATCCAGAAGCTGGAATCGTGCATACCTGTCACCAAAATATAAATACGAAATTAGTAAATCTTCTTTTTTTCAGATAGAACTTAAGATGTGGGATCAGATTGATGAAAACAACAAATCCTCAAATACCAATGAGTTAGGAGATGAAAACTCTGATATAGACAGCTATTACGGATCTAAAGAGTTACGTTTAAAACTAAAATTAGATGACCTTATTGTTTCAACAATGAGCAGGAGAAATTTTACCTCTAAAAGAGGGGCCTTTCAGTTAGATGTTTCATACCCAATATACACAGGTCTCTATCTTCATCTTCAATTTTTTGAAGGTTATGGAGAAAGTCTCATAGATTATAACAACTCAAAGACCACTTATGGTGTAGGTTTAATGTTTACAAGATAAAAGAAATATCTTGTAAACATTAAAAGTATAATGAAGGTGCTTAAATACTTTCAAAGTCACCTTCATTATAGTTTTCTAAAATGTTTAAAATCAGTTAAAAGTGTATTGTAAAAGTTGGGATTGAAAGAATTGATTAAACATATGTTCTTTATTTTTATTGAAAATCCTGAACATCTCATAAAAAATCCGTATAATATTTCTGGAGCAAGTTCCAGTGATAAAATTCCTAAAACAGCTCTGAAGAGACGTTACCTTTTCAGCAAGTCCCGGTTGAAAAAAAGGAAAAATAATCTAATCAACTGAAATTGTTCCAATTCCTTTTTTGCCATTTGAATTGAAATAACTACCACCACAAAAATGCCATGGTAGATCATTAAGAGTCTCAACTGCAGTCTCAGGGGTGATTTTTGCGAATATATCATCTGAAATTTGACCTTTAAACCATCTGCCAGATTTAGAAATATATTCAAACTCTACATAATACCTAAGCCACTTTGAATGACATAGTTTACAGAGTTCAACCGAAACCTCTCCAAAGCGACCATTTGTTTCATCAATTCCAATAAAATTAGTTTTAAAATCTTTGTAATCAAATGGTGGTTTCATACATACGCAATTGCTCATATTTTCATCCAGGTTTTTAAGAACTTTATTTATAATTCTTACTTATACATCACTTATTGATATCAAACTGACTTCCATCTGATAAAAGCGACATAGTTATTTAACTACAATTTCATTAACATTTGAAGTTTAATCAATTAATATTCATATTTCTTTGAACTTCCTATCTTTATCAACTGGATATCTTTTCTTATTTCTATCTTTTCTTTTGCAGCACTTATTGGATCAACGCCAAATTTATAAGATAATCGTAACAGATATATTAGAACATCTGCAATCTCATATTCAAGATTTTGTAACTTTTCATTATCAAGTTTATAACTCCCATCTTCAGTTAACCACTGAAATAGCACATTTTTTTTCGAAACTTCAACACTCAAAACAGTGTAAATAAAAGCTTTATTTTATTTTTGTCTCTATATTATTTGATGAATAACGCAGTAATTAATCAAGGATTATCATGAATGGATAAAATCATAGGAACTCTATAACTCCAAAATATTCCGGTAAATGGAAATTAGGTTTTGGACAATCAACAGGTGACCATGTTAACCAGTGTGGAAGGGAAGTTTTGTCTCCACATTTATAGAAATTTGCTCGCCATTTAACCCCTGGCGCTGGAGTGGTCAACTCACAGTATTTCTTCAGTAACTCTATGGGAACAGAGTATTCAATAGTCCATGTCACAGGTTCTCTGATTTCCGGGTCAACAATTTTTGGTAATGAATGGATACGTGCGATTTTGTTTAGTTCACTTTTTGGAATAATAGTCCTGTGTTTATTTCGTTCTTTCTGAAAATGAAAAAGCATGGTACCACCACAATTCATCTCAATGTTGAAGTAACCATTTGAAACATCATCACTGGGAGTAAAGAAGAATTCCACACAACTATCTTCCCAGACATTACCCTGATCTTCTGTTGCCACTGAACGAACATATCTGTCCTCAACTTTGAAAATTACATATATGTATAGGTCATCGTAAGTAAGTTTTACTTCTGTTTTTGGAAAATGGTCGGGTTTATTACCCATATGATATTTAATCTGTACTGGCTTAACAACATCCCATGGAGATTTGTTCCATTCATTATCACCAATAGGAATCGTTTGTTTTACTACTTTATATATCATAATATACTTCTGGGAATCTCTAATAACCTCTCTTTTGGCGAAATACTTTTTTATTTCCAAAAAAAACTGTAATAAAATCGGCTCGTTATTTTTTGAAATGCCTTGTATTTCATCCAAAATTTTAATTATTAGAGGTTCCCTTCTATTAATATGGATATTTATCCACAGGAAATCCCTGTTTGGTTAAAGTGTTTTTTATTAAATTAAAGAACTCAATGGTATCATCTTCAGTTACAGTAACAAATTTGTTATGGCAATAAATTTTAAAATCAAATTCGTCTACAGAATCCTCAGTTTCAACTATATCAACTCTGAAGCTACCCCATACGTCCTTTGGAATTCTTTTTGTTAGTAACCTTGTGAGCTCAATTTCATCTCGATCTGTTGCAACACTTATTGAAAATTCTAACACTTGCTTTTTCATAAAGGCCTTATTCTTTAATTACAAAATCATGTAATGATGTGCTTTCAATACAAAACTCTTATCAGGAATAGTTATTTATGGGAATCTTTAATAATTAGAGGGAATCTCTAATAACCTCTCTTTTGACGAAATACATTGTTATTTCCAAAAAAAACTGTAATAAAATCGGCTCGTTATTTTTTGAAATGCCTTGTATTTCATCCAAAATTTTAATTATTAGAGATTCCCCTAAGATTTCAG
>JAAELO010000184.1 GCA_024226555.1 Desulfobacterales bacterium | reverse complement strand
GTTATTTTTTGAAATGCCTTGTATTTTATCCAAAATTTTAATTATTAGAGGTTCCCTTATGTAAATCATCAGATATGTCAATTTGTCATGGACATCCCTAATATCCTTTGTATGGTAAGTTTTCAGTATCAAAAAACTATGACTTACTCAGGATTCAACACAATCATAAATAAATTATTTTGTGAATTGAGATATGAAGCCATCCATTTTTTTTTTAATGACTCCCTCCTTTTCCATTTCCTGCAAAGAGGTAGTAATTTTCGGAATTAAATTCTCATTTTTTCTGTGTAAAAAATGATAGAGTTTTACGGGAAATATTTGGGGCTCTAACATAACAATTTTGCTAATATCCTCCCCAGAAATTTTTAGGTCTGACAAAATAGATAATCCTGATAACACATCAGTCACAGCAACCTCTACACGGTCATACAATAATAATTTAAATAGTCGATTTCTTTCACTATCATTAACTTTTACAGTATTCCATCCGTTTTTTTCAGCATTTGTTTTAACAACTATCATACCTCTTTGAATAGACACGCGTTTCCCCTGAAGACTCTCCCATCCATTGATAGAAATTCTTTTGTTTTTTAATGTAAACGCGACAATTCTGGAGGACATAACTACTACAGGAACCATAATTAGATTGGAATATTTTTCAGAAATTCCCGTGATTCTAGCTATTTCACCATCCGTTGTTCCATTATTGGAATAAAATAACGATCTCCTTGAAGGAACAGCCTGTTTTTGAACCTTTATACCAATTCTTTTATAACCATCTTTTAAAATTTGATTAAAGACAAAATCGTCAATTATTGAGCCTTCGACTGCAGAAAATAATAGGGTTTTTTGGGCATAAATTGGACATGAAATAAGAATTAAAAAAAGAAACAATATAAAAAACATAAATTTTTTCATTTTACCCTCTTTTTTCGACAGAGTGGGATGTTAACATGACAAATAGCAACATATTCTTGCCAAAGTATTGACTCACATAAAAATAAATATTTTTAACATCATTTTTAACTAAGAATACTAAAATTGAGTGTAAAATTCAATTTATATTTCCTCTTCAATGATTGTGGGGACGATTCAATGCAGAGGTAACATAGGGTCATTCATACTGCAAAGCCCTAGAACTTAGACCATCCGGAAGGGTTTTTTATTTTAGAATAAACATCGCAGGTAACTTAGTAAAACCAACCGAATAAAACCGAGATACGCTATAAAACATGTTGGACGAAAGATCTACGATAGACTGTCTTATATTATGTGTACTATAGCTGACTACAAATCTTTTTATATTGAGAACTTGTAAAATAATCCTTTCACAGTTGACAAGAGACCATTGGTCACTTATATTCTTAAAATAAGAGACCATCGGACACTTAGGAGAGAGTATGAATTGGCAGCGAGCAAGAACAGATGAAAAGAAGAATGAGAGAAAAGAGGCTATTCATAAGGCTGCTTTCACTCTTTTTAAAAAGAACGGCTATGACAATGTGAGTTTCAATGGCATTGCTTCAGAAGCGGGATTTACTAAATCCAACATGTATCGGTATTTTAGTTCCAGAGAAGAAATTTTTTTGAATGTTTTTGCGGACCTGTTTGAAAAATGGTTTGAGGACTGTATCAAAGGATTACAAAAACTTGAACAAAATGAGGTGATAAGTAATTTTTCAAAAACATGGGTGAAGTCACTTATGTCTCACCCACAGTTTCTTGATCTAACACCTATTCTTTTTGTTTCTCTTGAAAAAAACAGCTCTTATGAGCAATTACTTGAATTCAAAAAAATGGCTAAAAATTTACTTTATAAAATTTCGATTGAAATCAGCAGAATTTATCCGGAAATCGAAGGTGAAAAAGCGTTTAGGTTCTTAACACTTTGTCATGCTGCGACCTCGAATTATTGGGCTGCTGCTACACAGAATGAGGCACTTAAAAAAATCTATCAGCAAGACATGTTCAAAGAGTTGAAGCCAAATTTTGAAAAAGATCTAACAACTTCAATTGAAATATTTATTCAAGGAATAAAGGCAAGTTAGGCAAAAATTATAAAACCGTAATTAAAATAAGGAGTACTTTTATGATACATCATACTGAAAAAACAATAAGGGTTAATGTCCCTGCAGCGAAAATCTGGCAAGTGTTGGGGGACTTCAGCAGTGTTGAAAGATTCGCAACAACAATAAAAACATCCCCTATCGTGAATGATATAAGCTCAGGATTAGGAGCAAAACGATTGTGTACTTTTAATGATGGCTCAAGCCTGATTGAAGAAATTACCGATTTCCAGGAAGGGAAAGGTTTTAAAATGGTACTTTCTGAATTTTCTCTACCGTTAAAAAGTATGCATTCAGAAATGGGTATAATAGAGATTGATGCAAACAGTAGTGAACTTTACATGTCATCAGATTTTGTTGTAAAAGCAGGTCCATTAGGGTGGTTGATAGGATTTTTTATAATGCGTCCTATTATGAAGGGTGTTTTCAAGAAACTTATGAGTGGTTTAGCCTATCATTGTGTAACTGGAAAACAAATTAATGAAAAATTACCACCTAATGAAGAGCTTGCTAAAATAATTATTAGCTAGTTTAGCATTTATTCCTCTTAAACAGCACTTTTTGATGCTTTTAAAAATATTTGGAAAATAAAAAAGGTTCAATTTTATTTTTAATTTGTGATTTTATAATAGGGAATCTAATAGTCAAAAACATTAACCATATGGCTGAAAAGGGCTGTTTTTTTTAAGGGTGATGTAGCATGTATTCAGATAGTTACTTGGGTCAGGCCACAATTTAGGATTAGGAGACAATTTAGTCGAATTGGTTAGGTCCTTACTTGATATTCATTATTCATAGAATTCCATGCGGCCCTGTTCACTTGACAGTAGTGCCCTGATCTCTTCATGCCCTAACTTCCTGGCTACGTCTACTGCAGTCACACCTGAATGATCTTTGTGATTCAGTAAGGCGAGTCGCTGGCATGAGAGCCCAGTACCCGAAAGACTGAAGATAATTGTTTCCACTTCTTTGATATCATTCCTGGCTACTGCATAGAAGAGAGGAGTTCTCCCAATGTCGTCTTCCTTGAATTGATTGATTGTACTCATTTGCTTTCCTCCCAATTTATTATGGTTGATACCTGGACCGTCATGGTAAGAGTACCAATTTAATATTTTCCAGGCCTCAATGACATAAACATGGTTGACGGTAATTTATCAGTTCTGTTTTCAGGATTCCTCAGCGTTCGTTTTAGAACAAAATCAAAAAGAAGTGGATTTATTGCGTAAATCTCATCCAAAGCTTCTTTCTCATCTTCTGTAATAAAACCTATTTCCTGTAGTTTGGAACAATTATTTAAAAAACTGACGCCTGGAAGAGGGTAATCGCTACCATTAACAATCCGGTTCCATAGATGCTTCTTTCTGAATAAAGCTCGCAAATTATCGACACCATTTTCCAAAGTCACAGCGGATAAATCACCATAAAGTTTCCATTTACCATTTGTTTGGGCTTCTTCCAACATCTTAAAGAAAATTCTATAATTTTTTGTAATTTTTCCCTGAGAATCCCTGTTTTCCCCCCAATTCCCAAGATGAGACATAATTACTGTGACTCCCAGATCAAGCGGCAACTTGTATCCGAGTGGATTTCCCAATTTTTGGTTGCTTTCTTCGATGTCTAATGACGCTTCATTCCCTGTGTGTCCAAGAAGAATCATGTTTAGATCCACCATCGTCTTATAAAATTCAGTATTCTCTTTTCTCCCAGGGTTGATATTCATTGCATTAGGTAACCATTTTACATAGCGAACTCCTTGTTTCGCAAAATGCTTTAATCTTTCTATAGCATCTGTTCTGTATGGATGAATTGAGATCACGGGGATAAAAGAGTTTTCTCCGGATTTTTGATTCAAACATTCTGCCAAACTAAGGATATAACCATTAGGGATCAGAATGTCTGTTTTTTCCCAATTCAGAATTCCGTTTGTTTCGTAATATCCATCTAAAGCTAATATATGAAATTTGCCTTTTTTACCAAAATACTTCACCAAATCCAGTAACCGTGAGGCATATTGCTCACTGCCATAATCCAGATCATATACATTGGAGGCACTCATAAAAACTTTAGTTTTCACTCTTAAAATTGGGTTTCCCCATGTAAAGCGTTTTGGATTAATATAAGCCTGGTATTGTGGAATATCTTTGCCTGGACACAATTTTCCAATGCTTCGCCTATATGCGATTACATGGATATGGTGATCTACATATTGCCCATCTGGAATACCTTGGAATGAGGCAGTAATAAGGTCTTTTGCTTTTTGGCTTAGAATCTTTTGGATATCTTTTGGTTTTCCGGAAAAATTTCCACCAACACTGTCGTACAAGCTTTGACATCCAAAAATAAAGATTAATAAACTAAGCAAAACTATAAAAACAGGATTTTTTAATGAAGAATTTCTGACCATAATAAAATTCCAAAATAATTATCTAGAGGGAAACTCTAATAATTAGAATTTTGGATGAAATACAAGGCATTTCAAAAAATAACGAGCCGATTTTATTACAGTTTATTTTTGAAATAATCCTGTTGTTTTGCTTTTTTAAAACAACTTAAGTATTTTCCCAAAAGAGCAGTTATTATAGGTTCCCTAAAAGTTCAACTTTCAGGTAATTTACAGGTGATTTCCATTAAAAAAAGTCTATGTTTTCCAGCTGATTTCTTTATTGATACAATCTCGTAAATGTGCGTTGATAAACCGTTAACGCACTTTACATGGCTTTAATTCCCACAATTGGTTTTCCAAGTTCATGTTCCGAATTATTCTTTTTTAACCAACCATTTTGCCATTTGAAAAGCTTGTTTTGATTGTTTCTTTTTCTTCTTTTAAGACGTATGCAATGTATTCATCTGCTTTTTTACAGTAATCTTCATATGTACTTAGTACTGAATAGTCTAAGGTTTTTAGGTAGCGTATGATGTCTTTTTCACCTTTGCTTTTCAGATACTTGATAGTTTCTTTTTTGTTTCTACCAACTATCATCTCTGGACAAGCATAAAAACCTGTGTCGAAATCAACGTCAAATTTTGCTTCACAAAAAAGAATTGTGTCTTCTACCTTCATAATCTTAAATAGACAAACCAGAGGTAGTCGATAATAACTTGGCGTTGTTTCGAGCTTTTCTGAAAATTTAATGTTTTGTTTGATTATATATCTGAGAGTTTTTCTGTCATCATCAGTAACATTTTGAGCAATTTTTAATGTTGCTAATAATCGGTTTTTACTGTTTAAACAGTCTTTTTTCTTCCAATCTTTTTCTTTGTTGGAAATGAATTTTAGTTTGTCTTTATTCATATTTATACCATAACGTCTTAGATTAACTGTGATGGTTCGCGAGCGTTTCTCATCAGGTGAATATTTTAATTCTGAATCTTTTATTTGATCATTAATTGTTTTTTTGTATTTTCTGGAACCGGATAAATTTTTTCTTTTGGGTGAAGTCGATTAAAATTCTTTGTGTTTCCATTTTTTATGAAACCATGCAATTTCCTCACCGTAGGAGTGAAATCTTCGATTTTTACAATCCAATCATTCACATATTCTTCAATAATTTGTGAGCTTAATCCAACTTGTATACTGAAATGCCCAAGTGCAGCTCCCCTTTTAGATCTTTCAGTATCCCATTGAATATGAACTTTTGCATTTTTAAACTTCTTTTCCCATTCCTTCCCACTTTTAAAAACTGAATTTTCTGGAGATGTTAAAACCCCTAAAGAAAGTGCTTTTTCCCATCCGGACCTTTTAATGTGAACAGCTAGAATATTTTCTTGTCCTGATTTAAGCCCCCAATTACTTCTATGCATAATCCAGTTAAATGATGGTTTTATCCAAGTCATTCTTTTAAGGGAGAAAGGCGAGACAAATGCTTGTTTTTCCAATGCTGGTTTTGCAATTGCATCTCTATAAGCTTGATAGATTACAATTGTATCTCTATCAAAACTTGCTCTTATTTCATATAATTGTGACATAATTTTTTATTTCAGAACGTTTTCAATAACCGGTTGCAGGACTCACTAACCTTCTGAACTGCTGTTCAGGCTAAGCGAAGAGTTAATGCGATCCGAGTTCATTTGGTTGTTCTGCTTTTTATTCCTTAAAACCGTAAATTTTTAAACCGATTTCTGTTTCTTCCATTTCCCAAAGGCCGTTTAGTTCCAAGATGAATTTTGCATTTTTTGCATCTTGATTCCAATGTTTGAATGGAATATTTTCGAAGCCTCTTGGTTTGCCTATATTCGGGATTTCAATCCATTCTATATGTTTATATGCAAAAGGGCCTAAGCCATAATCGCCTACATACTTTTCCAATAATTCATCAGATTTTGTAAACCAACCACGGATTTCTGTTGGGCCATCAATGAATTTCCAAATTGCTTGTTTTATATTCAACTCCGGTCGATCCAAAAGTGTGAAGAATTTTCTCCACTTTGCATTCGACATGAATGAATACCGAAATTTTCTTTCTATAATTTTGTTTAACTTTTCGTCAATTCTATAAGGCATATTTTTAGCAGAACATATAATATTATGCAAATTTGCTGATTTAGTATCGTAGTGCATTTTATGCACCATAATAATAACAATACAAAAATTCAGTCAACACAAAAGGCAATTGTGACTTTTCCAACTGGCCTTATATTCCTTTGATCCTTGTAAATGTGCATAGAATGCACCCTACAAAGCTTGTCGCACCCGGTTCATTTACTGGTTATCCTGTTGCAAAAATAAATTTACCTCTTTCATTGAGCCACTTATCTACAGCTATATTTATTGTATCGGTTTGATAAACGTTATTTTTATCATCTATAACCTCAAATCTTACATTTAAGTTACCAATTTTACCTTTTTCATCAAGTAAATATGCAATGTTCCTACCACATAAATTAATATCTTCAGCCTTTTCGTTTGAGGGTATGGTTATTGGCAGTTTTTGTCCTAAATCTTTGATAGGAATTCGCATAACAGGCTTAAGAAAATTTACCATCATTTTAGGAGTCCTTTTAGGGAGTTTACGGAGAATCGAGATTACATATGAGTTTATAGTTATTGGTAAAATGTGGTTATTTATTACTTCAATCCTTACATTTACAGAAATATTGGCTTCGTTGTTTTGGTAAGTAACATTTCGATTTTTATTTGGAGTCACATCATCTTCACTAACAAATGTGTTGATCGTTAATTTTCCTCTTTGACGTTGAATAAAAAAAATACCTATTGCTATCGCAAACCCTAATAGTGTTATAGCAATTCCTAAAACTTCCATAATTATTCCTAAAAGTGGATAATATATAATATGAGGCAAATTTGCCTCATATCAATTTTTTTGATCAATATTTAATAAAAAAAATATATTTTATATTTATAATAAATACTAAAGTAAATCCTTCAATATTTAAGGTTATTGAAGAATTTTAATTAAATATCATTTCAGGTTATATCAAATATTTCAAACAAAAATTTAAAATATTCAAAAGTAAAAAAAGGAATGCCTAATATTCCAATATTTGTTCATCACAATATTACAGATTGGATAAAATATACGACACTAAGTTTATAAACTCAAAATATTACAAGTAAAAAGAGGCATGCCTCTTTTTACAATATTGGGAAACAAACCCGAAAAAAATTGCATTTAATCTACATTACTTTTTCTTACATAATCTGTTTGTTAAACTTTTCAAAAGTTTAGTCTTTTGTTTTTTCTTTATTAACAACTTCTTCCCTTGTGTAATCTCTAATTTGATAGAGATAGATTTGATCTGGATCAGGCATATCCAGTTCAAGATTGTTTTGACAGCCGATTTGAGTCAGGTAATTTTTCAGAAAGTTCAATTGATGTATTGAAATTCTTTCGCTAAGAATCCATCCTATTTCCTGAATATCTACATTGTGTATGTTCAGAAAGCTTTGTTTAGGGTCATTTGTTAAGCCAACATACCACTGGTAATTACTTCCTCCGAATACTCTCATACAGCTTATGAATGAACTTATATTAGCAGTCAGGCCGGGTTTGGTATATACATACATTTCAGGTTTTCTCCTAATTATGTTTATTATGGGAGCAGAGAAGCAGTAACACTCTTCTACAAAGAAACAATTATTAGAAAAAAAGGTATGGGAGGGGGCAATTTCTTCCCATACCTGTCAACGCCTCTTTCATATGTAGTTTAGGTGTACTCTCTTTCACGCGCAAAACTGGTTCTGAACTGAAGAAAATCTTCAGTTACTATTTATTTCTTAGAAAATCCTGGAAATAATTTTTATTTACACAAAAAACTAACTGTTTCTGTGTAGACATAAAAAGCTAAAGTTTCCCCATAGCAAAAAAACTAAAGCAAATTCATGTAGAACCAGTTCAATTCACCCAACAATCAGGTATAAACAGACCATGAAACAG
>JAAELO010000183.1 GCA_024226555.1 Desulfobacterales bacterium | reverse complement strand
ATTGACATACAGTATATAATTCGTTAGATAATTCATTGATATGTTTTTTTGCTATTTCATCATTCAACTGATAAAATTTTTGAGCATTTTCTCCGAATTTGTTTTTGATTTCTTTCCACTGTCCAAAAATGGCATTTTGCCAGTCATATCTTGTTGGTAGTTCTTTTCGGCTCTAATATGAAAAAATGTTGGTGCTATATCGCTTGATTTGGAACGATTTTAGATGTATGTTCCTCTTTTTGCATTTTCAAAATTCCAATTCTGATGTTTTCGGTATCGCACAGTTGGACACCTATAAGTTCGTTTTGATTTTTTAAGAATAAAATCTTTATACAAAAGTTCTGTATTCATAAACATATCCCAAGCTTTATTGTTTGAAAAACAGTCTTTTATAATTGTTTTCACCTTATCTTTCAATCCTTTATATTTTTCTTTTACTCCAAACCAATTAGCATAATTTTGCAAATATTTTGTAGAAACACCTCTCAACACATGATTTACATCTGCCTTAAAGCTCGCTGCCAAATTGTTCACTGTCTGAACGTGAATGTCTTTTTTCCCGTGTTGTTCAGACTTAAATGTTTCATGTTTAAGGTTTTCGCTCTTGGCAAAACTCAATATGCTCGGATGTTTGTCGGAAACAAGAACCGATGTATCTGCAAATTTACCACTTAGTCTTTGCTCTATTGAGGACTTGTCAAGCCGTCCAATTTTTATAAGAGAAATATCTAATTCGCCTCCCCGTTCTTTACTCATCAAAACTTTGCTGACAAAATCATTATCTCCCTTATGACTGCTACGCCCTCGCTTTCTGCTGTATTTAAGCCCTTTACGTCCTTTCTGACTGTAACGAAACCAAATATCGTCCATTTCTGTTACTCCTTGAAATATAGGCGATTCCTGTCCCAAAGCAATCAATGCCTTATGTCGCCACTCAAATGCCGTCGATGGGCTTATGCCAAATTCCTTCGACTGTGTCTTTAAAGAGCAAACATTGCCTGAAAACATTGAAACACAGAACCTTAAAAATAATTTCGGTTTCTTTAGCCAATGAACGGAGCTTCCGGTCGTGGGCAAAAAAGTAGAATTGCAATCTTTGCATTTAAAACGTTGTGTTTCCTTGTATTTACACCATTTTATAAAATCCTTGCTGCCACATTGAGGACAAGCTAATATGGTATTTTCTACATCTTTAAGCAACTCTTTGCTTCTGAAGTCTGCCTCTTTAGTAACTTTCTCTTGCAACAAAAAAATTTCTTCAAAAGATAAATTTGGTAATTCTTGTAAAATTTTATATATATTTGCCATAACTTTTTATTTTTACTCAAGTTACGACTTTATGCCAAAATAGTCAAGTGTTTACCAACAATCTTTCATATAATAGCCAGGCTGAATATTTAAAAAAAGTTTTACACATTTTCTTAATGATTTGTTACTGAATTAATATTTTTTTCCTAATTTTATATTTTTCAAATATTGAACAATATCCTATGAAAAAAATATTTACCCTGACAATATTT
>JAAELO010000182.1 GCA_024226555.1 Desulfobacterales bacterium | reverse complement strand
GATGCCGCCGGCGCACGTGGTCGAGGCGTTGGGCGAGGCCGCGACCTCGATCGCCGCCGGCATGACGTCGGTGAAGTCGAGGGCGTTCGCCGGGATCGCGCCCTGGCTGTTGTCGAGGGTGAAGATCAGGGTGCTGATCTGCGCCGGATCGATCGCCGGCGGCGAGAAGGCCTTGGTGAAGGCCGGCAGGTCGCTCACCGTCAGATCGTCGGTGGCGGTGCCGCTCGAGCCCGCCGAGGAGGTCAGGTCGCCGCTGAGGTTGGTGTGGATGCCGATGGCCGACGACGTCACGTCGACGCTCACCGTACAGGTGGCGCCCGCCGCCAGCGAGCCGCCGGTGTAGCTGACCGTGGTCGTCGCCGCCACTGCCGTGATCGTGCCGCCGGTGCAGGTGGTCGAGGCGTTCGGCGTCGCGGCCACCTGGATCTCCGCCGGCATCGCGTCGGTGAACGCCAGGTTGGGCACCGCCGACGCATTCGCGGTGTTGTCGATGGTGAAGGTCAGCGTGGTGGTGCCGCCCGAGAAGATCAGGTCGGGCGAGAAGGCCTTCGAGAACAGTGGCGGCACCACCACCGACAGGGTGTCGGTGGCCGCCGGCGCGGTGCCGGCCGAGGTGTCGAGCGCGGAAGAGGTGTTGACGTGGGAGCCCAACGTCGAGCTGGTGACGTCCACCGACACCGTGCACGAAACAGACGGATTCACCGCGCCGCCCGAGTAGGCGATCTGCGTGCCCGCGGCGGGGGCGGTGAGGATGCCGCCGATGCAGTCGGTCGAGGCGTTGGGAGTCGGCGCGATCTCGACACCGGTGGGGAGGTCGTCGGTGAAGTCGAGATCGGCGACGCCGAAGGTGTTGCCCGAGTTGTCGATGGTGAAGGTCAGCGTGCTGACGCCGCCCAGGTTGATGAACGCCGGCCCGAACGCCTTCGAGAACGCCGGCGGGCTCGGCGTCGGCGGGATCACCATCCAGGTGTCCGTCGCCGTGCCGCTGTTGCCGGCCGCCGAGGTCAGGTCGCCGGTGAGGTTGACGTGGTCGCGCACGAAGTCGGTGGTCACGTCCACAGTCACCGTGCAGGTCGAGGACGCCGGCACCGTGCCGCCGGAGTAGCTGATGGTGGTGCCCGCCGCCGGCGCGGTGATCGTGCCGCCGGTGCAGGTGGTCGTGGCATTCGGCGTCGCGGCAATCTCGACGAAGGTCGGTAGGGTGTCGGTGAAGGCCAGGCTGCCGACCGCCGCGCCGCCCGCGGTGTTGTCGATGGTGAAGGTCAGGGTGCCGACGTTGCCGGCCACCATCGGGTTGGGCGAGAAGGCCTTGGCGAAGCCCGGCGGGCCGACCACGGCCAGGGTGTCGGTGGCGGTGCCGCTGTTGCCCGCGGACGAGGTCAGGTCGCCGGTGAGGTTGACGTGGCTGCCCGGGGTCGAGCTGGTGACGTCGGCCTGCACGGTGCAGGTGGCGCCCGCGCCGACCGTGCCGCCGGTGTAGCTGACGGTGCCGGCGCCGGCGTTGGCGGTGATGGTGCCGCCGGTGCAGG
>JAAELO010000181.1 GCA_024226555.1 Desulfobacterales bacterium | reverse complement strand
GAGTGAGAACTCTGACTTTTCACCCTTCGGTACCTTTTGAAGAACGCCTCGAAACTAGCAAGCAACGTGCGATATGGACAACAGAAGAAATAGATGATTTAGAAGATGCTGTGGGGTTCACAAAAGAAGAAGATGTAAATTGGGTTAAAATAGCGGTGAAAAAAATCAAATCAAAATTGCCCGTCGAATGCGAAAAAAAGTATAAGTCGATTCGTCAGGGGTTTGCTCGAATGGGAAAGGACAAAGATGAAAGAAGGGTAAGGATGAGAAGATATCCGTTGGTGCCTTCTAGCGACGAGGATATCGATGCAGAGCCATCGGGGAGGCGTGGAAAGGGATTTTCATGGTCGAATGCAGAAACTAGAAAACTTATGGCTCTCGTTCGGAAAAAGGGGAAAAATTGGCCTGAAATCTCGAAGGACATGAGACGTCGATCTTCCGAGGCATGCGCAACAAAATGGAGGCGAGAAGAAAGCCGACGGGAGCTGGAACCGGCAGATATTCAGATGGGATCGAAGAGAAGTGGTTCTTCCGCTGGGGGTTCCAGCGAAGAGGACGGAGAAGAGTTGTCGGACTCGGATATGGAAGAAATGGATCCCCGAAGGAATTCCGTGGAAGAGAGCGAAGACGATGAAAGAGAAACGGGAAGGAGAAGGTGGACGAATGACGAAGTGACTAAATTGCTTCGTCTTCGCTCTAAAGGGAAGAGTCGCGCCGAAATATCGGAAGCACTCCACCGTTCCATTTCAT
>JAAELO010000180.1 GCA_024226555.1 Desulfobacterales bacterium | reverse complement strand
TCTGAATATAGAATATGAAGATTGGGAACTTCTGTCCATATCCATGAGGAGTGCTCTTGCAGTTTGAAGTGCTACCTCTTTTCCTGAATATTTGCTCACAAGATATAAGGCGAGATCTCCACCTGCATTTGCTCCTCCTGAGCAGAAGAGATCATTTTCATCTGTTATAAGTTTTTCCGGTTTTAGAATAACTTCAGGAAAACGATTTCTAAATTCATCTACAAAGCCCCAGTGTGTTGTTGCAATTTTGTTGTTGAGAAGACCTGTTTCTGCAAGCAAAAAAGTACCTGTACAAATGGAGGCAATATGGATTCCATTTTTATATGCACTCTTTAACCAGGGAATAGTTTTATCAGGTAGAAAAGTATTTGGGTCAACCGTAGCGCCTACTATAATAGTTCCAGTAACATCTGCATCATCAATCGAAGCATCTGGTTTGATTTCAGGGCCATAAATTGATTTTACCGGATTCCCGTCAACTGTCACTGTTTGAATTTCAAAGGCTGGTTCCTGTACCTTATTAAGCAATTTATTCCAGAAATTTCCTGCAGCCATAAAAACATCCAGAGGAATTGCAAATGATGATAGAGGTACATCTTCTGACATTAAAAAAGTAATTTTTCTCATTTCGCTATCCTTTTGACGCATATCAACAATATATAGTCGTATGTGCCACTTCCAGAAATAAATTACAATAGTTATTATCAATAATAATTTAAAACATTAAATAAAAGGAGATGTTATGTCACTATTACAAACAGTTTCACCAGAAAACGCTGAAGGAAAAGTGTTTTCGTTAAAGTTGAAGATACAGTTAGGTCCTTTAAGGAGATTATTGAGTAAAAAAAGCTTACGATTTTTTTAATGGTATGGCAGGAATGGTTCCATTACCAATCCAAATGGTCAGCACAAGCCCGGATTTACTTTCAAATCTGATTGATACAGTTAAGTATTATGTTAACGAGTCCAATCTTAGCACATACTACAGGGGCAGCGGTGAAGAATAAAGGGGCCTCATGTTCAGCGCATATTCTTACGCTTAAGGACTTTCCTTCCTTTTTACCTTCAACTTCAAGGATAAACGTCACTCCCTGATTAGAAGACGAGAAGGTATTTACTCCCCAATACCTTAATTTTCCAAGAAAATTAAGGCCAACTCCTTTTTTATTTTAAGTATCGATCAGCGATTTCTTGAATTTTCCCAGTTTTCTTCATTAAAAGGATCGTTTGACTAATGTGTTTAATCTGCGTGGAAAACGATGATTTACGAGAGAATCCGATATATAAATGAGCATTGTTTCCAGGACGATATGCTGCTTGTTCAAATTTTCCAGAATATCCATTCTGAAGGATATCATACTCTACCTGGGGATGGGTTCCCACAATAGCGTCAATTCTACCTTCACCTAACATTCTAAGTAATTGAATTTCTCTGACAACATTAGCTTTATCAATGCGAGAGTCCCTATTAAATGGATCAAAATATTCAGAATCGGTGACAACTCCTACGGTTATTTTATATAAGTCTTCATATTTTTGAATTAGATTCTTTTTTCCTTTTTGGACATAAAATACGGTTGTGAGTGTATAATAAGGAACTGAAGGATAAAGGACATATTGTTCACGTTCTTTGTTTTTAGCAAGAAATGCGGCGCAATCAATAGTCCCAAATTTTAAATTGGATAATAAACGGGACCAAGGGTAATCATCAATTTCTATTTTAATGTTTAATCGATTTGCGATTTCTTTTACTATGTCAACACTGATTCCTCGATATGTTTCATCTTTTGCATATACAAATGGGGGCCAATGATTGACTCCTACCTTTAATTTATCTGCGTAAGAATAAGTCGATAAAATGATGAATAAACATAAAATGATAATTATTTTCATATTGATCTCCAATTATACATTTTAACAAATATGAAGAGCATTTTAACATATCTGAAGAAAACATGCTAATTACCAGTTTCATACGCTTTGTGACTCTTCATCAAGCCACTTAACGATTTAGATCAGCGGCTCAACTTTTTGCGTCCGCTGAATTTTTTGTTTGGCTATCAATTACACTTGAGAATATCGACATCGTTCCAACCAAGTCCTTGACCAGGTATTAGTTTTTTTAACCGATCAATTGTGGATATTTGTTTAAACTGGTCTGCATTATCTTTGTGAATGAGGAATAATCTATAGCTGACCAATCCCTTGTTTAAGGGAATGCGTATGGGATATGCTTTCTTATGAGCCTCTTTGCTTACGCTCATGTCAAAAATAAAGTTCTCCAATAACCCATCAAACAGGGTACTTCTCGCTCTGAGTATATTCATGCCCGAGGCAGGCACAAGCTTATATGCTCCATGAGTCTTAATTGTTTTTTCAAGAGAAGTTTTCAGAAGAATATTTACGTTAGTCACTTCTTGTGTCGTCAGAGGATTGTGGCGGCATATGGCGGACTACTAATTCTTTTCCCCAGAGGGGAACATTTGATAATAAGATAATTATTATTGTTAATGATACTATTTTCTTGATGCTTTTCGCTCTCATAATTCTCCTCAATAATCACCTTTCGCCTTTATTTGGAAAAATCACATAAAGGCAGCTGTTTTTTTAACTTTTCCAGGCCTTTAATATTCTCACTACCGTAAAAATCAATTTCTTTTAAGCCGGGCAGTTTTCCCAGGGGGGTAATATAGTAGAGGTTTTCATTGCTGTGAAGTGTCAGGTTTTGTAGATTGGTGAGTACTGAGAGAGAGGTTATATCTGTTAAAAGCGGGCAATAACTGAGGATCAGATGTTTCAGATTTTTTAAGTGAGCAAGGCCTGAAATATCGGTTAATTTATTAAACCGCTTTATGGATAAATAGGACAGGTTTGAAAGCGGCGCTAAAAAATCCAGGTTTTCCACTATGGAAGAGTTGGAAAGATGAAGGGTAGTCAGTTTTGAGCTTTTTCCCGGGGGATTGAAGCCTGTAAAATTATCAAAGCAATGAAGATGCAGATCCTCCAATGACGGCAATTGCGGGAGAATACTCAAATTGGTTATTGCCGGTGATTTTAATATGGATAACCGGGTGAGATTTGACAATTTTTGAAGCGGGCTGATATCCTCCAGTGCGGTGCACTTTATTAATTCCAGATCACTGAGATTTTGCAGGTTTGAAAGCGGTGAAAGATCGTTTAAACTGCTGCTGCCGATTTTGAGAGTTTTTAAATGATTCAGCCACATAAGCGGTGTCAGGTCTTTTAGATTATTGCATCTGGCAAGGCTGAGGTGTTGTAATCCGGTAAGTTCATCCAGTGCACTGATGCCCCTGAGCGAAGAAGCGTCTTTCAGGTAGAGTATTTTAAGTTTTTTCAGTGATCCCAGTACACTGATATCTTCCGCTGAACAGAATCCGCTGAGCTCAAGAAATTCCAGTTGTGTCAGTTTGGAAAGGAATCCCAGATCCTCCATTTCCGGGGTACCCGGGAAACAAAGATGCGTTAACTGTGTCAGGCAGGCAATTGTTGCAAGCTCGTAATTAGGCAGATGGCCGGGCAGGGTAATGTCTGTAATATTCTTTAGTATCCCGGATTCCAGTTCATCCATATTATCACTCACATAAAGTTTCCGTACAAGCTTCCATCCGGCCGGATTTTTTTCCTCATCCTGTATCATTCTCCACCAGTTATCAGGGGCAATCCGCAAATGATCAGGCCAGTGTTTGATCCGGGTTTCAATTTCATCAATGAGTTCTGTTTGGATACAGGATAAAGAATCAAGATATTTAACGATATTATTCCAATTCCTGGAAGTAGGAGACATGGCAGATATTTTTTCCAGCACTGTATTATTCATGAAATAAGCCTCCGGATATATTTAGGGCGTTTCTAAAAAATCTCTTCATCTGAATTCCAAAGCCGGTTTTTAGAAACGCCCTTTATGTAAAGTACGATAATACTATAAAACAATTTTTATCTCCTGGTAAAGAAAATATACAATCAATTCTGATCTGTACAGGCTAAGATGATGGTGATTAGGGACGTCCCTAATCACCTTAGGAATTATTGCTACAGGATACTTTATCTCTGACCATTGTTTTTGATAAAAATTTTAGCCTTCAAAAAGCAACCCGTGAGCCCGATCCTCTTGAAGACATGGTTATCTCCACCCATGGTCATTGGCATTTTCGTAAGATCACCAACAGACTAGCTATTAGAAGCCCAATAATTATGGGCCATTTAGATTTTGCCACTTTTTCAGCCGCGGTAAACTCTTCAGAAAATCGATTATACAGTGCTTGTTCGCTTTGCAGTAATTCCTCACCTTTACGTTTTTTCTTCATTATTTTTTGGAGCTGAAATTTTTCTCCCATTGATAACTCTTTAAAATCTTTATCGATCATTTAATGTTCCTACAATTTGAGTTGTGAATCGGGTAGGTCAGAAACCCTACGGTTCATGCATTTCAAAGGCAAGCCTTGCTAGGCTGCCCGATTGTTATTGCATTATGTCTTTCTGGAAAATCACAGTGATTGCCATACATTGTCAATTGGCATTTTATGAGGACTATACATTTTAATGTATCTGCGTTTCCAAAGATAACCCTTAAATTGCGGGTCGAATGGATTCGCACCTCTTATTTTAATATGCCTCATTATATGTATACTGCCTGCTTTGATGAGTTCATAGGTCTTTAGGATTCCCTTTTTGTTCTTACTATAGAAGAGAACCTTTGGTTAAATACTTTTCTTTAACCACTTGGTACTTTTGTTCCTGTGCCTTCGTCTCATTCACCGCCACAGACCATTCCTTATACAATTATCAACATAACCGAATGTTTTGCTTGATACAACATGTTTATGATAATTTGCCCAACCTCTTATTTTTGTGTTACTGTAGCCGCCATATCTTTTTTATTTTTCTCCCAGTAATCTGCTGAAATAAAAGAATGAGCCTGAACAGATGTATCATACCATAGTTCGACAACTTATTTAATATCATTACTTTCCAATTATCATATTGAAGAATCCCCTTTAAATCTCCAGCAACACCAAATGCACATATTGAGGCATTTGATTCTATATTAGAATCTCAATATTCCTATAGTAAAAGTATAAATAGAGATTAGTTCTTAAAAAAAATAGATTGATATTTGTAATGGTATTAATAGGTTAAATTACGAACAAAAACTCTCCATAAAAAGGGTTTGACCCGGTATGGGAAGACGTGACTGTGAAGTCACGCCTATCCCTTATATACATTGCTTGTTCGTAGCCGAGCAAGCCCTTGATTTTAGAAATCTACCTTTTTACCACTGTAGCAACACTCAAATATCTTTCGGATATCTGCTTCAGTCGGCGTTCTCGGATTAGCACCGACACAGGCATCAGCCATAGCATTCGTAGTAATCTCATCAAGCTTTGCATCCCAGTCAGACTGGGAAATGCCATATTCCTGAACAGTGGCCGGAACATTGACTGAAGCCCGAAGTTTTTCAATTTCACTGGCATAATCTTCAGCACTCTTTTTTCCCAGCGCCTTAGCCAAATCTTCATATTTCTTTGTTGCACTGCTGTTGTAACGAACAACATTAGGCATCAGAATCGCATTTGCACATCCGTGTGGAATACCGAACATACCTCCCAATTGATGTGCCATCGCATGAACAATACCAAGCAGAGCGTTTGTAAATGCAATACCTGCTAAACATGAAGCATCGTGCATAGCCTGTCTGGCGTCGAGGTTTTCAGGCTCTTTATAAGCTATTGGAAGACTTTTGAAAATCATATTCACAGACTGCCTGGCTAATGGGTCAGTATATGGATCAGATAATGTGGAAACGTAAGCCTCAGTATTATGAGCAAGTGCATCTAAACCCGTGTTTGCTGTAACACTGGGCGGCATAGAGACACATAATTCACCATCCACAATGGCAATATCCGGTGTTAATTCATAAGAAACAAGGGGATACTTCACACCTTTTTTTCTGTCAGTGATGACGGATACACAGGTAACCTCGGTGCCTGTTCCACTTGTTGAAGGAACAGCTACGAAACTCGCTTTTTTGCGAAGTGCTTTAATAGTGAAAGGTGGAATAATTTCTTCAAGCGTTGTCTCCGGATGCTCATAAAAAACCCACATGGCTTTAGCTGCATCTATTGCCGAACATCCCCCAATACCGATAATCAGGTCAGGTTCTTCCTTATTCATCAGCGCAGCCCCCTTCTTAACAGTTTCTATACTGGGATCAGGTTCAACACCGTCAAACACTGAAGAGGCAATACCACTTTCCTTGAGGAAATCCTGGGCCTTTTGAAGTACACCTGATTTTTTCATCGAACTTCCACCTGTAACGATAACGGCTTTATTACCGGAAAGTTCTTTGAGCTTTTCTAAAGTGCCGATTCCATGATATGTGATTCTGGGTAAAACAAACCCTATTGCTGCCATAATTAATTTCCTTTCTTTTAAGTAAAAAATTGTTAACGATCTAAATTAAATTAGTAAATTTAAATCGAGGCAATATTACTCATTTTCAGATAAATCTCTGTTAAATGCCTCACAATCATTAAAAAGTTTTAATTATGGCATAGAAAAAATGATAATTTGAAAACTCTTGATCTCTGGGAAGATGAGATAAATACGAAAAAATATTCCTATCAGAACAGAAGACATAGGGGCAATAAATCTTTAGTTTACCTTCAATGGGTGACCTTGTCTTTTCAAGCTGGAAATATATGTTGAAAGGTCGTTTAAAGCATTCATAGTAATGTCAATATGTCTCGGACGTCCCTAATCAGTTCCGACAATATTGTTAAGCGTTAAATAAGATCAGAAATAAAAATTTCTGATCTTTTGGTTTCTCTACCAGAGATCTTTTGCCCATCTTTTCTGATCAACAGCGGAGAAGTAACTCCAAGCTAAAATATGGCTTGTTTTCTGTCCCTGAGCCATCTTCATAATTTTTATCTCGCAAGCTCCAACTCTTTTAAGGTGTTTTTCCAGAGATTCTATATTATCTCTTTTTGAAACGACAGTGGAGAACCACAAAACCTGAGCGGAAAAACCTGAACTTTCATCTGCAATTTTCTTTATAAACTTATATTCCCCGCCCTTACACCACAATTCGCCGGGGCTTCCGCCAAAGTTGAATCTGGCCTTTTGTTCAGCCATCTTTCCTTTAGAAAGATTCTTTAATTTACGAAGGTTTGCTTTATTTGCGGCATCTTCTGATGCATGATAAGGAGGGTTACTTATTGTAATATCGTACCTCTCGTTTTTCTCTATGATTCCTTCAAAGATATTATCACTGTTTTTCTGCTCTTTAATTATTATCTTTTTCGCAAGAGTTGGATTTGATTGAACTATAAGTCTTGCAGTTTTCACAGATATGGGATCGATATCGGAACCGGTCATCTTCCATCCGTATTCCTGGCTCCCTATTATTGGATAGATGCAGTTTGCCCCTGTTCCTATATCAAGAACATTTATTCTTTTACCCTTTGGAATAGTTCCCTCATTTGCTTCTGAAAGTAAATCTGCTGTATAATGGATGTAATCAGCTCTGCCCGGTATCGGCGGACAAAGATATCCCTCTGGTATCTGCCAGTTCTTTACATTGTAGTACTTTGCCAGAAGTGCTTTGTTCAAAAACAGCACCGCTTTGTTGTCACTGAAATCTATTGTGTGCTCACCAATGGGATTCAATTTTATATATGGAATCAGTCCGGGACAGTTTTTACCAAGAAGCTTTAAATCATATCTCTCTTTATGCTTATTTCTCGAGTGTAGCATGGATTTTTCATTATCTTTGTTTTCTATTTTCATCTGATATTTTTCTCCTTGATCTGGACATTACCACTTTTTGAATATTTTTATAATATGATTTCATATAATTCAGATATAAATAAATAGAGGACGTCCCTAATCAGTTCACATTTTTGTACATATGGGAATCTCTAATAACTGCTCTTTTTGCGAAATACTTCGTTATTACCAAAAAAAACTGTTGTAAAATCGGTTCGTTATTTTTGGTCATGCCTTGTATTTCATCAAAAATTCTAATTATTAGAGGTTCCCATATGCAAGGCACTAAGCTATGAAGTATGTATTTTGGACTTCGATTGGCTGACTTGAAAATACATTAATTTGTACGATGGTTTATAAATGGCAATATGGACCCCTTTACATGTATTTATTTAGTATTTTATCCATTTGACCATTTTGACGTATCCGTTTCAAAACAGCGTTAAATTTCTTTTTAAGTTCACTAGCATCTGGGTATTTTCTAGAAATCATCAAATGAAGTTTTCCAGATTTTAAAGGTTTATTTACCGTGCCAAAATCTTTAACATTCTGAGGGAATAACCTTTTAATAAGCGACCAGCCAACAAGCTCATCGGTAGGAACTATATCCACCCTACCAGCCTTAAGTTTTCGAAAACTCAGTTCATCGCTTGGGGCATAGTCCAATATTCTTACGATTCCTGCATCTTCAAAAACTTTATCATACCAGTTCCCTAACGAACATCCTATCCGATAACCTTTTAAATCACTTAATTTTTTCCATATCACATCTTTTTGAATTTTCTGCTTTAGATAAAAAAATTTCCACGTAGATTCTCCAATAGAATCTGAAAAATCAAATTGTTTTTCCCTCTCTTCAGTTTTATGATATGGAAATGATGCAAAAGCTATCCCTTCTAAAACATAAAGCTCACATCGTTTCCATGGAAGGAAGTTATATTTTATTTTAATGTCTATTTCATCAAAAACAGCAGAAACGATTTCAGCAGTGAATCCATGTCCTTGTATATTCTTTGATGTATATGGAGCCCACTCTCCGGTGACAATAACAACCTGCTCTGCACTAAAAACTGTTGAAGATAATAAAAATAGAAGTACAATAAAATAGCTTGATTTTGCTTTCAATTTATTCTCCTTACGGTTAATTTAATGCATAAAAAAGTCCCCTAGTCCATCCAATCTTTTCAAGTGTTGCAATCATAGATCACTCTGGAAAGGCAACTTTTGAACCAATTGGAAGGCTTCTAAACTTTCTCATAGTACTCCCTTGCGAATAACATCACTGGATTTACATACTGAGCATTTGAGTTTTCTATCTTCCTGAGTAATTTTAAAAGTAATATTCCCATGATCATAATTTGAACTGACGTATTTATAGCCAATAATACCAAAGCCATGATAGAAAATCAATTTGTCCACTTTTTTTGTAGCTTTTATTTTAGGTACGCAAAAATCGGATGAACCATTATTTAACCACAGAGATTTCCTCATCTTCAAGAAATACCTTTTCTGCATCTCCTGACATTAAACCAGCGTCTTCAATCATTATCTCAACAACCTCATTCCAATACATGTCAGGAACAGAAATTTTGCCAATTAATATACCTTTTTCCTCAAACTGATCCGGTTCATCTCCTATTACCGCTCCTGCTGAATTGTATGTATCAGACCAGTTTAAGTGAGCGTCATCACCAACATACCTTATGACCTTTTTCTTATTTTTTGTTTCAATTCTCATTTCATACTTGTAATCCATTTTCTACCTACTTTTTTATATTCATATAATTTCAATAAAAGGTTTAATTCTTCCTTTTTTCTTTTTAGTAATCATTCAAATTACAGTGTCCATGTAATTCCCTCTCCGGTTATTTCCATTTTTTGAGGATCTCTGCCAATTCAAACTTGCCTGAATCAAACAGCAGAATCTTCCCGAATAATATCGATATAAAAATACTGACTCTTCCTTAAACGGCGATTTACAAACTGAATATCTTCAGCAATCAGGCTAATTGGGGTTCGATGGAAGCTTTTGCTAATTTATGGGTAATCTTGTTATTTTGTTCAATTTTGTTGGTTTGGCGAGATGTTTCGGTTTCAGGGTCAAGGTCCTCCACCCAGTCACCACGAGCATAGCTACCAAAAATAGTATAAGCCATTTCTTCCCGAATTATCTCGACAGCTCTTTGCAACTCCTGCTGTTTTTGTTCTGGTAAATGTTCAAGTGATGTTTTCATACTCTAATAATAATCATAATTCATAAGAATTGACAACTCTGGTTTTTCTTGAGATTCCATAACCTGCGGTTTGTCCTTAGCATTTGACTTGTTGAGTTTTTTACAAAGGTCAAGAGCAGACTTGACCCTTATTTTTCTTATTAAAAAACCTGGAATAGAATAATTCTTAAAATATTCAATATTATTAATACCTTATAGAAGCATGACAGGGGCAGGGTAATTTATCATTGACAATCCCGCCAATTCTTTATAGTAATTCTTAGTTAAACAAATTAAAAATTATTTCAGTTAAATTAGCTATTAGCCAAATCTGTCTTAATTTTGTTGGCTCTTTTAAAGAAAAAATAACCTGTTTGTATTTGTTAAATACATATGGGAACCTCTAATAATTATTTATTAGAGGTTCCCATATCTTATTTATAAAGTAGTAAAATTAATAATGTTGAAAATATATTTTTATTGAAATTACTCCACTGATTATTTCTTTTGGTTAAATCAATTTATTCGTAATTATCCAAAACCAAATCATTTAGAGAATACCTGTGGTTATTTTTTAAGTTATTAATGGTGAACCTCTATAGACAGTTATTCGAGGTCCTCTTAAAATTTAAAAATGTGGAGAATATTGTGGCATTAATTCGTTCGTTCCTTAAATTGGTAATCTGTTCATTAGTATTAATTATGCTATCTGCCTGTGGTGCAGAAGATTTAGAAGATAATCCCGGAGATGGAAATTCTGGAAATAACAATAACATAAAAACAATTTCAGGCGTTATTCAGAAAGGACCATTTTTAAAAGATTCAACAATCTGGATTTATGATCTGGATTCAAAATTTAATAGAACT
Organism: Desulfobacterales bacterium; assembly: GCA_024226555.1. Taxonomy (GTDB): domain Bacteria; phylum Desulfobacterota; class Desulfobacteria; order Desulfobacterales; family JAAELO01; genus JAAELO01. The sequence continues at coordinate 15,289 of JAAELO010000180.1, read as the reverse complement.
GCTGGCTTCAATTATACTAAAACAACCGATAATTTTGGATCATTTGAAATTTCTGAGAAATTCGATTCTGAATACATAGAAATTGAAGTTAATTATGGCAAATATTTTAATGAAGTATCAGGAAACATAGTTAGCAATTTAAAATTACGGGCAATTTCAAAGATTACAAAAAATAATAAAATCAATGTAAATATTTTAACAACACTATCTGCAAAAAGAATAAGATTTCTTATTAATAAAGGTTTTTCAGTCAAAAATGCAGTTATTCAGTCAAAAAAAGAGATCCTTAGTATATTTAATATAAATAGTAATGAAATTAATAACTTTGATCAGATGGATATCAGTGTTGATAATGATAGTAATGCTGTTTTATTACTAATATCTTCAATTCTGGTAGGGGGTGACTATGGCTATGATTATGAGAATAACTATAGCTATGGTGGTGTATCAGGTTTTTTAGAAAAACTGGCTGAGGATTTGGAATCTGATGGGGTTGTTAATGAAGAAATACTTAAAACTAAATTACGTGAAACCTCAAATTCTTTAGATCTACAGGTAATTAGAACAAATGTTGAAAATCGCTATAGGGATTTGGGGGCAATTGTTAAAATTCCAAAATTCGAAAACTTTATAGATAGTAATGGTGACGGAATATCAGATAATCATGAAAATACAAATAACAGTAGACCTCAATTTGATTGGTCTGATTCCGGCATACCAAATTCCGGTTATGATTTTCAATTAGCAAATGATCCTGATTTTAATGACATTGTTGTAGATAAATCAGGTTTGTCTGTATCAAATTACACTCTCACATCTTCGGAACACCTTCCCAATGCAGGTGATTACTACTGGAGAATTGCTGTTATTAATAAAAATGGCGTGCGAGGTGACTGGAGAAAAAAACATAAGTTTTCATTTGAAATGCACAATGTATCTCTTTACAATCCTTCAGGAAATGTATTTTCATCACGACCATATTTTGATTGGAGTAATAGTGCTTACAAAGATTTCTATCATTTTCAACTGGCATCCGATTCAGATTTTAATGATATTTTATATAAGAAAGAGAATATTACTTCATCAAACCATACACCTGAATTTACTCTTCAAAATTTAAAACCATATTATTGGCGTGTGGCTGTTATCGATAAAAACGGAGCTCAGAGTAACTGGTCAACTCCTAATAGATTTTTGTTTGATTTGGGGACAGTATCCCTTCATACTCCTTCAGGAAATCAATATGAAGTTTCAAAACCAACGTTTAAGTGGAGTTCTGGTTCTAATAATAGCGATAGATACCATTTTCAACTTGCATCAGATCCTGATTTTAAATACATTAAAGATGAGAACAAGAATCTTTCTTCATCCAGCTATACAACAATATTTAACCTAAATCATTCAACTCCATATTACTTTCGTGTTGCAATAATTGATGAAAATAATGTAAAAGGCAACTGGTCAACCTACAGTGAGTGCCGTTTTAATATCGGGACTGTGTCCCTTGAACCTTCCGGAGGTTCTGGATACGATGTTCAAAAACCGTCTTTTGAGTGGAGTGACAGTTCATTAAGTAATGTAACATACCATTTTCAACTGGCTTCTGACCCGGATTTTAAAACTATTCTGGAAGAAAAAAATGGGTTAGATTCTTCAGAATATACTATTACGCAAAACCTGAATCATTCAACTCCATATTATTGGAGAGTTCTTGTAATTAGTGAAAATGGAATTGTCGGTAACTGGTCAGAACCCCTTGAGTGCAGCTTTAACATCGGGACAGTGACCCTTAAGCCTTCAGGAGGCACAGGGTATGATGTTCAAAAACCAACTTTTGAGTGGAGTGACAGCCCCTTAGATAAGGTAACATACCATTTTCAACTGACTACCGACTCTGAGTTTAACAATATTATTGAAGAAAAAGATGGGATAGAATCTTCATTATATACCATTTTGCAGAATCTTAGTCATTTAACTCCATACTATTTTCGAGTTGCTGTTATCAATGAAGCTGGAATCCGGGGTGACTGGTCAGAACCTCTTGAATGCAAGGTTGATTTAAAGCTTGTATCTCTGATAAGTCCTGCTGGTTATGCTGATAGTTTACAGCCAGCTTTTAACTGGAGTGACAGCAGTTTAGCAAATGTTAAATATCATTTTCAACTTGCTTCCGATTCTTCGTTTACCAAAATTTTAGATGAAAATGTAGGAGATCTGACTTCATCAAATTTTAAAACATCAGTCACTCTTACCAATTCAACTCAATATTATATTAGGATTGCCACAATCGATGAGTATGGAAAACAAGGATATTGGGCAAATTTTGATTTTATAGTTGATTTGCATAGCTGGGCTACCGCCTCAGCAGGACTCTATTACACATTTGCAGTAAAGAAAAATGGCAAACTTTACGCATGGGGTTATAACAGATTTGGTCAACTGGGAGATGGTACAGAGATAGACAAAGATACACCTACGCAGATAGGTTCTGATAACGACTGGTCTATGGTTACTGCTGGCAGAAAGCACAGACTTGCCCTTAAAAAAGATGGCAGGCTCTATTTATGGGGGGAGAGAATATTGAGTCACCTGGGAGACAACAGCTGGGTAATCAATATAGATAAACCCTATCGACTCGGTGATGACAGTAACTGGGCAATGATTAGTGCTGGTTCAGGACACTCTCTTGCTCTTAAAGAAGATGGCAGGCTCTATTCTTTTGGGGAGAACAGTGACGGTCAACTTGGAGATGATAACAGGTCAGGTTACCTAAGCCAGGTAGGTTCCGATTCTGATTGGGCATCTGTCTCTGCTGGCGAAAATCACACAATTGCTCTTAAAAAGAATGGAACACTCTACGCATGGGGCGCTAATAATAACGGTCAATTGGGAGATGGTACAAACACGAAGAAAAACACCCCTGTTCAGATTGGTTCAGGTAACGACTGGGCATTTGTTACTGCGGGAGGCAATCACAGTGTTGCCTTAAAAAAAGACGGAACGTTATATGGATGGGGAAGTGTTGGTTACAATTTTGGAGACGGAATAACCGAAAAAAATGAACCCACTCAGATTGGTTTTGATAACAATTGGAATATGATAACGACAAGTGCTGGTCACACTCTTGCTATAAAAAAAGATGGAACTCTATACGCATGGGGGTTTAACAGAAACGGTGAACTTGGAGATGGTACAGGTTTAGGCAAAAATACAATCACTCAGATCGGGTCTGAAAGCGACTGGGTTTCTGTTAGTGCAGGAGGTTCCCATACCATTGCTATAAAAAAAGAAGGTCAACTCTATGCATGGGGGGATAATTCCTGGGGTCAACTTGGGTTCCCGGATTCAACACCAAATGAAATTAAACAGATTGGGTCTGAAGATGATTGGGCTATGATCACAGCAGGTTATTCTCACTCTCTTTCCATAAAAAAAGATGGTTCTCTATACGCTTGGGGAGATAACTATTATAATCAACTGGGAGATGATACCTCATCACACAGGAGTGAACCAACTCAGATTTACTCAGAGAATAGCTGGGTATCAATGGTTTCCGGTATGTATTATACTCTTGCCATAAAAAATGATGGTACACTACACACCTGGGGCGGTAGTAGTAACTCGGACAAAGATGTCCCCACCCAGATAGGCTTGGATTCAAACTGGGAATCAGTTGCAGTGTTTGAAAACTGTAAATTTGCTATTAAAAAAGATGGTATTCTCTACGCATGGGGAGAAAATGGATATGGTCAATTGGGAGATGGTACAGATCAAAACAAAGATATTCCCACTCAGATTGGTTCAGGTAATAACTGGTCAATGGTTACAACAGGTGGTTCTCACACCATCGCCATAAAGAAAGATGGCAGACTATACGCATGGGGAAGTAATCATAGTGGTCAACTGGGAAATGGAACAACTTTTGACAGATACGCACCCATTCAGATAGGCCCGGATAAGGACTGGGCTTCAGCTGCTGCTGGCAGAGATCACACCATCGCCATAAAAAAAGATGGCAGGCTATACGCATGGGGAAATAATTATATCGGTCAATTGGGAGATGGAACAAACTCAGACAAAGATATACCCACCCAAATTGGTTTCGATGAAGATTGGGTATGGGTTGCTGCCTATGGTTCTAACACCTATGCTATTAAAGATGATGGAACCCTTTACAGATGGGCTGGCAACAAAAGTAGTCGTACCAGAATTCCTACACAGATAGGTTATGACAGTGACTGGGCTTCCGTCAATGCAAATGGACTTCATACCATTGCGATGAAAACAGATGGCACAATTCATTCAGTTGGTAATAATGACTTTGGCCAACTTGGAAATGGTACAACTTCAAACATGTACACACCCATTATGATTGAGGAATAAGAATAACAGATAAAACCCGAATTTATTTCGGGTTTTATATTGCGTTTTGTTTATTTCATATCACTTTATAATACTCAAAACCAGGCCTTTGCCATTACTAAACACCAAGAATAAACAAAGCTTTTTCTTTATTAATACCTTCTTCTATCATGAGAAGAACGGCATTCAAAAATTCAATTGTTGAATCTCTTAATTCTTTCCATATCGGTTTTCCTGATTCATGACACCATTTTTGAACAGGAGCAATCTTCTCAACATATTCTGATATTGATGTTATTGATTTAAGGATTTCAAGTCGTTCAATTATTTTCTCTTTCAACTCATGTAATTCAGAAACAGTGAAAAGATTGACACCCCATGTATCAAAATCATTTTGTTCTCTACAAAATGTTTTGTATACCGGATCAAATACAGCATTTCCTATAAAAATAGAATTATCACACCAATGCTTATAACCACCTTCATTTTCAAGTTGAAATTCAATATAGGGTCCACTTTTAAGATTTCTTCTCAATTTATCTTGTCGCCAATCATCAAAATCATAGTATTCTTTTGGAAAACGGGAATTGATCTCTTTTTCATCGTTTTTATCCTCAGCATTTCTGTAAACAACTGCATAGTCATGATCTGAATTTGGATAATTTTCTTTAACTAAAACTTTAATTTCATTTAAGGTATTTTCTATTGCTTCTTTCTCTGTTGCTCCGTAAGCGTCAGCATACATCGGCATTCCAGTGTTATCACGAATCCCAAGGTCAGGTTTTGCATAAAAACTGCCTTTTGAACTAATATATACTTTAATCGTTAAATAAAATGGATCAGGTAAAATACCATTGTAAACACCTTCAAATTGGTAAGTTCCGATTAATTTCCTATATTCTTTTTTGTATCCTTCTACTTCTATTTTCATCATATTATTTTTCACCTTAACGTCTTAATAATCGGTAGTAATATAAACTCATTTCCCTGACTGTCGCTCAGTCAATGTGAACAGGTTTATGCGATCCGATTCATGTTCTTGTTTACCAATATTAATGTTTTATAAATTAACTTTAGAGATTCCCTTTAATTGGTTTTAATTCAAATGTATAAATCGATTTACAATTTACACATTGACCTACCTTATCAGAAATACTATCAAAATCTGTATTGTCACAAACTTCGCATAGATATCCAGGTTGACTTACTCCAACAAAATATTTAGGTCTTTTTATAAAAGAATTCTCATAATATTTAAGTTTACAATCACTACAAACCCAAATTACTCTTTCAGAATAATTATCTTTATCAGCAATATATAGTTCCAATTGTTTTTCATGTTTTGGACATTGCCTTAATTCGCTCTTGAATTCAATTCTATGATATCCAGTAACTCTTTTCTTATATCCTTCTGCTCCACCCCACTGAGAAATCATCCAGTCCTCGGATTCTTCTTCTTTTAATATATAATTAGATTTATGAATTAATGTTCCTTCAAGTTCAAACGATGTCCCACATTTTTTACAAATATGTTCATTACAGCAATCAGGTACACAATTGTGCCGAATCATATTTGAATTGCAATTGGAACAGTTCAAAGTAAAACGGTAGTCAAGTACAGAAACATCCAGATAATCATTTTTCCTATATAGTTTATCAAGAAAATAATCTTCATACCAGAAACCGTCACAATGGGAACAGTACCAGGTTATTATGCTGAAATTAAGATTACTTTCATCAACATATAATTCAAGTACTTCATCATGTTTTGGACATTTTATTTTTTTAAATTTAATATCTATTTTTTGCATTTTATTTTTAATATTATTTTAAGGGTTAACGTTTGTTTAACGATAGCAATATAAAAAGAACTTCTAAATCTGCTGCTCACACGATCTATTCTTATGCGTTATATGATTTATTTTTCTGGATAATAATTGTATATAGTACTCCAATTTTTTGCTTCACCAAGTCCTTCTTCTAAAAATTTAAAACCTGGTTCAAAAATACAACTAACCTCAATTGTCAATTTGGGAATTGAGCGAAACTCATTTTCTTTTTGATATAGTTCCGCTAACTTTTTTAACCCGTTCGTTCTAAGAAAAGGAATATAACAACCTGGTTCTCCACAACATACGGGATGTTTTTTTAGATATTTAAGTGTTAATTTTAGAGTTATATTGTTATCGATTATATTTATAGATTCTATTATAACAGGAACCTTCGAAAACACACCCACTTCATTAAGGTATTTTTTGGTTTTTTTAATTTCTAATTCCATATTTTTTTATATAAGGCAAAAACATTAGTTTAATTTTTCCACAAATAGTGGAAAACAAGGCGTAAGTCAGGAATAAAGGCTTAACCTTTATTATACTTTCTCTCAAATTTTTTCCTTGCCCGTTCTTTTCGTTTCATTATTTTATTATTTATTAAATCATTTAATTTGTTTGTCTCTTTACCAGACATTAGTGGGAATTTTGGTCTGTTTTTACAAAAACGACATTCTGGATCAGAGCAGGCACTATCTAACCACTTATCACAAACAGGACAGAAATATGCGTCATGATCGTATGAATGCATAATTACTCTTTTGCAGTCATCGCATCTATTTTTACCTAATATACAAGCATTGTATCTTAGACCATTAATGGTAATTTCTCCGTTGTAATTATCTATGTACCTTTGATTTCTTTTTTTCGTATGATATTTTCTCATTAAATATATTTTTTTTATTCTTTTAAAGTAATATACTCAACCTCTACTTCACCTGCTGCGTAGGGACCATCTCCATCACCATCGTTTTGTGGAGTTTCGAATTCTACCCAGTAAAACTCTATTGTTCCTTTTCTTCCCTGCACAAATCTTCGAACTCCATCCCAGGGGCCACAATTTTCCACAAGCTGAACAGCAAATTCTGGCGGTTCTGCTATTGTGCCGATACAGCAATTTGGAAAGTTCCAATGTCCTCTAACGCCCACTCTATCACCAATTCTAAATGTCATATTTTAAAAAGTATTATTTTTTGATAAATGTTTGTAAAATCACATCCCGTATTCTAATGAATTTGATTATCTCAATGAACCAATTCTTTAGAAAAAACAGGTAATGATACGAAGTAAGCTATTTATAAGCTTTGAGAATTAAAATGTTTTGGTTAAGATTTGCTTGTTGTGATGTTTAGATTCAATTCTTTGTGAATGAACTTCATGAAGGTTTATAAAGAAATACTGTAAACTTTGATTTGCTACAAGATCGAATTTTAAATTCATTGTGATAAACGCTGCGCTTTGAGCTACAGACTTTAAGAAGTAATATTATTAAAAAGTTTAAACTTTTTAGGTACTAATATCTGTAATTAATTTCTTTGTCAACATCAATATGATGATCTGATTTATTTGTTTACCCATCAAAAATTGAATCAAATTGACCACTTTGTAATATCCTAATAATCAAAGTGGGATTTTTAAAGAAAAAGGATAAACAAAGGGTAAATGAAGATTTGCCCCCAATATTCATTTCATAGGACCTCCAATAACCATACAGGTTTTGTGACAGAACTAAGCCCACTAAAAAAGTGGGCTGTTTTCAAAGCTTACAACTTAGCTAAACAAAAAATCTCTTACATTTATAATAGTCATTTTGTCTATAAGTTCATCAGAATAAACATCAGGTTGTGTAAAAGGATAATCATAACCCTCTTCGAAACCATAATCTTTAAACCTGTCAAAATGCTTGGTTAAATCACCTATTTCAATCATTGAAAGCTTCAGGGTCAAATCTGCTCTTGCCTTTTTCATTAAATTTTCTATATCAATTCTAATGTTTTTATCATCCTTGATTAATTTTTTAAACTTCAAGTATACTATAAGTATTCATTTGAAAAACAACTTTTTGAAATTCTATTTTTATCCTTCCGATCTTTATCTGTCTTATTTACTCTCTTTATTTAAAAAATATTTTCTCCTAATCTCTTTATATCTTTCTGATTTTTTAGTTTCACCGATTACATCCCATATCAATTCTGCTAATGCATGATCCTTATGAACAAATTGTTTTGAAATCATCGCGTAATATGCTTTTGCCTTGAAAACAGGCCTCACTTTTACGAAATTTTTATATCGCTTAGAGTCACTGCCAATAATAGTATTTCCAATGTCTTCCAATGCACATATTGCATTAGATCGTCTGTATTCAAGCTTAGCAAAATCATTGGGTGTACCACTGGTTGTTTCATACGGTATTTTTAATTTTAAATTTCCGAGGATAAATCAGTTCGTTCAAGCGTTTTTCTACTAAGCTCCACATCTCAATAGTTATACCCGGACTCTCTTTTTTACCTGTATACGGTTCTATACCATAGTGATATGGTGGATTATGCTTATTCAAAGTACCTAGTTTAAAAACGATGGTATCATTTTCAGCCGAGACATAGGTGGGCCATATCAAACCTCCAAAAACAAATAAAATAAAAATAGTTGAAATTAATCGCATTTTATAGGCTCCTTCTGACTTAACCCTGATATTTCACAGGACCTTGGATTTATTTTTATCGTTCCCTCTAAGAAAGGTCATTGCCTGCCTAAAACTTGTCATAAAAAGGGCCATCCCGAGTATAATTTCTATCATAACCATTTGTCAGTTTTAATATTGAATTTATTGAATTTGTAAAAACCAATCCTGCCAAAGCAACTTTTAATGGCTGAACTTATTTAATACACGAATTGCTGACCTTCCCTTTATAGCACCTACATAATTTGAAATTGATACTTTTGGAGGAACTTATGACCATACCGGAGGGCATGGTTTTCTATGTTAGAATAAATCAAAATGAATTTCATCTTCTGAATTTAGAGAAATAGGAGTATTGGATTTTTTTGGCTTATAAAATATTTCTAAAGATTCAGGGGTAGTTTAAGTTCATTTTAAAACACCTCATTATTTGAGAAATACAGCTAACGCTTTGCATGAGCCCGCTGGGAGGGAGCTATGAAAAGGCGATAAGAAACTTCCAAGTTACTGAAATCTTGTAAAAATGTGTACATTCCCAGTCGGACTCAATGCAATTGTTAGATGGCTATCATTTTTTGAAAATCGGATTAAAGTTTCTTTTTCCGAAAAGTTTTTCATAATTAAATTGAGTGATATTTTCTGCTGTAATAATCGGAATTATGGGAGTTGTTAGAAATGGGAAGTCTTTTCCGGCTTCTTCTCCATTTAAAAGTCGTATCATCATGTCCAAAGCAACTTTACATTGAGAAATTATTTGAGCAGAAGGTGCGGCTTTTATGCTTCCTTCTTTTATATGCTCATAAACTACATCGGTAATGTAAGTAGAAACAATTTTAGCATTAGGTTGCGTATCCCTATTCTTTTCTAAATACTTGACAGCCTCAATTGCCGCTATCGCATTTCCGACAACATAATCTATATTGTGGTGTTTCCCTAACCCATACTTTATTCGCAGTGCTTGAACACTGGGCCGTGTATCACCGTATTTTGTTGTACTTAGAGTAATTTTCTGATTGCTTTTCTTTAATTCGGATATAGCCGAAACAAAACCTTTATATTGTTCATCAGCCCATCCGGATCTTTTCGGGCCGGGAAAAACAGCCACTTTAATGTCTTTGTTTTTTGAATCTTTTACAACAAACTCTCCCGCCATATAACCAATATCATAACTTGAAACCACCGATTTTGCTTTTATCGACGGAGCGTGAATATCATTAATTAATGCTATAACCGGCACACCTTTATCATTGACTTCTTGAACAAATCCATCCATTTTTTTATAAGCAACAGAGGCAAGAATAATTCCATCTACATTGTCTTCCTTCTGCAATTTTATTAGATGAGAGCGTTGATTACCCAAAAAGATATATCCCCCGGCGCTATATAATGTTATTTTCACGCCAATTTTCTTTGCGTGGGAGATAATTCCGTAATTTGCAGTAATCCAGAAGGAATCTTCTAAGTGCGGAAACATAACACCTATATGATAGTTCTTTTTGGGAGTAGGAGAGATCCATTTTTGAATCAAAGGATTATTTAAGCTCTTCGCTGGTACCCCAACCTCTTTTGTTCCAACATCATATTTCCCATAATAACTCTTAACCAATATTTCTTCAGCTTTTGTCATTGATGAAGTTAAAAGAAAAGCAAGAATAAAAATTGAGGATAAATAATTTTTGAAATTTTCCATTTTTTCTCCTTGTTTAACGCCTGAATCAGTGGTTTAAAAAAGTTAGAGGAGCGGAGCAGCTTTTTAAAACCCACTGGATTCACTTGTTAAGCCTTGCGCTATACTCTGATAACTTATTTTCAAAATCACTAAAAATAAACCATATATCGGTCTGGCTGTCGGACTGCAAATATTTGTTATATGGCGATTTTGTTTATATCATATTTAAAGACTAATTCACCAAATCAATTTTTTTCTCTTTAATAAGTTGATCATAAGATTTCTGTAATTTTTCAAGAATATCATCAGAAGTAGTAAGGCTTAAAGCCATATAAGGAAGAGTCTTAAACAGAGGCATGACTTGACTTACCTGGTTAATATCAAATCCACAACTCTCAAATTCATTTTTCAAAACCGAGTCATCAAAAACAATCATATCGACTCGCCCTTTAAAAAGCATTCTAATAGAATGCGCAACCGCCGTCGGAGTGTCTAAATTTGGGAAGCCTTTATATTCTAACCAAAGATGATCCATGGAATTCTTATTAGCGACAATGTCATATTTTTTAGCCTCCTCAATGGTTTTAGGATTAATATGTGTATTCTTCTTCAATCTGTATAAAGAACTTGTTCCTCCCTTCCCAAGAGGTCTTATCCATTTAAATTTATTTTCGCGAGGGGCAACTTTGATAATTGTGTATATTAAAACATTCCTATCATATAGAGCCATGTTATAGGCTCTATTCCATGGATAGACATTCAAACCGTATTTAATTCCCGCGTGTTCAAGAACCTTCTTTACGATTTTGGTAGAAACTCCTTTTATTTCTCTATTTTCCTCAAAATTATAAGGTCTCCAATTTTCTGTAACAACTATTAGCTCTTCAGCAGAAATTAATATAGGAAAAATAAATATAATTATAAAATGTCCTAGTTTTAAAATCATTTTCTTCATTTTTTCTCCAAGATAAAATGTAAAGCATAATAGATTTTAGGTTGTACTTGAAGCTATAACGTTTCCAAATTAGCGGTAAGATCCGCTTCATTTGGTTTGTTGGAATTAAGAACTCATCTCAAAAATCCACGAAGTGGCGTGCTCATAGTTTTTTTAAATTAATGCTTTTCAAGTGTCAAGAACAGACCTGACATCACATTTAAGGTCCCTAAACCTTGAACTAAATGAAACTTCCCATTTTCTCTTTACACAGCCTAAATGTGCAATTTTACCAATTTACACCAAATCACTGATACTGCCAAACTTATTTACTTTTTCTGGAACAATGAACTCAACAGATTTACCACTGAGGAATCCTGTTGTGAAACTGACATATTCAATTACAGTTTTTGCCGGTACAACAAAAGCCAACCAAGCACGCAGTTTCCTATTTGGATTGATAAAGCTATCATAGAGTTTTGGTAGCTCCAATGCGTTATTAATTGACTCATCGATAGAGGTAGTTTTATGAATGTACCCATTTTCATCAAGAAGCCGCCATTGAGTAGAAAATGCTTCTATTTCTTTTTTTGACCTGTTTTGGTAAAGAATATTCATAAAGAAGACTGACTTGTCATGGGCATAATTATGCTTGTCCTCTTCAGAATGAATTCCATCCATGAAAACAAGTGAGCTTAATGAATATTGAATGAAATCAGTAAGGTTAAAACGGACCAGGCGACTCACCGATATTGTGATATTTTTTACCGTAAGCTCCTCATAAAGGGGAGCTTCCTTTGGGAAGTTCTTTTTACCAAAAAGGCTCATAATTTATCCTTTAGAATACTTTTCTATTAATGGATTAGCAGGTTTTTAGTATGTGGAACCATTGGGCGCTCAACCCTGCTACGACCTGATTCTAAAAAAAGACAAGCGCTCACTAAGAACGCTTACAGCAAAAGTATGTGTGTAGATTTTATTATAATTATACCATATGTGCAATGTTAATAAACATGTTGTAGAGTATCTTTGATAAAGCATCAAAATAATAGATTCCAGAGAAGAAAAGAGCTGTTATAAATCCAGTGTTCCAAATTCTATTTGGTAACGATAACGGCTTTATTACCGGAAAGTTCTTTGAGCTTTTCCAAAGTGTCGATTCCATGATATGTGATTCTGGGTAAAACAGACCCTATTGCTGCCATAATTAATTTCCTTTCTTTTAAGTAAAAAATTGTTAACGATCTAAATTAAATTAGTAAATTTAAATCGAGGCAATATTACTCATTTTCAGATAAATCTCTGTTAAATGCTTCACAATCAATAAAAATTTTAATTATGGCATAGAAAAAATGATAATTTCAGAACTCTTGATCTCTGAGACAAATAGATAATATGGGGTCACATTACTACCTACTTTTTTAGCGGTCAGCAATATAATGGTTATAGTCCACAATCCAAGCACAACAGAAGCACCCGCTCAATAGTTTTGATAATATACAATATAAAGTTTCTTTACTTTAAATTAGCTCACTGATACAGCCAGTTTTTAATCCGATTGCCCAGCATAGGGGCTAACCTTCAATCATCTTATTAAGTTGATGATATAGAGGAGCAACAAGCTTAAGGTCATCTATAACACATTTATATAAATCATCTCTGTAGAGCCCATCATCATTACTTCTTGATTTTGAAAAAAAGATATTCTTCTTGAGATAAAACTCATTTATCTTTTCCGAATGTGGAGACTTCTTTTTTGCATACGAATCTCCCTTTATTTTAAAAACATCACTATATGAATAGCTACTTAATAACTTATCAAAAGCTTTGGGATCACTGTCGATATATTCCCTTACTGATTTCATGGAATTAGGATTGGGCATAAGCATACCCATTCCATAAGAATATCTAACAGGCCCAATCTCTAAAAAGAAAGCTGGTTTACTATTCCAATCTTTATTCTTTCTTTTAATAGTCATGAACATATGAGTTTTATAGGGAGCCTTATCCTTAGAAAATCTTATATCCTTATTTATTCTTGATATTGTTCGATCAACCTTAGGTTCAACAACAAATTCAGGGTCGATACTAAGCATGAACTCAGAAAGAGATATTACCAACTGCTTAAATGGATTTATCACAAAGTTGGTATATCGCTCTTTGTTATCCTGAAACCACTCTTTGTTATTATTATCCGTCAAATCCTGTAGAAATGATGAACTCTCTATTGAAAAACTATCCATATTTTCTCCCATTTATAACGACTTATTTAGCGTTGGTACTGTTTCCTCGAAATTTAAAAAAAAGAATAGCACCGCATATTCCCATAACAATCTCCACAAATACACCTTGAACCAAACCACTAGCCGGCATACCATCAATCAACATACTTGACAGCCTACCAACTGCAAATGATAGGGCCAACATAGTTACAACTAAGGTCGATGTATATGTCAGCTCTTTTTTGAATGCTCCTAAAAACGTCAAAATTCCAATAGTGAGAAAGAGCATAAAAGTAGCCCTGGTATCATTTATGAGTGAAATATTTCCCGGTTCGACAATTATCCCTAGATTGGCCCTCATTTTTATTGGCATTAATACTGTTAGGATTCCAATTGTGCTGAACCAAATACCTTCAAAAATTAAATATGCCTTGTGGATTTTTGAAATTTTCATTCTGTATCTCCTTTTTTTTCAATTACAGATAAATAATAGTACATTTGTTATAAAGTTTAGAATTAACCTAATACAATAATGGTGTTACATTCCCTCATCTGAAACAGACACTAACTCACTATTCATAAATGGATGAAGTGGGAAAGAATCGTGTACTTCTTTTAATTTAGCCTCATTGTGTCGGGTTTATCACCAACTTATTTTAAATATATTCTTCATCAATAAAGTGTGAATATCGATTTTCAAGCTATTTGATCAGTATCTTAGCGAGCTCTTCTTTTGATGGTAGTTTTCCATCAAGTCTTTTACCATTTTCACTATATGAAGCTAAACCAGTCATAACGCCATTAAAAAGACCTTTCATCATAGGTGCCATCATTAAAGCTCCCATTAACCACCCAAATGGACCACCTTTCATAACAAATTCAGCTTCCATAGTAATTTCACTACTTTTAGAATCAATCTCTTTAACCCACATTGCTGTCTTCATATACTTCATAGGCATAGAGCTCTCACTAAGAAGCATTCTATACCCCTTACCTTCTTTGTACTCGATAATTTCTTCAACTAAGCTTGTACCATTACTGAATGAACATTTTCTTTTAGCACCTAATCCTGACTTTATATCATTTATGATTGGTGATGTTTTTATTTCAACTGAGTAATTTTCAGCTCCACTGAAGTCCTCTAAAACTTCCCAAATTTTTGATGCTGGGACATTTACCTTAATTGTTTTTTCTGTATGTTGTGCCATACGACTCTCCTTGTTAAATTAATTTTTTAATTATTAATGATTTATTTTCGCTTTTATTCCTAAAATAAAAATTTCGATTGCACTTGTTATTTCTTTTTTAAAGTTTGGCCTTAACTCCTTGAGTTCATCCTCTTTATAGATTTTTTTCAGTACATCATTTTGTGCAGTTTGTGCCCCAAAGCTACTTGTAGCGGCATGACTAAGACTTAAAAGCTTAAATGCCCATTCCCCGTTCATTTCAGGATAAACTCTACTTATCTCTAATGAAACTTGATAAAGTAGATGCTTTGCTAATTTTTTAAACTCAAAAAGTTGTTCAAACGAGCTATTCCTTTCAAGGGATATAAAAAGTATTGGAGCAAGGCCTAAAAAATGTGGATGA
>JAAELO010000179.1 GCA_024226555.1 Desulfobacterales bacterium | reverse complement strand
TTTCAAAAGAAAGGAGCAAACCTCGCATTGTCACCATCTCCATTTGCACTAAAACGCTACCAAACAAAAAAACCGTGCCAATGCGTGAAACAATGCGTGCAAATACTCATGGCACATTTCGATCCATTTGACTGACTCGTCACTCCAAACTGGTGCACAAATACATCATCCATTTGATCTCCATTCCTCCAAATATTGTCAAACAAATATGTTTGAAAATACCATGTTTGGTTGCACTCAAACGCTGCTGCATTTCAGATAAATGGGATTGCATAAATGGTCCAATGCGACAACGTACGTTGGGTAGCGATCCGGGTGAAAAACTGCTGGTAATTGCCTAAATGTAATGAAATCAATTGAGCAATTTCAGACAATATTTCAGTGTGAAATACCAAATTGGTAACTTTACATCGTTCCATTTCAACCATAAAAAGTTCAGATTAACGAAAATTTAAAGTCGGAAAAAGGGGAAACGCCGGCGCAGGGGAAACTCTGTCAACTTTTTTTGAATTTTACTTCTCTCTTCGCACCTGTTTGGAGAGGCCGTTGCATTTCAGTTGAACCATTGTCTTGGCGTCTGAAATGCACTAATTTCGAAAAGTCACAGTTGTCGCATTGGCAACCCTGTTTTTTTACTTTCGCTTTTTGGAGTTTGCCAATGCGTGAAAATGACACGCATTTCGCCATTATTTTATCCAATATCATTCGAAAATAGAGTCGTCAAATTCGAGATCGATTTCCAATTTCAAATTCTTCCGATTCCAAATTGTATATAAATC
>JAAELO010000178.1 GCA_024226555.1 Desulfobacterales bacterium | reverse complement strand
TTGCGGATTGCTTTGTGGTGATATTAACCCCGGTGCATTTGGTAAAACTGCCAATGTCGCCGCCTCTGCCCAGGTAAGTGCTTCCGGTTCCTTTCCAAAATATCGCCAACTTGCCGCACGGTAGCCAACCGTATTCCCGCCATAGGGTGCGTGGTTTAAATACAATTTCAGGATTTGATTCGTGAAACATGAATACAAATTCAGGCAAGATTATAAAAGATATTCATTAATACAGGCCTGTTTGACAGGATCAAGATATCATCCTATGGTTTCATATAGTTGAAGGCCAATATTGTCCATATGGCATGATGTTGAGAATGATCACAAAAAATAATGGATAAATAAAGAGAAATTTGCAAGATATGTCAGGTTTGGGGTTGGAGTTCCCTCCCTTACCTTACAAATAATTGAAGGAACTCCTGCCTCATTAAAATCACCTAATTGGGGCAGGAAATATGTTATCAGAACTTCTAAAAAATAAAAGTCTTTTTCATCACCTTTACATAATAGATAAAAATACTGCTGAACAATACAGGAAAAAGCCATGTCCATATTGTGGCGGGCCTCTGCATTTTGCAAATTATTCCCGTAAGCCACGAGGAGAGCCTGATGGATTAGCAGAAGAATGTTTCCTCCGATTTAGCCTGTGCTGTGGCCGCGAAGGGTGTAGACACAGACTAACACCACCGTCCTGCCGTTTTATGGGTAGAAAGGTTTATTGGCATATTAACATCATGGTCATTATTTCAGACTGGCAGAATAGAATCTACGAAATTAATATTTACAAACTATCAAAGCTGCATGATGTTTCCCGCAATACAATTGCTCGTTGGATTACTTTTTACCGGGATGACTTTCCATCAAGCGATCAATGGCGAACAATTCGAGGTCAGATAGTTTCTTTTATAAAAGACACAAAACTTCCATTAAGTCTTGTCAATCATTACTTAAATCTTAAATCTTGTCCAAAAAATGCCCTTATTTCCTGCCTTAAATTTCTGTCTGATGGTTCTGGATTTTCTCAAAAAATCAGGGCTGATTAGTCCCACGCAGAAGATGGGCGTTTTATCTAAAAATCATACAAGCTATTAACTGGTTCCAGGATTTTAACCGGGTTTTTAAAGAAAATTAACCCAAAAATTGAAAGGAACCACAATTATGAACAGTAAAACCCAAAGCCCTATAGACAAATGGGCATTGTTTCGGTTCTCAGTTGTTGGCAGTTTGCTTGCAAGACCACCGGCAAAGGGAGAGTTGCAAAAAGAGTTGAGTATGCTTGCCAGGCAAAGCTATATGCACCCTGTGCATAATCGTTTAACGGTTTTTCATTTTTCTACCATTGAAAGCTGGTATTACCGGGCAAAAAATGCCCAAGATCCTATTATGGCGTTAGGCCGTAAGGTTCGTTCAGATATTGGCAAATCAATTGTATTTACTTCAAAGCTGCTTAACCTTCTTGGGAAACAGTACAAAACCTACCCCAGTTGGAGCTATCAGCTTCACGCTGATAACCTTACAGCAGTTATTGAGGAACGTGGGGATCTTGGACCTGACGTACCATCTTATGCAACTGTTAGAAGGCGTATGGCAGAAAGGGGCTGGGTAAAAAAAAGATCCAAAAAGAAAAACCTGACTTCTGGCCAGAAAGCAGCAGCAGAACGGCTTGAAAATTATGAAGTTCGAAGTTATGAAGCAGAACATGTTCATGCGCTCTGGCACCTGGATTTCCATGCATGCAGCAGGCGAGTGGTTGATTCCAATGGAGAATGGCATACACCCAGGGCACTATGTATTCTTGATGATCATTCGCGCCTATGCTGTCATATTCAATGGTATTTAAACGAAACAGCCGAAGTTTTAATTCATGGGTTATCCCAGGCATTTTATAAAAGAGGAGTTCCCAGGGCTTTGATGACAGATAACGGGGCTGCAATGATTGCCCATGAGACCTGCAACGGTCTTGCAAAGCTTAGTATCAGTCATGAAACAACATTACCTTACAGCCCATACCAGAACGGCAAACAGGAATCTTTCTGGGGTAACCTTGAAGGCAGGTTGCTTGCCATGCTCAAGCAGGTGGAGCCATTAACCCTGGATTATTTGAACAATGCCACCCAGGCATGGGTCGAGATGGAATACAATAAAACAAGGCATAATGAAATTGGTATGCCACCTGTCCTGCGCATGCTTGAAGGTAAAGACATGTCCCGCCCCGCACCTGGTGAGATAGAATTAAAAATAGGATTTACTGTCTGTGAATCAAGGAAGCAACGTCAGTCCGACGGCACGATATCCATTAATGGCATCCGGTTTGAGATCCCCTCACGTTTTAATCATATTCGACAGCTTCATGTATGTTTTGCAAATTGGGACAAAGCAATTGCCTGGCTTGTGGATAAAAGAACAGGAAAGCTCCTTGCCACTTTATACCCCCAGGACAAAACGGAAAATGCTTCGGGCAAAAGGCGTGTAAAGTCCATACCGGACCAAATAAAATTGCCGGATGATGCTTCAAGTGAATCAGAGCCTGCATTACTTAGAAAGATCATGGCTGAATATGCCCAAACCGGCATGCCGGCAGCCTATCTTCCCAAAAAGTAGAACTTCAATAAAGAGAGGAATCATGAAAAACAATAAACAACTCCTTGCCTATTATGGTCTTAAATGGAATCCTTTTTTACCGGATATCCCGGTAGAGGCATTATGGCATACACCTCAGATGGAAAGTTTTAGCTATCGCCTTGAAAATATCGCCATGAACGGAGGTTTTGCCATAATCAGCGGTGAACCCGGCCTTGGTAAATCAAAAATACTTCAGATAATTGCCCATCAGTTTAACCGGCTTGATGAGGTGGTTGTCGGTGTAATGGAACGTCCCCAGAGCAGTGTGGGCGATTTTTACCGGGAAATGGGGTCTTTGTTCGGTGTTAATCTATCACCTGCTAATAGATACGGTGGGTTCAAGGATCTCAGGGAACGCTGGAGGAATCATACAAAAACAACTTTGTTCAGGCCCCTTCTCCTCATTGATGAAGCCCAGGAGATGCTCACAGGGTGTCTTAATGAACTGCGCCTGTTAAGCAGTACTGATTTTGACTCCCAGAACCTTTTAACCACTGTTATCTGCGGAGACACCAGACTACCTGAGCGGTTCAGATCAAGATCCCTGATATCTTTGGGAAGCAGAATGCAGTTCCGTTTAAAGCTTGAACCATATACCAGAGAGGACCTTCTGGATTATCTGGGACACTCCCTGAGCCAGGCAGGCTCTCCCCAACTCATGACAAAGACCCTCATGAAAACCATTGTTGACCATTGTGCCGGTAACCAGCGGGTTCTCAACAACATGGCAGCAGAACTTCTTGCAATGGGACTTAAAAAGGAAGTCTCCCAGCTGGATGAAAAACTTTTCCTGGAAGTCTTTTCAAGAAAACCGTCTCCAAGACCCCAAAAACCATCCGACATTGATAAAAGGGGCCCAAATGAATATCTATGAAAACGAAGAGCTGGACCAAAAATTAGAAAAAATAACAGACTTGATGGGAGAATTTATATTGGATGTTGTTCTTATGAGTCTTAAAAAAATAAACAATGAGAGTCTGATCTTTCAAGAATTTAATGAAGTGCGACTTGAAGCAGCAAAAGAAGACATCCACATGAAAAAAGAACCTGATTTTTAAAAAATTAAGTGGTGGTAGCGGGGGTGCCCAGTGCACTTCCGCTTATCTAAATGGAAAATATTTTATGGAAAATCAATAGATTTTTTTATAACCACTGTAGGCTCGCTGTTCTTGATGAAGCAGCAGGCCGATGGGTTGTGAAATCTGAATCGAAAAACATTGCCTATCTAAAAGCAGAAAATGCCAATGGTAGACATATCCTTGTTAAACCTGAACAGCATATTGAACCTTATTATCTTCTTGTAGATGACCTCAACATAAATCAGCTTAACAGCCACCACAAATCAGTTGCCAATCTTTTCAAATACGGCAGAATGGTTGTCGAGACGTCCCCTGGCAATTATCAGGTCTGGATACACTCCTCAAGGTCATTAAGTCTAAATGAAAAGAGATACTGGTTAAAAAGATTGCATAGCGATCCTGGTGCAGATCCCCACAACAGATGGGGTAGATGTCCTGGATTTAGGAACAGAAAGCGAAAACACAGAACATCATCAGGACAATATCCACTGGCAAAACTTGTATGGGTTGACTGGAAGAATAAAGCAAATATACCGAAAATAAGATTAAACTTGCCAGAGAAAAAGATACTTACCCATCAACCCCGGGGGGGAGTGTGTCATAAAAAGACTCTTGCCCGGATAAATTATGAAAAAGGAGATGAGTCTGCGACTGATTTTGCCTATACTTTAGCTCTTTGCCGCAATGGGTTTAGCCAAATTGAAATCTCTCAACGAATTATTGCAGAACGACAAAACTGGAACAACCATAAAGGCCCTAAAAAAGTTGAAAATTATCTAAACAGAACGATAACAAAAGCCTATAAAATTGCTGACCAAAATTGATTTATTCTGACAACCTCATATAATTCCCGGATTTACCCCCAAGATATGTCCCTTAACTAGCGAGATTACTCTCAACGC
>JAAELO010000177.1 GCA_024226555.1 Desulfobacterales bacterium | reverse complement strand
GACCGGGTGGTCGAGCGCGTCGCGCAGCGCGACCGTGATCGTCGCCGTCTGGACGCCGTTGGCCGCGAGGGTCGTCGGCGTGATGGCAATCGTCGAGTGGCCCGCGCTGGCCGGGCCGGGGACGAAGGACAGGAGCACTGTCTGTGTGAGTGTGATGCCGCCGGTCTGGTCAAAGGCGCGCGCGGTCACGGTTTGTACGCCGGTCGAGCGCGCGGTGGCCTCTACCTGCCCCTGGCTGTTGGTCGTGGTGATAGCTTGTGTCAGGAACAGGTCCTGGCCCGTCACCCGGATGTGGACGACTCTGCCCGGCAGGGGGTGTCCAAAGCTGTCGTACAGGCTGGCGGTCAAGGTGGCATACGCCACGCCGTCGGCGATGATGGTCGTTATATTCGCCGTGAGTTGCGAGGCGGCGGGGTCCAACGGCCCGGTGTTAAAGACGACCTGGGCCTGGGCATCCAACAGGACGTCGTCGCCATAGGCCGAGATGGTCTTGATGCCCGGCGCGGTCGAGGTCAGCACGGCGGTGACCAGTCCGCCCGGCCCCGACAGGTCGACCGGCACGGGGCCGGTGGCGAGTTGGCCGTCGACGTAGACGGCGTCGCCCGCGACGTCGAGCGCGACCGGCTTACCCGGCAGCGGTGCGCCGTTTCGATCGCGCAGGGTGACGGTGATG
>JAAELO010000176.1 GCA_024226555.1 Desulfobacterales bacterium | reverse complement strand
TTTATTGGTAAAAAGTTGTTTGTTTTCTATTCGTAAGAATCTGATGCTCTTTTTGCAGTTGCTACGGTACATTTTATTTTACAGGAGATACTATTTTTCAAGCTTGTAAGACAAATATCCAATATATTAGTATAAGGTAATCATTAAATGTTTTCGATATATATCTAAATCATGTTTACATCTGGTTTACTGTTCAGAATCTGGCATTTTAAAAGGCACACCTCGGGTATGATTGCTTCAATTGAAGATGCATTTTGCAAAGCTGATCCTCATTTAAAATGTATCTAATATTTTCTGAAAAAGTAGGTATTCAATATTCCAGCTTTGACATTAAAACATGTTAATAATGGGGGCATTATTTAGAATCTGATGATCTCACTAGCGTGGTTTGGTATGATTCTTCGCTCGGCTTATGCCTTTCGCCAAGCGTCTTAAGCTAATTTCCAATATATGAGTAAATTATGACAATCAAATCTTTAAGCTTTAAATGTAAAACATATTCCCGTGTGGTCTAGTGGTTAGGATCCGGCGCTCTCACCGCCGTGGCCGGGGTTCGATTCCCCGCACGGGAGATGAGTTTTGCCAAGATATGCAAGCGAATTC
>JAAELO010000175.1 GCA_024226555.1 Desulfobacterales bacterium | reverse complement strand
TTTGGAATCCTTTTGGACGGCGAGCGGTTCGATCCATTCCGTTCCAATAAAATCTCTAAGTCCGTTCAAAATTTGCCATTTTCAAAATCAATTTCGACTAGTCATTTCCTTTTTTCCCCAATTGAAAACACATTATCCATTTTAAGCGCGATTCAGAAATATCACTCAAAATTCGGTATAATTTTCCAAAAAAGGATTCCAAATTAAAGGTAAAGAATTGATTGCTTTGACCATGTTAGATTTGAAACGAAATGAAGTCAATCGTCGTTAAAATGGTAGAATGTTTTTTGACACTTCATTTTTTTCTAGGTTTTCCCGGGTAGCGAATGTTTTTTTTTGCGATTCGAATTTCGGCACGAATTCATGAAAAAAGCCCCAAATTCTTCTAAGATTTATTTTAATATAAACAATTTAATGGTTAATTCTTAAGTATTAATTTCCATGCATTTGGGGTTTATTTTGTAAATTCGTATCGAAATTCGAGGAGTAAAAAAACCCCTCGCGACTCGGGAAAAAGTAGAAAGAAAATGAAGTGTCAAAAAAATGTCTGCCATTTTAACGACGATGGACATCAGATCGTCTCAAATCGAACATGGTTAAAGTAATTAATGCTTTCTCTCCGATTTGGAATCCTTTTGATTTATATACAATTTGGAATCGGAAGAATTTGAAATTGGAAATCGATCTCGAATTTGACGACTCTATTTTCGAATAATATTGGATAAAATAATGGCGAAATGCGTGTCATTTTCACGCATTGGCAAACTCCAAAAAGCGAAAGTCAAAAACGGGGGTTGCCAATGCGACAACTGTGACTTTACGAAATCAGTGCATTTCAGACGCCA
>JAAELO010000174.1 GCA_024226555.1 Desulfobacterales bacterium | reverse complement strand
TCTACCATTTTCCCAATAAGGTATTTTATAATTATTTTTTTTTTTATTCTTATCCGCTTTTGAAGCGGCCCTTTTTAAGGCTTGAAGGCCTAATAAAGAATATTTATTTTGTTTTTTCATAATCTATCCTCTGATTCATCTATAATTAGGGGGGATTTGCCAGAATTATCAAAAATTGTCCAGGTATCAGCCAGATGCTTATATGGGGGCGGAATATTCAAAACGTACCTATCGAGCATTTTGAATGGCAAACCGTACCTATCGATATAATCGGACATTTTTACAATTTTATAAAATATCTTTACATCCCTATCAATACTGGATAGAAGAAAAAAATAGTAGTTTTTAAAATTTTCATTCTATTTTTAAAATTGACAAAATAGCGTTTTCTAAGTAACGTAAAAATGTACCTATCGTGAAAAAGTCTCAAAAAATGATGATAACTGTACATGAATAAAATTCTTTGGTAAAACAATTTTGTTGTATAATTCTATCAAAGAAGGGTTCATTATGGATTTACTTAAAAATAATTGGTCAAAATGGAATAGAATATTGATGAATGGTCTTACTGATTCTGAATTGCACTTATTAGAGATCAACTATCCTTTAGAAGTTGGTGATAATAGAAATATCAACCTCAAGAAATCACTATCACAAGACTTTATTGAACAAAATGAAGAAACACTCTACGAATTTGATTCTACCGACCCTGAGGAAATCATAAATCAATTACAAAATAAACAGTGTTGTAAAAATAATTGCTTAAAAAAAATAAATCAATGCTCTTTAATTAATAGAATAATAGAATTCAAAAAAATGAGTAAAACAGATAAAGAAAAAGCTGTTTTGCTCATTATTAAATTAGGACAGAATGATGATAACAGTGAAAAAGACCTAAGTACAAGACAAAAAAGACATTATTATGAGTTTCTTTTTAATAAAAAAATATCTGTTTGTCGAAATGCTTTTCTATCAATTCACAACATTAGTATTAGACAGTTGAAACGCCTTCAAAAAGTCGCTATTAGTGAAAGCTTTAAATTACCTGAGCATGGAAATAAAAATCGAAAGCCAATTCATTCCACAAGTGAAGAAGAAGCAGAAAAAGTGAGAAAATTTCTTGAGTTATTTGCAAGTAATCATGGAATGCCCCTACCTGGTGGAATAGGAAAATTTTCAAAAACAGGTATTATGCTACCCGTACACTATAATTACAAAAAGATTTGGGAAATATACAAATCGGGTCCAGATAATTCTTACTCAATTAGTTACAGATCCTTTATTAATATTTGGCAGTCAGGATGCGAGCATATAATGTTTCGGGGACCAGGAACGGATCTTTGTGATACATGTATAGAAATTACCAACAAGCTTATGCGAACCAGATCTGAAGATATACAAAAACAGTTATTAACAGAGATTAACACACATGTTGCTGACTATTCATTGGCTCGCGACCAATATAGGCAGAACATAGCTAAATCGAAAAAATCATGGAGTGTTGCTAAAAATACTGCAAAGAAAAAATTATTAAGCAGGTATTCAAAAGATAAATTTCCAACAAATAAAGTTAATCCTTGCTCTACGTCGATTATTTCTCATTATAGTTTTGATTTCTCTCAAAAAGTTCATTACCCATTTTCGCCTTATCAAAGATCAAGTTCTTATTTTTTAGTTCCTAGAAAGTGTGATATTTTTGGCATTGTAAATGATACTATATCTAAGGAAATTTTATTTCTTGTTGATGAACTTGAGTTAGTTGGTAAAGGGGCAAATGCTGTTATTTCCTATCTACACGCCTTTTTTGAGTTATATGGGCTTGGTGAAAAAGTTGCATACCTACAAGCAGATAATTGTGTAGGTCAAAATAAAAATAAGTATGTTATGTGGTATCTTTTGTGGCGAATTTTAAATGGTCTTCATGAAAAAATAACTTTATCTTTTATGGTTAAAGGTCATACTAAATTTAGCCCTGATGGTTATTTTGGCCTTTTTAAAATTCAATATCAGAAGCAAAATATTGATTGGATAGGTGATGTTGTGGAGTGTGCCCGAGAGGCAAGCAGAGATTCTATAATACCTCTTCCATATGGAATATCCTTAAAAAGGAAGAAACCACTATTCCATTTTTATGATTGGAAATCATTTTTATCTAAGTTTTTTAAGGATATTCCAGAAATAGCATCGTATAGTTATTTTTTGTTTAGCAATGACAGTTTAGGAAATTTAAGATTAAAAAAAAATCCAAACGATACCGAAAAGACAATGCTACTGCTTAAAAATGAGCATAAAAGATTTACAGGGCCTATAAAAATGCCTAAAATTTTAGAACCTTTAGAAATTAGCCAAGACAGACGAGAATACCTAAATAGAAAGATTGCCCCTCTTGTTTCTGAACTCAAAAATAGAGAATATTATTCTTTAGAAGAATTAAGCTTGAGATAGGCACGTTTTGTCATTCAATGCTTTTTATAGGTACGTTTTTAAAAGTCCGTCTACCATTGATTATTCTTAAAAAAAAGTAAACTAGTATTCTAGTTTGTATGAATTTAACTCATTGTTGTCTAAGTATTTTTAAAAATACTCTCAGAATGAAATCGAATTATCGTTTTTGACTTAATAATAGCAAAATTAGTGAAGCTCAAAAACTAAAAAAAGTCTGAACGATAACGGAAAAATAAAGGAATTCAAAAAAAACGATATTAAAAAATTAACAGCCCCAATGTAAAAATATCTAAGATTTTAGAGTCGTTAAGTGCTGCTCAAGACAAACGAGAATCTCTTAAGAAAAAATTATTCTATAGTTTTTGATCAAAATATGGGATAGAGAATTTTTACTCTTTAGTAGAGTTAGCTCTGAGATAGGTACGGTTTGTCATTCAAAATGCTCTATAGGTACGTTTTGAATATTCTGCCCCCATTTGTAATATTGCTTCAGCCCTTAAAATATCAAAAATAAAGAAATTATCTAACTGCACAGCTCGATTTTTTATAAGAATGTTTGAAAGATATAAGGTAGATTGTCAAATATTAAGCCTTCTTTTGGCTCCAGAAAAAAACACTAATAATTTAAGTGTATAGGAAATTCCATTTTAGATGTTTGGAAGTAGGGTGCTGAGTTAGCTATAACCTAATACCCTTCCGAAGCGTACTAATTTAAGATCGATACGATTTTTTTTATAAGTAGTATAAATTTTAAGAATCAAACCAAAGGAGTACAAAATGAATTTCAAACGATTGTTATTTTTTCCTGTCTTAATGCTAATGCTTATCTCATCAGTAACTTCCTATGCAAACGAAGCAAAACCGGTAAGTGCAGATAAAGCGTTCGACGCTGTTGCACTCCAGATCGATCCAGTTACCAAAAAAAATGCAAAAGTTGCCATCGTCGATCTGAGAACATCTGCTGAATATTATTGGGTCGGTGCCTGTGCTCAGGTTGAAATGATTGTGACAAAAGATGGCAAAGAAATATCCCCTTATCTTGGAAAAACTATATTTGACATGAAAACAAGCAGCATCAGCTATACTGTAATGGACGGTAAAGAGAAGAAAGCTGAAACATTGCCTGTCTCAAAAATCAAAACCATGTTTAAAAACCCTGTATCCATCAACATTCCATATCAAAAATGGGACGAAAGCACCCAGTCCAAAGTGGATAATACTATATTTAAAAAAGAGATTGAAAGCCTTGCGAGTAAATATGACACATTGATTCTTATGTGCCGAAGTGGTAAGCGATCATCCAAATGTGAATTCGATTTTTCTCTTTTTAAAGCCGTCTATGAAATCGATCAGCCCAGCGGAAAAAATGGAAAAGGTGGATTTCAGGGAACAAGTTACAAAGAAGTCTATAACGGATATCGTGGTTACCCAGGTCGTAACACTGACAATCAGAAAATGAAGTCTGTATCTTGGAATGATTTTGGTCTTCCAGTCCACATTGGGTGGAAGGGAACCAAGTCCTGATACATCTTAAACCGAATATCAACAGTGTTACATTAGAAAAGTATAACGCTATGGTTTAGGAACAAACCATTCAACCACTTCCCTTGCTAACCAAAGGGGAGTGGCCTTTTTATTTGAAGTTTAAACTCTTGCCATTTTTTCATTGTATTTACATTGAATGATGACCTGAAAGCATTTGCAAAATTCATTCCTTTTTTTGGGATTGTCAACTTAAGCTATGCTCTTGACGTTTGATCTTAAATTTTATATTTCCATTCATATCGTTAACTCAATTTAACAAGGATAGGATTAAGATATTGATAAGCTTTAAAAGACATAGGTTTCCAGGCGCAGTTATAATTATGGCCACCCGTTGGTACTTAAAATACAAGTTGTCACTTGCTGATATAGCTGAGCTTCTGATTGAAAGAGGTGTTAATGTTTCCCGAGAAACCATCCGTGAATGGGTCCAAAAGTTTGGTCCCCAAATTGCCAAGACCTTAAATCAAAAGCGTCGAAAAGTTGGTAAACGTTGGCATGTTGATGAAAC
>JAAELO010000173.1 GCA_024226555.1 Desulfobacterales bacterium | reverse complement strand
TAGCATAATCACCAAAGTACAAACCTGGATGGCCTTCTCTTTTAATAATTCGTCTGACCTTCCAATGTGGTGTTAATGGAACTCTACCTGTAATATTAGTATCTTTACCTGTTAACCAATAGAGACCTAAATCATTCCATAAGAATGACTTAGCAACCCTTTCAATAATATGACAATTAGCAGGCATATAATCGTATTCAAATATAAAGTGCAGAAGATCACTGGTTTGCGGCAGCTCAGGTTCAGGAGTCAATTCCTGCGGCAGAAGATTGGGAATAATATAGAGTCGGTTTTTGTTGTCATATAAATAACATAATTCAAATTTAATCATTATCTTTAATATGTATGTCTGCTCATTTCCGTGATATTGTAATTTCTTATCTTTTGCAGGATCATATTCCTGTTTTTTTATCTTTTCTTCATTTAAAATATAATCCAAATCATCTTCTTTTAACTTGGATTTCGCTCTTAGCTATAGCTGATTTTTTAAATTTATTTTAAGTTCTGTTTATATTTTCCGTAACTCTTTGTTTTTACAATGATTATCTCGAATTAGATATGTATCAAGGTGTTCAGATAATTTTAAGATGAAATGTCAGTCGTTTGCAAATTTTTCGTAAAATCGTCCTGAAGTAAAGCATTCGAGCGGGACATCCAGTACTGCCAAAATATCTTTTTGTAAAACGTTCAATGCAGAAATTGACTTGAGTCTTGTTCCATCATTCATCAGTATTAGGACAGCTGCAATATATTGAAATTCTCCGAGCAGATATTCTGCTTTCGGATTTCTGACATCTTTTCGGTTTGGTCTGAAGTTATCAAGTCCCTTGTCACGCTGTTCAATATTTTTTCTTGCAGTTCTTTCGATAAGCACAAGAATCTGCAGTACAATTTTGAAAAGAAAAAGCCATGCTTCAATCCTTTCAGGTGTGTGAAGATAAATCGGTTCAAGGTTGTATCCGCTTTTTGCTCTGCGGTTGGTATGTTCACTTTTATATTGATTTTTATGTGCAGACATAGCATCTTCTATTGAAAGTTCTTCTGGTGATTGGTTTGTTATCATTGGATAATATCCACATCGAAAAAGCGCTTGTTCAAAAGCTTCTTCTTTGAATTGAAGAGTTAAACTAAAGCAGTCCTTTGTAACAGCAACTTTATCACAAGGCTTACCTTTGGTGGGACGTCCCCTTTTGGCATTTTTGTATGTTATTACAGGCTCATTGATAATCGTGTAGTCAAAAAATTCCACTGTCTTATATTTCTTCAATATATCTGTGCATGCTTTGTCAATAGACGTTTCGGTTTTCAAATTGTATTTATTGAGCTTTTCTTCTATTTCTTTAAATGCTGCTTCTGTTTTTGCAATATGCTCTTTATGGGTCAGGCTTTTCACGGCAAACAGTCCGGGATCGTATAAAATGATCATGCGAAACGTGTATTCTTTTCCTTTATACATAAAGGATAAAGGAACTTCAAATCCCCGATTGAAACCGTCTTTATAAGGTATGAGAATTTCTCTGTCATGTTCTTCAAGAGCTTTGTAAAATACAGACTTATAAGATTCATACATTGGTGCCGGTGCAATGAAAAAACCTCCATCGTCATGAATCAACGTAATGTTTTCTTTACTTATCAATTTAGAATCACATACATAGAGAAAATCCCGGCGTCCTAAAAGTTCCGTTAGATTTGACCATTGTTTAACGTATGTATCCGTATCAGCCGTGTTCCCGCTGTAAGCCTGTTGAAACAAAGGAAAGGCGCTGTCAGTACTAACTGACAATGACCATATGAACTGCTTGAGATCCTTACGATGCTTTTTACTGTATCCAAAAGTAATTTCTATGCTTTTATCTGTGCGGTTGTTATTACAATCACCATAAACAGATGCCGATGTTGTATCATTATGGCATATCTCACTTGTAATATTGAATTCAGACATCATCTGTTTTGTAATCTGCATTTCAAGGTTGCCTAACCCGTAAGAGTAAAGCGCATCTAATGTATCTGCCAGCCTGTCATCAAAATATTCACAAGCTTCAATATCAGGCAGAATAATCTTCAAAATATCGGTAGCTTCGGCAAATTTGCTTAAATTGTAAAGTTGTGGCACTTGAAACAAAATACCGGTAATCATGGCAACTGATGCTTCGCCGTGAGTGAGTACTTTTCTTCTGGAATCACAGGGAACATCTTCATCAATGATTTTTGCTATACCGCAGCGTTCAAAATAGTGACCGAGTATCGGTGCAAAACCGACTCCCTGGGTTTCAACAGAATGTAATGGATTTTCAGACATAGTTGTATCCTCCTTTGAGATTACTTCTATATCCGAAACCCCACTAAAAAAGTCAAACAGATAATAACGATTATTACCGAATTATGACAATTAGATAAATTTATTCCTCAATATCGTATCCAAATACAAATTTACTCTGTTTAATACAGTTTCTTTAAATTATTCAACTTGCTCATCTTAACAAGCGAAATCCAAGTGATAAAACTTCTAATCGTATTACTTTTATTGAGATTTATGAATTAAAATTATCTGAAGGCAGAGTTGTTTTATTCCGAATACCACCGGCACCAAGAGGGCTGCCTGTGTCATTTGAAGGACATTATTACGGCAGAGATGGTGAGAGTTTATCTGCTCTTAATATTGAAGAGATAGAGAGAATAAGATCGCAAAATACTGTTGATGACTGGAGCGCTGTTGTTATTCAGGATGCTTCAATTGAAGATTTGGATC
>JAAELO010000172.1 GCA_024226555.1 Desulfobacterales bacterium | reverse complement strand
GGTAGTTTTTTAAATGTATGTATTTATAGAATTCCTTTAAAAAAATCTTTAATAAGACCTGGTTCCTCATGTACCTTATGCAATAAAAAAATAAAATGGTATGATAATATTCCGGTTATAAGTTTTATATTTTTAAATCGTAAATGTAGATTTTGTAATAAAAAAATAACTGTAAGATATCCGTTGATAGAGTTGATGACGGCTATAAGTTATATTTTGCTTTATAAAAAATTTGGGATTACATATGATTTCTTTATCTACGTCGCTTTTTTTTCTATTCTCATAGTTGTTTCATTTATCGATTTTGAACATGGAATCATTCCAAATATTATATCAATTCCTTCTATACCAATATTTATTGCATTATCATTAATTTCTGAAAGAATTGATATTGTAGATTCGTTAACAGGTTCTATTACTGGATTTTCAATACTTTTTTTAATATTTGCTTTTTATTATTTGTTAACAAAAAAAGAGGGTATGGGTATAGGAGATGTTAAATTAATTGCATTAATTGGAGCTGCGGTAGGTCTAAAAGGAATATTGTTTACAATATTTATATCATCAATTGTAGGGACTTTATATGGATTTATACTAATGATTTTTAATAGGAAAGGATTTAAATCATCTATTCCATTTGGACCGTTTTTATCAATAGGGGCTATTATTTATATTATGTCAGGAGAAGAAATTATAGAGTGGTATCTGGGGATAATACTTTAAAAGATTTTGAGAAATCGCAATTTACAATTTTATCGAAAACAGCATTTACATTTTCAGCTTCAAGGTCTAAATAAATAAAACTTCCAACACTTTTTGGTTTTAAATCTCCATATTGTTCTTCTAAGCCTAAAGCCTTTGCACCATTAATGGTTGCAGATTTGAAAATTGTTTTAGGGGAGAAAATATTGGTAACTTCACCTAAATACTTCATTTCATCAAAAATACTCAATGTTTCACAACTTGCAAGGCTATCTGTACCAAGGCAAAATTCAAGGTCAAGATTATAGATAAGTTCAAATTCGGGTAATTTTCTATGGAGATTATGATTACTTCTTGGACAAAGGCAGATTTTGCATTCATTATCTTTCAAAATTTTAAAATCTTTTAAATCTGCATTGATAAGATGTACAACCATTGTTTTAGTATCTAAAATATCTAATTTTGATAAATATTCCACTGGACTTCTTGATGGAACAGGCCAACTTGAAAAATCGATACCTCTTTCAATTAGAAAATCAGCCCATTTCCCTTTACCATGTTTAATAAATTCAGTCTCATCATAAGATTCTGAGAGGTGTATAGAATAAGGCTTATTATTTCTTGTAGTCTCAAATTTTAGTTTTTTAAGCAGTTCCGGTGATGTTGTATGTGGAGCATGGCCAGCATAGCTATTAAATATTTGCGAAGAAATTAATTTACAATCGACATTAAGATCATTTCCAAGATATTCTTTGAAGAAAACCCCGGAAATCAATCTCTCATTCATATATTTGTTTGATCTGTATAAGGAAGAAATTTCGCCAATAGTTGATGTTCCTGATTGTAAAAGTTCATCTATGGCATTTTGAATTCCAACATCAATACATTCATTCGTTAATTTTTCTCTTTCTGAGATTAACTCTTTGACCCAGTGCTGAAAACCTGACTTGAAAGAAATCTTATTTTTTAGGGAGCTAAGTTCTAAATGGGTATGAGTATTAACGAGAGTTGGTATAATTACACCATCTCCATGATCAACAATATTTTTGGTATTTAATGTAGATACAGATCCGAAATCTGTAATTATTCCCTTTTCAACAGTTATATATCCATTTTCTAAAATTGTTTCTGAATCAATAACTATCCATTTTGCACTATGTCTCAAAAAAGTTAAAACTCCTTCAATATATTGTAGTAACAATCTCTTTGAACAGCATCAGCTCCGGTATTTTGAATAAGTCTGATTATCTCTTTTTTTGAAAGTAAAAAGTTTACACCAGCAGCAGCAACAACATTTTCTTCAATCATAGTACTACCCATATCATTAGCTCCAAAGGCCAAAGCCATTTGTGCTATTTTATCACCCTGGGTTACCCATGAAGCCTGAATATTGTCTATGTTATCAAGGAAAATACGGCTAACTGCAAGGATTCTTAAATAATCTACAGGAGTTGTTTTCTCCACATTGATTTTAGTATTATCAGGTTGAAATGACCAAGGTATAAATGCTGTAAAACCCTTTGTTTCATCCTGAAGCTTTCTAATTCTATATAGATGTTCGATGATATGTTCAGGCTTTTCAATATGACCAAACATCATGGTTGCAGAACTTTTTAAACCTAAACTATGAGCAACTTTCATTGTTTCTATCCATTGATCTGCATCGCATTTTCCAGGAGAAACTTTAGCTCTTATCTCATTAACAAGAATTTCAGCACCACCACCAGGTATAGAATTCAGACCAGCATCAGTTAATCTTGTAATAGTTTGTTTGATTGTTAATCCCTCTTTTTCAGAAAGAAAAACAATCTCTGGCGGTGAGAAGCCATGAATATGTATCTCAAAATTTTCTTTAATATATTTTAATAGAGACTCGTAATAGTCAATACCCAAGTCCGGGTGTATTCCACCCTGAAGTAGTATTTGTGTTCCACCTAACTCAAGAGTTTCCTCTATTTTTTCATTCAACTTATCAAAGGAAATAATATAACCATCGCCACTGTCTTTATCACAGTAGAATGCACAAAAAAGACATTTTGAAACACAAATATTAGTATAGTTTATATTCCTGTCAACGACGAAGGAAATTCTATTTTCAGGATGTAATTTAGTTTTAACAATATTGGCATATTCACCAAGTTTCATAGTATCAGCATTGATTAATAGATCATATGCTTCATCCTTTGAGATTCTATCTCCATGGTCAATCTTACTAAAAATGGATTCCATATAATTTACCTTTAAATCACTTCGTTATAAAATGAATCTCTTTCTACAGGAGTAAGACCAGAAGATTCAATTAACTTAATCATTTTTTCACGGGTTAAACCTTTTGCAGACTTGGCACCGGCAGTATGCGTTATTTTCTCTTCTATAATGGTTCCATCAAGATCATCTGCACCAAAGTGAAGTGCAAGTTGTGCTAATTTTTCACCAATCATCACCCAATAAGCTTTAATATGATCAAAATTATCAAGCATTAATCTTGCAATTGATATATTTTTTAAGTCATCATATGCTGTTGTCGGGTCAATATGGCTAAGTCTGGTGTTCTCTGAATGAAATGCTAAAGGAATGAAAGCTGAAAAACCATTTGTTTTGTCTTGTAAATCACGAAGCTGAATAAGATGGTTAACTCTTTCTTCAATTGTTTCAATATGTCCATAAAGCATTGTTGCATTAGTTACAATTCCAGCATTATGAACCTTTTCTATAATTTCTAACCACCTGCCTTTCCCAATTTTTTCGGGAAACAATTCATCGTGTACTCTATCACTCATAACTTCAGCACCTCCACCAGGAAGCATATCCAAACCTGCTTTTTTTAAGATATCGATTGTCTCTTCAATAGTCATACTATTTGAGACGGACAGATAATCGATTTCAACAGCTGTGAATGCCTTAATGGTGACATTAGGCCTGAGTTCTTTTATTGTTTTTAACATATTCACGAAATATTTAAGATCAAGATCAGGATTTAGGCCACCGACAACATGAAGTTCTGTAATTGGTTCATTGATATTCTTTAAAATTTCTTCTTTTATTTTTTCAATGGAAAATGTGTAAGAGCTACTATCATCATTATCATTTGCAAAAGCACAAAATCTGCATTTATTTTTACAAATGTTAGTATAATTAAGATGCTGATTGTATACATAATAGGCCTTGTCGCCATTAAACTTTCTTTTAACTTTATCAGCTAATAAACCGGTTTGAATAATATTATTTGAATTATATAGAAAGATTCCATCATCAAAATTTAATCTTTCATTGTTATCTATTTTATTTTTTATTTCATTATATTTTGTTTTCATTTTAAAACCCCTTTCAAAAAGGATATTTAAAGGAAATGATAATAAAACTCAAATAAAAAATATATTTATGATTATTTGCAATAAATAAAAATTATTTATTTGATTATAGGTTCTTTATAAAACAAAAAAAACAGATTAACTTGAAATAATCTGTTTTCCAATAAAACGCTTTTTAATGTTATTTATTTCTTTTGAACACTGTCAGGATATTCCAAAAGGACTATTCGTGGTCTTTTTATTGATTCAATAATATTCGCCTGAAATATTATTGAAGAATCTTTGTATGAAGTTTTTACAACCATTGTATTACCGGGGAATAGCTTTTGTTTGATTTGCATAAATGGAGTCGGTGATTTAATAATTAGGCATTCACCTTTAATCATTCCAATGTATTCACTTGTAAGAGCAACCCCAACACCTTGAATTCCGACATATAATTTAGCACCAGATTCTATTTGTTCTAAGTACATAATCCCTCTCACAATTTCGACCAAATGTTTCTAAATTTTAATATATGTAATAAGAAAAAGCAATTTCATCAACAAAATTCTAATTATCTTTTTTTCCTTCTTCTAACAACGACCCTTTTTTTCTTTTTAGGAGCTAAATCCTCAGGTGCAGATAGGCTATTTTGTTTATATGTACAAGATGATTTGGGACATTTTAATCCAGGTTCTCCATCATCACCCACTGATTCAATTAAAAAATTATTTTTACATTTTGGACAATCAAACTGATAAGGCTTTGACCAACTAATAAACTGACAGCCCTTATTTGTGCATGAATGATAGGTTTGGCCTTTCTCAGTTGCACTTTCGGTAATTTTACCAGCACCACAAAGTGGACATGTCATAGCCATTTCACGCTCAAAAGCAGCTATTCTTTCTTCAACTGTTAACTCGGGTTCCGGCTCAGGTTCCGGTTCCGGTTCATTCTTACGTTCCTCTTCAAGATCACCAATGGTTTTCTCTTCAACTGTCTTGTTTTCTAACTCTTCTATCCTTTTTATTAGTTCATCTTCGCGTGCTTTAAATTCTTCAAGAAGCTTTTTTTCTTCCTCTTCAAGTTTTTCTTTCTCTTCATTATCAATGACTACATCTTCGGCTTTTTCATCCTGCTCAATTTCTGGATCGATCTTATCTAAATTATTTTTTTCTACCTGTTCAAATTCATCTTCTTCAGTAAATAATTCTTTAATTTTAACATGTTTTGCAGCATATTCACTTTGAGCATAAATTGAAGATCCAGCTTTTTTCTTTGAACCTCTTAATTTACTGAGTTTGTTTTTAAAGTTCTTCTTTAGAAGTTTAGCTTCATTTGAAGCTTTTTTCTTTTTTAAACTAACTGATGATTCCAATGCAACTTGTTTATACTGATTTCTATAAACACCTTTTGATCTTTTATGCAAAGTCTGGTCAAAGTGTTCTTTAGCTTCTTCGAAGCTTTTTCTGTCAGAGGTAACTTCCTCAATCATTTGTAAAAAATAAGCAACAAGGTTCATTCCCGGCATCCCAGGAAACATTTTGTCTAAATATTTGACCTGTTCAAATGCTGCTTTACGTGGGTTATAACAATTATCTTTCATTTCCACATAATTATACATAACAAGTATTTGAAACACACCCATTAATTCATCATCCATTTCAAGACCGATATCTGTAAGGTCTTTAAGGAATGTTTCTCTGGTATATCTTTCTAATTTATCATCAATTTTTATTTCTTCTTCTCTTTCAACCATCAGCTGCATACAGGCAATCGTAATAAGATCCATTTCAAGAGTTGATACAGCAGTTGTAGTTTTGCTCAATCTTTCAATATGCTCATTTAGAATATTGTCAAGTTCTGAACGGACGGCGCTACTACTTATTCCAGATTTAGTTGTATTTTCCATATTATACCTAATTTGAATAGTTAGCGTTCATTAATCTCAGAAATCATCTCTGCTATTTGAGATGCCATCTGTGAAATGTTCTCATTATCATTTCCATTATCATCTATATCTTCTAATTTTTCAATCTCTTCTGTTAAAGCTTTTTCAGAAGCTGAATCTAAAGGAATATTATTTTCGGTTGAAGTTTCAGTAATATCGTCTATCGCAGGATTTTGGGTCAAGTCAGTTAAATTTTGTTCATCAAAAGAAATATCCTGATTACCGTTTACATCATCTTCAATTAGGAGATCCATTACACTATCTCCATCCAAAACATCGGGTGTGATATCTCCATCCAAAACATCGGGTGTGATATCTTCATCCAAAACATCGGGTTTGATTTCTTCATCCAAAACATCAGGTGTGATTTCTTCATCCAAAACATCAGGTGTGATTTCTTCATCCAAAACATCAG
>JAAELO010000171.1 GCA_024226555.1 Desulfobacterales bacterium | reverse complement strand
TACCGGGTTTGGACAGGCCATACGTACATTTTGGGCACTTTTATGGATGGCTAAGGCTTTTTTGGTTGACATTTAGCAAAATTTAGGGCAAAATCAAGGGAAAATCAATGAAAATCAATGAAAATCAATGGAAAATCAATGAAAATCAATGAAAATCATTGAAAATTCAATGAAAATCAAGGAAAATCAATAGAATGCAAGTAGAATAGCAATGCATGTGAAGTATTGTTACATGTTGCGACAGTTTTACACCATTTTATGTGTTTTTTGGTGATAAATCAACATAAAATCATTGAAAATTGATGAAATTTGCATGAAAAAGACTGAAAATCAGTGGAAAATCAATGGAAAACCAATGGAAATCAATGAAAATCATTGAAATCCATACCAGATCGGGGAAAGCAGCGAATATGCTACGTTTGTTAATATGCTGATTAAAATGTATTTGAAGCTGAAATCGCACGCAAAACCGTGGATGACACGAGTGCCCATGATCAGATCTTGCTTGCGCTTGCGCGAGCAAGATATGATAATGGGCTGAATGAAGTACTATATATGAAAGACATTTTTGTTTGGAGTTTGAAGAGGAGCAGGGGTATCGGGTGGGGTTTCGGGTTGGGAAAAAATTGTGAAGTTGTG
>JAAELO010000170.1 GCA_024226555.1 Desulfobacterales bacterium | reverse complement strand
TTAATTTTTTCCAAAGATTTTAGAAATTGTGTGGAATTATATAAAAAACTATCTGAATTTTTTGATAAGAGCATAAAGATATATGAAAGAGAAAAAGAGGATGTTTTTGTTGAAAAAAATGATATTAGGGATGTTTTAGTATATCTGATGGAGGAAGGTAAAAAAGGACTATCTATCCAGAGATATAAAGGTCTTGGAGAGATGAACCCAGACCAGTTATGGGAAACAACAATGGATCCTGAAAAAAGAAATATGCTCCAGGTAAAAATTGATGACGGTGTTGTGGCCGATGATGTTTTTACACTTCTAATGGGTGAGGAAGTTGAACCAAGAAGAAACTTCATTAATGAAAATGCTCTTGAGGTTAGTTCGTTAGATATGTAATTTAAAAATATATAGAACTAAAATTTAAAGGGAATATCTTTAAAAAGATATTCCCTTTTTTTGTTTAATGTTTCACGTGAAACAATTTAGATTATTTTAAATTGAAATTTGATTTTACATATGTAGTAAAAAAAAAATGTGGTATAATGAGCAAGTAAAACCAACCTTTAAAAGCAATATATAAATTAAATTTTTCATTTAAAAGGAACTAAATTATAAAAAATGAAATGTAATCATGTAATAGCTATTCTTGGTGGTAAATCAGTTAAAGCAAAAGATTGGGATAATGAATTAAATCTTTTTCAATGTCAAATTAAGCTTTTTAGAAAAGCAAATAAAATTTCTCCTTATCCAGGTTTAATAAGCTTGAATAATCAATGTTCAAATTGTGGAGCAAAAATTTTATGGAAAGATTATAACTTTACTGTTGAAAATAAAGTTTAATTGAATTGGTTTAATAATAATTCAGAATTTTTTTTAAATAAGGTTTTTTTTAAATAATGTGAGAAAGGTCTATTTAATAAATTAAGAATAAACCTTTCTCATATTAGAATATTTTATTTAAGGATATTTTTTTTTCATTTAAAAGTCTATTGATGATGGTGTTCTTGGGAAAGGAATAACATCTCTTATATTTGTTACTCCAGTTAGAAGCATAATTAATCTTTCAAAACCCAAACCAAAACCACTGTGTGGAACAGTTCCATATTTCCTGGAATCTATATACCACCAATAATCCTCAACAGGTAGATCCATCTCTTTTAATCTATCAAGAAGTCTATCCAATCTTTCCTCACGTTGACTGCCTCCAATTAGTTCACCAATTCTTGGAACCAATAGATCCATTGCAGCTACTGTTTTGTTATCATCATTTATTCTCATGTAGAATGGTTTTATTGTTTTTGGATAGTTGTATATGAAAACAGGAATTTTAAAATGCTTTTCAGTTATATATCTTTCATGTTCAGATTGAAGGTCCAAACCATATTCAACTTCGTACTCAAATTTTTGATCTGCTTTTTTTAGAATCTCAATTGCTTCATCGTAGGGTAATCTTTTGAATTTCGAATTTAATATGCTGTCTATTACACCTTTTAATGATTTATCAACAAACTGAGTAAACAGATTTATATCATCAGCACAATTATCACATATATGCTGAGTAACATATTTTAAAAATTCTTCTGCATGATTCATATTCTCTTCAAGATCACAAAAAGCCATCTCAGGTTCTATCATCCAGAATTCTGCGACATGTCTGCTTGTGTTTGAATTTTCAGCTCTAAATGTTGGTCCAAATGTATAAACATCCCCAAGTGAAAGGGCAAACATTTCAGCTGAAAGTTGGCCTGAAACAGTTAAATTTGTTTCCTTACCAAAGAAATCTTTTTCGTAATTAAACTTTCCTTTTTCAACATCATTACCATCAAGTGTTGTAACTTTGAAAAGTTCACCAGCACCTTCACAGTCAGAACCCGTAATAATAGGTGTGTGAACATATCTGAAACCTTTTTCATTATAAAACTTATGAACAGCATAAGCCAACTCAGATCTTATCCTAAAAACAGATCCATATTTGTTTGTTCTTGGTCTTAAGTGGGCAATGGTTCTTAGAAATTCATCAGTATGTCTTTTCTTTTGGAGGGGATAAGTTTCAGGTGCAATAGATACAACATCTAATTCAGATGCATTTATCTCCCACTTTTGTCCTTTACCAGGAGATTCGACAACTTCTCCTTTAACTGAAACAGCAGAACCTGTTGTTAATTTTGTAACATCTTCATAATTATCCAGATTATTTTGTGCTATTACCTGAATATTTTTTAAGGAAGATCCATCATTAATCTCGAGGAAAGAGAACTCTTTTGAATCCCTTTTAGTTCTAATCCAACCTTTAATTAAAACTTTACCCGGATTTTTATCAGTATCAAGTATCTGTTTTATTTTAACTCTATTCATTTGAATTTAGTCCTATAATTTGTTTTAAGAATTAAAGTTTATTGGTAAACATATAAGAAACCTTTAATAAAATGAAGTTTTATTTATATATACTTTAACAATATTCAATTTTAATAAACTATAGGGAACCTCTAATAAATTCAATTTTAATTGAAATAAAGATTATAAAATATATCAATCAGTTTTATAAAACCTCTGCTTTTAAAAAAATAAAGAGCCGATTCGTTTATAAAAAGCTTTTATTTATAAACATTACTACAGTTCTTTTTTTGAAAAAAAGTAGTTCAGTTAAAAAACGGTTGTTAGAGATTCCTTATTAGACGTCTTTTATTGTTTCATTTTTATAGTAATATAATATCCCTGGTTTCCTCTTTGAAGGAGAACTACTATGGATTTTTTTTGTCTGTATTTAATGATTGCCTTTTTAAATGAAACGGGTCCCGTTATTTTTAACTGATCCACCTGTCTGATAATGTCACCTCTTCTTGCTCCTATTTTAGCAAGGTGGGAAGAAGGATTAATTTCATTAATTAAAACACCTTTAGTTCTGTTACTTTTTATTTTGATACCAATCAATTTGTATGCGAGATTTTCAGCTTTTCCAAAAGGGTAACTAAGTGCCTGTAATTTAAAGGAAACATTTTTTCCCTTTCTCCATACCTTAATATTTAAATTGTCATAGGTTTTTATATTTCTTATTAGATTATAATAATCCCTTGTATTTTTTATAGCTTGTCCATCTATCTCTAAAATAACATCCCCTTCTTTAATACCTGCTTTATCAGCGGGGCTATTATTTTCAATATCAACAGAAACTATACCTTTTTTTCCTGGATATCTTAAATAATTAACAAGTCTGTAATTCATATTTTGTGTATAAAGTCCAATCCAAGGAAATATAACTTCACCATAATTTATCAGGTCATAAATTATTTTGTTAGCCTTATCTATTGGTATGGCAAAACCAATTCCCTGGGCTTTTGAAAATATTGCTGTATTAATTCCAATAAGTTCACCTTTAATATTTAATAAAGGGCCACCGCTATTACCGGGGTTAATAGATGCATCTGTCTGAATAAAATTATAGTATGTAATACCTTTACTTTTGACAGTTCTATCAAGAGCACTAATTACACCTGTTGTAACAGTATTTGAAAACCCAAATGGGTTTCCTATGGCAATTACTGTTTCTCCAATCATCAGGTCATTGCTTTTTGATATTTTTATTTCAGGTAGTTTAGTGTTAGTATTAATTTTGAGAACAGCAAGATCGGATTCTGAATCAACTCCAACAACTGTTGCTTCATACTCTTTCTTATTTTTAAGTATTACAGTTATTTTTGTGGCTTTTTCGATAACATGTGCATTTGTTATAACAAGTTTCCTTTTTCCATTTATTATAACTCCAGAACCAAGACTCTTTCTGTTTCTATTTCTGGGTCTGTTTTCAAAAAAATCATTAAAAAATGAATCTCTGCTTTGGTAGGAATTACTAAAATGAGATCTGTTAACCTGTATTTCTGTATTTATATTAACAACGGCCGGACTTACATTTTTTACTGCTTTAACAACAGGAGTTACACGTAAATCAGCTAAGGATGAGCTTGCAATAATAATTGATATAATAAAAGTTAGAATAATTTTTTTAGTCATTTTATCTTATCCATTCTATTTATAGAGAATCTCTAATAAGTTTATTTTGACTGAACAACTGCTTTTTTTTAAAAAAGAAATGTAGTAAAATCAAACCTTTATATTTTTCTCAGCCTTGTATTTCAATCAAAATCCTAATTATTATAGGTTCCCTTGAGTCATTTTAAAAGAGTTAGATCTATAATTAATAAAACAAATAATAACATTTTTTAATCAAAGTGTTTACAATAACTAATATATAAATTCAAAAATTAAATTTGTAGTGGAAATAAAATCATTGAATTTATTAATAATTAGAGTTAATTTAGCCGATTGCTTTTTTATTATCATTAATTCTTAAAGGAAGTTATGAACAGTAATATTTTTGAAATCCTGTCCAAAGTTGAACAACCAAGCAGGTATCTTGGAACTGAGGTAAATTCAGTTTTAAAAGATTATAATAAAACAGAACTCTCTATGGCCCTTGTTTTCCCTGATTCCTATGAAATAGGTATATCACACTTCGGCTTACAGATTCTATATGATATATTGAATAACAGAGATGATATAACCGCTGAAAGGGTTTATGCACCTGAACCAGATCTAATGGATCAACTCAAAGAAAACAACTTAGAGGTTTTTGCCCTTGAGAGTAAGAGGGCCGTTAAATATTTTGATATTGTAGGTTTTAGTCTTTTATATGAATTAAACTATACAAATATTTTATATATCCTTGAAAATTCTGGCATTCCTTTTTTATCAAAAGACAGAGATGACTCTTTTCCTATAATAATAGCGGGTGGACCTTGTGCTTTTAACCCTGAACCTGTGGCAGATTTTTTTGACGCTATTATAATAGGTGATGGTGAAAAAGCCATTATTGATATTTCTGATAAATATATTGAGTGGAAAAAAGAGGGGAAAAGTAAAAAAGATCTATTAAAAGAGTGGTCTGAAATTGATGGCGTTTATATTCCATCTTTTTTTGAAGTTTCTTACGATGATAATAATTTGCAGATATTAAAACCAGTTTATGAAGAATATAAATCAGTTAAAAAAGCTATTGTACCTGAGCTTGATTTTAAACCATTCCCGGAAAAACCGATAGTTCCATATTCAAGGCCTGTTCATGACAGATTAAGATTAGAGATTGCAAGGGGTTGTAGCAGAGGGTGCAGATTTTGTCAGGCAGGCATGATCTACAGACCTGTAAGGGAAAGATCTCTTAAAAACATTCTTGAAATAACTGAAAAATCCATAAAAAAAACAGGATTTGAAGATATTTCTCTCCTTTCATTAAGCACAGGAGATTATGGATGTTTACACCAGCTAATGCAAGGCTTGATGGAGCAATATAAGGATGATAAAATATCGGTTTCTCTTCCATCAATAAGAGCAGGAAAATTAACACCAGAGCTTATGGAGTTAATTAAGAAAGTCAGAAAAACAGGTTTTACTATAGCTCCGGAAGCTGGAACCCAAAGACTTAGAGATGTAATTAATAAAGGTATTGATGAAGACGAGATTGTTAAGACTGTAGAATCTGCATTTTCTCTTGGTTGGAAAGTTATTAAACTATATTTTATGGTTGGTCTTCCCACAGAAACCAAAGAAGATCTTGAGGGTATAGTTGCTCTTGTTAAAAAGCTTGTTAAATTAAAACCATCCCATGGTAAGAAAAGCCAGATTAATGTTAGTGTTTCAACATTCATTCCAAAATCCCACTCTCCTTTTCAATGGTTTGGTCAGAACTCACTTGAGGTTTCCAAGGATAAAATATTCTGGTTAAAAGATAATCTTAATATAAAGGGTGTTAATTTTAAGTGGGGAAAACCCGATGTAAGTATGCTCGAGGGTATTTTTGCAAGGGGTGACAGAAAATTAAGTGAGCTGTTAATATCTGCTTATTCAAAAGGTTGTATATTTGATGGCTGGACTGATAGGTTTAATAAACAGAAGTGGGATGAAGCAATTCTTGAGTGTGGAATAGATACTGGTTTTTACATAACAAGAGACAGGGACATAAATGAGAAGCTTCCATGGGATCATATAAAATCAGGTGTGGATAAATCCTTTTTTGTTGATGAATATAAGAAAGCTGAGGAAGGGTCTCTAACTGAGGATTGTAGAGATGGAGAATGTTCTTCCTGCGGAATATGTGATTTTGATCTGATTGAACCAAAAGTTTTTAATGATAGTGATCCATATGAATATGAAAAAAAGAGTGTTTATGAAGGTGATTATAAAAATATTAAAATAACATATTCAAAAAGAGGTAGTGGTAAATTTTTTGGTCATTTGGAGATGGTAAATATTTTTCAAAGAGCTCTTAAGAGAGTTTCTGTACCTGTCAAATTTACACAGGGTTTTCATCCAAAACCAAAAATGTCTTTTGGGAATCCCTTACCAATAAGTGTTGAAAGTAATTTTGAATATTTTAAAATATCTGTTCCCCAATCATTTGATTATGGATCAATTAAAGATGAACTTAATAGCAGCCTTCCTGAAGGCCTTTTAATTGTAGGTACAGAAATTTTTGATAAAATACACGAAAAAAGATTATACTCAGCTACGTATGAGGTAACTCCAAAGGAAACTGGATTATTTGATATTGAGAAACTGGAAAATTACAAAATTACCGATAAATATATTGTTTTTAAAACAAATAAAAAAGGTGTTTCTAAAGAGATAGATATTAAAGATAGAGTTATATCTGCAAAATTAGATGGTTTAAAGCTAATTTTAGAGATTAAAACTGAGTCTGGAAAATCGATCAGACCCCACCTTTTTATGAAAGAGATTTTTTTAATGGATGAGAATGTTATAAACTCATCAACAATAGTAAAAACTGATATTAAGTATATTTAGAGAAAACATATTTTGAACTTTATCAAACCCTAAAGAGTATTATTTAATATGGAAATAAACAAAGAGCTTGTTGTAAATGTTTTTGAAAACGAAACAAGAGTTGCGCTTCTTGAGAATAAAAACATAGTTGAACTCTATATTGACAGGGGTGATGATTCCAATATTAATGGAAATATTTATAAAGGTAGGGTTCAGAGGGTTTTACCAGGAATGCAGGCTGCATTTATAGATGTTGGTCTAAAACAAGCTGTCTTTATACACGTCAATGACCTTATTAAAAGGGATATCCATGATATTGAGGACGATGATATCTTTAATGATGAGGTTGAAGAGGTAGATGAAGATAAGATAAATTATAAGCAAAAAAAGAAAGAGATAAATAAAGAAAACCATAGTATTGAAGACTACATTAAAGAGGGCCAGGAGATTCTGGTTCAGGTTGCAAAATCCCCTATATCTACAAAAGGGGCAAGGGTTACATGCCATATATCTCTACCAGGAAGATACCTTGTTCTGATGCCAACTGTTGATCATATCGGTATATCACGAAGAATAGAGGATGAAAGCGAACGTGAAAGATTAAAGGAGCTTATTTTATCTCTAAGAAAAGATAACATGGGTTACATTTTCAGAACAGCTGGTGAAGGGATTGAGAGTGAGAATCTCCTAAATGAGATGGAGCTCTTATCAAACTCATGGGAAAAAATTAAAGAGAGAAGCATAGGAGCATCTGTTCCAACCCTTATCCATAAAGATTTAACTATAACTCTTAGAGCCATGAGAGATCTTTTAACCCATGAGGCCAAAAAACTTATAATAGATTCAAGATCGGTTTTTGAAATAGCACAATCTTTTCTAAAAGAGATAATGCCGGAGCTAAACGTATCAATTGAATATTATGATGATAAAGAGCCTATTTTTGATGTTTATAATCTTGAAGGTGATATATTCAGAGCTCTTAAGAATAAAGTATGGT
Source organism: Desulfobacterales bacterium (assembly GCA_024226555.1). Lineage (GTDB taxonomy): Bacteria > Desulfobacterota > Desulfobacteria > Desulfobacterales > JAAELO01 > JAAELO01. The sequence goes on along the minus strand of JAAELO010000170.1, from coordinate 10,029 downwards.
TAAAATCAGGTGGGTATATAATAATAGAACAAACAGAAGCTTTAGTATCAATAGATGTTAATACCGGAAGGTATGTTGGAAAGTTTAATTTTGAAGAGACTATACTTAAAACCAATCTTGAAGCGGTTAAAGAGATTGCCTATCAGATAAGACTACGAAACATTGGTGGTATAATAGTTATAGATTTCATTGATATGGAGAAACAGAGTCATCAGGAGAAGGTTTATAATGCTTTGGTTGGTCAGTTGGGCAAAGATAAATGTAAAACAAACATCCTGCCCATGTCTGATATTGGTCTTGTTCAGATGACCAGAAAACGTGTGAGAAAATCTCTAAACCGTATGATGTGTGAACCGTGTTCAAATTGTTCCGGGCAAGCCTATACACTTTCAAAAGAATCAGCATCATATAAACTTTTCAGAGAGATTATAAGGCAATCCAATGATTTTATGGGCAGCAAATTGATTATTAAGGTTAATCCTGAGCTAGCGGACTATATTCACAGCAATGAGATGAAAATAATTAATGGTTTTGAATTAAGATATAAAATAATTATTGAAATTTTTCCAAAAGCGGAGTTTCATATTGAGGAATTTGATATAACTGAGTCGTACTAATTTAAAACGTTGCCTTTAATAAGGAATTGTAATAAAAGGTTTCTGTTTTTTTTGAAATAATTGTTTATTGAGTACCTTAACCATGCCTAACCTACTGCAATTACCTAAATAAATATTTTGACTTATTTATAAAAAAATGTTTAAATGCAAAGGTTAAGCTTGTTGTCACAAGCATGGTTATTTGTTTGAGTTAATTTGTATATGTAAAGATTAAGGATTAATAATATGAAAAGAACTTTTCAGCCAAGTAAAATTAAAAGATCTAGAAAGCACGGATTCTTACACAGAATGTCAACAGCAGCTGGTAGAAGGATCATTAAGAAGAGAAGAGCTAAAGGAAGAAAGGTTTTATCTGCTTAAGAAGTTTTAGTTGAACTTTAGTTACCATATAAGCGATTGAAACATTCAGTTATAAAACGGCGTGAAAACCCAGTAACGATAAAACCTTACAAAGTAAGGTGAAATTTGATGCTCTTTTTAATAAGTCGGGATAGCAGAATACTTAAGTTAAGAGATACGAAACTACTATAATTATGCATCAAATTAAAATCTGATATTTCTGAAATTAAGGTTAAATGTTGAAAGAAACTTTTTTAAAAGAAAACAGATTAAGAAAACGTTCGGAATTCGTTAGTTTATCAAAAACGGGAAATAAATATCATAATAGTCATTTTTTGGCCGTAGCAGAAAAAAGTCGCTTTGAAAGAACACGTATTGGAATTACAGTATCAAAGAAAGTAGGTTGTGCAGTAGTAAGGAACAAAGTGAAACGCTTGGTTCGTGAACACTTCAGAAAAAACAGGCACAAAATAAAAGGTAACTTGGATATCAATATTATTGCAAAGAAGAGAACGGCCGGAGATGATAACCGGATAATCGATAAAGCTTTGCATGATATTTTTCATAGAATTGAGAGGTAGTTTGATTAAGAGACCGTTATTAATGCTTATAAAGGCATATCAATATATAATATCTCCCATGTTAGGACCCTCATGTCGTTTTTATCCAACCTGTTCTGAATACTCGTATCAGGCAATTTCAACATATGGTCCTTTTAAAGGATCATACCTTACAATTAAAAGGATTTTAAGGTGTAACCCTTTTTGTAAAGGTGGGTACGATCCACTTCCATAACCTGTACTTTCTCCGGATACTTTAGAATAGGTTTTTTTAAAGTGCTTTTTTTTATTTAGAAATTTTAGGAGAAAATATGGAACAATTTCGTTTGTTCATTGCAATTACACTTTCTGTACTTGTTTTTGTGGTATGGAACTTTTTCTTTGTGGAAAAACCAAAAGAACCAATAAAAAAACCTGCTGTTGCAAAACAGATCGGGGAAAAAGCAGATAAATCTAAAACTGCTGTAAAAGAGATAGAAAAAAGTAACACTATTGTAAATAAAGTAGAGCCTGTTGATGTTAACAGGATTGAAAAATTTTATACCATTGAAACACCCCTTTATATTGTAAAAATTTCTGATAAGGGTGCTAACTTCAGAAGTTTTACTCTTAAGAACTACAAAGAGAGTAATGATAAAAAAGATTTGAAAGAGCTTGTTGTCAACAAAGAGACATTAAACGTTTCATTTAAGCAACAATCTGTAAAGAATCTTGAAAAAGCTTACTTTTCTACAAACTCTCTCTCTAATCTCAAAATTACAAATTCTCCTAAAGATATTGTTTTTTCATACACTTCACAAGATGGTATAACAGTGGAAAAAAGATATACCTTTGATAATAAGACGTATCTTATAAATTGTGATGTTATTGTTAAAAATAACTCCAAATCTTCTTTTAATGACACTCTGCAAACATCACTAATTGCTGGAAATCCAGAGTCCAGAATGAGTGATGTAGGTCCAAGTGCATATTTTAATGGTTCTGTTGAATACCTTAAAATTGGTGATTTGGATGACAAAAACAGCATAACCGGAAATATTAAGTGGGCTTCTTTCCAGGATACCTATTTTCTATCTTCAATAATTCCTACCAAAAAAGATCAGGAATCAAGACTTAAGGTTATTTGTGATAACCCAAAAGATAAGAAAGCTTTATCTAAAACTACCCTTGAGAATAAGCTTGACGTTGTTCAACCAGGAAATCAACTAACCTATAATTTTAAAGTCTTTATGGGCCCAATGACAACTACTGTTCTGGATGAATCAGGATATGATTTGTCAAAAGCTCTTGATTTTGGTTTTTTTGATTTTGTTGGAAAACCCTGCCTTTGGGTTATGAATCAGATATATAAAGCTATTCCAAACTATGGAATTGCAATTATACTTCTTACTCTTTTTATAAAAATTATTCTGTGGCCCCTTGGTAATAAGGGCTATAAGTCAATGAACGAGATGAAAAAGCTTCAACCGCTCATGACTGAGATAAGAGAGAAATATAAAGATGATAAGAAGAAAATGAATGAAGAGGTTATGGGTCTTTATAAAACATATAAGATTAACCCTCTTGGTGGTTGTTTGCCAATGATTGCACAATTGCCGGTGTTTTTTGCATTTTATCAGATGTTATTTCAGGCTATCGAGTTAAGACATGCACCATTTTTTGGATGGATTACAGACCTATCTGCTCCAGACAGGCTATTCAGTGGTCTCGATTTTTTAAGTATAATTCCTATGTTTGATCCACCATATGGAATTCCTGTTTTAACTATTTTAATGGGCGCTTCTATGTTCCTTCAGCAGAAGATGACCCCACAGGCCGGAGATGCAACCCAGGCTAAAATAATGATGATGATGCCTGTAGTTATGACATTTGTTTTTATGAATTTCTCATCAGGTCTTGTTTTATACTGGTTTGTGAATAATTTATTCTCTATCGCCCAGCAATACTATACAATGAAGAAAAAAGTGAAGTAAAAGGAGGTTGATGTGAATAACCTTGAATTTGAAGGAAAAAATCTTAGACTTGCTATTCAAAATGCTTGTGAGGAGCTTAGCTTATCTGAAGTTGAGCTTGACTACAATATCATAACAAAAGGCTCAAAGGGTTTTTTATCATTTGGAGCTAAAAAAGCCAGGATAAGTGTTAATCTGGACAGCAGTAAACAAGGCGCAATGTCACTTGTTGATGAAGCTTTCGGATATGAAAAAAAAGGAAGAAACAATAACAGAAAAAAACCACCTGTTAAGGTTCCCGAATATGCAGATGTGCCCCTTAATATTGGAATGGAATCTCTTGAAAAGATTGTTGACCTGATAACTGATGGAACTAAAATAACACTTGATAGAACAGTTGATCCTGTTGTTTACAGAATTGAGGGTGGAAACTCTGCTCTTATGATTGGTAGACGGGGTCAGACTCTTGAAGCTATTCAATATATAGTTGATAAGATTGTTAATAAAAACAGTACTGAAAGAGTTCGTGTATTAGTGGATGTTGAAGGTTACCTTGAATCAAGGAAGGAAAACCTTCAAAGTCTTGCATACAGACTTGCAGAGAAAGCTAAAAGAACAGGAAAGCCATCAACTATTAGCCAGATGACAGCACACGACAGAAGAATAGTTCATCTGACACTTAAAGATGATAGAGGTGTGCGTACCCAAAGCATGGGTGACGGTTTTTATAGAAGACTTGTGATCTTTCCAAAAAGAAATAACTACAAGAGAAAAAAGCAGTTTCAAAAACGTAACTAATTAAATATATTACAATAAAATCAAATTCTGCCATAAATTAAAAAAAATGGCAGAATTTTTTCATTTTTATGAAAAGTCTCGATACTACAATTGCAGCGATAGCAACCCCCAAGGGTATTGGTGGAATAGGAATCATAAGGATTTCAGGACCATTATGCATAGCTGTTGCAAATGATATCTTCAGAAAAAAAGATCTAAAAGCCCCGTCATTATTAACTCCAAGAAAACTTTATAATGGATATATTATAGATAATGAAGAGTCTGTAATGGATGAGGTTCTTTTAGCATATATGAAAGGCCCCAACTCCTATACAGCAGAAGATGTGATTGAAATACAGGCACACGCTGGATTTTATACATTGAAATCCATTCTTGAGCTGGTTTTTTCAAAGGGAGTTGTTTCGGCCCAGCCAGGGGAGTTTACAAAAAGAGCTTTTTTAAATGGCAGGATAGATCTAACCCAGGCAGAAGCGGTTATAGACATGATCAATGCTAAAACAAAAAGGTCTCTCAAGGTAGCTCTTTCCCAAATAAAAGGTAAAATATCTTTAGATGTTACAAACCTAAGGGGTAAAATTGAGAAAATTTTAACTCAGTTTGAGGCTGTTTTGGATTTTCCTGAAGATGTTGGTGATATTATTGATACGGAAAAGCTGATAGAAACAATTGAAAAAGAGATAAAAAAACAACTTCAAAGCCTTCTTGATAATTATGAAAATGGTCATATCCTGAGGGATGGCGTTAAGCTTGCAATTGTTGGTGTTCCAAATGTGGGAAAATCAAGCCTGATGAATCGCCTTTTAAATAAGGAAAGATCTATAGTTACACATATTCCCGGAACAACCAGAGATGTTATAGAAGAACCCCTTAATTTAAATGGTGTTCCTGTTGTGGTTTCAGATACGGCAGGTATCCATGAAACATCGGATCCCGTTGAAAAAATTGGTATAGAAAGAACTGAAGATGCTATTGATAGTTCAGATATAGTTCTTTTTTTAGTTGATGGAACAACATCATATTCTAAAAAAGATAAACATATTGCAGAAAGAGTAAGAGATAAAAAAACAGTTTTAGTTGTTAACAAAAGTGACCTTGCCACTAAAGAGAGTTATGATGTAACTGGTTTTGTTAAAGATCTGCCTTCTGTACATATTTCTGCTAAACAAGGTGATGGACTTTCACTTTTAAAGGACTTAATTAACGATTTGGTTATTAGTGACCTTACGGAATCGGATGACTCTGCAATACCAAATATAAGACATAAGGAGGCTATAGAAAAAGCGATATCCTCTTTAGAATTAGTGGTTGATGGATTGCTCTCTGAGCTTCCGTTTGAAATGGTTTCCATGGATTTAAGAGATGCCCATGGTTTTTTAGGTGAGATACTTGGAATTACTGAAAGAGTTGATATTTTGGATAATATTTTCAGTGATTTTTGTATAGGGAAATAGATTTTGCTCTTTAAGGAGAATTAAGTATGAAGATAGATTTTACAGCGTATTATCAAAGATATGAGAAATTAGCCAAGATGACTGAAGAGGCTTTCAATAAGGTAAAAGCACAGTATACTGAAAGTGTAAATTGCAAGGTAGGTTGTTCAGACTGTTGTTATGCTCTTTTTGATCTGACTTTGATTGAAGCTATGTATATTAATAAAAAATTTAATGAAAAGATAGATGGGCCTGAAAAACTTGCGATTATTGAAAGAGCTGGTGAGACAGACAGACAGATATACAAGCTAAAAAAACAGGCTTTTAAAGATTCTCAAAATGGTGTGGAAGATGTTGAGATCCTTGGAAAAATGTCAATGGAGAAAGTAAGGTGCCCACTATTAGATGATACAGATAAATGTATGATCTATGAAAACAGACCTTTAACCTGCAGAGTTTATGGAATACCGACCTCTACTCAGGGTATGAGTCATATTTGCGGAAAAACAGACTTTGTTCAGGGTGAGCAATATCCAACTCTTGATATGGACAAATTATATGGCTATCTTTATCAAATATCACAGGATATGATAATTGAAATGAGATCTCCAAATGTTAAGATGGCTGATATATTAATTCCGGTTTCAATGGCTTTAAATACAACTTATAATCCGGAATACTTTGGATTTAAAGACGAATAGAGGAGTTAGTGAAATGGCAGAGCTATCACAGGAAGAGATTGAACAAAGAAAAAAAGATATATTTGATTCCATGGGAAAAAGGAGCCAGGCCCGTATTTTAAAGAAAGGTTATGAAGACTGGAACCCCTTTGAGGAACCAAAAGATCCTATTGATATTAGAAAAGACCCTACTAAAAGAACAACCCAGCAACTCATTCGTGAGTTTCTACAGCAGACTCCGGCAGAGGGCTATAGTAATAGTTATGCATCAGGCGCTTTTGATATTTGTCTTGGTTTGATTAATGATAATGACAAATTTATAGGTATGTATGATTTTTCAGTATGGTATAAAAACCTGCTGGAAGAGGATGCTAAAAAGCAGACTAAGACTGATAAAATTTAGCATATGGAAGAGATTTTTTTTAAAAGTATCTCCGATATGGTTCTTGAATTTATTTGTAATTCAGAACAAAAAAGAACTTATGTCGATATTGAAAAAAATATAAGAAAAAAAACAGATTTTAAAAGGTTGTTAATAAAGAAAGCTATTAACAACCTTATTAAAAATAATGAAATTTCCTACACCTACCAGTTCGGTAACACGTACCTTGAAATATCTTACAATAAGCCGGTTCGAATAGGGCAAAGAGTTGTTCTTATTCCTGAAAATCGGAGTTTTAAATCAAAAAGTAATGATATAGTTGTAAAGCTTCAAAAGGGAGCTTCCTTTGGAACGGGCGCCCACCCTACAACAAGGCTTTGTCTTAAAGGTCTTGAATTTATTTTTGATATAAACAGAGAGTTTATCCATGGCCTTGATATGGGAACAGGATCAGGAGTTTTGGCAATAGCTGCAAAGCTAATGGGAACCCGGAAAGTATATGCAACGGATATTCATGAGGTAGCTGCTTCAGAAGCCAGAAAAAATATATCAATCAACAATATTGAAAATGATATTGAGGTAAGTTTAAAAAACCCCGATGAACTTGGTACAAAGTTCTCGCTGATAATGGCCAATCTGAGATACCCAACTCTTAAAGAGCTATATAAAACATTTAGGAAAATTTCTGAACAAAAAAGTTTTTTGGTTCTTTCCGGTATAAGAGAGCCTGAGGCAGATGAAATTATTTATAAATATAAGAATTATGAATTATTGAAACGGTGGGATGAAGGTGGTTGGTCTGGCTTAGTTATGGTATTGGCTTCGTAAAGAAGTTCCAATAGTTTATACTTTTCAAAAATCATAAGGAAACAATAGATCTAACATTTATTCTCAGCAAAAAGCTGAATACACTCAGGAAAAAGTTCCCACTCAAGTTTTAACCCCTTCTCTTTAACACTATCCAAAGTGTCTTCTGGTAATATTTCAAACGCTTTTTGACCAATTATGGGACCAGTATCTTCACCATAATCTATAAAATGAACAGTGCACCCACCTATTTTGCAACCATATCTGAATGTATCTCCATATCCATCAACACCTGGAAAAGCAGGTAACAAAGCAGGGTGAATATTCATTATCTTTTGTTTATCATTATTTATTCGGTCTATAAAATAAGGTGTAAAAACACGCATAAATCCAGCAAGAACTATAAGGTCATAATTATATTTTTTAATATTTTCAATTATCTCGTTTTCTGCACAAGCCCTTGTAATGAGAAATTTTTTTATAGTATCAATCGATTTATTTTCAGAGATAAGACTCTGTTTCTTATTAATTTCATCAAAATTAAAATCGTCTGGAGCTTTTAATATATTATCGTTATATTTTTGTACAATATTATTGTAATCAACAACAAATGTTGGATATCCGCTTTCTGAAGATTTTTTAAGTCCCTTTGCATCTTTATTATCAGATCCAACAAAAACGACCTCACCATCTATTTGTCCCGCTTCACATGCATCAATAATGGCATTCAGATTTGATCCACCACCTGAAATAAATGCACCTATACGGATTTTGTTGCTCATTTCAAACACTCCATGATATATATAAAGTTTGTGTTAAATTGAATGGTTTAAAAATACCAGATATTGACAATAAACCACCCCAGTCTTATGTTTGTCTGGTTGATTGTCAATCATTTTTTATAAATATAAAAAGGAAATTATAAAATGTCAGATATTCTTGAAGTAAATGATGATAATTTTGAAGCTGAAGTTATTAATTCAGATAAACCGGTTCTCATTGATTTCTGGGCACCTTGGTGTGGTCCATGTAGAGCTATTGCGCCTATAATTGATGAGTTATCAAAAGCGTATGATCAGATTAAATTTGTTAAGTGTAATGTGGATGATAATCCAGTAACACCAGGTAAATATGAAGTTCAGGCAATCCCAACTCTTTTATTTATTAAAGATGGGAAAGTTGCAGATTCGATAACTGGTATGGTAGCAAAAAATAAACTTGAAGAGACCATTAAAAAACTTCTTTAGGATCTAAATATGACAAAAACAGATTATGATCTTGTTATAATTGGTGGGGGACCGGCAGGTCTTACTGCTGGTATGTATGCTGCGAGAGCACGGTTAAATGTTGTTCTTATTGAAATGGCAGCTCCTGGTGGTCAGGTTCTTGTAACTGATTGGGTTGAAAACTATCCTGGATTCCCAGAGGGAATAACAGGATTTGACCTTGTTGATAAAATGGCTGAGCAGGCTAAAAAGTTTGATCTTGAGATTATTACCGATGAAGTTATGTCTCTTGATACAAGCAATCCTGTTAAAAAAATTAAACTCTCTGAAAAAGAGATAACCTGCCATGCTGTTATAATTACAACAGGTGCTTCTCCCAAGAAATTAGGTGTGCCTGGAGAGTCCAATTTCTTTGGAAAAGGAATTTCATTTTGTGCAACATGTGATGCCCCGTTTTTTAAGGAAAAAACAGTTGTTGCTGTTGGTGGTGGAGATACTGCTGTTCAGGAAGCTGTTTTCCTGACAAAATTTGTTAATAAGGTTTATCTGGTTCATAGAAGAGATGAGTTAAGGGCAACAAAAATTCTTCAGGAACGAGCCTTTGCAAACGATAAAATTGAGTTTGTATGGGATTCTGTGGTAACAGGCTTTGAAGGTTTATTTGGTATTGATGGAGTTAATGTAAAAAACCTGAAAACCAATGAAGAGAAAAAAATAGCAGCAGATGGCTGTTTTATCTGGGTTGGTATAGATCCTAATACAACCTGGCTTGGTGATTCTGTTGAAACGGAGTATGGTTTTATTGTGGTAAACGATCATATGGAAACTTCAGTACCTGGAGTTTTTGCAGCTGGTGATGTTCGAAAAACACCACTTAAGCAAATCGTAACCGCTGTTGGTGATAGTGCAATTGCAGCTGTTTCTGCAGAGCATTATCTTGATAATTTAGAAAGGTGAGCTTTTATTCCTTAAAACTTTTTTTATGATAGGGAATTTTTGTTTATTTGTTAGATGAAAAAAATATTTTTGTTTTTGATTTTTACTTTAGTTTTTAGTTGTTCAACCAAAGAGATAGAAAAAACAGCTCAGGAACTTGTTACAGATGGTACCAAAGCTTACAATGAGGAGGAGTTTAAACAGTCTATTGCCTCTTTTAAGAAACTTAAAGACTGGTATCCCTTCAGCAAACATGTAATTGTTGCTGAGAGAAGAATAGCAGATGCAAATTTTATGTTGGA
>JAAELO010000169.1 GCA_024226555.1 Desulfobacterales bacterium | reverse complement strand
CTCGACTTCATGGAAACCCATCCCCAGAGGGGGGAGGTACCTCAGAAACACAAACTTCGCCATTCTTCTCTGCAAATCTTGAGCTGAAAGGGACTTCTTGTGTCTTCGTTGGATGGATGAAGGTGGCTGTGTAATTCGTCCACCACGCATCGGTTAAGCCCCACAAACGGTGCACCCTGAGGGAGGCCCTCAAATATTTTCTTCCAATTTTTCTTCATTTTCGGCAGGTGTGCACCTTGCCCGAAGATTTGTTCAAAGGTGGGGGGGCCATTTTTTGTTGCCCTTTTCACATTGTCATTTGTGCCACTCCTCAGTTACTGTGTGAAAATTTCAACATCAAAGCAAGTTAACACAGACTCCCCAAAGAAAAAGAAGAAAATTTGTATCAAAACAACTTCTTTTTGTCACCAGACTGCCAATTCTGAGTTGTGAAGAAAGAAATGTAAAAAAGCAAACAAAAAGGACCACACCTCAGACAATCCTCAACCTTGAGTGAAGAAAAAGTGACTTCCACAAGAGTTTTGACTGAACCAGTTTTGTGCACCATTTCCTTGACCTTCAGTAAAATTTCAACATGAATCCTTTGCGGCACTCCGCCAGAAGACAAAGAAGAAAATTTGAATCAAAATGACTTCAGTTGGCAACCGGGATGTCAATTCTGAGTGTGTACTTTTCTCCCAGAATGTGGACAGAAATGGGAGGGAAATTCTCATTTCCTTGTCTTTTTGAACCATTTTCTGAATCACCACCAAAAATCAAGCAGAGGAGAGCGACGGCATGCGGCCGGTGCCCGCGGAGCGTCAAATGTTGTGTGTGTGTGTGTGTGTGTGTGTGTGTGTGTGTGTGTGTGTGTGTGTGTGTGTGTGTGGGTGTTGGTGTGCGTGGGCGCGGTCGTCGAGGTCGTGCGCTCG
>JAAELO010000168.1 GCA_024226555.1 Desulfobacterales bacterium | reverse complement strand
TCGGTGGGGATTTAGATTTCGCAGGGGCCACAGGAATCGGAGGGCGTAATTGAGAAGTTGTGACCTTTTGGGAGAGAGAGACGGGGGCATCGGTCCTATCGCTTGCGCTGGAACTTTGACTGGATTGCTGGGCACATGTCAAGATATCCTGCATCCCTGATGGAACGGGGATCGATTTGTCCGAATTCGGCGAAGTCGAGACTTCTGTTCCCATGGAACGAGCAGAAGGAAGAGCTAGGGGTTCCGTCACCACATCCTTGGGTAAAGGAGTCGTAGGTGCCGTTGGAGAATCTGAAGCCAGCAATTGTTCTATTGACTCCGTCGGAGGGGCCGTATCATCGTTGGGTCCCACCACAGATGCTGAAGGAGAAACCCTTGATGCCGCTTGAGCCGTTTGTGCTCCATCCGGTGATGTCGGGGGAGGCACTGGAGGTGCTGGAAGAGGCGTTGGAGGGACTGGAGGAGGAACTGGAGTGACTGGAGGAGGGACGGGAAGAGCTGTAGGGAGAACTGAAAGGTCTGCTGGAGGAACTGGAGGGACGACAGGGGGAACTGGAGGGGCTACAAAAGGCACTGGAGGGCCGACAGAAGGAACTGGAGGGACTGCAAGAGGAAGTGGAGGACCGACAGGAGGAACGGGAGGGGCTGAAAGAGGCACTGGAGGGCCGACAGGAGGAACGGGAGGGGCTGCCAGAGAGCTCGAAATAGCAGTAGGTTGTGTTGCTGGGATAGGTTGAGTGGGACTTTGTAGAACTTGGGAAGGCAACGATGGTTGGGTCTGAATTGGAGCACGTGGTGGTGGGACAACTTGTGATGGTGATGGTACAACATCTACCATATCCGTATCGGAATCTGAGACATAAGGGCTGGGTAAGGTATCCGACGATGGAGGAGGAGTTGGTGCCGGTGCTTCGGGGGCATACGTTACATTTGGATCCATGCCTGGGAGGTAATGGGAGAACGTAACGATCGTAGGACGAACTCCATACGCTGCCAGTCGCTGAAAGGTGAGTCTTCGGTGTTCGTCCGAAATCTTAATAAACTGGCCTGTTGCTTTGTCCCACTGCTTTCCTTCTTCCAAATGACCCCGGACCGTCACCGCTTGGGAAGGTAACCATGCGTTCCAGTCTTCGTTCTTGGGCAATCGGACATCTTTATAATACGCACGAGGGATCGCAAGCTCTT
>JAAELO010000167.1 GCA_024226555.1 Desulfobacterales bacterium | reverse complement strand
TTATAGACCTAAAAAAGAAAATTAACGCCAATAATCTGCGAGTAACTTGGAAGATTTCCGACATAACAAAGAAAATTAACGCCGATAATCTGCGAGTAACTTGGAGGATTTTCGACTTAAAAAAGAAAATTAACGCCGATGATCTGCGAGCAACGTGGAAGATTTCCGACCTAAAAAAGAAAATTAATGATGATAATCCTTATGTAACTTTTGCAGATTTCCGACATAAAAAAGAAAATTAACGCCGATAATCCGCCGGCAACTTCGAAAATTTCATAAAGTGACTTATATTGGTACATGTGATGCTTTGAGGAAATGGAAGCGTGTGCAAATTGTTTGCCCTTTTTTCAAAAAAAGTCGGGTTTTTTACACATGATTTCCACACAACACTCTTTGAAGATTATTGGTTCCATAATTAAAATAACGTTGCATGCTTGGAGCATTAACAACACCAGCAAAATGTTGCCCAGAGATTAAGACATGCATAGTCACATGTGGGCCATCTTTATTCATGGGAGCATTTTGACATGTATTTCACCTGATTCCCCGATGGGCACCATAACAGAAATGAGCCATAGTAATCTTTACCCACTGAAAACGCGATTTTTCCTTTCTTAATAATATGCCTTTCCACTTGATAGTAACCACTTTATGGAGCGCATAACACCAACTGTACATTTTGAACATCATTCCTCAATCGAAAGTAG
>JAAELO010000166.1 GCA_024226555.1 Desulfobacterales bacterium | reverse complement strand
CGTTATGATCCTGCTGTCGAGTGTTATGTTGGGATTGTGAGCTTATCACAGCTCAACATAACAAGGCGGATCAACCTGTCCGAGGAAATTAGTTGAAGAGTATTGGCTAAATCAATCGGCAGGTTATCCGCGACGTTAGCTTCCAATAAAGGTGGAGATTGTGATTGATATATATCCAATGGAAAAAGGTGAGGAACATGAAACCTACGAGCTCATCGTGCGTGTGTTTCACAAGTATGTTGCCCCTGTTTATTCTGAAAATGGTGTTTCTAAGTTTCTCGGTATGCTTTCACCAGATGGGTTAAGCCAGATGAAAAATGGTGAAAGCTCTTTTGTTATTTTAGCCAAAGAGAAATCCAATATTGCTGGGATGTTGTCGGTAATTAATGAAAATCACATAGCCTTGATATTTATCGATCCAGACAACCAAAAAAAGGGCATTGGTAAAAAGCTTATCGATGAAGCAATTAAAATATGTTTGAATCGAAACCCTAAATTATCTGCAATTACCGTGAGTTCATCACCAAATTCGAGGGTTTTCTATGAGGCAATCGGATTCAAAGTTCAAGGGGATGAAATAGATGAGGATGGTATGTGCTTCACTCCAATGCGAAAATTGATTGTAAATTGAATCAGCTAACAAAGCTTTTGCAGCGGAGCACAAAAAGCCGCGCCCACTGAAAAGCGACGTTAGTGAGAAATTTGCTATTACTAAGAAGCTAAAAAGTAATCTAAGAGGCGGAGCTTTATTAAGCTATTTTTGTTTTACTTCTTTTCTTGCTTTCTAAAAATCTGGTATCTTTCAAAGGACTAAGTTCAAAAGAATTAAAGCATCCAAAAGCAGAGATCGGGAAATCATGTTTTGTTGCAACCTTCAACAAATACTTGAAAACTGATAATTTGATTGCTAAAAGATAATATGTAATTCACTAAAACGTGAATTTTGAAATTTAATTAAACTGTAAAAAACTTGTAATACCTTCTTAAACATAGCCGGAACACAAATTTTCTACTAACAAAAGTTTGAACTCGGATCGGGCCGCAGTTCCACTAGATTTTGAAAATATCGTTTGAACAAAATTTATCAACTTTTTAAATGATTCTGTTTTTCGCCCGACCTGTTAAACAGACGTTATTTTTTACTTAAAATTTAAAAGCTATGAAAAAAATTGAAAGACTTTTAGTTGAAGATTGGTGTGACGTTATTAGAGAAGATGACATATTAGAATATGTTAACTCTAAAATCGAAATTGGTGAAATATTTGCAAAAGAAGTATATCAAATGCTTTCTGATGTTAAAAAAAATTCAACAAGTATATTGATATCTGTATCATTATTTGATGGATATAATTCATATCTAAGAAGTATTGAAGGAGAAAAAGTAGCAGCTCAGATTGTTATTGATAAATCAAAAGAATTGTTAGATGAAAAAATTAGGTCTATTGATTTTTGTAAAATCATATGGTTTTTTGATGCAAATTATATAGATGCTCGACCAATGGAACCAGGTTATGCTTACTATCCTGAATGGTTAGGAGAGCTATGGAATGCATGTGATTGGTGTGATGAAACTTGGACTTATAATGATTCTTCTTACATAAGGGAACAAATCACAATACAAGTTCCAATAATTAAAAAATGGATAAATGATAATTGAAAAATAACCAGTAAATGAACCGGATCGCGTTAATCTTTCATGGAGACTGAGCGGCATTTGAGTTAGTAAGGTTATCAAGCTCCCGGTTATTTAGACGTTATTTTTAAGAATCAATTATATGAAAAATACTGGAAAGAAATATGAAGTTTTTGTTGCTAATTTACAGAAAGCACTTATCCATTCTGAAAAAATTTCTGAACAAAAAAATATCAAAATAGAATTGAACAAAAAAATTACTGATAACTGCGGTTTAGAAAGGGAATTTGATATTTATTGGGAGTATGAATTTGCCGGAATAACCTATAAAACAGTTATAGAATGTAAAGATTATAATTCTAAAATATCTGTTGAAAAAATAGATTCATTAATAGGAAAAATAAGAGATATACCTGATTTAAAACCAATTTTTGCAACAAAGATGGGTTATCAAAGTGGGGCAAAATCTAAAGCAAGCTCTAACAAAATTGAATTACTAATTGTACGAGAACAAAATGAAACAGACTGGGTGGATGAGAATGGAAACCCATATATTAAAATAATTAATATAGATATGACGTATCTTCTTCCAGCAAGAATAACAAATTTTATTCCAATTATTGACGAAGATTGGACCATGAAAAATACGGATGTTGATATTTCAAAAAAATTAAACCTCACTGACAGTACTGATAAGATAATTATTGAAGATTTAGTCGAAAATAAAAAATATTCTATTTTTGATATGGAAAACGAATTAACTAAAGATTCTAAAGGAAAAAAAGGAAATTTTGAAAAAGAAAAAGAATTTAAGAATGCTTTTATATATTGTGGTAACCAAAATTTTAAGCTTAACTCGTACAAATTTGAATATACAATTGATGGAAAAATCGAGCAACCAATTAAAATAGATTTTTCAAAAGAACTTATTGGAGTAATCGAATATTTCCAAAAAGGTGTGAAGAAATCAATTTATAAAAAAGGAATTAGAAGTAATAAAATAACAAAAAAATGAACCGGATCGCGTTAATACTTCATGGAGACTGAGCAGCAGTCGAGTTGATAAGGTTATCAAGCTCCCGGTTATTTAAACGTTACACATTATGCCAATAAATAAAAAAAGTTTAATAGCAATGCTAAAATCATTCAATTCTACTTTATGGGCTGAAAGAGAGATAGATGGAATTGGTGAAAAACATAATTTTTTACCAATTTTTAAATATACCTCTCCAATTTCTGGATTAGAGCATAGCTATGGAATTCTTGATAGTGGAATATGGTTACCTGAATATTCAGATTCTGTAAGAGTGATGCAGGAAGGAAATTATTGGGGATTTTTTGTTCTGTTAGAAACTCCATTTAGAGATGTTGTTTCTTTACTAAATGAAAACGTTAAAAGAATAGGACTTCCTGAAGTTGCTATTACTACATTTCCATTTGACCAGTTAATTGAGTTTTCTATTTCTAAAGGCTCACATTGGGGTTTATTGGCTGAAGAATGGATTAATTCAGGATATCCTCTAAATGACAATATTTCTAAACTGTTGCCAAATAACAAATTAGTTATTAGAAGAAAAAACGAAAGAATAAATAAAATATTTAGTGTAACAAAAAAATGAACCGGATCGCGTTAATCATTCACGGAGACTGAGCGGCAGTCAAGGATTTAAGGTTATCACGCTCCCGGTTATTTAAACGTTATCTTCATTGGGAAAATATAGATGCCATATTATGCTGAATGCTATATTTTAGTTGAAAATAGAGATCAATCTCTCATTAGAAAGTTATTGGAATTATATTTAGGTGAGGATATTGTTGAAACTTCAGAGATATACGAAATCCCAATGTATTCTGATGAACCAAAATTTGAGTTTAAAAGCTCAAATGAACTAATGGATTATATGGAAATTAACACTTGTGAAGAACAAAACATAAATTGGTTTGATAGAAACAAGTCAATACATGCAGGAGTTCATTATACAAATGACAATGCTATGATTTTGCATGTAAGCTGTGAATCAGAAACCGATGAAGATATAATCTTAGAACAACTTAAAAAACAATTTAATACTAGCTTTGGTTATATAGCTTATGAACAACCTCCTCCATACAGCTCGTATGAATTTAAAGAAATTGTAACTAAGCTTAAAAGATAACAATTGTTTGAACTCGGATCGGGCAGCAGTTCCGCGTTTTTTAAAAGTAATTTTTAAACAAAGTTTGTAAACTTTTTAAATTGTTCTGTTTAATCTACCCGACCTGTTAAACAGACGTTATAAAAAAGATAAATATATGCCAGGTTTAAATCATGATTTTTTATTAGTAGACAAAATCGAATTCGATAATAAAGGCTATTATGATTACATAAGGGAACCTCTAATAATTAGAATTTTGGATAAAATACAAGGCATTTCAAAAAATAACGAGCCGATTTTATTACAGTTTTTTTTGGAAATAACAAAGTATTTTGCCAAAAGAACAGTTATTAGAGATTCCCATAAATTTAAAATCATCTATTTTACTTCATGATGATTTTATGTCCTATATTTATGATAGTCTAATTTGGATTCCTTCAGTTGATGCTCAAACGAAAAAAAAGATATAGGTTTTAATCGTTGGGGACCTAATATATATGAAGTAGATGGATGCACAAAATTAATTAATATTTTTTCCTCTTGGGCAACTATTTTTAATGAAGGTCCAGATATTCTTGACCTAAAAGGAGATTGGGTTTTTCTTGATGAACCAACAGAAAATGACTTAGGTGAATATGAAAGACTCATTCTATCAAAAGTAGATTTAGTAGATAAACTAAATGTAATTGTAAGTTGGGCTGAAGAAGTAGTTAAAAGTAATGGGCAAAAAATATTACTTCATTTAGGAGTATAAAATTATAACAAGCAGATGAACCGGATCGCGTTAATCCTTCACGGAGACGGAGCGGCAGTTGAGTTGGTAAGGTTATCAAGCTCCCGGTTATTTCAACGTTATGAGAGAGAAAATATTTAATGAATGAAAAGAAATACTCAGCTGAGGATATAAAAATAATTAAGATAGATGAAAGTATTTTTGAGGGAGTTGATCTTTCAAAGAAGTCTTTTGAGAAAAATTTAATTTCTGCCTCTAATTGCTGCTTAGAGTTTACAAGAACACTCGTATTAAATGAACTACCCGATTCAATTTGTTATATTGTGTGTTTAGGATGTTCTTACGATGGTAATCCACTTGAAGAAAGAGAAAAAACTTATCCTGAAGATTATAATGAACCAGAAAGAAAATGTGATTCTTCAAAACAAGTAGTTGAACTTCTTTGGAGAGAAGGATCAGTGCCAGAGTGGATAAATGTTACTGTAGATTCAGAAGATAAGAATTTTACTTATATCAAATTAGAGTGTTGTGGACGGTTTTCAGATAATCATAGACTTATGTATCATATCCAAGAAGGTTACGTGCCATTTCATGTACTTGGCCCCCCAATCCCAACTGAATTTATTAACGAAAAAGAAAAACCAAAATATGATCTTTATTGGAATAAGAATAAATCATAACAAAAGTTTGAACTCGGATCGGGCCGCAGTTCCACGAGATTTTAAATGTAATTTTTAAGCAAAGATTATCAACTTTTTAAATTGTTCTGTTTTTCGCCCGACCGGTTAAACAGACGTTGAGCTAATAATCCCATATCAAGAATAAAGGAAATGTTTTGAGTGAAATAATGAGTAAACTATTTACTGAAAGTTCCATAAATGCAGTGTCATTAAAAAACAAATTTGTACGTGCAGCTACTTGGGAAGGTCTTGCAACAACCGAAGGTACAGTAACACCGAAATTAATTGACATGATTGTGGCTCTTGCAAAGGGTGGTGTTGGCCTCATTATTAGCAGTCATTCATTTGTATCTAAAGAAGGTCAGGCAACACCATGGCAAATAGGAATTCACAAAGATGACTTTGTTCCAAAATTAAAAGATCTTACTTCAGCGGTACATAAAAATGGTGGTAAAATTTTTATTCAATTGGCACATGCAGGACAGTATGCAGACCAAAAGCTAACAGGACAGCCTGCATTAGCCGTATCGGATAATGTATCAGATAATAAAATACAGGTAATAACGAAAGAAGATATCAAACGGATTGTGTCTTCTTATGTAAAAGCTGCCAAGCGTGCTTATGAGTCGGGTTTTGATGGCATTGAAATTCATTCTGGACATGGTTATCTCCTCAGTCAATTCTTGTCACCTGCATATAATAACCGCTATGACGAGTATGGTGGTAGCATCGAAAACCGAGCCAGAATTCATATTCAAATTTATAATGCAATGCGAGAGGTCGTTGGAAAAGAATATCCAATTATCATAAAAATGAACTGTGCCGATTTTATAGAAAATGGTCTCACTATCGACGAATCATTGCAAGCAGCTATACTTTTTGCGAATGCTGGATTCGATGCAATTGAGGTAAGTGGTGGAATCATTAGAACAGGGAAGCTTTCTCCTACTAGACCTGGAATTACAACAGAATCAAAAGAGGCCTATTTTCAAGAATATTCTCGGAGATTTAAGGAGAAAATAGAAATACCACTGATTCTTGTAGGGGGCTTTAAGTCATTCGAAGTGGCAGATAAAATTATAACTGAAGGTACTGCTGATTATATCTCAATGAGTAGAGCACTTATTAGAGAACCAGATTTAATTAATCGCTGGAAAAAAAGAGACTTACATCAGGCTATGTGTAAATCAGATAATTTATGTTTCAATCCAGGCTTTGAAGGTAAAGGTGTTTATTGCGTTACACAAGAAATTGGAAAAAACAAAGAAGGGTTTGAAAGTAATATTTGTAAATTTAGTTGATTGATTAACTCTGAATATTATGTATTTTAAATACACAAAGCCCAACAAATCGCTAAACTCGGATTGCCAAAAGCCGCGCCGCTTCGCTCTGCAACTTTTGGCAACCGGTTAGCTCAAACGTTCTAAAAAAATATGAAATTAAAAGAAATAATTGATAAATGTATTCAAAAGGGACTTAGATTAAATAAAATTGACTTTGCTGTTGATTCAAATAATAGACTACTGATTGAAGAAGTAAGAGTAGACAAAAAGGCCAAAGCTGGAATGCTGTACTTAGTACCTGAAACAACATTACCTAAAGATGCCTTACCTTCTGTTGTGATTGAAGCTAAATGGGTTTATTCTGTTTTTTACCATGAAAACAAAGCTGTAATAATTGAAGTTAGTACAGAAGCTTTAGATGGTGAAATAATTGATTATTACTCAGAAGAAGATTAAGAACTAACAGGTAAATTTAATATGAATTTATACACAATAATATTTGAATATAGGGGCGGAACCTATATATCTCAAGAAATCGCTAAAAATGTCAATACGGCCCTATCTTTATGGGGTGAAAACATCAACACTGATGAAATACTTTATTTAGGAAAAGCATTAAAGAAAAAAGTAAATAATGAAATATCTGATATTTTAAAGTACTATCCACCCGTAAAGTTAGTGGGTGTTAAAAATTGTTGGTGTGTTGGAAGTATTTTATCAGGTTTTGTAAATATAGTAGAAACAAAACAATAAAAAAATTTTAGAACAAATAAATGAACCGGGTGCGACAAAAAGTCGCTTTAAATATTGTTGGACGTAGATCCAACCTACTGTATCGCCAGTAGTTTCCTACTTTGGCATGCATTATTAGCCATATAGGGTGCGTTAACGTCCTTTCAACGCACATTTACAGGATTTCATCAAATAATAATAACTTTTGAAACCATAATTGTTCTTCTTGATTTATTTTTTTGAATTTACTTCTGTTATTATATTCAAATACCCTTGTGAACGGTGCGTTTTGAAAACCAAAAACTGCACCCTACAACTTCAATCTTTGTATAACCGATTAGGGACGTCCGTGACATATTGACATAATTATGACAGATGTCGTTAACAACCTTTCAACGCTTATTTACAGCCGAAGCCCTGATACGTGACCTGAATTGAAAAATAAGGGCTGGGCAAATTATCATAAACATATTGTATCAAGTAGAACATTCAGTTATGTTGATAATTGTATATAAAATGATCTGTGGCGTTGGATGAGACGAAGGCACCGGAATAAAAGTACCAAGTGGTTAAAGAGAAAGTATTTATCCAAAGGTTATAAATCTGGAGGATTCTCTACTGTAGTTAAAACAAAAAGGGAATCCTAAAAACCTACGAACTCATTAAAGCAGGCAGTATACATATTATGAGGCATATTAAAATAAGAGGTGCT
>JAAELO010000165.1 GCA_024226555.1 Desulfobacterales bacterium | reverse complement strand
CTGTGCAACCTCTTCCTGTGCAACTTCTTCCTGTGCAACCTCTTCCTGTACAACCTCTTCCTGTACAACCTCTTCCTGTACAACCTCTTCCTGTACAACCTCTTCCTGTACAACCTCTTCCTGTGCAACCTCTTCCTGTGCAACCTCTTCCTGTGCAACCTCTTCCTGTGCAACCTCTTCCTGTACAACCTCTTCCTGTACAACCTCTTCCTGTGCAACCTCTTCCTGTGCAACCTCTTCCTGTGCAACCTCTTCCTGTACAACCTCTTCCTCTTCAAATGTGTCTAATGGTATAAACAACTCACTATCCTGAGTTTGATCTTCATTCAGTGTCTCCAAATCTTCTGGAGATGGTGTAAAAGATGTAATCAAATCTTCTTCTTCCGCTGGAAGTTCTTTTTTTGTTAAAAGATAATTTAGCTCTTCAGGTGATTTTATGAGTTTTGAAATAGTTCTGTCGTCATCACATGCTCTGTATGCAAATCTTAAATCAACAAACTCCTCTAAATCAATTATTGAGCCTATTTCCATTTCATTATGCATATAGTGCATTATCTCTTCAAGGTCATCTATTACAGGAAAAAGGTCATCTGTTTTTATACCATTGGGATCTGTTATCACTTTTTTTATAATTTCAGTTTTCAATCCTAACTTTTTTTCAGGATCAAGGAATGAGAGTGCTATTTCTGAAGCCCTGTCTGGATCAGATTTTATTAGTTTTCCTGCTTTAACAAGCATTTCTGTTAACTCATATGCAGCATCTGTTTCCATTTCAAGAAATTCATCTCTCGCTGCAATAACACAGCAGGGATGATTTTCCCATAGTTCATTTGTATAAAACTGAAGGTCTGCAATATCTTTAGATATTGCATTTGCACCAATTGGCTCTGCTACCATAAATCCACTATTTAATTGGTTATTTTTTAAAAATTTAGGCATATTTACAGGAGCTGCAACTTCAAGCTCTATATCATACTCATCACCCTTATCAAGATTGGGATTTAAACCAATACCTTTAAAAAAAATATCAGTAAGCATATGGTGTACAGACATTTTATGGGGTATTATAAATGATTTATTTCTAAAAAAATTAACTTCAGAATCCTCAAAATCACTGTTTAGTTTGTTTCTTACTAAAACACTACCACTCTTATGGGCTAAAAGTATTAATTTTATAGGAACATTAGCACTATAGAGATCCATAGCTATGGGAGCCAGAACACATGCGGCATCAACTTTTCCATCTTCAAGATCACTTAATACTGAATTCCAACCTGACATACGTACAGTTTCAAGATCAAAATATTTTGGAGTTAGATCTCCCTTATCTATCATATCCTTTAAAACACCCAGAACCAGATGATCTGTTATCTGTATGTGTGCAATTTTAAGCTTTACTTTTCCATCAATTTTATTGTCAATTATCTCTTCAGTTTCTGCCTCTTCACCAAAAACCCTATCAATAGTTTTCTTTAATTCATCATTTGAAAATGGTTTGGGAATAAATCCTGTAACACCTGCTTCTTCAGCTTGCTTTAAATAGTTTTTATCTGACTGGGCTGTTGCCATTATAAACGGCACATCTTTGAAATTTTCATCTGCTCTGACCCATTCTAAAAGATCATAACCACTTTTATTCGGCATGTTCCAGTCACTGATTATTAAATCAACTGTTTCTTTCTTTAAAAGCTCCATTGCTTCAGCGCCGTCATTGGCCTCAATAATATTTGTAAAACCTAATTTCTTAAGAGATTCAACTTCAATACGACGCATAGTTTTAGCATCTTCAGCCAATAATATTTTTATTTCTGCAGGTTCTATTAGCATTTATTCTTTTCCCCCTATAAACCTATATTAATGTTAAGTATTTTATTGTAGGCCTATAATATAGTTAGAGATCTGATTATTAGAGGTTTCCCTTTACTTAAAAATCCTCAAAATCATCCTCCATAGGTATAACCTGATCAGGAGATACCCCTATAGTTTTTTGAGATGTTTTATTATTTGTTGATTCTACTTTCTTGAAATCATATTTAACCAATTTATGCTCTTCAGTTCTATCCATAGAATCGTGTGTTTCAATCATTTCAACTTTATCTGAATTTCCTGTCATAACCATTAGCTCATTAACCGCGCCCTTCATGGTAAATGCCTGAGCGCTCATCTCTTCTGAAGCAGATGCAGCTTCTTCAGCATTTGCTGCATTAAACTGAATAACCTTATCCATCTCAGAAATAGCTTTGTTTATCTGTTCAATTCCCTCCGCCTGTTCTCCTGAAGCTGCTGTTATTTCGCCTACAAGTTCACCAACTTTTCTTGAGCTTTCAGATACCTGTATAAATACTTCATTGGTTTTATTCACAACATCAGAACCTTCACTGATTTTAACAACAGTACCTTTTATTAAATTAGCAGTATTTTTTGCAGCCTCTGCAGCTCTCATAGCAAGGTTTCTTACCTCGTCTGCAACAACTGCAAAACCAGCTCCAGCCTCCCCAGCTCTTGCAGCCTCTACAGCAGCATTAAGTGCTAACAAATTTGTTTGAAATGCTATTTCATCAATAGTTTTAATAATTTTTGAAGTTTCTTCACTGGCTTTTGCTATATCCTCCATTGAATCAGTAAGTTCATGCATGGAATTATTTGCAGATTCAACAATCTGGTTTGATTCCTTCATAAGACTATCTGCCTGACTTGCATTAACTGCATTTTGTTTTGTCATTGAAGACATCTCTTCAAGTGAAGATGATGTTTCCTCAATGGATGCTGCTTGCTGCGAAGCCCCATCTGCAAGAGTTTGGCTTGAACTTGCTATTTGTTCCGCTGCTGCTGCAACCTGTACTGCAACATCATCCATATGGGTAGAAATTTTTCTTAGGAATGAAGTAATTCCTCTTGCTATAAAAAAAGCTACAAATACTCCTATTAAAATACCCAAAATACCAATTATGGTTGAACTTATTTTTGTCGCTATTGCAGTCGAAATCATTGAATCATTTGTCATCAAATACTTGCCTGTTTCTTTGTTGAGTTTGTGAAGAATAATCTGGGTTTCCTTAAGAGCCGGTTCTGTTTGTGTTGTGTAAATTTCATTTGCTTCTTTAATCCCCTGTAGCATAGATACAGATTTTTCTTTTAATTCAGTGATAGCTCCCAGGGTTTCATTTAAAGAATCAAGTGTTTCAGTATCATAGATTTTTTTTGCTTTATTATAACCATTTACATTCTTTTTTTCAGCTGAAATTACCTTATTAAGGCTATTCGTGATTTGAACTACCATGGGTAGTGAAATAGATGTATAGAACTTAACAGCCCTTGTTTTTCTTCTTCTTGAAAGCTCTCTACCTATTTTTATAACAGAATAATGCAGATTTCTATGGGGAAGATCTATTTTTTTCAGAGCTGTCTTCAAAACCGGGAACCCCTCAGACCATCTCTTTGCCTGTTCTGAGCTAAGAAATTTTCCTAATTCACATCTTTTATGATTTACCTGAACTCCAACACGTCTGTAGTTTTTAGTTATGGATTCATTAACTTTTGCAGCCCACTTCCTGTGAGCTTCAAGTTTTGATGTTATGGTCAGCAATAATTCAGGTCGTATCTGTTTGTATGTATTTTGAATCTTAACAGCACTTTCATGAAGTCTTACATGGGGGTCTTTAATTTGTTCAATCAGCTTGTTTAATTCTTTGTTTTTAGCTGCCTTTTCTCCACCACCATATATCCATTTCCCAAGCTTACATTGGTGTGGATCTGTTATTATATCCAATGATTCTTCATTTCTGAGGAATAGATTTGATATTGAAAGGACCCATTTTAAGTGGTCTCCCTCTTTCTCAGTTATAAATTGTGGGAATTCATAATCACCCTGTTTATATACTTTACCAATTGCGATAGCAGATTCGTGAAGTTTCCTGTGGGGTTCTTCAATTTGCTTGAAAAGAGCTGCTAAACCCGGTCCTGTTTTCTCTGCTTCTTTTCTTCCTTCACCATATAAAAATTTACCGAAACCGCATTTATGGTAATCTGTTTCAACAGTAAGAGCTGTAATTTTATCATCTACAATCAGACCATTTAACTCTTTAACCCAGTTAAGATGATCTATTTCCTTTTGAACAAGAATACTCCTTAGTTTATTACCTTCTATAACCTCATTTGCATCATTAACTATTCCGCCAATACCACCAAAATTTAAAATAACCAGAACAGCAACTATAAAAATAGATATTGAAAAACCAAGTGCTATTTTTTTGGGAATTGACATATTAGTCCAATTCATTGTCATTCCTCCTAATTCATTATAAGGAACCTCTGATAACTTTAGTTTTGATTGAACTACGTTTATAAAGTTTACAGTTCTCTTTTTCAAATAATTCGTTTTTTCTGTTTAAATAACTTAAGTAATTCAGTCAAAAGTATTAAGGTTTCCTTTATCCCGCTTTCTCTAATGCTGAAATCTCATCCGCATTGAGAACCCTGTCAATATCAAGCAGAATTTTCACACCACCTTCCATTTTCGCCATACCCATAATATATTCTGTATTAAGTTTCGTTCCAAATGTAGGAGTTTCCTCCATTTCATCAGCTTTAACATTTAAAACCTCTGAAACCGAATCTACAACTATTCCAATCTGGATAGTTCCCGATTCACCTTCAATCTCAACAACAATAATACAAGTTCGTTCATTATAATCTATGGATTCCATATCAAACCTTAGCCTTAAATCCATAACAGGAATAACTTTACCCCTTAAGTTGATAACACCTTTAACAAAATCCGGTGTTTGAGGCACTGTAGTTATTGCCATCATACCAATTATCTCTTTAATTTTCAGAATACCAATTCCGTACTCCTCTCCTGCAAGAGTAAAAGTTAAAAATTTTCCTTCTTTATCTGCCATTAAAGATATCGCCTGATCCATAACTTTTGTTTCTTCCATTAGTTTTACCCTCTTTTATTGTATTTTTTTTGTGCTTAACCTCTCCAGCATAGAATAATGAATAAATCTTTAAATATTTTAAGGCGTATAAATATAAAACTTTATTAACAAATTTCTGTAAGTGAAAAATAATAAAACTTAAAGCTTTTATGAAACTTAAATTCAATTACCAAAAACTCACGTAATTCGAGCTATTCAAGATGATTTTATTAAATATAATGTAGACTTTTCAGAACGTTAATTAGACGATAATATTTTACCACAGAAAAATACATTAATACAATTATTTATTGGTTTGCATTAACATTATAACGTGATTTACAATTTGTACTTATTGAATGGTATTTGAGTGGGAAAATATTATTCTTTCGAAAATTTTTTCTGGTCTGACACTACAGTCAGTTCATAGTCAGGAATATTTCTTTCGAATCGTTCTTTACTATCATAGCGCAATTTATTATTTATCTCTTTTACGTAACAAACTCTCTGGGTTTCCGATAACTCCAACCTTGAATTTCTTGTGAAAACAAGAGTTTTTAGAGCTATTGATCCAAGAACCTTTATTTCAGCAAAGCCCGATTGTTTTTTTGCCCAGTCAATTGAACCATCTTTATGAACCATTATCTCTTCAATAAACTTTTCATTAACCTCAATTTGTTTCTCTGTTTCTTCTGTTTTAATCTCACATTCTTTCAGGGACTTATTGTTTTCATCAATAGATTCTTTAAGCTGCTCTAACGTTTCATCTAAAGAGTTTATTTTTTTTACAATTTCTTCCTGGTTATCAGGTTTCATCTTTGTTTTAAGAACTTCTTTATCTTTTGTAAGTTTATCTTTCCTGTTAGTAGATTTAACCAGGCTCTTAAGAAGATCATCTATTTCCTTTTCATTTTTTTTAACTATTCTATGCTGTAATTTAACTTTCTCTTCATAACTTGCAATCTCTAATTCATAAAGTTCCACTGCTTGTGTTATATGATCATCCACACCAATCCTTATTTTATTTTGATCAGTTCTTTCATTACCTATCTGTAGTGCGACAATTCCTTTTTTTGCAGATATTTTGGAATTAAAAATACTTCCACGCTCAATAATACATTTTCCACTTGTTATTATTTCAGAATCGATTATCTC
Source organism: Desulfobacterales bacterium (assembly GCA_024226555.1). Classification (GTDB taxonomy): domain Bacteria; phylum Desulfobacterota; class Desulfobacteria; order Desulfobacterales; family JAAELO01; genus JAAELO01. Next base: position 28,115 of record JAAELO010000165.1, on the reverse strand, counting down.
TTTGGATATTATAACATCTCCAAAACAAAAGACTCTTGATTTTCTGACAAACATTGCCTGGGTTATACCCTCAACAAAAACATCCGATTCTATTATCCCGCCAGATACATTAAAATCGTTTGTAACTCTTATCATTCCACCTTCTACTTCAAGAGTTGTAACATTAACTCCCTGTACTGAAAAACCTTCAAGAATTGTTCCTCTGATATTAATATTTCCTTTAAAATCTATATTGCCAGTATTGTAATCAACATTATCTGGTATAACAACTTCATTGAATACAGACAGAACACCTGAAACAGATAGATCCGGTCGCCCCTCAATACTTGCTACAACAGAGAGTTTATCTTCAGAAAGATTAACACCATTTCCTAATTTTAAAGGCGGATCATTGGCTTCAGTACATAATATTTCAAAATCATAGATATCTTTACCATGTTTCCCCTGAATAGGAGGTGTTTTTACTGCTATCAAACCACCCTCTTTAACAAAGGGAGTCTCGCCCCTTTCCTTAAAATCTATTGAACCATCTTCCTTAATTTCTCCAGCTGTCAGATAATCAGTATTGAAGAAATATTCAATTGAGCCATTGACACCATTTACAGAATCTTCACCTTTTGCAATTATAAATTTATTGGTTTTAAGTGTATTTGATTTAAGTATATTTGAAATTATCTCATCATTAGTAACCCCATAAATAATCTCATTTGAATCAACAATTCCTTTTACATTTAATAAACTAACCTTTGACTTATCATCTGGTAAATATAGATATGCTGTTAAATTACCCTCTTCAACTTCAAGAGTTAACTCATCTACCTCTACTTTTTTTTCCGTTTTCTCCAGAAAATTTTCAAGGGAATCAGCTTTTTCACTGGTGACATTTTGTTTTTCTTCATCCTTAGTGCCTTTTTTTAATTTATCAGCTCTTATATTATCACTTTCCTCCTGAAGAGTAATAACTATATCTTTATTCTCTTCATTAATTATTTTATCTTCTATTAAAAAATCACCAATTCTCTTAATCTGATCTTTTTCCTTATATAGTGAAATTTGTTTATCAAGAGCTCTTTTAACATCCTCTTTTTTAAGTAAACCTTTTCTAATAGCCATCTGACCAAAAAGGTTATCTTTGTCCCGGACTGTTCCAAACTCTTTGAAAGTTTTTAATTGAAGAGCCTTTTTAGAAGTTATATAATTCTTCGCAATTAGTATTTGTATGAGAGATTTTGAGATTTTGTTTTTTTTACGGATTTCAATAACCTCATCAAGATGGTCCTTTTTTATAAAATTGTGTAATACTCCAAACTTACTTAACTCAAGGTCATTTTTATAATCATATTTGGCATTACTCTGTTTAAGTTTATTTTCAGACCCCTTGTCACTCTTTATTTGAGGTGGAAGAGTTTGATTTTCCTCATTAACTTTGTTAGAGGTTTCTTCCAGCACTTTATCTTTCATTTGGTGTTCTTTTTTTAATTCAACATCCAAAAGTCTTTTTCTTTCACTATACTGCTTTGCAAACATTCGTTGCATCTGTTTTTTTGAGATTATCCCAAGTTTTAAAAGGGCGTCTCTCATTATTACATGTTTACCTTTTTTCTTTGAATTCTCTTGAAATTTCAATGCTTCTTTTATATCTTCTTTATTTACAATAGCCTCATTTAATATTGTTTTTATGAAGAGTTTATCATCTAAAGTTCTTGCTTCAATGAGAAGAAGACTTAATTCTTTCTCATTTAATATTTTTTTTTGTAAAAGGAATTCATTAATAGACTGGTTATTTTTATTGTTTTTGTGAAATGCTAAAATTTCATTAATATTTTCACTTGTTATCTTCTTTTTGTTGATTCCTAATTGAATAACTATTGGAATTGGGTTTTCATTTTTTAAACGTTCGATAAGAAAGATAAATTTACAATTTTTACAGGAGACTACTTTATCCACATTTGCTTCTGTTATTTTATAGACGTGCTGACACGAGGGACACATTGTTCTGAACACTGTTAAAAGTCTCCTGTTTTTTGTTACAACCGAGCTGGTTTGGCAGTAGTAAGTATGCGAAAGGTATGAAAAATATAGGGATGAAAAGAACAATCTGCCTAATATCCAGCTATATCTATTAAACTATCATAAACATTTTATGTTGTACACATTAAAATATTGGCTCTAACTCAGTAATTTTAATTATTAGTGGCTTATTTAGAATATTTCTGAAATTTTTTTATTATACAATCTACTACTTATATTTGTTAAACATACATCATATAGTGTTTCATATTTGAATATGAGAAAATTAACTTAAGGGAATCTCTAATAACTGATCTTTTTGCGAAACACATCGTTATAACAAAAATAAAACTGTAGTAAAATCATCCCGTTATTTTTTGTTATGCCTTGTTTTTCATCAAAAATTCTAATTATTAGAGGCTCCCTTAATATAACTGTTAATATATTCTGCGAAATCTATTATTGGAAATTTATTTTTAAATTTGTGGATTGTAATCTTCTAACCTGATAAAAGGAAAGTTCTGAATAATGAAAATAAAAAAAAGAAAGATATAAAAATGGAAAAAACAATTTATCTGATTGATGGAAGTGCTTATATTTATAGAGCATATCATGCTATTCGAAACCTTACTAATTCCGAAGGGCTTCCAACAAATGCTGTATTTGGATTTACCAATATGCTCACAAAACTTCTTGACGATAAAAGTCCTGAATATACAGTTATGTTTTTTGATATGAAAGGACCAACTTTCCGTCATGAAATGTATAAAGAATATAAAGCAAACAGACCTCCTATGCCTGATGACCTTCAGGTTCAAATACCCTTTATAAAAGAGGTTACCAGGGGTTTCAATATTCCTATTGTTGAACTACAAGGTTTTGAGGCTGATGACCTGATTGGGACTTTTGCAGATCTTGCTGAAAAAGAAGGACTAAAAACCATCATGGTTACAGGTGATAAAGACTTTATGCAATTGGTTACAGAAAAATCTATCATTTGGGATCCAATGAAAGATCTGTTAATTGACCGTAATTATGTACTTGAAAAAGTGGGGGTTGAACCTGACAGAGTAATAGATGTTATGGCTTTAACAGGTGATTCCGCTGATAATATTCCAGGTGTACCCGGTATAGGTAAAAAGACTGCTCCTTTATTAATTCAGGAGCATGGCAGCCTTGAAGGATTATATGAGGTCGTTGATGGTATTACAAAGAAAAAACAACGTGAAAATTTAATTGAAAACAAAGATATAGCTTTTTTAAGTCGTGACCTTGTAACAATAAAAAAAGATGTGGATATTTCTTTTAACTACTCTGAATATAAAAAGGGCCCATTCAATAATCAAATTCTTTCAGATCTGTTTAAGAAACTTGAATTCAGAAAGCATCTTGCTAAATATGCGACAATTAGTGATCCTTTAAAACAGAACTACTATACAATTACAGATAAAAATGAACTCAATAAACTAATTACTTCTATTAAAAAATGCGAAATTGTTTCTGTCGATACAGAAACTACTTCTAAAATACCAATGGAAGCAAAATTAGTAGGTATCTCTTTCTCCTATGAAGAGGGAAGTGCTTTTTATATTCCCATTGCCCATAGTTACCCCGGTGCTCCGGTACAACTTGATTTTGATGAAACATTAACCCAACTTAAAGAGATATTGGAAGATCCTTCAATTAAAAAAACCGGGCAAAATATAAAATATGATTACATAGTTTTCTCAAAATATGGCATAGAGCTTAAAGGAATTGAGTTTGACTCAATTATCGCTTCATATATCATCAATCCTGCTAAAAGAGTTCATAGTTTGGATGAGCTGGCAATGGATTATCTGGGGCATAAAACCATCCCTTATGAAAAAGTTGCAGGTAAAGGTTCAAACCAAGTAACCTTTGATAAAGTACTAATTGAAGATGCTACAAATTATTCATGTGAAGATGCTGATTTGGCCCTTAAGCTAAGGAATGTATTATATAAAGAACTTGAAAAAAGAGATCAGTTAAAACTATTTAATGATATTGAGATGCCTCTTATGCCGGTTCTTATGAAAATGGAAAAAAATGGTATAAAAATAGATCTTGAAAAGTTACAAAACCTCTCATTAAAACTCGAAAATTCGTTAAAAGAGAAAGAGGAACTTATATACTCAATGGCAGGTGAAGAATTTAATATAAATTCCCCCACTCAATTAGGTAGAATACTCTTTGAAGTACTTGAACTTCCTGTTAAGAAAAAAACTAAAAAGAAAACAGGTTACTCAACGGATGTAGATGTTTTAACAGAACTTTCTGATAAACATGAACTACCTGCTCTTGTTCTTCAGTACAGATCTATTTCAAAATTAAAATCAACATATACTGATGCTCTTCAGGAAGTCGCAAACCCTGAAACATCCAGAGTCCATACATCATTCAATCAAACTGTAACAGTAACAGGCAGGTTAAGCAGTTCTAACCCTAACCTTCAGAATATTCCAATCAGGACTGAAGAGGGAAGAGAAATTAGAGAAGCTTTTATTCCTGAAGAAGGTTTTAGTATTATTTCCGCTGATTATTCACAAATAGAACTAAGAATTCTCGCTCATTGTTCAAATGATGAGATCCTTATTGACTCTTTTAATAAAGATGAAGATATTCATCAGAGAACAGCTGCCGAAGTTTTTGGTGCTATCCCGGAAATGATAACAGAAGATCTGAGAGCCCAGGCAAAAGCTGTAAATTTTGGAATTATCTATGGTATGAGCCCTTATGGCCTTTCAAAAGAACTAGGTATCAGTATGAAGATGGCAAAATCTTATATAGAGAATTACTTTGAAAGATACAAAGGTGTTAACAAATTTATTGAGGATTCCATAGCAGAAGCAAAGTCTACAAATAAAACGACTACTCTTCTTGGTAGAGTAAGATTCATACCTGAGATAAACAGTTCAAAGTATGTTATTCGAAATTTTGCTGAAAGAGTAGCTATTAATACACCAGTTCAGGGAACAGCGGCTGATTTAATTAAAGTTGCAATGATAAAAGTATCTGAAAAACTTGAAGAGATGAATCTTAAAACAAGAATGCTTCTTACTGTACATGATGAAATACTTCTTGAATCTCCAATTGATGAAGTAGAAGTTGCAAGTGATATGTTAAAAGATGTTATGGAAAATATATGGGAGCTAAAAGTACCTTTAAAGGTTAACATCAGTGCTGGAAAAAATTGGGCTAAAGCTCATTAACTGATAATAGGGGTCTGATAGATAAATAAAAACTTATATTTTTCAGATTCCTACGAGTTCTTTGAGATAAGGTGGTAATGCCTTGTAAGCATTTTCCGGATCTATCTTTGGTCTGTTATCATCTATCATAAGGTTTGGATCTTTATTTTCTGAAACGTTAAAAGGATCAGGAATTTTGTTTGGGTTGTCAGTAAAAGGAATGATTAAAGGTCCATTGGTGTCTAAAACATAAGCCATTTGTCCATTGTTAAGAAAAACAAAGCTTCCCGGAGGATAAATTCCAATACTACCTACAAAAGCATGTAGTATAGTTTGTAGTTTATCATCTTTACCATTGTACTCATTATACATCCCTTTAACAACATTTCTGGGATTAAAAGCTTCTTTATAGCTTCTCTTTGAAGTCATAGCATCATAAATATCTGCAAGTTTGCAAATCTTTACATAAGATTCCATATCTGAATATTTTATCAGTGGATAACATCTACTTTCATTTTCAAAAATCTCTGCATGGTGATTTTTTACAGAATTTACTACAAGTGGGTTCTCAATGCTGTTTTTCGCTAAAACTATAGGTCCTTTTTGAAATGAGTGGGTTTTTACTATCAGAAACTCTTTATCTGTTAATTTTCCCTGTTTATTCAAAATATTATCAGGAATCAGAACTTTACCAATATCGTGCATGAAATAACCAACTGATATGCTATTTATTTGTTCCTGTGAAAATGGTATTGCTGTAATTGATTTCTCAATAGGAGTTAAATTCTCCTTTTGTTTCAGATTAATCAGATACTTGTTGTATTTATTTAAAACAACACAACCTATTGTACAAACGTTTATACTATGATTATACAGATAGTCATCATATGAAAATATCTCTTTGGTCATATATGAAAAAGCACTCTCATTCTCGGTGATTACAGTTAAAATATCTGTTACTGTATCTTCAACCAATTGAGAATCAAAACTTCCCCCAGTCTCCTTAATATCAAGAATAACTTTTTTTATATTATTTTTAGCTTTTCTATACTTCTCTTTAGTATACCGTTTAATGTCTGTTATTTCTTTTATTTTTTGTTTTATTTCGCCGGAAACTTTTTTTAAAATGGGTATATCTTCTTCATTTGCTGGTTTACCAAAAGGCTCGAATAAAAGTTTTCTTCCATTCTCATCCCACATATAACCATTTTCAGTAGATACAGGAATCTCAGTTTGTCCTGTTTGACCGACCTGTTCTAAAACATCGAGGGAATCTATTACATGCTCTTTATCTGAAATTATCTTTCCAATTCTGGTATAAGTATCAAGGCCTGTTTTAACAGTACCTCCTTCCTTAACAAGTTCAATAAGTTTTTTTAACTTAACATAAATATGAGCCATATCCTCACCACTACCTTTAAAGAAAGTTATGAATTAAATATCTGGGAATCTCTAATAATTAGAATTTTTGATGAAAAACAAGGTATAACAAAAAACAACGGGTTGATTTTACTACAGTTTTATTTTTGTTATATCTGTGTTTCGCAAAAAGATCAGTTATTAGAGATACCCATCTGTTATTTATATAGTAAAAAAATATATTTTATTCATTAAGGAGCGATTTTTCTATTGTTTCTACTGGTATATCTTCTGGCTTCTCAAGACTTATTCTTCCAATATTTCCATTTCGCAGTTCAAGAAGTAAGATATCTGCAGCCTTGTAATAATCAAGAATACCTCCTTTTTTAAGACAACCACGCTTTTTCCCTATGGCTTCAAGAAGTTCTGTTCCATCAGAAGGTTCTTTTTTAAGTTTATATCTTTCCATTAAAAGTTCATTGTAATGTTTAAGGAGATAGTTCCCTGTGTGGTAAGCAACATCCTGAAAATCAAAGACACTACTTGAAACAGCGCCACTTGCAGCAAGTTTCAATCCCTTTATCTCATCATCAATATCCGGCCATAATACACCGGGTGTATCTGAAATATCTAATCCTTTTAAACCAACCCGTTGCTGATGTCTTGTGATAGCTGGCACATTACCAACCTTATTTACTTTTCTACCTGCCATTGTATTGATTATTGTGGATTTACCAATGTTAGGTATTCCAACAACCATAGCCCGCACATTTTTTAGTTTTCCTGTTTTTACGATCTGTTTGCAAAGTGCAGGGATTTGGTTGACATCTGAAACTTGATCCGCTGAAATTGCCAGAGGTTTTATTCCTGTTTCTTTCTCAAAATACTCAATCCATATCTCTGTTATTGAAGGATCTGCAAGATCTGCTTTGTTTAATATCTTTATGCAGGGTTTGTCTACTCGAATTGTGCCTAATGATGGGTTACTACTCGAATACGGAAGCCTTGCATCTGTTAATTCAATTAAAATATCTGTTTTTTTTAATGAATCCTCAATCTCTTTTAGGGCTTTGTACATATGCCCTGGAAACCACTGTATACTCATACTATTTCCCTAAGTTATACTGGCCAGCAAACTTCATTATCATCATTATATAAAACACCTGTTTGAACCGAGATTAGTTTATTGTCATAAAAATAAAAATTTATCTCTAAAGAATCAATTGAAATACAAACTTCAAGATCGTCATCTTTTACTCCGGCTTCTTCTTCTACATTTTTTTCATAATCACCAAGATTGTGTTTCTTAATTAATTCAATCAACTTATCGATTGAAAAACCAATAATTTTTTCTTCAAAAAAAATCAGATCCGGATGATCAGTCTCAATGCAGCTTAAACAATAATTATCTTCCTCTTCAAAATAAAGGCTAAATCTTTTACCAGAATAGTGATATGTGAGCGTTTTTCCAAATTCATCATTATCACTCGATTCTCTGTCAGGATTTCCGGCAATTTCAACTACCTTATCCTTTGTAATACCAAACTTTAAATTGCCAAACCCATATCCTGGTATTATTTCTAAATTGTTCACTAAAAACCTCCTCTTACTCTTAAATAAAAATGCTGTATTAAATAAAAATTCCATCATTTATTTAATTCACATTTTTATGTGCCTCTATAACTATATTTAGACGTTACAACGTCTTGAATAAAAAACTATTTTCATTGTTTTTTATACATTGCTTCCTATTAAACTTTAGTTTTTTTACGTATGCTTCTTCCTAAAATAGATTCCCCCCCGGGCAAGCCCGGGGTTCTATTTGATTACACCTGCGGTGTCCAAACCTAATGCAGGAGAAAAAAGTTTTTTGGTTTATCTCGCTTTTTTTAGGTCTCTTACTAATTTAAAACTTAAATATTGATCCCTTGATAATTAATACACAAATTCATTTAAATATTTTTATTCTCAAATAGCTCTTTCAAATAGCGAAACAAATTTTTAGATGATTTAGCAGGTTTTCCAGCATTTTTTTCTTTATGTGAATTTCTTACAAGCTGCCTTATTTTTTGCCTGTCAGCAAATGGAACCTCTTTTATTATTTCATCTATGTCCAATGTACCATCTATTAATTTATTTCGCCAGTTCTCAACTGTTTTGAACCTGTTTTTACTGATTGAAATTCCATTTTCGATTAATGATAATGCATTTTTGATTGGTTCAATATCAATTTTTCTCATAAAAACACCAATATACTGAAGCTGTCTTTTTTTTGCACTACCTCTTTTCATAACCCTTGCTTTTCTAACAGCATCTTTTAACTCTTCATCAATGTTAATCCCGTTTAACTGGTCTTCTGATAAAAAAATAAGCTTCTCACCTAATTTTTGAAGCTCTGTGACTTCTCGTTTCTTTTGGGATTTACTTTTTTCAAAAAATTCCTCTTCCACTGCTTAACCCTTTTATTTTACGAATATTTTTTATATAAAATTAATAGTTTATTTTAATATTTCTTTAGAAGTTTCAACAAATTTTATAATAAGTACAGGTATGAATTATCATAAAATTCTATGATAATCTATAATAAGAGACTATTTGTTACAATCCAAATATTATTTTTTTCATCAGGTGTTATTGAATGGTATATGAATCTTATGATAAACAGCTATAAATCCTTAAATTAGAGAAAACGCATTATTAAAATATAAAAAACCCGAACAAATAAATTTTTTTTATCAATCCGGGTTTTATATTTAGTGAATCTCTAATAACTGGCCTACTGAGTTCTTATAAATAAAAAAATTGTTGTAAAATCGGCCTATTATTTATTTCTCATACAGAGATTTTATAAAACTTAAAGCTTTTATAATATGAATTTCAATCAAAATTATAGTTTTTAGATGTTCCCTTTATATTATTTTGAAAGAGTAATCACGACATCTGCTACTGTTGCACCTTTACCCTTTTCGTGAACTAAAAGTGGATTAACATCAAGTTCCTTAATACAAGGGTTATCTCCAACAAGATGCGACAATCCAACCAGCATTTTCTCAATAGCTTCAATATCTGCTACAGGCCTTCCTCTAAACCCTTTTAGCATTGGGTAGCCCTTAATACTTTTTATCATTCGTCTGGCATCATTTCTACCAATGGGTGCGAGTCTGAATACAACATCTTTAAACAGCTCAACAAAAATACCACCTAGTCCAAACATTATTGAATGCCCATCATCATTTGGATTTCTACTTACACCTAGAATTACTTCCTCACCTTTTTGAGCCATCTGCTGAATTAAAACGCCATGTAATATTGCACCTTCATTATAAGCTTTTGCATTAGCCATGATAGATTTGTACGCTTTTTTTACTTCAGTTTTATTCTTTGGGCCCACTATAACACCACCAGCATCGGATTTATGCAAAATCTGAGGAGATATAATTTTCATAACAACCGGATAACCAATCTTTTCTGCAATCTCTACTGCTTTGTTTTCGTTATCTGCAATCTCCATAGCAAGTGTTGAAAACCCATAGCATTTCAGAATATCAGAGCCTTCTTTTTCATCTAAGATTAACTTGTTTTCACCTTGAAACCCTTTTATAAGCTTTGCAGCTTTAGTACTGTCAAATTCAAGCTTATATTCTGGAAGCCTTTTTCTGTTCAACCATCTGTGAGCAAGGTTAAGAACTCCTAATGCACGTGCTGCATTCTCAGGAAATGTATATACAGGGATATGGTTTTCCTGAAGTAATTCAACACCTTCTGAAACATCAAAAACACCCATAAAACAACAAACAATAGGTTTTTTGGAATGAATCGATATAGAGACAATAGCCTCCGCTGTTCCAATTGCATCTGTCATCGACTGCGGAGTAAGGATGATAAGAACCCCATCAACTCCTTTATCACTAATAACTGTTGCCAGAGTATTTTCATATCTTTCCCTTGTTGCATCTCCAATAACATCAACAGGATTATGAAAATTTGCTGTTGCAGGAAGATGCCTATGCAACTCTTCAACTGTTTCATCACTCAATTTTGCTAATCTTAAACCTGAGCTAACTGTCATATCAGTTGCTATTATTCCGGGACCACCTGCATTTGTCACTATGGCAATTCTATCATTTGAAGGTATTTTTTTAGCAGAAAAAACCTCGGCAAAGTCAAATAGCTGATTTACTGAATCGCATCTGACAATACCTGATTCAGCAAAAATAGCATCATACAAAGCATCGGAACCAGCTAATGAGCCTGTATGAGATGCAGCTGCTGCAGCACCCTGTGCTGACCGACCTGATTTAATAGCAAGAACAGGTGTTGAATTATCTCCTGATGTTATCTTTTTTACTTCCCTGATAAATTCAGCACCATTTCTTTGCAACTCTTCCATGTAAATCATAATAACATTAGTATCAGGATCATCATGATAATACTTTAAAAGATCGAGTTCATCCACATCAGCTTTATTTCCTATTGAAATAAATTTAGAGAATCCGAGACCTCTGTAAGCTGCAAAATCTAAAACAGCGGTACAAAGTGCCCCGCTCTGTGATATAAATGAGATGTTTCCTTTTTTAGGCATTCTGGCTGAAAAGCTAGCATTTACTGAGGTATTACTTGATGGATTAATAACACCAAGACAGTTTGGCCCAACAACTCTTATTTTAGCTTCTTTACAAAGTCTTTTGATCTCATTTTCAATCTCAAGACCTTCTCCACCAACCTCTTTAAAACCTGCAGAGATTATTATTATTCCTTTAACCTGCTTTTCTATACACTCCTGAACTGTCTGTATAGCAAACTTTGGAGGTATGATGAGCATTGCAAGATCAATTGGGTCTGGTATTTGTAATATTTTTTTATAACACTTTACGCTTAATATCGACTTTGCTTTGGGATTAACCGGATATAGCGTACCTTTATAGTCACCACGAAGAATATTCAAAAAAATATCATGTCCAACTTTTCCCTTCGATGTAGAAGCACCTATTACCGCTATAGATTTTGGAGCAAATACAGCATCTAAACTATGCATTATGGATCTCCTCTCATTTATTCTTTATGGTCTTTTAGGTAATGATACTAATAAGGCTTGAAAATTATGATTTATAACTCAAAATATTAACAAATAAAATATACCATGTCAATTAAGACACTTACCATTTTTTAATTAGTTTTTAATTTCAAGAATTAAATCATATATTTTTTTCTTTGGAATATTGAATTTTTTAGCAATCTCTTTTGCAAGTTGCAATGTACCGGAATCACTATTTACAACTTCCTGTTTAACATATTTTTTAAGTTCAGTTAAAGATATCGTCTCTTCCTTACCTCCTTCAATAATTAACGTGCATTCTCCTTTAATTTTACTCTTTAAAGATAGTTTTTGTAATATTTCACTAAAATTACCTCTTATAAACTCTTCATAGATCTTAGTCATTTCTCTTGAAAGAACAGCTTCTCTCTCTCCAAAGATACTTAATAATTCTTCTATGAAAGCTGCTATTCTTGATGGAGAGTTGTAGAATATCAGGGTTCTTTTTTCATCTTTTAGAGACTTTAAAAGTTCTTTTCTTTTACCATTTTTTTTAGGAGGGAATCCCTGAAAAATAAAAGAATCAGAGGGAAGGCCTGAAGCACTAACAGCTGTTATGACTGCTGAAACACCTGGAATAGGTACTACTTCTATATCTGATTTTAAGGCTTCCCGAACAAGGACATATCCAGGATCAGAAACGCATGGAGTTCCAGCATCAGATACAATTGCAACAGATTTTCCTGAATTAATTTCTGATATTATTTTTGAAGATATCTTCATCTCATTATGCTCATGAATAGCTATGAGTTTACTTTTTATTTCATAGTGAGCAAGTAGTTTACCAGTATGACGAGTATCTTCGGCTGCGATAATATCTACTTTTCTCAAGGTTTCTAAAGACCTCAAAGTGATATCCCCCATATTTCCAATGGGAGTTGCGGTTATATAAAGAGAACCTTTTTTATCGGTATGAGAGTTCGAATGCATTTTTTATAATCTCAATTTCAGATTTGTTTCCAGATGTTTTAATACTCACAACATCAAATCTTGATTTTTGTTCAATTATTTTATGTTTTTTTAAGTAATCAAGTGCAACTATAGAAATTTTATACTGTTTTCGTTGATTAACTGCTTCTTTAGGACTACCAAATCTAACTGATCTCCTTGCCTTGACCTCTACAAAAACAATGAAATCACTATCCTTTGCAATTATATCTATCTCACCATATCTTGATCTATAGTTTCTCTCAAGTATCTTATATCCATTTTTTTTAAGAAATTTGCAGGCTAATTTTTCACCCCTGCTACCTAAAAGCTGTTTTTTGTTTCTATTTCCATCAGGATTTTCAGGCATAAAAAAACGGTATATTCTTTTAAAGAATATACCGTTTTTAAATTTTTTTGAAAAAGCTTGTTTAGAATTCACGTTTTTCTTTGATTCTTGCAGCTTTACCACGAAGATTTCTAAGGTAGTAGATTTTTGATCTTCTAACTTTACCTTTTGTAAGAACTTCAATCTTTTCAATAACTGGTGAGTGAAGTGGAAAAACTCTCTCAACTCCAATTCCACTTGAAATCTTTCTTACTGTAAATCTTGCGCTTGTATTACCTTTTGTGCGGCTGATAACAACACCTTCAAATACCTGAATACGAATCTTGTTACCCTCTTGGATCTTTACATGCACTTTGACTTTATCACCTGCATCAAATGCCGGAATATCAAGCCTCATTTGTTCTTTTTCAATTTTTTCTAAAATATTCATAGTTTCCCCCAAAAAAATTATATATATGGTAACCAGAATCCTGGTTATCTATATCAAAAATAAAAAAACCTTCAAATTTTTTTACGTAGTTAAAATTTCATTATCCCAAAAGTCGGTCAAAAATAATAGAAGCCGCTGATCTCACAGAAAGATGATTATAATCTGTAACACCATTTAAAGGTTCCATTATATAATCTGCTTTTTCCATAATTTCAGCAGATAATCCCCAACCTGTTCCAAAAAGGATCAAAAAGGGCATATCATCAATAAGCTTTTCCTTCAACTCTTTAATGCTTAAAGATCCATTTATTTTTTTTGCTGTGGTTACAACAACTTTTGGTTTACTGCTACTTGCAGTTATATCATCAATCACCTTTTCAAGTGATGTTTCAACCTTAATTAGCTCAAGGGCCTCTTTCCTCTTTGGGTTAAGAGTCCCTCCTTTACCTTCTGTCCAGTGAGATTTTATATCATCGACCAGAACTTTCTGATCAATAGATGGTGTTACAACATAATAATTTTCAACACCATATGTCTTTGCTGCTCTTGCTATATCATGTAGATCCAGATTTGTAACAGCAGAAACTACAATATCACCTTTTTTATTCAAAACAGGATAGTGCAAAAGTGCTATGTAAACCTTACTCGATAATTTTTTCAATATTTTTGCACCAACTCTTTAAAATTTCCTTCTCTTGATCAGAGAATATTCTTTTTTCCAAAAGATCAGGCCTCTTTAAAAATGTTCTTTTTAAAGAAGTTTCAAGTCGCCATTCATCAATTTTTTTATGGTTTCCAGATAATAAAACATCTGGAACTTTGGCCCCATTGAATTCCGGGGGTCTTGTGTAGTGAGCATGTTCTACCAGGCTATTTTCAAAAGTATCATTTTCTGCTGAATCGAAACTTCCCAAAACACCAGGAACAAACCTTGCAACAGAATCTATAACAACCATAGCTGCAAGTTCTCCACCTGTTAAAACATAATCACCAATTGATATCTCTTCATCAATTAATGGATAAATTCTTTCATCAAGGCCTTCATATCTGCCACAAACAAAAATAAGACCCTTTTCATGTGAAAGTTGTCTTACAATCTCTTTATTTAAGGATTTTCCCTGGGGGGAGAGTGATATCACTTTCGAATCAGGGTTATCTTCTCTAACCTTTTTGATTGCATAGGTAAGTGGTTCCGGTTTCATAACCATCCCGGAGCCACCTCCATAAGGCTTATCGTCTGTTGCCCTATGTTTACCATTTGCAAAATCCCGTATATTTACTGAAGACCCTGCAATTATCTTATTTTCTATAGCCCTTTTAATCATCCCGTTCTGCCAGAATGCATCCATCATCTCAGGGAAAATTGTAAGGACTGTAAAATTCATCTCTATAACCTAAAAACAAATAATGGAATTAAAGGTCTAATAGACCTTCAGGTAGTTCAACCAGAATTATTCCCTGATCCAAATCTATCTTTTTCACAACTGAAGCAATAGCTGGGATCAATATCTCACTTTTCCCATCTTTGACAACATAAACATCATTACTTCCAGTTTCCATTATTGTCTTAATTTCTCCATAAAAATCACCTTCTACGGAGTTCACTTTTAAACCAATTAGGTCTTTCCAGTAATATATCCCCTCTTGAAGTTCAGGAAGGGCGGAATTTTCTATGAGGATTTTAGAACCAGTAATTTTTTTAGCATCATCAATGGTTGTAATCTCATCAAATAAGATTAAAAAATTTTTCTTCTGTTCAGAAACCTCTGATACAGTTAAAAATTTTTTTTCTCCTCTGATTTTGACCAGAACCTTGATACCTGGCTTTATAGAAGACAATGTACCGGAATATGAGTAGACCTTAAGCTTACCCTTTAAACCATGAACACCGGTAATCTTTGCTATTACAATAAAATCTTCTTTTTCCATCAACTATTCAATAATTTCAAGCACTGTTCTTTTATTTGCTTTTGCTGAAGCAGCGCTTAATATAGTCCTCATAGCACGAGCAGTTCTTCCCTGCTTTCCAATTACCTTCCCCAAATCCTCCTTGGCCACTTTCAATTCCAGCACTGAGGTTTGATTACCCTCAATTTCTGATACCTCAACTTCATTAGGATTATCAACCAGTGCCTGTGCAACATAGTGAATCAGATCTTTCATAACTCCATCTCCTTTTTGCAGATTGAGAATGTGGGGTCAGACTGTCCTAAGCAGGATTAGCTGCAAAGCCTTCTTTTTTAAGAAGAGATTCAACTGTAGTAGTTGCTACCGCGCCTTCACCCATCCAATGCCTAACTCTATCTTCTTTTAAAGTAACTTCTGCCGGCTCTTTAAGTGGATCATAAGTACCTACAACTTCGATAAAACGTCCATCTCTTGGACATCTTTCATCAGCTACAACAATTCTGTAAAACGGTTTTTTCTTAGCACCACGTCTTGCCAATCTGATTTTTACTGACATACTAACTTTTTCTCCTTAAAATGGTAACATACCCCGGCCTAAACCGCGCATACCACCTTTTTTTAGTTTTTTCATCATTTTCATGACTTGTGTATAGTTTTTCAAAAGTTTGTTTACATCCTGAACTTTAGTTCCACTACCCTTTGCTATTCTTTTACGCCTGCTTCCATTAATAATAGAATGTTTTGACCTCTCTTTAGGGGTCATGGAATTAATAATAGCCTCAATCCGAACAAACTCTTTATCATCTACGTTTAGATTTTTTAACTGCTTATTATTACCCATTCCCGGAATCATTTTAATAAGATCTGAAAATGATCCCATTTTACGTATGGAAACCATTTGATCTTTAAAATCTTCCAGAGTGAACTGGTTTTTTCTAAATTTTTTCTCAAGTTCCGCTGCTTTTTTTGTATCAACAACTTCCTGGGCTTTTTCAATTAAACTTAGGGCATCACCCATCCCAAGAATTCTTGATGCCATCCTGTCAGGATGAAAAACCTCAAGAGCGTTTAGTTTTTCACCTGTACCAATAAATTTTATCGGTTTTCCAGTAACAGCTTTAATAGAAAGTGCTGCACCACCTCTTGCATCACCATCCATTTTTGTAAGAACAACTCCACCGATATCAAGAATATCGTTGAAGGATTTTGCTATATTAACAGCATCCTGACCTGTCATTGCATCTGCAACAAGCAGGATATCTGAAGGTCTTATTGATTTTTTGATGGTACTTAACTCATCCATCAACGTTTCGTCAACATGTAACCTACCTGCCGTGTCTATTATTACAACGTCACATCCTAACTTTGACGCTGCAACCTTAGCTTTAAGGCAAATATCTGCAGGTTTCATTTTTACATCAGATTCAAAAACCGGAAAGTCCAGTTGGGCCCCAAGCTTTTTCAACTGATCAATGGCAGCTGGTCTGTAAACATCTGCTGGAACAAGATAAGGTTTCTTACCCTGTTTCTTTAGGTATGAAGCTAACTTACCAGTAGTTGTTGTTTTACCCGCACCCTGCAGTCCAACCATCATTACTGAGGCTGGTGAAGTCCCTGTTGTGTCGAGATCTTCAGATTCTTCGCCCATAAGATTTGTCAGTTCTTCATTAACAATCTTAATTATCTGTTGACCTGGTGTCAGGCTCTGCATAACTTCCTGACCAACAGCACGGGACTTTATATCTGAAACAAATTTTTTAGTTACCTTATAATGGACATCAGCTTCAAGCAAAGCCATTCGGATTTCTTTAAGCCCGGCTTCGATATTTTTTTCACTGAGCTTACCATGTCCTTTAAGACTCTTAAAAACGGAATTTAATTTATCGCTTAAATTTTCAAACATAAATTTCAATTTAAATATATCAAATGATAACAATATATAACACCATTATTTTCCAAATTAAAAACTTGAATTATTTTGGAAAAGTGCTATACCCTAAAAACAAAACTCCTTATCATACATGAATAAAAAAGAAAAATCTATGAAAAAAAATGACATAAAAGAATTAACTAAAAAAGATCTAATTGAGTGGCTTGAAAACAATGATATTAAACCTTATCGAGCAGGCCAAATCTTTAAATGGCTATATATGAAACAGGCTAATTCATTTGAAGAGATGACAGATATTTCAAAAAAAATCCACATAATTCTTTCAGACAATTTCACAAATGACAGGCTTGAAATTGAGGAAAAAGAAATATCAAATGATGGAACAACTAAATATCTTTTCAAGCTAAATGATAATTATTACAGCGAGTGCGTTCTAATACCAGGAGAAGACAGAAATACCTTATGTATTTCAACTCAGGTTGGTTGCGCTCAGGGTTGTAAATTCTGCCTGACATCTAAAGGCGGTATCATTAGAAACCTGAGATGTGGTGAAATTCTATCCCAAATAAGAGATGTTCAATTTGATTTAACTGATCAAAAGATTACAAATCTTGTTTTCATGGGAATGGGAGAACCCTTTGCCAACAGCCAGAGTGTTCTGGATGCAATATCTGCAATAACAGATACTGACCACGGTATGAAATTTTCACCAAGAAAAGTAACAGTATCAACATGTGGTCTTGTCCCTGAAATGATCGATTTTGGTAAAAAATCCAACGTTAACTTAGCTGTTTCGCTAAACGCTACTGATAACAAAACAAGGGATTTTTTAATGCCAATCAACAGAAAATATCCCATCGAAGTTCTTTTTGATGCCTTAAAAAAATATCCTCTTGCCCCCAGGAAAAGGATTACAATCGAATATATTCTTATTAAAGGTATAAATGATAGTAATGAAGATGCCATGCGCCTTATAAAACTTATGAAAAAAATAAAAGGTAAGCTTAACCTGATCCCTTTTAATGAACATCCTAAAAGTCAGTTTAGACGACCTGACAATGATACAATCGAAAAATTTCTTGCTCATTTTCATAAAAATTCAGTAATTGCAACAATCAGAAAAAGTATGGGCCAGGATATTTCAGCTGCTTGTGGACAACTTGATGCAAACAAAAGAAAACTATCAGAATATTGAAAACTATCTAAAAGGTAAAGATCATTACACTTGCAAAGTATAAAAAAAATATATATTGTTTGAAAAATTTTATAAATTGAAAAGTGCTTAAGTTGGACATAAAAAACTAAAGGTTTTTTATTTTAAGGCATCAGCTCAATTAACTTAAACTAAGAGACATAAAAAACCACGGTTTTTTTAATGTTGTAGCAAACCTGTTATTCAGAGGTTGACTACGTTAACTTAAACAAATGGATTATTTCCAAGAGGAATCAAAAATGGTCAAATTAATCAACCCTATCAAGCTTTTGATTACAGTTACACTTTTATCTTTGATTTACACTTTAAACGTTGAAGCTTCTGAACCTCCAAAGGTTGAAAGCAAAACAGCCAAACAGGTTGAAAAAACTAATCTAACTAAAGCTCAACGAGCACAAATTAATGGAACAATTGAGTTTAAAAACGCAAAAGAACTTGTAAATGCTTTCATTTCACCAAAAGAACATATAATTGATCCTTTAATGAAAACAATTGAGATCAAAAATAATATAAAAATAACAAATAAGAAAATGCTTGGTAAAATCTCTCAAAAGACTATAAAAGTATTACTTCAGAGCTCTGATCATTTGATTAAAATTTCGACAGGAAGCATAATTACATCTGCAAAATTGGATGTAAAATCTGGTTCCAACACCTTTTCAGCATGGTCAGATTGGAATAAAAGAAAACCACAGGCATCAACTATCAGAGTTACTGTGTACTATAGTAATGCTTTGCCAACTGTAGCTTTTTACAATGGGAACCAATCAAAAATAGTTCCACCTGTTAAATCAGAATAATAATAGATTATTCTACTACCTATAAGACCTATCTGGTTGACTTAATATCCAGATAGGTTAATAATCCTTCCAGTATTTTATCAAATAAATTTTAAGGTTAAAAAAATGAAATTTTCAAGAAATTTTGAACTGGAAGTTTTTTTTGCTAAATGGGAATTTACGGCAAAGTATAATCTTTGTGGTTCTGATATTCAGAGCATGAAACTTAAAAACCTGCTTGATATGGCTGATAACAAAATGCTTAAAAAGTGGGAGGATCTTTCATTAGGTTATACAGAAACATGTGGTAGTCCAGATCTTAGAGAAAAAATAGCTGGAACATACAAAAGTTGCAAACCTGAAAATATTCTTTGTTTTGCTGGCGCTGAAGAGGGAATTTATTGTGCAATGAGCGCACTTCTCGATAGTAGTGACCATGCAATAGTATTTTATCCAAATTACCAATCTTCCGAAACAATTCCTATGGAGCTATGCGATGTTACAGGGATACCACTAAATCCAGATGATAACTGGACAATAGATATTGAATATCTAAGTTCGAAAATTCAAACTAATACAAAACTAATATCTATAAATTTTCCGAATAATCCAACAGGTAAAATCCTTGAACTATCAAAATATAATGAACTTATAGAACTCTGTAGAAAACATGGGATATACCTCTTCAGTGATGAAGTCTACAGGCTTATTGAGCGAGACTCAGACAAAAGACTTCCTCAGGCTGTTGATGTTTATGAGAAAAGCCTTTCACTAAATGTAATTTCAAAAGCATACGGATTTCCTGGGT
Source organism: Desulfobacterales bacterium (assembly GCA_024226555.1). Taxonomy (GTDB): domain Bacteria; phylum Desulfobacterota; class Desulfobacteria; order Desulfobacterales; family JAAELO01; genus JAAELO01. The sequence goes on along the minus strand of JAAELO010000165.1, from coordinate 8,137 downwards.
TAAGAATTGGATGGATAGCATGTAAAGACAAAGATATCCTACTAAAAATGGAGAGGATAAAACATTACCTTTCTATTTGTAACTCTGCTCCAAGTGAAATCCTTACTGAGATAGTTCTTGATAATAGTGATAAAATCCTTGAAAGGAACAGAACTTTAGTAAACAGCAATCTAATCCTTCTTGATAAATTTTTTGAAAAATATAATCATCTGTTCAAGTGGGAAATTCCAGATGGTGGTTGTATAGGTTTTCCAGAGTATATTGGTGAAGGAAGTACGAACTCTTTTACAACAGAACTTGTAAATAAAACCGGTATCCTTCTTCTTCCAGGTATATTTTTCAGCTCTAAAGTTGGTACAACACCAATTAATAACTTTAGAATAGGTTATGGACGTGACTTTCTAAAGGAGGCTTTACCAAAGCTCGATAACTATATTGCATCCATTATATAGGTTTTTATTTCAGGTTAAGACTTCCTCGTAACTCATCAATGCCTGAGAAATTATTCTTAATAAGATATTTTTCTATTCCTTTTGCGACTCTTCCAGCTGTTTTAGGATCAACAAGATTACCAGTTCCTACCTGAACAGCAGTTGCTCCAGCAATTATAAACTCTATGGCATCGTCAGCACATGTTATTCCACCTACACCAATAACCGGGATTTTTACAACTTTGGCAACTTCCCATACCATTCTTAGAGCAACAGGTTTTATTGCAGGTCCTGATAGACCTCCTGTAACATTTGCAAGGCGTGGTTTTCGTGTTTTTATATCTATAAGCATTCCGGTTAAGGTATTGATAAGGGATACGGCATCAGCCCCGGCGCCTTCAACACTTTTTGCAATTGCTGCAATATCAGTAACATTTGGAGATAGTTTAACGATTAAGGTCTTGTTTGTTTTTGCTCTGATTTTTGAAACTATACTTGCTGCTGCAACAGGATCAACACCAAAGGCAACTCCACCCTCTTTTACATTAGGGCAGGATATATTAACTTCAATTCCTGAAAGAGATGGAATTTCATTTAATTTTTGTGTTATGGCTTCATAATCCTCTTCAGTTTTTCCATATATATTTACAATAAATGGAGTCTCAAGAGTTTCAAGGAAGGGTAGTTTGTCAGTTTTAAAAACGTCAAAACCTACATTTTCTAATCCAACTGCATTTAATAAGCCCCCTGTTGTTTCAACAACCCTTGGATTAGGATTACCCTTTGAAGGCTCTAATGAAAGACCCTTTGTAATTATTGCTCCCAGTTTATTCAGATCAGTCACTTCGGAAAACTCCCGTCCATATCCAAAAGTACCGGAAGCTGTCATTACAGGGGTTTTTAATTTTATATTTCCAATAGTTACAATTGTTTTACAGTTTTTATTGTGCATTAAATTGCCAATCATTTTTATTTGATGTAAGTTTTATAGGGAATCTCTAATAACCGCCTTTTAACTGAACTACTGTGTTATTACGAAAAAAAAACTGTTGTAAAATCATTCCGTTATTTTTTCTAATGCCTTGTATTTCAATCAAAATTCTAACTATTAGATGTTCCCTATACTTAATTATCCATTCCGATACTTTTAATAAAAAACAGGATTTAAATCAATGGTTTTAGAAAATTCCTTTATAAGAAAATTTAACGATCCCATGAGTGGTTTAACCCATTTTATAGGAGCACTTCTTGCAATAACCGGCACTGTTCTTCTTATCGTAAAAGCCTGCTACCCTGTTAAACCTATACATATAGTTACTTTTTCCATATTCGGAGCCGGATCAATTTTACTTTACACAGCAAGTACTCTTTATCACTGGCTTCCTGTATCTGATAAAATCAGACTGATTTTTCGAAAGATTGACCATATAATGATTTTTGTGATGATTGCTGCATCTTACACACCATTTTGCCTAATAGCTCTAAAGGGTGGTTGGGGATGGAGTATATTTGGATGTGTCTGGGGTATTACATTTTTAGGAATATTTGTGAAAATGTTCTGGATGGGAGCACCAAGATGGTTTTCAACATCCCTTTATCTGATAATGGGTTGGATTGTACTTGTTGCAATATGGCCTTTAATACAGGCAATGTCTGCTGGCGGACTTTTCTGGTTAGTCTTAGGTGGTATTTTCTACACAATAGGTGGAGTTATATATGGTCTAAAAAGACCTAATCCGTTCAAGGCTTTTGGATTTCATGAGATTTTTCATGTTTTAATAATTCTTGGAACTGTTGCACACTTTTTTAGTTTGTACAGACATGTTGTTTTTATTCAGTAGATTTTTGTTCTTCTATTTTCAATACATCCATAATTTTTAATTTCAATTGGTCCATTTATTTGTAATTTATTATCAAATCATTTGTGTCCGGTTGTAAATTACAAATAATCATAATATAGTAACTTCATTAAATAATCCCTATAGGTTTATGTAAAATTTTCAAAAGTTCGGCTCCCGGCTGGTATTTTTAATATTCTTGAAGAACTATTTTTTAACAAGCACCTAAATAAGATTCCATTATATTATAGGAAATAACCTCATTAATATTTTCAACAAACTTAATATGTTCATGAACACCGCTGGCTAAAGAACCTCTAAGAAGAGCTGCTGTATAATCATTATCATATGCTCCTCTATAGGTTGAAAGAATACAATATTCTGCACAAAAACCTGTTATTATAAGATTTGCCACACCATCTTTCTTTAGTTCTTCATTCAAACTGGTTTTGTTAAATGAGTTACCATAGGTTTTATGGATTTTTTTATGGTTATCTTTTAAATTGATGTCTTCATGGAACTCAAATCCCTTACTACCGGGAATAAAACCGGATTCCTCATCAATATGATAAATTGCATAAACAGGAAGATTCTTCGAATCAAATATACCAATTGCTCCATTAATATATTCTATTGCAGAATTGAATGTTTGTTTAAAAATCCCGCCCCTTTCGTAAAACTTTTGTTGCATATCAATAATAAGTAGTGCTGTTTTCATTACTGCATCCTTTTTTTATTATAAATAAGATCTTCCACCAACAAATCTCTGTTTATAATATTTTTTGTACAGAGAGGTTATGTGAATTTTTTTTCCTTTACGTGGAGCGTGGATAAATTTCCCTCCTCCTACATAAAGCCCAACATGGGATACTCTTCCCCGTCTTTTTATATCAAAGAAAACGAGATCTCCGGGATTCAGATTTTTTAATCCCACATACTTCCCTTTTTTATACTGCTCTCTTGATGTTCTTGGTATATTGTAACCATTAATTCTATAGGTAACCATTGTAAGACCACTACAATCAAAGCCTCTAGTTGGAGATGTTCCACCCCATTTATAGGGAAGCCCTATATACTGTTTTGCAGTGTTTACAAGATTTGCACGAATATCTTTCCCACCTGCTTTGACCTTGTAGTTTTCAGGAGTGATTACGTAGTAATCTTCAACTACTCCAAGGGCAACCAGTTTTTTCCCTCTTTCTTCAGCAACATTTTTGGTAACAAAATTACCAAATCTTACTTTATATTCTCCATTACGGTCTCTGAAGTAAAATGGTTTGGTGTTGTAACTTCTTATCTTCTCTACCAGGGCTATTGCATTTTCCAGCTCTTTAAAAGCACCAACCTGTATAGAGTATTTCAGAGTTGGAAGTAAGAATCTATTTGTAGAACTTTTATACTTTCTTTGGTAAGCAGCTTCATAGTTAAAGCAGGATGAAAGCATCAGAACTAAAATAACAAGTGATATCTTTTTTAATAAACCCATGACTTATTTAATCTGATCCTTTAACATTTTTCTTAAGCCTTCATAAGTCCCTTTCCACACGGCATCTTCTCCTGCCATAATTGCTACAATATTGCCTGTTTCTTCCACACTAACTTCCATAACAAGCTCTTTATCATCACCAATATTAAACACTGCTTCACCCCATCTTTCCGCAGGCATCCCAGTTGCTTCACAGTCATAGTCTGTTCTTACTTCACATGTCATTCTTATTTCACTCATTTTTCCATCCTTGTCTTATCCATTTCTTATCTTATCCATCCTTAGTCGTCCCTGGATATATTTACCTAATACCCAAACAGCCTGATCACACGATCTGAAAACAGGTATCCCACCTTTTTGAATCTCATTTGCAAGTGGGTCATATAAAGTACCACTATCTATTACAATTACCAATGGTTTATCGTATTTTGATGCTAAATTGGTTAATCTTTTTGCAATATTTTCTTCTGCGTCCTCTTTTCCTGTAAATCCATCAGGAAGAGTCTCAATGATTGGTGTTAGTGGAACGATTGCAACAACAAGAGCGTCAATATGACTATCTTCCATAAGAGCTTTAACAACCTCTTCATATACTGTTTCACCTGCCATTGGAGTAATATCAAGGGGATTTTTAACATCAACAAGATTTGATAGTTTACTTTCTTTGAGAATTTTTTCAACTTTCCCAATTGTTTTATCTGAAAAAGCTGCAAGATCAAGCTTGTAATCTTCTCCTAAAATATTATCAGCAATCCCTACTGCTTCATAACCAGCATTGCTGACCCCTGCTAATCTTTGCCCATTAATTTTTTTATCATGTAGAGTACTTGAAAGTCTTATCAAACCTTCAAAACCAGTAAAATTCTTAGCAACAATAGCACCGGCCTGATTAATACAGGACTCACATACCATATAGTCCCCAGCAAGGGAGGCGGTATGGCCCGATGTTGCCATCTTACCCTCTGGTGTTCTTCCTGCTTTGTAGAAAATAACCTCTTTATCTTTTAAAACAGCATCTTTAACACATTTTGCATAGGAGAGGCCATCCAGATCCTGAAAACCTTCCATATATGAACAAATTGTTTTTATTTCATCTTTTCCATTAATGTAACTAACAATATCTCCGGCAGTTAAATCTATCTGATTACCTATGGATATTGCATATGCTGGATCTAAAAATGACAAACGACTCATTCTTGTAATCATGTATGCACCACTCTGGCTTATTAAAGTGCTTTTTCTTTTATGGTCTCCTCTTATTTTAGGAAGCTTTTCTTCCGGTATGAAAAGGGAATCATATCTTCCAGGATGGGAAAGAACTCCTAAGCTATTACCCCCAAGAAAAACCGGACCATCTTTTTTATGGGCATTTTTTATAACCTCATATAGTTTTTCACTAATCTCTTCACTACCTTTTTTCTCTCCAAGACCACCAGGGATTAAAAGAACACTATTTGCTATTTTATCAGATATGATTTTGTCAACAAGATCAGGTATTGAATCTGCTCCAACAGCTAAAATTATAAGATCATAGGTTTTACCACAATCTATTTTTTCTACGGTTTGAACCCCTTCTATCTGGTCAAGATCTTTGTGAACAACAAAAAGGTTATCTTTATTAAAACCATTTGCTAAAATATTCTGTAAAATAATTTTACCAATATTCTGTCCCTTACCGGAAACACCAAGAATACAGATTGAAGAAGGGTGAAGTAGTTTATCAATTTTCTCTTTTTTATCTATATATTCATAATTTTTGTTTTTTGAGAATTTACAAAGACCGTCAAGAGGTATCATCAAATAATTTGAAAATGCAAATGGGTTAATCTCAAGCTCCTCAATCACATAGTCAGTTTCATTGTTAAATGGGGAAAAATACTTACCAAGGGCTATCATTGCAAGGTAGCATTCAACTAACTGTCCATCGGTAACAATTCTTTTTTGCCCTCTGGTTAATCCCGCCATCTTTCTATATGATACTGTATTTTGAAACAAATCAAAAAACTTTTCACCTGTAGTCATCTCGGTTGATGCTGCAACGACAGCTTCTCCTTTTCTAAATCTTTTTGCATAAAGTTCTGTATCTGTTCCGCCTAAACCACTACTTAAAATAATACCAAATTCTCTTGTATTTCTTAAACTAACCAAAAGTTCATTTCCAAACTCATTGGAATCTGGTGGCATAAATTGACAGATAAGAACACCCTTTACATCAGAAGAGACCTTAGAAATCAGATCACTACCAGATAGACCTTCATAACGTTCGGGGATAATATCAACTGATTTTTCAAATGATACGGCTTGTTTTTCAGGGACTTCCTGAAGCATCAAACGAATTGCAGAAAGTATTGAATCATGATTTTTTTCAACGATAGTCACTCCTGTGACATCGCTTTTATGTAAAATATAAGGTGATACAATTTTTAGAACAACAGAGTCTCCGGGAATTTTTTCTATACTCTCATAATTGAAACGCTCTTTTTTATTGTGGAAATGATACTCAGGGATTGTTTCTGAGCCGATCAATCTCATCATTTCATAGACTTCATATTCATAGAGAAAATCCCTATTATCTGTTTCAGCCTTTTTAAAAATATCTTCAATACCTTTGAAATCTACAAATATATCCATTTTTTCTCCAATATGGATTTAATATTTAGGGAATAGTTGCTGTACCCAAGATCTTTAATCGAATATTTAAAGATACAATATATGATATGATTTAATCAAACTTCAATAAAAAATAACATACCTTTTTGCAGGCAATCTAATATAGAAAACCTCTAATAATTAAGATTTTGGTTGAAATACAGCGTTTATAAAATCTTTAGTTTTATAAAATCTCTGCGTGATAAAAAAATAACGGGGTGAATTTACAACATTTATATTTTTTGGAACAACGTAGTAGTTCGATCAAAAGATAGTTTAGAGGATTCCACATAGGTAAACCTCTAATTAATCAGTCTTAAGTTTACCCTTAATAGAATCAATCTCTTTCTTAACAGTTTCTTCAATGGCATCTAAAAGGATCATCTCAATTTTCTTGGAATACATTCCTTTAACAACTGATTCAACAGCTTCCTCAATCTGTTTCTTAGATATTGAAATGTCACCGTTTTTTGAGACCTCTTTATTAACTTCATCTATAACTTCATCAGTTATTTTAAGATCAATATTATTGAAAACATCATTTGAAACTTCTGGCAGATCTTTTTCTGGCTCGATATCAAGCTTATCAAGCATCAAGTCATCATCCATAACAGGTGGAAGTACATCATCCAGATCAAATTCAATCTCTTTATCTTCATAGTTGCCTTTTTTCACATCCTCAAGCATGGAATCCACTTCATCCATAGAAAGGGAATCTTCTGTATCAACTTCCCTACCCTTTGAAAGATCTGGAAGACCAGATAGTTTAGGTATTTTAAAACCTTCTCCCAAATCCTCTGTATTGCTTATATTGCTTTCAAGCATTGAGTCTATATCATCAGTAGAAAGGTTTCCTTCTAAACCACTTTCTTTTATGCCACCTGTGAGATCTGGAAGGCCTGAAAGTTTTGGAACTTCAAAACTTGTAGCCCCCCCGCTTTCTTCCGGTTTATTGTCAAAAAGAGAATCTATATCATCATTGGAGAACCCATCTGGGATTATTTCTTCTTCTACTTCCGGTGCTTTATCAAGCATTGACTCTATATCATCAGCTGAGAGGTTTCCTTCTATACCACCTTCTTTTCGACCACCTGTGAGATCTGGAAGGCCTGAAAGTTTTGGGACTTCAAAACCTGTAGACTCCCTGCTTTCTTCCGGTTTACTGTCAAAGAGAGAATCTATATCATCCGGTGAGAAACTTCCTTCTAACTCCTCAGCACTCTCATCCCTTCCTTTTGAGAGATCTGGCAGGCCGGATAATTTTGGAATTTCAATATCTGCTGAGGTTGCACTCTCTTCAGGTTTACTATCAAAGAGAGCATCTATATCATCATTGGAAAATCCATCTGGAATTACATCTTCCTGTTTTGGCTCAGAAACATCTTCCTTACTGTCAAAAAGCGAATCTATATCGTCTGGCGAGAAGCTGCCTTCCAAATTCTCAGCACTTTCATCACTTCCCTTTGAGAGATCAGGCAAGCCGGATAATTTTGGAATTTCAATATTTGCTGAGTTTGCACTCTCTTCAGGTTTACTATCAAAGAGAGCGTCAATATCATCGTTGGAAAATCCATCTGGAATTCCATCTTCCTGTTTGGGCTCAGAAACATCTTCCTTACTGTCAAAAAGTGAATCTATATCATCTGGCGAGAAGCTGCCTTCCAAATTCTCAGCACTTTCATCACTTCCCTTTGAGAGATCAGGCAAGCCGGATAATTTTGGAATTTCAATAT